>VXNX01000013.1 GCA_009840385.1 Candidatus Dadabacteria bacterium
TTAAATGAGGCTTCCCCCTCTCAAACTTCTCCTTTGACATTACTCGTTGACCTCCTTACTAAAAAGAACATGAAATATCAGCTGACATTCGCTGCCTGCTTTAACTCCTCGGCTATGTTGGCAGGCAGAGCAAAATAATGGGAAAATTCCATAGTGAACAGTCCCCTCCCCTCGGTCATCGACCTTAAGCTGGTCGCGTAACCGAACATTTCGCCAAGCGGAGCTTCCGCTTTTACCGCCTGCATAGCGCCTCTCATTTCCGTACTGCTCACTCTCCCCCGCCTCGAACTCAGGTCACCTATAACGGTTCCCATATGAGCTTCGGGAACAACCACCTCAAGCTTCATCACTGGCTCAAGAACAACCGGAGAAGATTTATGAACCGCTTCCTTAAATGCCATGGAACCCGCGATCTTAAAGGCAATTTCGGAAGAGTCGACATCGTGAAAAGAGCCATCGTAGAGCGTGACCGCTATGTCGACAACCGGGTATCCGGAGACAACACCGGTTTCCATCGCCTCGACTATTCCCTTCTCCACCGCCGGAATAAACTCCTTTGGAATCACTCCTCCCTTTATCTGATCATGGAACTGGAATCCTTCGCCCCTCTCAAGAGGCTCCACCCTTATCTTCACATGGCCGTACTGACCACGTCCGCCGGTCTGTCTTATGTATTTTCCTTCGGTTGCGGATGTGCCCGTTATCGTTTCTCTGTATGCAACCTGAGGCTTGCCGACATTGGCATCAACCTTGAACTCTCTTCTAAGCCTGTCGACGATTATCTCGAGGTGAAGCTCTCCCATGCCGGAAATTACCGTCTGACGGGTCTCCTCGTCGGTTTTCACCTTGAAGGAAGGGTCCTCCATGGCAAGCTTGCTCAGCGACAGGCCGAGTCTTTCCTGGTCGGCGTTTGACTTCGGTTCTATAGCAATCGAAATAACCGGGTCTGAGATATGAAGACTCTCAAGAATCACGGGATTCGAATCGGAGCACAGGGTATCGCCCGTGAGGGTGTTTTTGAGCCCCACAGCCGCTGCTATCCCCCCCGCCTCAACCTCTTTTATGTCCTCTCGTTTCTCCGCGTGCATGCGAAGAAGTCTTCCGATTTTTTCGTTTTTAAGATTGGATGAATTGTAAACCGTTGTGCCTGATTTAAGTTTTCCAGAATAGACACGAAGGTAGGTAAGTTGGCCGACGAAAGGATCCGACATGATTTTAAAAGCAAGCGCGGAGAAAGGTTCGTCCTTATCCGGTTTTCTTTCGACTTCCTCGTCGGTTTTGGGATGAATGCCCTTTACCGCAGGCAGGTCCACTGGAGCCGGCATGTATTCCACAACGGCGTCGAGCAGCAACTGCACTCCCTTGTTCTTAAAAGCCGATCCCAGCATCACCGGAATTATGGTCGCGTCAATTGTCTGTCGTCTAATGGACTTTCGGATCATTTCCTCGGGGACATCCCCTCCGTCGAGATAAAGCTCCATTATTTCCTCGTCGTTATCAGAAAGGGCTTCCAGAAGCTTCTCCCTGTACTCGGCCGCTCGCTCTTTGGTGTCCTCGGGAATATCGATGAATTCAAACTTGGCCCCAAGGCTCTCTCCGTCCCACACCGCCATTTTCATCCTTATAAGATCAACTATCCCGGTGAACTCTTCACCATCGAACCACGGAATCTGAAGACACACGGGATTAGCGTTAAGTCTCTCTACTATCTGGTCCACAACCCTGTAAAAATCCGCCCCCACCCTGTCCATCTTGTTCACAAAACACATTCTCGGAACGGAGTAGCGATCGGCCTGCCCCCACACTGTCTCAGTCTGAGGTTCGACTCCACCAACGCAGTCAAATACTACTACCGCCCCGTCAAGCACCTTGAGCGATCTTTCGACCTCTATAGTGAAATCAACATGACCGGGAGTGTCTATAATGTTTATCCTGCAGTCTTTCCAGAAACATGTAGTGGTGGCAGAAGTAATGGTGATACCCCTTTCGCGTTCCTGCTCCATCCAGTCCATAGTCGCCGCGCCTTCATGCACTTCGCCTATCTTGTAGGTTATTCCGGTATAGAACAGTATTCTTTCGGTAGTAGTGGTCTTGCCAGCGTCTATGTGGGCAACTATTCCGATGTTTCTTACCCTGTCTATGGGAAATATCTGCTCTGACACCTTGATTCTCCGGGGGATTACCACCTGTAGTGGGCAAAAGCTCTGTTGGCCTCGGCCATTCTATGAATATCTTCTTTTTTCTTTACCGCGGTACCCCTGTTGTTATGGGCATCGATTATCTCTGAAGAAAGCTTGTCTATCATTGATTTTTCAGATCTTGAGCGGGAAGAGTTTATAAGCCACCTGATCCCGAGTGACTGCCTTCTGAAGGAACTAACTTCCATGGGGACCTGGTAGTTGGCTCCGCCGACGCGCCTTGACCTTACCTCAACCGAGGGCTTTACCTTGTCAATAGCGTCGTGGAAAACCTCAAGGGGATCTTTTCCAGTTTTTTCCTTTATTTTTTCAAGAGAACCATAGAAGATTTTTTCCGCCTTGCTCTTTTTGCCGTCGTACATGAGGCTGTTTATAAACTTGGCGACTATGGGGTCTCCGGTTCTTGAATCCGGAGCCAGTTTTCTTCTTGCAACCCTACCTTTTCTCGGCATCTTCTGATTCTCCGCCAGCTACTTAGGCTTTTTGGCTCCGTACTTGGATCTCCCGTTTCTTCTGTTCTCAACTCCGGTCGAGTCGAGAGTTCCCCTGACTATGTGGTACCTGACTCCGGGAAGGTCCTTTACCCTTCCACCCCTTACAAGCACAACAGAATGCTCCTGCAAGGTGTGTCCTTCTCCGGGGATATACCCCGTGACTTCTATGCCGTTTGTAAGCCTTATTCTGGCCACCTTCCTAAGCGCCGAGTTGGGCTTTTTCGGAGTGGTGGTGTAAACCCTTACACAGACCCCTCTTCTCTGGGGACACTTCTGGAGAGCCCTGGCCTTACTTTTCTTCTTGGCCGTCTCTCTTCCTTTGTTCAGCAACTGACTTATCGTAGGCATAAAAACCCCTTCCCGAAATTTGGGGAATCCGATCATTATAAGCTTAATAACGAGCTGATGTCAATAAGCTTGAGGAAAAAAAACGTTAAAGACCCAAATCAAGGGAAGGACTATACTACAGAAAGAAAGCAGGTTTTCAACAGAAATTTGCATACGCAACTGCTCAAGGGAATTCCTGCCGAGAAATTTCTGTATTCTTAGCTAGTTAGAACCGATTTCCTAGCACTATTCTTGCCTGACAATTCAAAGATAAGTGTAGTAGGATCAAGAGAATTTGTAAGGAAAACCAATGCTAGGCGATCCCGCATAATTTTCTCCGCAGCTTCGCGTAACAATGGAATAGCAGAAAAGCAACCCAAACTCAGAAGGAACAAACACAAGAGGAACAGAAATATGGTTTCAGGGTTATTTATTGTCCCCCACGCGCACAAGCGCTTTTTTCCCTATATCTGTTCTGTAGACGAGGTTTTCCTCGGAGATAGAATCAACGGCCTTATACGCACTTCGTATTGACTCCTCTATGGTATCACCGAGAGAAGTGACTCCAAGAACCCTTCCGCCATTTGTAACCAGCTTGTCCCCGGAAAAAGCGGTTCCCGCGTGAAAAACCACCGTCTCCGAAGTGTCAGTGAAGTCCCCGAGCCTCTTAAGTTCCACACCCTTGTCATAGCTTCCCGGGTAACCCCTGGAAGCCATAACGACACAGACGCAGAAACCGTCCTTCCACTCTATCGGATCACACTTTACCTCCCCCTTAGCTATTGAATAAAGAATGGGAACTAGATCCGATTCCATTCTCATAAGAAGCGGCTGAGCTTCGGGGTCGCCGAAGCGGCAGTTAAATTCAAGCACTTTAAGATCGTTGTCTTTTATCATCAATCCAGCGTAGAGAATTCCCCTGTAGGTTCTGCCCTCGGATTTCATTGCCCGCACGGTCGGAACCATTACCTCATCAATTATTTTCTGCCTTAATTTATCGGTAACCACGGGAGCGGGAGTATAAGCCCCCATGCCTCCAGTGTTCGGTCCCTTGTCCCCGTCAAAAATCGGCTTATGGTCCTGGGAAGGCTCCAAGGGGAGTATGTTCTCCCCGTCGGTGAAAGCAAAGAAAGAAGCTTCCTCCCCAGTAAGAAATTCCTCTATTACAACCTTCGTCCCCGCTTGGCCGAACGCTTCATGCTCCATCATGGAGCGAACCGCGTCTTCTCCCTCCTCGCGGGAGTGACATATGATAACCCCTTTGCCGGCGGCAAGGCCATCGGCTTTCACCACGAAGGGAGGCTCAGTTTCCGCCACCTTGGCAAACGCCTGCTCGATATCAGTAAAAACAAAATACTCTCCTGTCGGAATACCGTATTTCTTCATAAGGTCTTTTGAGAAAATCTTGCTTCCTTCAAGCTCCGCCGCAACTTTTGAGGGACCGAAGATCAGAAGACCCTCTTCTTCAAAGAAATCGGTTATCCCCTCGCAAAGAGGTTGCTCGGGACCAACGACCGTAAGATCCACCGACTCTTCTTTCACAAATTGCACAAGCGAATCAAAATCTCCCACGCCGATATCAAGGCACTCGGCGTGGCGGCTTATCCCGGCGTTTCCGGGAGCACAGTAGGTTTTCTCCACCAAGGGACTCTGGCTTATCTTCCAGCAGAGAGCATGCTCCCTTCCACCTCCTCCGACAACAAGTACTTTCATTCAGAACCCCTCACAAAATTCATATCCTTTCGCCTAGCGACAGTAGAGATCATTCAACCGTGACGACCTTGGCCAGATTCCTCGGCTGATCCACATCCGTACCCAGAATATTGGCAACATGGTAAGCCAGAAACTGCACGGGGATAACAGATATCATCGGGCTTACCAGATAGGAACTTTTCGGAATCACTATCTTTCTGTCCCTCTCGTCTGGAAGTTGAAGACCCTTATCCGAGGTTATGAAAATGATCCGCCCTCCCCTGGCCTTTACCTCCTGGAAATTTCCAAGGAGCTTCCTGTAATACACATCTTCCTCGGGCGCGATGAACACTACGGGCATGTTCCTGTCTATAAGGGCTATGGGGCCGTGCTTCATCTCCCCGGCAGCGTATCCCTCGGCGTGAATGTAGGAAACTTCCTTGAGTTTAAGCGCACCCTCAAGAGCCACGGGGTAGTTAATCCCCCTGCCAAGATAGATAAAATTCCTGTAACGGTGAAAATCTCTTGAAAGATCTTTAAGCTCCCCGTCAAGCTCAAGGGTCTTCTGTTGGAGCTTTGAAACCGCCATGGCATCGGCTATTAGTTGCCTCGCCCTCCCAGAATCGATCACCTTCCTTGAGATTGCAAGGTATACGGAAAAAAGATAGAAGGCCATAACCTGCGCCGTGAAGGACTTGGTGGAGGCAACTCCGATCTCGGGACCCGCCTTTGTTGTTATGACGCAGTCAGATTCTCTTGAGATTTTGCTTAGCCTCACGTTCGTTATGCCGACGGAATTCATACCGAGGTCCTTGGCTTTTAGGAGGGCTTCCGAGGTATCGGCAGTCTCGCCGGACTGAGAAACCGCAATAAAAAGCGCGTCGGGACCGGTGACGGGATTTCTGTAACGGAACTCAGAGGCAAGCTCTACCTGGGTGTTCACCCCGGCCAATTCTTCTATCATGTATTTCCCTATAAGGGAGGCGTGGTAGGAAGTGCCACATGCCGCAATAATGATTCTTTGAGTTTTTTGCAAAAGAGAAGGGTCAACGTCCTCGAAAACCACTTCCTTCATGTCCGCCGTGAATTTTCCCCGGAGCGTGTCGAAAATCGCTTGGGGCTGCTCAAAAATCTCCTTCAGCATATAATGACGATAACCCGATTTCTCAGTCGCCGAATGATCCCAGTCTACAACCGTTGGCTCCCTTTTAACCGCCTCGCCGGCTGCGTCGGTTATCGAGATACCGTTTTCATCCATAACCACGAAATCGTTGTCCTCAAGAAAAACAAACTCTCTGGTATAGGGCAGAATCGCCGGGATATCGGAAGCCAGAAAACATTCGTCCCCGTTGCGCGCTATTATAAGAGGAGAAAAGCGCCTTGTGGCTATTATCTTTCCGGGTTCTGTATCCGACATGACCGCCACGGCGTAAGAGCCCTCCACTTTTTCAAACGCTTTTCTTGTTGATTCGAGAAGGGAGTTTCCTTTTTCCGTGAAATCGCGGATCAGATGAGAAATGACCTCGGTATCTGTATCGGAGCAAAATTCGTAACCGGCCGTGACAAGCTCCTCCTTGAGTTCGGGGTAATTCTCCACTATGCCGTTGTGCACCACGCTGATCGGGCCCGATACCTGAGGGTGAGCGTTTCTCTCCGAGGGATCGCCGTGGGTGGCCCACCTTGTGTGGGCAATTCCGAGCGAAGAAGTCACTTCGCAGTCTTTTAGCTTGGTGAGAAGGTTTTCAAGCTTTCCTTCGCTCCTTATTACCCGGGAGCGGCCGTTTTCAAAAAAACATATCCCGGAAGAGTCGTATCCCCTGTACTCAAGTCTCCCCAGGCTTTCACAGAGAACGCTTTTGGTTCTCCCGGAATTTCCCACGTATCCGACTATTCCGCACATCTCAGGATTTCTCCTTCTTCGGCCTTTTTCTCTCCGCCCAGCCCTTTATTTCCTTCTGCGCCGCTCGCTCTATCGCGAGAGCACCAGAGGAAACGTCTCTCGTTATTGTGGAACCCGCAGCCGTAGTGGCCTCTTTCCCCACCTTTACAGGCGCAACCAGCATTGTGTCGCTTCCTATGAAAGCACCGTCCTCTACAATAGTCCTGTGTTTGTTTACCCCATCGTAGTTACACGTGATGGTCCCGGCGCCAATATTAACCCCGGCGCCGATATCGGCATCCCCCACGTAGGAAAGGTGAGGAACCTTGGAACCAACTCCTATTTCCGATTTCTTTATCTCGACGAAATTCCCGATCTTGGCCCCGTCTTTTATCTTGGCCTCGGGCCGCAGATGACAGAAAGGCCCCATTACTACCCCGTCTTCGACTTCGCACCCCGTAAGATACGAGGAGAATCTTATCTCAACGTTATCTCCTATACGCGAATCTTCAATGTATACCGAGGGGCCCAGCCGACAGCCATCCCCGATGCGGGTTTCACCGTAAATATAGGTATTCGGACAAACCGTCGTATCCTTGCCTATGCTAACAGAACCCGATATGTAAGTGGTTTCAGGATCCTCTATAGTAACCCCGTTTTCCATGTGTCTGCGGTTTATCTCACGTCTTATGGTTTTCTCCGCTTCGCCAAGCTGTTCTCTGCTATTCACTCCGGACACCTCCTTTGAATCCGCCAACGTAAAGGCCTGAACCCCGCATTTTCGGGAAACGCAGAAATTTATGATCCCGGGCAGGTAATACTCTCCCTGTCTGTTTTCACTATCAAGCCCGCCCAGACCTTCCCAGAGAAAAGAGGAATTCACGCAGTAAATTCCGGCATTTATTTCCTTTTCCCTCCTCTCCTCAGCCGTAGCGTCCTTGTGCTCCACTATGCGAAGCACTTCCCCTTCGGCATTTCTCAACACCCTTCCGTATCCATCAGGATTCTCAACAAGGGTGGATATGAATGAGACATCCGCTACGTTTTTCGCATGAGAATCCGTAAATTCACGCAGAGTGAGCACACTCGTCGCAGGAACATCTCCGCTAAGTATTAGAATGTCTCCTGAAAAATCCCTAAGAGCTTCCTCGCAGCACGAAACAGCGTGTCCCGTTCCGAGCTGCGGCTCCTGGATCACTATCTCCATCGGGTAATCCAGAACCGACTCTTTCACGAGCTCAGAGTCGTGCCCCAAGACAAGCACAATCTTGTCGGGTTTCATCTCTTGGGCTGCGTCCAGAACATAACGCAGCATGGGTTTTTTCAGGATGGGGTGCAGCACCTTGGGAAATTCCGAATTCATGCGGACTCCCTTGCCCGCCGCCAGAATTATAACGGCCAGAGACATAACCTTATTATGTGTCAGTAAAAACCAAAAGAATCAGAACGGAACGTCATCGTCCGTGAGGCCGGCACCCTCTTCGTAGGCAAAATCATCTTCTGCGGGGGGTGCTCCTCTACCTCGACTTCCGCTTTCCCCTCTAGCGGAGAGAAACTGCACGGTCCTTCCCACAATCTCGGTCGTATATCTCTTGTTTCCTTCCCTGTCTTCCCAGGAACGGGTTCTCAGATAACCCTCCACGTAAACGGAACTTCCTTTGGAAAGATACTCTCCGCAGACTTCTCCCAATCTGTCAAACACCACCACTCTGTGCCACTCAGTGCGCTCTTGGGAATTTCCGTCCCTGTCTCTCCATTTTTCCGTCGTAGCAACCGAGAAATTGGTGACCGCCTTCCCGTCCGGCGTATATCTCACTTCGGGGTCTCTTCCCAGATTGCCGAGTATTATAGCCTTGTTAACCGCTGCCATGAGTTTTAATCACCACCGTTTTTACGTTTGCAGAAATTTACACGATCATCAGAGAGATTTAAACATTATCTCTTGAAACATCCCGAAGTTTTCCTGAAAAACTCATCAAGTATTCTTCCCGTAAGTCCCCATATTATGTGATTGCCGTAAGCGAACACATAATCATTTATCACCTTCCCGTCCCGTTTTCTTTCCCTCACGTCGCGGTTTTTCGGATTAACCAAGTGGGAAACAGGAACGCAGAAAAATTCAGATACTTCGTAATTGGGAACAAATTCCACTTCACCATCTATCATGGCTACAAAAGGCTTTACAGCATATTGCCTGACAGAAGGGGTGTAGGGACGTACGAAATCCATTTCCCCGAGAATCTCCGCTTCCTTCGTAGCGTCAAAGCCGAGTTCCTCCCCAGCTTCCCTCAAAGCCGTATCAACAAGAGTCGCATCGCTTTGTTTTTTCTTTCCGCCCGGGAAAGCTACGTGGCCTGAGAAAGCATCATTCCTGTATTCGGTCCTCTTTATAAACCATATTCCATGGCCTTCACCCTGCTCGCAGAACATAACCAACACAGCGGATGCCAGAAGTCCTTCGCCAGAATCAGGGGAGGCTCCTGGAGGATCCAAGGCTTTCCTTATCTCTTCCCGTATGTTCATCGTGCTCATCAAAAAAAGCTCTACGCATCGAAACTCACTATAATGCTCCCGTAATCGTCCACTTCGCAAGCACTATCGGGAGGAATAAAGGTAGTTGCGGTTTTCTCGTAGAGAACGCATGGCCCTTCGAATCGAAAACCCGGCCCGAGCTTTTCTCTCTCGCAGCATCTGGCCTTCACTTTTCTGCCCTCAAAAGTCACATCTTTTACGAAAAACCGCGGTTCCGATCCCAAACCTGAAGCGGGAAGAATATTTACTTTGCGTTCGGGCATATAAGCCCTCAGTCTCAGGGTCACGATCTCGACAACGGAAGATTCCTTCTTGTATCCGTAAGCTTTTTCGTGCTCGCGGTGAAAATCCGAAGCCATGGAATCACTGTAGGGAATCGTGAGTTCATGGGATTGCCTTCGGTATCGGGCGTCAACATGTTTTTCGAATCTGAGATCTTCTCTCCCCAGATCCGCATATGCGATTTCCTTGAGTTCCGCGAATTTTCGGTCCGTTTGCCGAAGGTCTTCATTATCCGCGGAGGAGAAAAACGTAACTCCGTAGTCCTTAAATGAATCGGCCAGAAGCATCCCGTAGGCGGAAAGCGCACCCGGATTCCTCGGAAAGACAACTTCCTGGATGTCTAGAGAACGGGCAAGATCACAGGCGTGAAGACCCCCGGCACCGCCAAACGAGACCAGGGAGAATTCCCTCGGATCATAGCCCCTCCCGACCGATATCACGCGAAGCGCCTTTTCCATGTTTGAATTCGAAATTCTGATTACGGATTCCGCAATCTCTTCCGCGGAGTGATCCGGGGCAAGAGAGCTGAGTGCCTTGAACGATCTTTCGGGATATATTTTCATCTCGCCGCCCAAAAACCAGCCAGGGTCCATTCTGCCAAGGACTATATTAGCATCCGTTACAGTCGGCAAAACGCCCTTTCCGTAGCACGCGGGTCCGGGATCAGCCCCAGCGCTTCGCGGCCCGACCTTCAATATGCCTCCCTCCGCGATATAGGCGATTGAACCCCCTCCCGCCCCTATGGTGGAAATGTTTATCATCGGCACCTTGAGCGCGGTACCACCAAAGGTGTTTTCGGTCGTAAAGCCTATCTTACCGTCGCAAAGAGATATGTCGGTCGAAGTTCCCCCCATGTCATAGGTAATAATTTTTTTTCTTCCAGAAAGCACACATATCTCAAAAGCCCCTACAACTCCCCCCGCAGGGCCGGAGAGAACTATTTTTGCGGGCTCTTCGGCAGCCTGCTCAGCGGATATAACTCCGCCGTTTGACTGCATGATAGAAAGAGATTTTTCTTCGAGGCTGCGGGAAAGCGAACGCATGTAATTGTCCACTTTGGGAATTAGGTAAGAATTCAAAACGGTTGTTGAGGTCCTTTCGTACTCCCTGAATTCCGCAACGAGGTTCGACGAGAGAGTGATAGGGATACCGAGTTGAGCAAGCACGGTCGCGACTTTATGTTCATTTTCGGGATTCGCATACGAATGGAGAAAACAGACCGCTATAGCCTCAACACCTAGAGAAGATATCTTCTCCATTATCTTCCCTACCTCAGCCTCATCCGGGCTATCAAGCACACAGCCGCGGTAATCCGTTCTCTCGGAAACACCGAATCTTAGCTCCGAGGGAACCAGAGGCACGGCGGGACTCCAAGACAGGTCGTAAAGTCTCTCCCTGTTTTGCCGTCTAATCTCGATTACGTCTTCAAAACCTCTTGTGGTGACAAGGCAGGTTCTCGCGCCCTCGCGTTCCAAAAGGGCGTTTGTGGCCACAGTGGTTCCGTGGATAATTTCCGATATATGGGAAAACTCAGCGGGATGGTTTTCAAGCCCCTTGAGTACCGCTATGGAGGGGTTACGTGGGGTGGAAGGAACCTTGTCTATCGATATTTCTTTTCCGTCGAAAAAAACAAAATCGGTAAAAGTCCCTCCCGCGTCTATGCCTACAGAAAGCATAAAAGGATTTTTACCTCACTGCGTGCGATTTAAGACCGCACGTGGAATTACTTCCAAGGTGTTTGATTAGTAGTTATCCCTGTCTTTGGGATATATAACGTTTACCTTTCCCTCGGCTATCTCTCTTAATGCCGAAACGACATGCTTGTTGTCGTCATTTTCAGACGCTACGACTGTAGCTCCCTTGGATATCTGGCTTGCCCTTTTCATCGCCGCTATGGAGAGAGCAAATCTGTTCTCGACTTTCTCTAAGCAGTCTTCAATTGTAATTCTGGCCATAAGTTATTACCTTCCCTGATTAGTACCGAATTATTAAAAACGGTTTTAAAACAGAATACCCAATATCATTCAACTCTTCACGATAATGTCAATTAAATTCCGCCCTCTTTCTCTCACTCAAAATGTTTTCATCGATTAATCGTCAACAGCAATCAACTTGCGGTTCCCCGCATCAGGAAGTACACCCAGCATCTTTCCGCCTGAAGTCAACTCCCTGAATTCCAGCTGTTTGACGGTATCCACGTATATCCACTGCGACTGCGCCCTTTTAGCGGTAAAACTGACGATTATATAACCGCGGTCCTTTGTGTTTGAGTAGACGAGGTCATCAACCAGCACTTCCAGATCGCGGGCAAACTCCTCGGCCTGTTGCGACGTAAGCTTGAGATAAGTTTCAAGACCTCCTGAAGACACAGATGGGGTAGCGAACTCAACGCCTACCTGATTTCCCATTGCATCCTTAAGGTTGTTCGCCCATCCGTTATGTGTATCCCCTGCAAGTACCACCAAGTTATTATCCGCCCCGTAAGCCGTTCCCAGCACCGCTTCGCGCTCCGCAGGGTAACCGTCCCAGGCATCAAGATTATAGGGAAGAACGGTATTTATACGATTCATCTCATCCTGAGTTACAGAAGAATCCTCTCGCAACATCCGGGCCTTAATCTTGGTCAGTTGATCAATAAGACCAGCAACCTCAGGCGTACGATCGCCCAGATGGGGAATTATTTCAAATGGAACGTTCATCCTGCCCATAAGGACCTGCTGACCAAGAACCTGCCAAGTGGCGGTTGAACCGGCAAGTTTTCCCCGAAGCCAAGCAAGCTGATCCGGACCGAGCAGTGTCCGTTCTGGAGAACCAATATCTTTACGGAAACGCTGGCCGTCAAAACCAGTGTCCGGGTCGAAATAATTTTTGTAACCAAGCTGTTTTTCCCGTCCGCTCAGGCGGGTATCGAGCATGAAAAGTTCAACTAGGTTTCCAAAAGAAAAACTGCGGTATATCCGTTGAGGATTTTTCCCGTCTACAGAACGAACTGGCATCCATTCGTAATAGGCCTGAAGCGCAACCGTCTTGCGTTTATCAAAACTTCCTTCACTTTCATCATGATTCTGGGCACCGCCTACGTAAGCGTCGTTTGCAACCTCATGATCATCCCAGACGGTGATAAACGGATGTGCGGCGTGAAGAGCCTGAAGCTGGGGGTCTGTCCTGTATAGAGCATAACGCCTCCGGTAATCACCAAGTGTCAGGATTTCCTTGTCACTGTACTGCGGAAGATCCCTGTCGGCTTCCTTTGAATTACCAGTGCCGGAATCCGGTGCTCTACCATACTCGTAAATATAGTCGCCAAGGTGAATGACGGCATCCACGTCAGCCGTTTTAGCCGCGTGACCGTAGACATTAAAGTAGCCGCCATGGGAAATGGGATAGTTGGAACATGAAAACACCGCCAGCTTAACCGAGTTTACATCGCCCTGTGGCAGGGTCTTGGTACGACCGATAGCGGATGTTACCTTCCCCGAGCGGAAACGATAGTAGTAAACGGTTCCGGCCGAAAGACCCTTAACATCAATTTTGACCGTGTAATCCCTCTTGGCCGTGGCAGTCTGAACGGAACTATAAACGAGGCTTTCGAACTTTTCATCCGAAGCGACTTCAACCCTGACCCTAACTCTTTCCTGAGATGTCAGAGGAGTAACTCTTGTCCAGACAATAACCCTGTCAGCCAACGGGTCTCCGCTTGCAATACCATGATCAAAACTCACACGCCCTGAACCGCCGTATAATGCAAAACCGATAGCAACCAGCAAAACGGCAAAGAAAAAGGCCGTTAAGGCGTAAACCAGATGTTTTCTGGAAAGCAAAATTCAACTCCTCCCTGCGCAGAGCAGTTTTACAGTTATACACCCAAAATCAACAACAATTCAGAGAAAAACTCTCAGATGCAAAAAGTGCTTCGAAACGAGCCCTCCGAACGATGATCTCCTGCATCTCCGGCTCTTTGACAACTAAGGCTTTGCAATTATTATCTTGACGTATTACCAGCGGAGCGAAACCCCCCATGGATATGGATTTTGAAAAACTGAAGTTCAACGACGAAGGTCTTCTGCCCGTGATAGTGCAGGACAGTTCAAGCGGACAGATCCTTATGCTCGCATACGCGAATAGGGAAGCCCTTGAGATGACCGTCAAGACGGGAAGGACCCACTTCTGGAGCAGGTCAAGAAAAAAGATCTGGAACAAGGGCGAAGAATCAGGCCATTTTCAGGACGTAAGGGAAATCTTCGTCGACTGCGACTGCGATACGGTGCTCATAACGGTGAAGCAGACAGGGGCAGCCTGTCACACGGGAAACCCCACATGTTTTTACAGATCAGGGGAGATGCAAGAAAAAGCGGCCCCTACATTCGAAAAAGCATCCCTTAAAAAGGTGTTCTCCGTAATAGAGGACAGGAAGCAAAACCCGAAGGAAAAATCCTACGTAAGCAGCCTTATGAAAGGCGGGCTCGACAGGATACTAAAGAAAATCGGAGAGGAAGCCGGCGAAGTCGTAATAGCCGCAAAAAACAGGGATAAAGATGAACTCGTATACGAGCTTACTGACTTGTGGTTCCACTCCATGGTGCTTCTCTGCGAAGCGGGCCTTTCGCCCCAGGACATATCAGATGAACTTGAGAGAAGGTTTGGCAAGCGCAAAGAAGAATATTCTGGGAACAATTAAGCGCGACCAGACGCAAGAACCCGGTTAAAAACCAAGAAATCGTGTGCCGACGGCTAGATTTTTTTCTTAGGAGAGTCTTTTCGGAGTAGGCCTGTTCTTTTTAGGCCTGTCCTTCTCTTCTATGTACTCCCCGATATGAGTTCTTTTTCTCACCGAAGGCGGCAGGTTTGAGAGATCGGGCTTCGGCATGTCGGTTGAAAGGTCCCTGGTAAAAGCGAAAGTCGAGATCACTTTTTCCACCTTCTTTTTCTCCCCGCAATAGCACTTTACGTTCTTTTCATCCCCTTCTTCGTATATAAGTTCGGAAAACCTGTAGTTTCGCATGTTGAAAAGCGCAAGCAGGGTTCCATTCTTAAGGTAGTAGTCGTTGAATATGGAATCTTTTCCCTTTCTCCCGTGTTTTGCGACTATTTCTTCGCGCTCGAGGTCGACAACCTCTATAGCATAGATGTTGTCATATTTCTCGACAAGGCTTTTGACGGTACTCTTGTCCCGTTTTCTCTCAAGAGTCTTTAGTGATTTTTCAACGTTGCCTCTGCACTTAGTGCATTCAAATTCATAGAGTGGCATTTGCGTCTCCTATCTGTTGAAATACTGGTTAAGGTGATCCTGTCCTACCCAGTCGCTTGCTATTTCTTCATCTTTTTGCTGCTTGTATTCAAGATGCCACCTGAGTTCGTCCCCGGGACCCGGAGCTCTTTTGCTCTTGTCGTCGAATATGGCCTTGAAGGTGGAAAAAACCCTTCTCACAGATCCGGGATCGTCGCAGAGAGGACATTTGATTTCATCCTGATCGTCGTCATCTCCGTACACAAGGTGGTCGAAACGAAAATTCTTAAGCTCAAGATAAAGCACTTTCCCGTTATCAAGCTTGTAACGAAACCGCCTTGCACCGCTTATACCCCTTTCCCCTAGTTCAAAGAACTGTTTTCCATTCTTGTCGCTTGTTACTTCGATGTAACAGAAGTTGCGGTTCTGCTTGAAAATTTTCCTCGCATTAGTCTTGGTAAGCTTAGCGACCAGATCGTCTATATCCGTGTTGTAACTCTCCATACAACTGTCGCATTCATATTCGTATAACGGCACGTTATGCCTCCGGAAAAACTTTTAATCTGGAGAATTATAAACAATATAATCTGAGTTTAAAGCCCGAAAACCCTGAAGCCTCCAAAACATTGCTGAAAAAGAGTGCAGTGAGCAAACACCGCTGCACTGAAATCACATCACCCGAATTGATCAATTCCCTGCCATATTATGGTGTTATACTTTGTAGCACGATGAAGGCAATGGTTCTAAAGGGTACGCACGACCTGTCTGAAAACAATACTCCTCTTGAGTTGCTGGAAATCCCCACTCCGAAACCCGCTGAAGGAGAAGTGCTGATACGGGTTTTGGCCTGCGGCGTCTGTCACACCGATATGGATGAGGTGGAAGGAAGGGTGATGCCTCCTTCTTTTCCAATTGTTCCTGGGCACCAAGTTGTAGGGGTGATTGAAGAACCCAGCCTGAGATTCAACGCAGGCGACATGGTTGGAGTCGCGTGGATAGGAGGAACCTGCGGAAAATGCGGCCACTGCGGGAGTGGACGGGAGAACCTCTGCCATGAGTTTACTGCTACCGGCAGGGACAGAAACGGGGGGTTTGCCGAGTTCATGGTCGCAGACGCAGAATTCATTTACCCCATACCTGCGGAAATGGATCCGGTGAAAACTGCCCCTCTCCTATGCGCTGGAGCGATAGGTTATCGCTGCGTGAAACTCTCCGGAATAACAGACGGAGACGCCATAGGGCTTATGGGATTCGGGGCTTCAGCTCATCTGGTGATAAAGCTGCTTCGCCACACATATCCCCTAAGCGAGGTATTCGTATTCGCAAGGGGGGAAAGGGAAAGACAATTTGCCACAGATCTCGGAGCATTCTGGTCAGGGAAAATTGAAGAGCATTCCCCAAAGCAACTTTCCGCCATCATCGACACCACGCCGGTATGGAAGCCGGTTCTGCACTCGCTTGAGAATCTCGTCGCCGGGGGAAAACTGGTCGTAAACGCCATCAGTAAAGAAAACTCCGATATTGACTCTCTGCTGAGCCTTGATTATCAGTCGCACCTCTGGCTTGAAAAAGAGATAAAGAGCGTAGCAAACGTCACAAGAGAGGATGTCGCAGGCTTTCTCTCGGTCGCATCCAGCTTGGGAATAGAGGCTGAGGTCACCGAGTATGGACTTGAAGAGGCAAACACGGCGCTTTTGGAAATCAGAAGGGGAGGAGGCAAAGGTGCCAAGGTTCTAAAAATAGCCGACCGGTAACTTTTTCAAAATACAGAGTGTCCAATTTCCTCCAGTTTATTCTCAAGCGACTCGCTCTCAAGCGACTCGAATGGAAGAGACAAAAACGCCCTAACCCGTCTTTCCAATAATCCATAGGCTTCGGCGAAAGCTTCTCGCTGTTCGGCCTCGGTCCCCTGAACGCCCGCAGGATCCTCAAGACCCCAGTGGGCCGTTACGGACCTGCCCGGCCACACAGGACAAACCTCATTCGCCGCATTGTCACACACTGTAAAGACAAAATCCATCGCAGGGGCACCCGCCGCCTCAAACTCGTCCCAAGACTTGGAACGCAGGTTCTCCGTGTCATGCCCCCGGCGGAGCAGAAGTTCAAGAGCATAAGGGTGAATTTCTCCCCGCGGATGACTTCCAGCGCTGTAGCCGACAAAACGCCCGTCACTATTGCGATTCAAAAGAGATTCGGCGATAACCGAACGGGCCGAGTTGCCCGTGCAGAGAAACAGTACCCTGTAGATTCGTTCGCGTGATGGCTTCTTTTCTTTCATAACCTTGCTCTATCGGTTTGCCTACATTTAGACACCTAGGCTTGGTAATATATAATTTCTCCGTGCCCAAAAATAAAGAAATTCTTGTAAAAACTGAAAATTCCGTCTGTACCCTTACGCTTAACCGCCCCGAGAAAAGAAACTCTCTTACCCCGAAAACTCTCAAACTGTTAACAGAGGAATTCCTAAAACTGGGAGAAATCCCCGAAATCAGGTGTGTTGTGATAACGGGAAGCGGCGATAGGGCATTTTGCTCAGGATACGATATAGACTCAATATCCGATGAAGAAATTGCCATAGAAAACGACCATCCTCTTACCGAAGCCATACGGGCAGTAAAATCTTACCCCCTTCCCGTAATAGCAATGATAAACGGTCACGCTTTCGGGGCAGGGCTTGAGCTTGCGGTTGCCTGTGATATAAGAGTGTGCGTTTCCGATGCCAAGCTCGCAATCCCGCCCGCAAAACTGGGAGTCACCTATCATTACGGGGGAATAAAACAGTTTCTGAATTTGGTGGGTCCCGGATTTACAAGGGAGCTTTTCTTAACAGGAAACTCCGTTAACGCCGAAAGAGCCTTGGAAAAAGGGCTTGTCAACCATGTCGTGAAAAAAGACGAACTTGAAAAATTCACCTACGCACTTGCCGAGGGGATAAGCGAGAACGCGCCACTTTCCATGATATCAATGAAAAAGATGATAAATATCTGGGAAGAAGGGAATCCGCCTTCAGAAGAAAACGAAGAACTTATAAAATCCCTTCTTGCGAAGGTAAGGGAAAGTAGCGACGCCCAGGAAGGGAAAAAAGCCTTTCTTGAGAAAAGAAAGCCCGTTTTCAAGGGAAAATAGAAGCTTTTAAAGTTCAGTTTCCGTAGCCAAATTCCTTTATCAGGAAATCCCTCTGGGTCCAGTTCTCCTTTACCTTAACCCAAAGCTCAAGAAACAGCTTCACTCCCAGTATTCTTTCAATCTCGACCCTGGCCTCAGAACCAATCTGCTTGAGCATCCCCCCGCCCTTGCCTATAAGAATTCCCTTGTGGCTTTTCCTCTCAACGTAGATTTCCGCGTTTATCCTAATGAGGTTCTTCTCCGCATCCTCGCTGAACCCCGAGACCACAACGGCAACCTTATAGGGAATCTCCTTTCGCGTGAGATTGAAAACCTTCTCCCTTATGAGTTCGCTTATATAAAAAACCTCGGGCTGATCCGTGAAGATATCATCGGGGAAATATTTCGGTCCCTCGGGCAGGTATTTCTTCAGAAGTTCCGTGAGATGCTCCACCCCGTCGTTGTTAAGTGCTGAGATGGGAATTACTTCGAGGAATTTGTCAGAGAATTTTTCAGCGGCTGAAAGTATCGACAGGAGTTTTGATTTCTTTACCTTATCGATTTTGTTCACGACGAATAAGGAGGGCTTTTTAAGCATTCTCAGTATGGATTGATCCGCTGTTCCGAAAGGTTTCTCCACATCCGTAACAAACGCCACAAGATCTGCTTCCGACAATGCGCCGCTTACCGCTCGGGCCATTGACTTTCCAAGCCTGCTTTTTTCCCTGTACACGCCCGGAGTATCGAGGAAAACCAATTGAGAATCTTCGAAAGTCTTTACACCCAGGATTCTGTTTCTCGTTGTGCTTGGCTTATCGGAAACGGCGGAGACCTTCTCTCCCACGATGGAATTCACAAGTGTGGATTTGCCGACGTTGGGCCGTCCTATCACGGAAATAAATCCGGATCTGAAACTCTCTTTCGAAGCTGTCTGGGACATAGGAACAGATCTCTGGTTAAATTCTAACAAAAAGCTACCGAATTTCTGCCAGGGAGATACCTTTTTACCAGTATAATTTATCGTCATCTCCAGAGCAAAAACCAAGTTTCCAATGAAAATCAATCAAGACACAGAAACTTCACGTCCAATTATCCATTGGTTCAGAAACGACCTCAGACTCTCGGACAATCCGGCACTTGTGGAGGCGGTAAAATCCACTCGGCCCGTAGTTCCGGTCTATATACTTGAGGACGCAGATTCAGACCCCTGGGCACCCGGTAGTGCAAGCAGATGGTGGTTACACCACAGCCTCGCGGCACTAAGTGAATCATTGGAAACCCGCGGGAACAGACTGATTCTGCGTCGCGGACAACCCAAGGATGTGTTGCAAGATCTGGTAACCGAGACTGGCGCCACAGCAGTCCACGTCACCCGGCTTACGGAACCGCGTGCAATCAAGGTTGAATCCAAAGTGAAGACCGCTCTGAACAGTCTTGGAGTTAGGCTAAGGGTATTTGACGGCAACCTGCTTTTTCCGCCGGGGTCCATAATGACAAGGAAAGGGGAACCCTTCAAGGTTTTCACGCCCTTCTATAAAACCTGTCTGCAGAGATTTTCGCTCCAGAAATCCTTGCCCGCTCCCAAACGGCTTATTTGTACGAAAGAACCCGTCAAGAGTGATTCGCTCGACCAGTGGGATCTGCTGCCTACAGGGCCTGATTGGGCTAGCGGCTGGCTTGATATATGGACGCCAGGTGAATCAGGAGCTCTTGATTCTCTTGACTCGTTTTTGCAAGATTCAGCGACGGAATACCAGACTCAACGCGACCGGCCTGACATTACGGGAACTTCCAAGCTTTCTCCACATCTTCATTTCGGAGAACTATCGCCAAGGACATGCCGGCACCGCTCGCTCATGAATGTAAAATCCGCCTCGAGAGACGATTTGGAACCCTTTTTTCGCCAGCTTATATGGAGGGAATTTTCCCATCACCTGCTTTATCACTGGCCGACATTCCCTGAAAAACCGTTCCGACCCGAATTTGAACGCTTCCCATGGGTAAGAGACGAAGAAGCGTTACGCCTGTGGCAACGCGGGCTTACGGGTTATCCGATAGTTGATGCGGGGATGAGAGAACTTTGGACGACGGGCTGGATGCACAACCGGGTACGCATGATAGCTGCTTCTTTTCTTGTGAAACATATGCTTATCCCGTGGCAGGACGGCGCCAAATGGTTTTGGGATACTTTGGTAGACGCAGATCTTGCCAGCAACTCAGTGAACTGGCAGTGGGTAGCGGGCTGCGGAGTCGATGCTGCCCCGTTCTTTCGAATTTTTAATCCGATTCTTCAGGGTCAGAAATTCGATCCCGATGGCACTTATGTGCGCAGTTGGGTTCCCGAGCTTGAGAATTTGCCAAACAAGTATATTCACCAGCCATGGACAGCGTCTGAACATATACTTGCGGACTCGGGAATTTCTCTAGGAAGCACCTACCCCTGCCCCGTTGTAGATCATATGGACGCGAGAAATCGCGCTTTAGCCATGTTCAAACAGATAAGAAGCTAAGTTTTATGACTTTCGCTGAAGTCGTCTCTGGCCTTAATTCCCCTACATTAAACAAACGGAAACGCTCAGAAAATCCCGCCTATCGACCTCTCAAGACCCGCCTGAAGATGCGGTTTTGCCTCCTCAAAATCTAGATTCGCCTTGTTGGCAACGCTCACGACCCTAGTCCTGTAGATTTTCCATCTCACGTCGTCAACATGCGAAGTCTGTCTGGTTTTTGTCGCAGTGCCTTGTTGGGCATCAGTATCATCTGTCTGGTAAATAAGTTCTCCCTCACGGGCTTTCTCCCTGATTTGAATATCGGTGACCATCGTGAAAAGGTCATCTGTTACAAGCGCATCAAATAAAAAGCCCGCAACTCCGCCCGCAATAGCACCCGCAACGGTACCTTTGTTGACCTCGTCAACATCTCCTCCTATAGCGCCACCTATCACTGCTCCGATAACCGCTCCCTCGACCACGCCCTGATAGCCCTCTCCGAACATAGCGTTTGTCTCTTCAAGATCGGATCTGCCGACCTTTAGTATGTTGGCCTGAAGAATGAAAGTCGCCTCGGCCGGGTCTTCCGTGACCCTGTAACCGTTAGAGGCTATTCTCCCTTTGATCCCGTATTCAATTCCGGGTAGTTCCTTATCGGTCGTATTTTTTATGTCAACGTATACGACTCTCTCTTCCGGCGACACCGGTTCAAGAAAAATCGTCTCGGACATCTTAGTCTCAACGGTAAGTTTCCTCTTCTCTATAAGGGTTCTGGTCGCCGCGCAGCCGTTTACAAGAAAGATAAGGCTGACAGCTATAGCAAAAAACAAATTCCTTCTACAGATAAGATCTTTTCTCATTGATTCGAAACTCCCTTGGTTTTAGTATCGGAGGGAAAATTCCCGCCTTCCAAGATAAAATCGTATTTAAAAAGAAAGAAAAAAACAAATAGAAAAAGAGCTTGAAAAACAGGTGCCATCGAAGTCTTTTTCACCAGAAATACGGAAGAAAAGATCACGCCTTACCCTCCTCTTAAAACGTCGCCACGACCTTGCCAACGCAAATCAATCTAGTATCATTAGCCAATCTTTTTACTGCCGGGAGAACCGCGTTTTCATGCTTGAACTTATGGGAGAGTGGGAAAGATCAAATTTCTGCGGAGAGCTTACCAAAAAACATATAGACAAAACGGTAACTCTAATGGGTTGGGTCCAGTCCCGAAGAGATCATGGCGGGGTGATTTTCGTTGACCTGCGCGACAGGGAGGGACTCTGCCAGATCGTTTTTAATCCGGAGCGTGATCCAAAGATCCATCAGACCGCTGAGCAACTGCGGGACGAATGGGTCATAGCGGTAAAAGGTAAAGTAACACCGAGAACTGAGGAAACCCTAAACCCGAACCTAAAAACCGGCGAGATCGAAGTCATAGCGGAGCACGTAAGGGTTCTTAACACTTCGAAGGTAATACCGTTTCTAATAGAAAACGAAGTGAACGCCGATGAGCTTCTGAGGCTTAAGTATCGTTATCTTGACCTCAGAAGACCGCCGATGCGGGATAACATAATCCTCCGCCACAAAGTCGCCGCCATGGTGCGAAGCTACCTTAACGAAAACGGGTTTCTCGAGATCGAAACCCCCTATTTCACTAAATCGACTCCAGAGGGAGCAAGGGATTTCCTCGTCCCGAGTCGACTTAACGAAGGGCAGTTCTACGCGCTTCCCCAATCACCTCAGATATTGAAACAGACCTTAATGATTTCGGGCTTTGATAAGTACTACCAGATAGTCAAATGCTTCAGGGACGAGGATCTAAGAGCGGATCGCCAGCCCGAATTCACCCAGATAGACCTGGAGATGTCGTTTGTCTCAGAAGACGACGTAATCTCCACGGTCGAAGGCATGATAAAAACAGTCCTTTGGGAAACAAAAGGAATCGAGGTAAGCACTCCCTTTATGAGAATGCCTTACGAAAAAGCCATGGAGAGATACGGGACTGACTGTCCCGATACGAGGTTCGGACTTGAACTAAAAGATATCTCCTCCATATTCGAGAACTCGCAATTCAAGGTGTTTCGCGGAGCGTTGGAAAAAGGTGGAGCGATAAAGGCGCTTAACTTAAAGGGAGGGGCCGAGAAACTCACCAGAAAGGAAATAGACGATCTTACCGAATACGCGGTTTCTCTCGGAGCAAAAGGGCTTGCCTGGATAAGGGTCGGCGAGGACGGATGGAACTCTCCCATAGTTAAGTTCCTAAGCGAAGAGGAATGCGAGCTTTTAGCCGAAGCCCTTTCAATGGAGAAAGGAGACATAGTGTTTTTCGGTGCGGACTCCGTTGAGATGGTAAACCAGGTGATGTCAAGCGTAAGGCTCAGCCTTGGCCGAACTCTTTCTCTTGTTGACGAAGAGAAACTCGAATTTCTCTGGGTGGTCGATTTCCCGCTTCTTAAGTACAGTCCCAAGGAAAAAAGATACGTCGCCGTTCATCACCCCTTTACCGCCCCCAAGGACGAAGACATGGAAAAAATTGAAAGTTCCCCGGGTGAGGCAGTTTCAAAATCCTATGACATAGTCCTAAACGGAGTGGAGATAGGCGGGGGAAGCATAAGAATCCACAGAAAAGACATACAGCAAAAAGTGTTTGAAGTAATAGGGGTAGGAGAGGATGAGGCACGGGAAAAGTTCGGTTTTCTCCTCGAAGCCCTCGAATTCGGAGCCCCTCCCCACGGAGGCATAGCGCTCGGCCTTGACAGGCTTTTGATGCTTCTCTCCGGCGAAGAATCGATAAGAGACGTAATAGCTTTCCCAAAAACGCAGAAAGGATCCTGCCCCCTGACAGAAGCACCTTCTGAGGTCTCTCCCGAACAGCTTCTTGAAGCGGGAATAAGCTCCATAGCCAAAAAGCCAGAAGACTGACTTTCAAACAAGAACCGCACATTCTGAATATGCAGAACCCGTGATTTCTTCATTGACGAGGGCAACTGACCATTAAGATACGGTCTAACACGGGAAAAACTTCTTGAATATGAAATCAAACAAATCTGCCAAGAGCGTGAACCCGCTTCATACGCAGTTTAGAGTCGTTATTACTTCATTTTGACAAGGTCTCAAAAATCCTTGTTTGCTTTATATTTTTTTATGCTATGATTCTATGCGGTTACCGTTCAGAGCAGGCGGAAGGTGCATGGACATCTGGAAAAACTTTCACGGGCTCAATTCAGGTTACGTAATGGATCTCTACGAACGTTACGTAAGGGACTCCTCTTCAGTCGACCCCGCGACAAAAACCATCTTTAAGGATTGGAAACCCGACACCAAATACTCGTCCCTCAGAGTTGAAATAGAACCTGAAATCGAGAAAAACGGCTTCAAGCAATCATCCGTAAGAGACGTAAACAAGGCCGTTGCGATCGCGAACATGGCCCAGGCGATAAGACGACACGGCCACCTGGCAAGCAAGATAGATCCACTCGGGGGTCCTGTTCACGGAGACCTCACCCTGCACGCCGAAACGTTCGGGCTTGAAGAGGAAGAGCTAAGAGACTTCCCCTCGACCCTTGTAGGATGGCCTCTTTCGCAGAACTCACTTGACGCGCTCGACGGAATAAGAAGGCTAAGGAAAATCTATTCATCCACGACAGGATACAACTACGACCATATCTATGAAGCCGAAGAGAGAAGATGGATGAGGGGCGCAATAGAGTCTGGTGTTTACCGTCCTCCCCTAAATCCCGTGAACGAAGGGGAGCTCCTAGATACCCTCACTAAAGTGGAGGTATTTGAAAACTTCCTCCACAGAATCTTTCCTGGGAAATTCAGGTTCTCGATAGAAGGCGTCGACATGCTGGTGCCGATGCTGAATGAACTCATACATCTCGCCATCAAAGCCGACATACACCAGATAATTCTGGGAATGGCTCATCGCGGACGGCTGAACGTAATGCACCACGTGATGGAGAAAAACTACAAGTACACGCTGCTTAAGTTCAAGGACCCTGTTCTGGTAAGAGACTTTGCCGACGACATGGGATGGACGGGGGACGTGAAGTACCACGAGGCCGTAAAACGCGATATCCCGACGGGAGACATGCTCGACCGCAACATGAGGATAACCATGGTCCCCAACCCCAGCCACTTGGAATCGGTAAATCCTGTAGTGCAGGGAATGTCGAGGGCATGCGGGATAAGTGACGATACGCCGGGTTCTCCGCAATTTGACCCGTCGGCGGTAATCCCGGTACAGATTCATGGAGATTCGGCATTCATGGGACAGGGAATAAACGCGGAAACGCTTAATCTCTCCGCTCTTTCGGGCTACCATACCGGCGGGACGATACACATAATCACCAACAACCAGCTCGGCTACACTACTCTTCCCGCCGACAGCAGAAGCACGCTTTACGCAAGCGATCTTGCCAAGGGATTCGAAATACCGATTGTCCACGTAAATGCGGATGACCCGGTTGCCTGCATAGAGTCAATACGCCTGGCCTTCGGCTACACATCCAGATTCGAAAAACATTTCCTTATAGACCTAGTCGGCTACAGAAGGTACGGACACAACGAGGCAGACGAACCGGGATTCACCCAGCCCATGATATACAAGAAGATAGATGCTCACCCCAGGGTGATGAGTATCTGGGCGAAAAACCTGATAGAAAAAGGCACTGTCTCCGAAAACCAAGTAGAGCAACTCCGGCAAAAACATATGGAGAAGATTTCCGAGGAATTCGAATCGATCTCCCCTGACGACTCCCCCGAGGAATCAACGGCACCTTCCCCGGAACGGGGGATAGCGAAAAAAACGGTTACCAAGGTTCCAGACGAAACCCTCCGCGAGCTAAACGACTCCCTTCTCTCGGTTCCCGAAGAGTTCACCGTAAATTCGAAAATCGCCAGAATACGGGACAGAAGAAAAAACGTTCTCGACGACCCGAACGAAAAGACAATCGACTGGGCCATGGCGGAAGAGCTTGCCTACGCCTCCATAGTCGCACAAGGCATTCCCATCAGGATAACCGGACAGGACTGCGAGAGAGGGACTTTCAGCCATCGCCACGCGGTGCTCCACGACCCCGAGAACGGCGCGATCCATATTCCCCTGCAGAGAATTCCCCAGGCGAAAGCGGCGTTTGAGATAAAAAACAGCCCGCTCAGCGAAAACGCCTGCTTGGGTTTTGAGTACGGATACTGTATCGAGAGAACGAACTGCCTTGTCATATGGGAAGCTCAGTACGGAGACTTCATAAACGGGGCGCAGACCATAGTGGATGAATATCTCGTATCGGCAAGGGCGAAATGGGGGCAGACCCCATCTCTGGTTCTCCTGCTTCCCCACGCCTACGAGGGACAGGGACCCGACCACTCGAGCGGAAGGCTTGAAAGATTTCTCATGTCAGCCGCTGAATATAATATAAGGATAGTAAACTGCTCCACGTCGGCGCAGTTTTTCCACGTGCTCCGTCGCCAGGCCCTGCTGCTTGAAAAAGATCCCCTTCCCCTGATCGTGATGACGCCCAAGGGACTTCTTCGAAACCCGATGATAAACTCGTCCCTCAAGGATCTGTCCGAGGGGAAATGGCTCCCGGTAATTGACGACCCCATGAGCACCCGGCAGGCCAAAAAAGTAAGAAGGCTGATATTCTGTAGCGGAAAAGTATACATTGACCTCATCTCAAGCGACCTCAGAACCAAATCTCCCGACGTAGCAATAGCCAGAATCGAGCAGCTTTACCCAAGACCCAAGGAAGAGGTAAGCGCCATCTTGGAGAGGTATGGTAAACTTGAAGAGGTTGTCTGGGTGCAGGAAGAACCCCAGAATGCGGGAGCCTGGAAATACATGCTGCCTTTTTTCAGAAGAAAAATTATCAAGAAGCGGTTTCCACTCAGTTATATAGGAAGAAAACGCTACTCAAGCCCTTCCGAAGGACTTTCCTCCATGCACAAATACAATCAGGGTCTGCTCATCAAACAGGCGTTCAGCATAGATAAAGTAGTGGAAGGAAATGAAGAAAGCGGTATAACCTGGCACAGGGATATCTGAAACAAGCGCGCAAGCGAGGGAGAAAATGGCCAAAAACATCGTCGTTCCCCACTTGGGGGATTCCGTAATAGAAGCAACAATAATCAAGTGGACCAAGCAGCTGGGAGACACGGTAAAACTCGGAGAAACCGTGGTTGAGCTTGAAACCGAGAAGGCCAACTTCGAAGTCGCTGCCGAAACAACGGGTATTCTGGCATCAATAGCGAAAAAAGCCGACGAGGATGTCGAAGTGGGAGACATCCTAGGAACCATCGAGGCGTCCGCAGGCAAACAGGATACAAAAGACGATACGGAAGAGCCCGCCAAGGAGGCTGAGGCTGCACCCGAGGCGCCAGCCGAAGAAATTCCACAGGAAAAGCAACGGGAAGAAGAACCGCAGACCCGCGTGACTCCCGTCGCGAGGAATATCGCCGAGCAAAACCAAGTTGACCTCTCCCAAGTCGTACCCGAGGGAAACAGAATCACGAAAGAAGACGTGGAAAAACACCTTGAGTCACAGAAAACCAAAGAGGAAATCCCGCAAGAGGCTCCATCGGAGGAAAAAACTCCCGAAACCCCTGTGTCACCCGAGCTTTTCCCATCCCTATCCCAGCTAACCGCTAACAGGGAAAGAAGGATGAAGATGTCGAGACGTCGCAGGACTATCGCAAGACGTCTTGTTGAGGCTCAGCAGACGGCCGCCATACTCTCCACTTTCAACGAGATCGACATGTCAAACGTAATGGAGCTTCGCTCGAGAAAAAAAGATGACTTCAAGGAAAGATACGGTGTGAACCTCGGTTTTTCCTCCTTTTTCATAAAAGCCTCTATCGGAGCACTGAAACTGTTTCCCGAGATAAACGCCGAGATCCAGGACGATGAAATAGTTTACAAGGACTACTACGACATCGGAATAGCCGTAGGGGCCGAGGGAGGGCTTGTCGTTCCCGTCATAAGGGAAGCTGACAGAAAAACCTTCGCGCAGATAGAAAAAGAGGTCAGGGAACTTGCCGAGAAGGCAAACGCGAACACGCTCTCACTTGATGAAATTTTCGGCGGGACCTTCACCATAACAAACGGCGGGGTGTACGGTTCCCTTATGAGCACCCCGATACTGAATCCCCCTCAGGTCGCGATACTGGGACTTCATAAGATAGAGGAAAGACCCGTTGCGGTTAACGGGGACATATTAATAAGGCCGATGATGTACACGGCTCTTAGTTACGACCACAGGATAGTCGACGGGAAGGAAGCCGTACAGTTCCTTGTAAAAGTAAAAGAACTTATCGAAGACCCCGAAGCTCTTCTTATCGAAGGCTGAGTCCTGCGCTTTGCACCAAGTAAAAACAAGGCAATAAGTAATACCCATTCGGTATTTATGAACTCGTATCCAGTTCAAGCATTTCGCCCCATTTCTCCGCTACATGCGTGAAGAGTTTTTCGTATTCCTTGTAGTTATCCACCTTACCCATTAATTTGCGGGCGGAATTCCTTGATTCGCCCAGCAACGCGGAATCCCTTATAAGGTTGGCGAAATTGAAACTGGGAACCCCTGATTGCTTAGTGCCCATAAATTCCCCGGGCCCCCTGTTCGCAAGATCAAACTCAGAGATTCTGAACCCGTCTGAAGTTTTACCCATTATTTTAAGTCTCTCCCCGGAGTCCTCTCCCGACGCAAACGAATATACTACATAGCAGGTCGACTCATGCCCGCCCCTGCCTACCCTTCCTCTCATCTGGTGAAGCTGAGAGAGCCCAAAACGTTCCGCATTTTCTATAACAATTTCAGTAGCATTGGGAACATCAACTCCGACTTCTATCACCGTTGTGGAAACAAGAATATCGCAGCGCTTCGCAAGAAAATCTCCCATTACCATGTCCCTCTCTTCACTTTTCATCCTGCCGTGGAGAAGGGAAACTCGAAACTCGGAGAACTCTTCCCGCAGTTCCTCAACCATTTTGGTCACATGCCTTACGCGCTTAAAATCCTGATTCTCGGACTCCTCTATAAAGGGATAGACAAAATAGGCCTGACGCCCCTGTTCAAGCTTCTTTTTTACCTGATCATAAAACCATGTTCTGTTCTTCTGCGTATCCCTAAGAACAAAGGTCTCTACCTTTTTTCTTGAAGGAGGGAGTTCGTCGATTATGGAGACTTCGAGATCTCCGTACACTGTGATGGCTAGGGTTCTCGGAATTGGAGTAGCCGTCATAACCAGCACATCTGGCACCGTTGCTTTTCGAACAAGCTCGGCCCTCTGAACAACTCCGAACCTGTGCTGTTCATCTATTACCACGAACCCGAGAGCCTTAAAATCCACCGATTCCGAGATCAGAGCGTGGGTTCCCACCACTATATCGGCCTGGCCGGTTTTTATCTCTTCGTGAACACGAGATTTATCCACTTTGGAGAGGGCACTTTTAAGAAGAACTACGGTTACTCCTATGTTCTGGGTCATTTGTCGCATATTTCGAAAATGCTGTTCGGCCAGTATCTCTGTCGGAACCATAAGTGCGGCCTGATAACCGGACTCAACCGCCCGGAGCATGGAGGCAAGCGCAACAAGTGTCTTTCCGCTTCCAACATCACCTTGCAACAGTCTGTTCATCGGGCGAGGAGAAACCATATCGGCCTTTATTTCCGAAACAACTTTTTCCTGTGCGCGAGTAAGAGCAAAAGGAAGTGAGCGGAAAAGTTTTTCTGGAAGAGCGTCACTGGAGTTAAAAGATATACCGCGACTTTCGTCCACCTTTCGCTTCTTGGAAAAAAGTCCGAGCTGAAGAACAAAAAACTCAAAGAATATAACGGTTCTGTGGGCCCGGGAATCCGCGACCGACCCGGGGTCGTCCAGGTCAACCGGAAGCACATCGCCGGGCGGGAAATGAACCTGCTCAAGGGCCTCGGGCAAGTCCATCAGATCGTTTTTTTCCTGAATGTCTTTCGGGATCAATCCCTTGAAGTCCTGTGCGTGGATATCAAGAGCGTTTCTTACCGCCTCCCTCAGTTTTTTTTGCCTGAGGCCTTCAGTAAGAGGGTAGACGGGGACAATTCTTCCGAACTGAAGAGGGTTTCCGATATCCTTTTCGCTCTCTATTATCTCAATGTCCTGGGCAAGCGGGTGAATTATCTGAAGAGCCCTGCCGCCCGGAGCCACGGACACCTTACCATGAATTATGAAACTCATCCCCTTTCTAAAAACTCCCCTAAGGTAAGAAGAGTTGTAATTAAACCAAGTGAGTCTCAGCTTGCCGGTTCCGTCATAAATCACTACCTGAAAAAATCTCCTCTTCCTGTTTCTTATGTCGCCCACAGAAGCAACCGTACCCCTGACCGTACAGAATTCTTCTGGGGTGGCTTCAGAAATACTGACTATTTTTCTTCGGTCGTCGTATTTTCTGGGAGAATAAAAAAGAAGGTCATAAACCGTGTGTATGGATTTTTTCGCGAGAAGCCTTCCAACTCTTGATCCGACCCCCCGAAGTCGTGTGACACTCGGAGAAAAGGCATCTGCACCCGGGTGAGGTTTTTTTTCCGGAACTTGGGCTCGGGTGCGCTTCTCAGGCAAAACATTCTCATGGGCTTTCTCTTCTGAGAAGCTTATTGCTTTGTGAACGATTCTGAGTGCGGAAGATATTTTTTTTCTTTTCTCTCGCCGTCCCAATCTCTCGAAGTCAGAAAAAGAATCCCGGAGGGCAGTTATTTGAGTTTTTATCTCCGCCGGGGGACCGGATGTAAGAACTTTTGTGCATGAGTTCCTTACGGTTACTCCCAGGCCAGCCATCCTGTCTAGATTTGAGAAATTATCTTTTGAGGCAAATTTAAGAGGTTTTTCCAAAGAAAGCAGATTTTTTTCCAGCTCGCCCCGCATGATGAATCAGTTTTTTTCCGCTTTCGTGGTTTTTCTGACTATATTGCCGTCTTTATCGAGGTTAAGGGTGCTTCTACACTTGGGATAGCCGCTGCAGCCGAGAAACTGCCCGCGTCGGCTCCGCCGAACAACCATCGGTTTGCCGCATTTCTCGCATTTGATATCTTCGCGGATCTGGGGAGCCTCTTTATGCTTTATGACAATTCTGCCATTTTCTCTTGTGAATTCCTTGGGGTTTTTGCAATCTGGATACCTTGAACAGGAAAGAAACTGCCCGTAGCGTCCCTCCTTTATCACCATGGGAGCTCCGCACTTGTCGCATTCGACATCATCGCAGATTTCGGGATCGGTTTTCTTCCCCACGATGATTTCCCCGTCCTCCCCCCTTGTAAAGTCCTTTGCGTTCTTGCAGTCCGGGTATCCTGAACAGGAAAGAAACTCCCCGTAGCGCCCTTCCCTTATTACCATCGAGGCTTCGCACTTATCACATTTGATATTGGTTGGAATTTCCACCTTGCGTCCCTCGATTTCCTCCTCGGCCCGGGTCACGCTTTTTGAAAACCCCTCGTAAAAGCCCCGCAACAGATCAACCCAGTGAACTTCACCTTCTTCCACCCTGTCAAGATCGCTCTCCATCTGGGCCGTAAACTCCTCGTTCATTATCCCCGGGAACCCTTCCATCAGAAAATCGTTCACGGAGCATCCAAGAGTGGTCGGGACGAACCTTCCTTTCTGCCGCTCGGTGTACCCCCTATCCTGTATTGTCGAAAGGATAGAAGCGTAGGTCGAGGGTCTTCCAATGCCTTTTTCCTCAAGTTCCTTCACAAGCGAACTCTCCGAGTATCTGGGCGGAGGTTGAGTGAAATGCTGCTTGGGGTCAAGCTTCAGAAGGGAGAGAACGTCTCCTTCATGAAGCTCGGGGAGTTTTTTGTCCTCATCTTTTCTCGAGCTCGTATCCGTTTTGGCATTTTCCTCTTTCTCCGTGGCTTCCTCGTAGGCGGCCGTGAAACCCGGAAATTTCATCACGTTGCCCGTCGCCCTGAAAACCGCTTCGCCCGCAGTGATATCAGCACGAGTCTGGTCGTATACAGCCGGGGTCATCTGCGAGGCAATAAACCTTTTCCATATAAGGGAGTAAAGCTTGTACTGGTCTTCTGTGAGAAACTTCCTTAGCTCATCGGGATGCCTCGAGGGAAACGTGGGCCTTATGCATTCATGGGCGTCCTGCGCAGATTTTTTTACCTTAAAAACGTTCGGGCGTTTCGGTACGTAGGTTCCACCGTAATTCTCGGATATAAAGCTCCTGGCCTCCGCTACGGCGTTATCAGACGCCCTCACAGAATCGGTTCTCATGTAGGTTATAAGTCCTACCGGGCCCTCCCTTCCAAGCTCAACTCCCTCGTAAAGCCCTTGTGCAACCAACATGGTCTTCTTGACGGAGAAGCGGTTTTTCTTCGAGGAATCCTGCTGAAGCGTGCTGGTTATGAAAGGGGGTGACGGCCTTCTTTTCCGTTCTTTCTTTTCAATTGATCCTACGACAAAATCCTTTCCTGAAATTGCGGAGACTGTTTCCTCGGACTGCCGTGCGTTTTCGATCTTGGCCTTTTTTCCCCGGAACATATGGAGCGAAGCCGTAAAAGCTTCTGAATCGGGGACTGCGTTCTTCTTAACGAGTGCATCAAGAGTCCAGTATTCCCGCGGCTTGAAATTCTCAATCTCCCTCTCCCTCTCCACAACGAATCTAAGAGCGACGCTTTGCACCCTGCCGGCGCTCAGCCCCTTTTTCACCTTTTTCCAGAGAACAGGACTCACCTTGTAGCCGACGATTCTGTCAAGAATTCTTCTTGCCTGCTGGGATTCGAAACGGTCCCTGTTGATTTCAAGAGGCCTGCTCATTGAGTCCTTGATGCCCGCTTCTGTTATTTCATGTATAAGCACCCTTTGGACCTTGTCCCAGAGATCGAGGCGGTTGGCTATATGCCACGCGATGGCCTCCCCTTCCCTGTCCGGGTCGGAGGCCAGATAGACTTTTTCCGCGTCCCGCGACGCTTTTTTCAGATTCTCAAGATACTTCGTTTTACCTTTTATGACGGTATAGTTGGGCTTGAAATCGTTTTGGATATCCACCCCGAGCTTGCTACTCGGAAGATCTATGAGATGCCCCGAAGAAGCCTCCACACGGAAATCCCGGCCGAGATATTTTTTTATTGTTCTCGCCTTTGATGGAGATTCGACTATTACAAGGGATTTAGCCATAAAAACAGTTGTTCCGTTTATAGAATTCAGCCTAAATCTTATAAAAAGCCGACGGAATCTGTCAAGACCGACGGAAAATCCGGGATTGTTTCCCCAGAGCCGCTACAGCGTATCAGACTTCAATACTCCCCGCAAGAGCCCTGTTGGCATTATACCACCTGAGCGAGTTTTCAATGCCGGTTTCTATATCAAAGAGAGGGTCCCAGTCCAGAATTCTTTTTGCCTTGTCTATGCTTGCTAGGGTAACCCTGATATCGGAAGGATGCGGAGGGTCACAAACAATATTGGCTTTTTTGCCGGTTCTGCGCTCTATTACATCTATCATCTCGTTTAGGGAAACCGAAGTCGCGCTTCCGAGGTTTATTATCTCAAAGCCCAGATTCCTTATCGCTGAAACCGTACCCGCCGCAATATCATCAACATAGGTAAAATCCCTTTTCTGCTCCCCGTCGCCGAGTATAACTATTTCCTCTCCCTCATTTATCCACTTTATGAACCGAAAAACACTCATGTCCGGCCTTCCCGCGGGCCCGTAAACGGTAAAGTAGCGGAGCACCGAGATATCTATTCCGTAAAGGGAGTTGTAAACCGAGCAAAGGCCCTCGGCGGATTTCTTTGAGGATGCGTATGGAGAAAGCTGATAATCGGTCTTCATATCCTCGCTGAAAGGAATATCGTTTTCCCCGTAAACGCTCGAAGTTGAAGCCTGCACGAACTTGCCTATTTCCTCGCAGCGGCAGAACTCAAGCAGATTAAGGGTCCCCGTCACGTTGGTAGAGTAATATATCCAGGGATTTTCGATGCTCTGGCGAACCCCGGCACTGGCCGCAAGGTTAATTACGCAGTCAATTCGGCCACCCTCGCAAAAACCTTTTATTTCTTCACACGCCGAAAGAAGCCTGGGGTTATCCGATATATCGCATCCGAAAAAACTGAACCTCTCCCGCTCGAAGAGAGTTTCAAGCCTGTGGTGTTTGAGTCTCACGTCGTAAGCATCCGACATGTTATCGAGCCCGAAAACAAAATCCCCGCGCTCAAGAAGGAACTCGCACACCCTAGCGCCTATAAATCCCGCACAACCCGAAACGATTATATTCATGACAGTAAAAACCGCTCCCAGACCATCTTTCTCACCTGCCGATTCCGAAATACGTGATGCCCAAGATCTTTAGTTTCGCTTGATCATAAATGTTTCTTCCGTCAAATATCACCGGGGTCTTCATGAGTTCCCTTATCTTCTCGAAATTCGGCTGTCTGTACTGGCTCCACTCGGTGTGAATCACCAAGGCATCCGCATCTCTGCAGGCATCATAGTAGGATTCGAAATAATCCACACTGTCTCCAAGGACAGCCCTCGCGTTACCCATGGAAGCAGGGTCGTGGACGGCAATCGAACATCCCACCTCAAGGAGTCTGCCTATAACGTAAAGCGACGGGGCCTCTCTTATATCATCGGTATTGGGCTTAAACGAAATTCCCCACACGGCAATTCTTCTTCCGCTTAGATCGCCGAAAAATCCGGCTATTTTATCAAAAAATCTCTCCCTCTGCGCTGTGTTCACCCGATCAACCGCAGTTACCACTCTGGATTCATACCCTACATCGCGCGCCATTTGCTCAAGAGCCTTTACATCTTTCGGAAAACACGACCCTCCGTATCCGATTCCCGGGTAGAGGTAATATCTGCCTATCCTCGAGTCAGAACCCATCACAGAGCGTACCTCGGATACGTTCGCGCCAAGAAGCTCACACAGGTTCGCTATATCGTTCATAAACGATATCCTGGTAGCAAGCATTGCGTTTGATGCATACTTTGACATTTCAGAAGACCGGATGGAAACCACTATTGTCCTGTCGGCTGACCTCATGAAGGGGGAATAAAGATCCCTAAGAACGGAACCCACCGATTCGTCCTCAACCCCTATGACAACCCTGTCGGGTTTAAGAAAATCTTCTACAGCCGCGCCTTCCTTGAGAAACTCCGGGTTAGACGCCACACCGAATTCCTGGTCCGTTATAGACTTTATGGTGTCGCGCACTTTCTCGGTAGCGCCCACGGGTACCGTGCTTTTGGTGACGACTATCTTGTAGCCGTCAAGATTCTCTCCTATCGATCGCGCCACATCGAGAACGGAGGAGATATCGGCTTCGCCGTTTTCCGCCTGAGGAGTTCCGACCGCAATGAATATCAGAAAGGATTCCCTGACGGCAAAAGCTATGTCGGTCGTGAAAGAAAGTCTTCCCTCGTCAATGTTGGTGCGCACTATCTTGTCAAGACCGGGCTCGAAAAACGGAACCTCTGCACGCCGAAGAGTCTCGATTTTCTCCTTGTCTATGTCAACGCACAAAACGCTGTTTCCGCTTCCGGCAAAACACGCGCCTGTGACAAGCCCGACGTAACCTGTTCCTATAACCGCTATTTTCATCTCTTGAATCTCTCCGGAAAAACCCGTTGGCAACACTCCCACAGGAGCTTTTCAGCAACCTAAAAAGACAAGATAGGGTACAACAAATCCCCAAAAAATAAACAGAACCGAGGAAAACCTGCGACGGACAAAGTATAGTTACAGTAAAAAAACAAGGAGGCGGATTTTGAAATCTCACACCGAGTATCTGTGGTTTAACACAGACAAAAAAAGGGAGTTCATTCATATAACTCCGACGGTAAGACGGATCGTGCAGCAAAGCGGCATAACCGAGGGTTTTGTCCTCGTGTCCGCGATGCACATAACGGCTTCTGTCTTCGTAAACGACCTTGAGCAGGGACTTTTCGAGGACATCTGGGAGTGGCTTGAAGGCATCTCCCCCTTCAGGGAAGATTACAAGCATCACCGCACGGGGGAAGACAACGGCGACGCTCACCTGAAAAATCTCCTCATGCACCACCAGGTGATGGTTCCCGTTACGGAAGGAGACCTTGACCTCGGTCCCTGGCAGGAGATCTTCTACGGAGAGTTTGACGGCGGAAGAAGAAAAAGGGTCGTCGTGAAGGCCCTCGGAATATGAAAAACAGTCGACAGAACAGAAAGCCCAGAATATTCATAGACAGCCGTGGAAGGTGGTTTCACGATGGGGTCAGGATAACCCACAGGTGGACATACCTTGAGAACAACAAAAACCTCGATATAGACGAGGACGGAAGATTTTTCGTTGAAGAAAGAGGAAGCAGGGTCTACGTTGAGTGCGAGGACACCCCTTTTGTTGTTACCATGGTAACTAAGACGGAAGACGGTTTTTCAATAAGGTTAAACGACGAATCCGGGGAAGAACTGGATTTGACGACTCTCACCATAGCCGAGCAGAACATACCTTACGTAAGAGTAAAGAACGGGAAATTCGAGGCTAGGCTGCTTAGCGCGGCCTACTACGAACTAATGAAATACGCAGGAAAAGACGAGAAAGGCTTTTACCTGGAATCTGGACGGAGCAGATCCTATCTGCACCCCAACTCAAGAACCGTAAAAAACTACAAGTAAGTTCGTTGCGGAAACATTTTTTATAAACTTATAGACTTCGAGGACTTTTTTTGAACCACATCAAGAAACTCCAAACCAAGCTCGATGAAGTCTCGGATGAGAAAACGAGAAAATGGTTTGAGAATTATCTGAAAAACGCCATCTCTTACAGAGGAGTAAAGACTCCTACGGTTGCGAAGATTGTCAGCCATTGGAGAGTTGATAAGGCCATTGACAAGCTACCTCTGAAAAAACAGATGGAGATAGCATGCGACCTGATCAGGGAGAAAAAAGCCGAAGATAAGTTTGCCGGAATCATATATATACAGAAGTATCTCTTGGGCAGCCTCGAGACCGATATTCTCCTTCAGAACTTCAGTCGCCTGTACGATCAGGAGGCGTTCCAGGACTGGTCAACTACCGACTGGTTTTGTATTCGAGTTCTTGACCCTTTTATAATGAAGTCAGAGGATACAGTCGCACGGGAAATAGGCTCCTGGTACAAGAGCAGGGATCTCTGGCAAAGAAGGTCGTCAATAGTTTCTTTCAGAGGTTCGGCCAAAAAAAACAAATATCTGGCAATCATAAAAAGAAATATAGCTTCCCTAGTAAAGGAAGATGAAAGATTCATTCAGACAGCTATCGGCTGGCTGATCTCGGAGTTATCTCGCCACTACCCCGATGAGGCAAATAATATCGTATCAGAGCATTTCTCGGACCTTTCATACGAAGTGGTTAATCGGCATACCAAATATTTACCAGACCATAAAAAATTAAAGGAGAGAAAAAGAAAGTCGTTACGGTAGCTGAAAATCCCGTTTAGAACAGGAGAAAAAAAGAGAAATAACACCAGATTTAAGAATCATCTAATTAGATTTGTTTGAAACCTGTTGGGGCATGGGTTACACTGCCCCTGCAAATTATGGGCTCCATCCGCTCAGAAAACAGATTTGCAATGCAGTCCATAAAACCGTGTATTGAAATCGCCATCAGCCTTGGCAATGCGATTGGAGAAAAATGCTGCAAATTGAAATTATTACGGTTTCGTCGCAATCGGGACAATCGAGGTCTTTACAGCCTGCAGTTTTGGCAACGGCTACGCGTATTATGCTAGTGATATCTGCATTCACAAAAACCCATACGGAAATGCGTCATGGAGGACTGGGTTGACTTGCTGGGGTTATACCGGGGTCAAAGGTCCCGATAACTGGGGCTTGCTCTCGCCGGATTATGAGACCTGCGCTATCGGACGCATGCAGTCACCGATTGACATCACCGGTGCCTTTCCCGTCAATGGACCGGCACTGAAATTTGATTACAAACCCTCTTCTCTGAAGATTCTAAACAGTGGACACACCCTCCAGGTAAATTACGCACCAGGCAGCACACTGACTGCAACAGGCGAAATTTACGAACTGTTGCAGTTTCACTTTCACGTTCCGAGCGAACACGCCTTTGATGGTTCGCACGCGGCGATGGAGGCACATTTCGTACACAAAAACCTAGCAGGCGTGCTGGCAGTGGTTGGTGTTATGATGGAAGTAGGCACACAAAACCATGCTCTGGCTGCGGTGTTTGACAACGTACCGACCGAGGCAGGAATAGAAGTTGATGTTGCGGGCACGACAGTGGATGCATCTGCAATACTGCCGACGGCGACCACCGGTTACTTCCATTACAAGGGGTCACTCACCACCCCTCCCTGCAGTGAGGGAGTACACTGGTTCATTTTTCCGGACGCAATTCAGGTGAGTGCAGAACAGGTCGCAAACTTTGAGCGGATGTTCGGACACAATGCACGTCCGTTACAAAAGCGCAACGACCGTCTGCTGATTGTATCTTCGTAGTTTCAGTGAAAAACCCCGCACACCCTTGCAACCAACTCATCGGTGAATACCCTTCCCTTGGCGGTGAGCCTGAGACGGCCGCCGTCGGTGAGAATAAAGCCGTCTGACTCAAGATATTCGAGGCTGCAAGTATCGGTTTCACAGCCAAAACGTTTTTCTATGTCTCCAATTTCCACCCCTTCACTAAGCCGAAGTCCCATGAGAATGGTATCCTCAAGGGCGGTCATCCGCGAGAGATCATAAGAGGCACAGACAGCTCTTCCATCTCCCGCTATCCGTTTCATGTAGAGTTCGGGATTTCTTACGTTTGACCACCTTCTTCCCCATCCCTCTTCTCCTTCGTGGCGAATATGGGAATGGGCCCCGGCACCAACTCCCAAGTAATCATGGCAGTTCCAGTAAATAAGGTTATGCCTGCACTCATAGCCACGCTGGGCAAAATTCGATACCTCGTAATTACCGTATCCCTGCCCCTCCAGAATCTCCCGTGCACTTTGCATGAATTTGACCAGAACCGAATCATCGGGAAGAGAAAGCTTCCCTTTGCGCCAAAGTGTCGCAAACTCCGTACCGGGCTCAATCGTAAGACAGTAAGCAGATATATGGGTCGGGGAGAAACTCAGGGCGGTGTGGATATCGTTCTCAAACTCTTCCCGAGTCTCCTGCGAACTTCCGTATATAAGATCAAGGTTATAGTTATGAAAACCAGCATCCCCAACATCAACAAGCGCTCGAACGCAGTCCTCCGGAGTCGTGAATCTCCCGTAGAAATCAAGTTTTCTCTGGGAAAAAGACTGTATGCCGACGCTTATCCTGTTTATGCCGACGCTCCGAAGCAAAACCAGTTTTTCCCTGTCGGCGGTTCTCGGGTTTACCTCAAGGGTTACTTCCGCGGTGGATGAAAAGGAGGCAATCGAAGCAAGTTTCTCCATTACCAGCCCTATGTTTCGGGGTTTTAAAAGCGACGGGGTTCCTCCCCCGAAAAACACCGTGCTTATTTCTCTTCCTTCAAGAATCTGCCGGCAGCTTTCAATTTCTCTTTCCAGAGCGCAGACATAATCATCCTCCGGAAAGTTGCCATTAGTCCCATAGGAGTTAAAATCACAGTAAGGACATTTGGTAAGACAATACGGAATATGGACATATACGCCAAGCGGCGTTTGGTCTTTACAGATATTCTCTTTCATCCGCGCTCAAGCGGCACACAGCGGTTGCCACACGATGAGTATACCGAAAAAATTCCTCCTTTCTCTCTGTTCACTGCTGCTGTTTTCCCAGACCGCGTGGGCACAGGAAATAATCCCGATTGAGCGAGCCGTCGAGATAGCTCTGCTTAACAATCCCGAATTCAGGATTTCCCGTTCCGAGGTCGACATCTCGAAATCACTGCTCACGCAGGCCAAAGCTCCCCTTTACCCTCAACTTAAGGGAAAAGTGGTAGTACCGTTTGTGGGAAGGGAATCCGGTTTTTACGTGGACCAGATGATATGGGACTTCGGAAAGACAAGAGCCAGGATAAGGGCAAGAGAACACCACCTCGAGTCGGCAGAACACTCGCTTACAGGTTCAAAAACGATGCTTGTACGCGACACTCACATAGCCTATTACCAAGCGCTTTCCGAAAAGAACCGGCTTCAGGAAGCAGCCACGGAGACCCAACGCAGAGGATGGCTTCTTGAAAAGACCGAAGAACTTTTCGCCGTCGGAAAAAGATCCGCCCAGCAGCTAAGCCAGGCGGAAATCGACCTGCAGCAGGCAAAACTCGAACTTGTCTCAAGAGAAAGCTCCTACGAGCTGGCCATGCTTAACCTAAGACACCTGATGAATGATCCTTCGCTTGAGCAATTCGATATCCGGGAGAACCTTTTCTATGAGAAGGTGAACGAAACCAGAGAGAATCTTGTGGGGCTCGCCCTTTCTCAGAACCCGGATATAAAGAGTCTCCTGGCGGACCGCGGCGGAATAAAAGCCTCGCTTGCCGAGAACAGAGGGAAGTTTCTCCCGTCGATATTCGGCAGGGCGGCCTACAGGTTCGAAGGAGAAGGTGCCGAGACGCCGGCGTTTATCGCCGGGGTCGGCATAAAGATTCCCATTTTCGAGGGATTCTCAAGATTCGGCCAGATGGCCCAGTCAAGAGCCGAACTCGTAAGAAACGATGCGCAGACCGAACTGCTTAGAAACAGAATAATTCTCTCGGTCGGGGAACTCTATCTCCAACTCAAACATCTTGAGAAGAGAATAGGAATATTCGCGGATTCGGAATCGATATCTGAGAGAAACCTGCGTCTCGTGAAAGAAAGATACGAGGCCCGAAGCGCTTCGAAAATAGAACTCGCCGAAGCGCAGGCGCTTTACGAAGAGGCGGTAGCGGACTACAAAAACTCCATATATGACTATAAAATAGTGAGATTAAGACTGCTAAGTCTCTGTGGAAAAGAGATACCATGAAAAACTTGCCACGCTCAAAACTTCTCTACGCCCTCGCCGGAGCAATCGTTATCGCCGGATACTTCATTTTCTTCGGAGGAAGCAAGGGCGAGATAAAATACGTAACTCAGAAAATCGAGAGGGGAGATATAACTTCCCTAGTAAGAGCCTCTGGAACCCTGGAACCCACGAAGGAAGCAAGGATATATTCACAAATAAACGGAACCATAAAGGAAATCCGCGCGGAGGTAAACGACGAGGTAAAAAAGGGCCAGGTGCTCGCCCTCATAGAAGGGCCGGAGGGACTTTCGGGAGACGTTGAATACTTCAAGGAGATACTTAAGAAGACCGAAACCGACCTCGAAATTTCAACCAACTCGCACGAGGCAAGCAAGAGGCTTTACGAAAAAGAACTCATTTCCCGTGAGGAATTCAACAAATCGCTTTCCGAGCACAGCATGGCGGCTGCCGCCCGGGAAAAAGCTCAGGCCGATCTGGATACGGCACAGAGAAGACTCGACTCAACGCGAATTACTTCAATTCTTGACGGCGTGGTGCTCGAAAAAAACATCATAATCGGCGAACAGATACACCCGAACAAATCTGAACCCCTGTACGTACTGGCCGAGAACCCCAGAACTCTCCATCTGGTTTCAAACGTAAGTGAAGCAGACATAGGAAAGATAAAAGAGGGTCAGGATGTCCTCTTCAAAGTTGACGCATTCCCGGGCAAGGATTTCAGCGCAAAGGTAAAGCGGGTGGCAAACTCCCCCAGCATAAAAAACGATGTCGTCACCTACGACGTAACGTGCCTTGTCGAAAACCCGGAACTTGAGCTTAAACCCGGTATGACCGCCGAAGTAAAAAAAGTCATATCAACCAAAAAAGACGTGCTCAAGATTCCTACTGCCGCACTTCGCTTCATTCCCCCGAAATCCTCAGCCGTCGCTGCTGAGGCAGGGGAAAACGTCTGGATCCTCAAACAGGGGAAACCCTCGCCCATAGTAATAGAAACCGGGATAAGCGATGATTTCCACACAGAAGTCGTAAGCGGTCCCCTCTCAGAAGGAGACCAGATAGTGGTTGAGTACACAATTTCCGGCAGAAACAACAAAGGACCGGGATTTGCGCTGCCCCAGCCGAAAAGATTCTGATGACACTCTCTGTAATCAAGCTAAAGGACATCGGCAAAACATACTCGAACGGGAAAGTGCAGGTCGAAGCGCTTCGCGCAATAAACCTTGAGATCGCACAAGGAGAATTCGTCGCCATCATGGGATCCTCAGGGTCCGGCAAAAGCACCCTTATGAACATTCTCGGCTGCCTCGACACCCAGAGCCGGGGAGATTATCTGCTTGACGGTACCGACATAATGGAGCTTGAAAGCGATGAGAAGGCGGAAATACGGAGCACGAAGATCGGCTTTGTCTTCCAGAGCTTTAACCTGTTGCCCCGAACGACGGCGCTTGAAAACGTGGAGCTGCCGCTCGTTTATTCAGCCATGCCGGGGGCGCAGAGAAAAAGGCTCGCCTCGGCCGCGCTCGCCCTCGTGGGACTTGAGCAGAGAGCGGACCACCTTCCCAACCAACTCTCGGGGGGACAACAGCAAAGGGTGGCGATAGCAAGGGCAGTTGTGAACAACCCGAGGATGATACTAGCGGACGAACCCACCGGAAACCTGGACACGGCAACTAGTTACGAGATAATGAAGATATTCAGGGACCTGAACGAACAGGGAAAAACCATAGTAATGATAACGCACGAAGAAGACATCGCCTCTCACTCAAAAAGAATAATAAACCTGAAGGACGGGGAGATTATCGAGGACAGACCGAACGGCCCGATTTGATTCCGTAGACCCTCGCAAACCGTGACGCCGCAACTCGGGAAATCCCGATTGTGAGAACTCAATCGGGTCGCAACTTGCCTCTGGCCGCCCGCGGTCAAAATCGGAAGACTGCCCTGGCGTTCTAATCAGTCTTCTTCCGGCATTACCACGAATTCTGGATAAGCTTCGATGCCCAGTTCGCCCACATCCTGGCCGATGGCCTCGACATCCTTCGAGACCCGCAATCCCAGGGTCCGGTCGATTAGAAACCACAACAGCATCGAAAGCCCAAACACAAACGCGCCGATGGCCAAAATGCCGATGACCTGAGCAAAGAGGCTTCCACCGGCGGCGATGCAGACCGCCAACGTCCCCCAGATTCCGGTGCAGAGATGAACGGGGACAGCACCCACGACGTCGTCAATCTTTATCATTTCCAAAGACTTCATGGACAACAGGCAAACAATGCCCCCGATCGCTCCGATCACTATTGCCCAGTGATGCTGGACGATATCCGGCGCCGCTGTGATCGCAACGAGACCAGCCAGAGCGCCATTAAGTCCGGCGAACAGATCGACACGGCCCAGCACGGGCCGGGAGAGGCTCAGAGCTGCCAGAACCCCAGCCCCGGCGGCTAGATTGGTGTTGGCGAAGATGTTGCTCACGGCCACGGCATCGAATGCGCCGCTGAGGGCAAGCTGTGAACCGCCATTGAAGCCGAACCAGCCCAGCCACAAGATAAAAACGCCGAGAGTGACGACCGGAACATTGGATGGAGGGGTCGATTTGACACTGCCATCGGCCCGGAACTTGCCAGAGCGCGGCCCAACCATGATGGCCCCCGCGAGCGCTGCCCAGCCTCCCGTGGAGTGGACCACGGTGGAACCGGCGAAGTCCTTGAACCCCAATTCGGCCAACCAGCCCCCAGCCCAGGTCCAAGCGCCAACAACTGGGTAGATGACCGAGGTCAACACCACTATGAAAACGAAAAAAGACCACAGCTTCACGCGCTCGGCCAGAGTACCCGAGACAATCGAAGCCGTGGTCGCCACGAACACCATCTGGAAGAACCAGTACGACATCGCCGAGTAGCCGCTCTCGACAACGGCCGTGGCAGCTGTTTCCTCACCGCCCAGCAGTGCTACTTCATCGGCGGTCGTGCCGTACAGGAATTCCAGCGAACCAAACCAGCCACCCGGCTCGACGCCGACATACATGATGTTGAAGCCGATCAGGTAGTACGCCAGTCCGGCAATGGAGTAGAGACCAATGTTCTTCAAGCAAATGACCGAAGCGTTTTTCGTCCGCACCGAACCCGCCTCGAGCATTGTGAAGCCTGCTGCCATCCACATCACGAGGGCACCCCATACAAGGAACCCAAACGTGTTGAAGACGAACTGCGCCTCGCCCTCGACGGCGGCCTGCGCGGGCGTGGGCGACAAGGCGCAGACAAGTAGTATCGCGACAATGCCGAATCTAGTCACAACCCGGGCGGCAACACTTCGACAGCCCTTAAATAAGCGAAAGTCATGGATGATCATAGCTGCTTTTTACCTCCTTCTACGATGGACAGTGTCCACGCAACGAGCGACAAGACCAAGACGCAGCCTTAGAGAGCATAGCGCTCGTGTTGAAATCAAGTCAAAATAATGCCCGATTGCCGAAAAGATATTTCTCTACCCATTATAAGATACATTACACGCCTTGGGCAACTGCTCAATACAAACCAATTGATTCTACACCGCAGTGAACAAGCAATTCTGCCGGTTTTATCACGAAATCCAGATGCCCGTAACTTCCAGACGTGAGAGGAAGTCTTTGTTTCGCGTTGGAGATTGTCACCTTTGCACTGCTAATTCTACGACATGTTTGAAAAATACTTCCAATTCCGTACAATCAAACCCAAATCAGGCGGTTGCGCTTCATAGTTGAACAGGAGACTCAAGAGGAAATCAAAGATGTCAAAGATAAGCAAAATAAGAGCAAGAGAGATACTGGACTCAAGGGGAAATCCCACGATAGAGGTAGAGGTTCATTGCGCAGACGGCGCCATCGGCCGGGCGATGGTTCCCTCGGGAGCATCGACCGGAGAGCACGAAGCACTTGAGCTTCGGGACGGGGAAAAAAGCAGATATATGGGCAAAGGGGTTCTCGAGGCGGTAAAAAACGTCCACAACATAATAGCCCCCCATCTCGCGGGCTTTGACGCGTGCAATCAGGTTCGAATAGACCGGGCCATGATAGAGCTTGACGAAACGGAAACAAAATCCCGGCTCGGAGCGAACTCCATTCTGGGCGTCTCGCTTGCTTCGGCAAGGGCAGCAGCGAATTCTGAGGAAATATCTCTTTTCAGCTACCTGGGAGGCGAAGGCGCAGTTACCCTTCCCGTACCACTTATGAACATAATAAACGGCGGCGCCCACGCGGATAACAACCTTGATTTCCAGGAATTTATGGTAGTGCCCCACGGCTTTTCAACTTTTAGAGAAGCCCTTCGAGCGGGAGTGGAAACCTTTCACGCGCTGAAATCCATACTCGCCAACAAGAACCTCTCAACAGCGGTAGGAGACGAAGGAGGTTTCGCCCCCTCCCTGGGATCAAACGAAGAAGCCCTAGAGTGCATAATAGAGGCAATATGGAGAGCTGGATACAAACCCGCAGAGCAGATATCAATAGCGCTTGATGTAGCCTCAAGCGAGTTTTTTCAAGAGGGGAAGTACCACGTGGAACGGAAAACCGTACCCGTTGCCGGGTTAATGGAGATATACGAGGAGTGGATAGAAAAATACCCTATCGTTTCAATAGAAGATCCCCTGGATGAAAACGACTGGGAAGGCTGGAAGGCTCTTACAAAAAAAATAGGTTCCGCCGTCCAGCTCGTCGGAGATGATCTCTTTGTAACAAACACGAAGAGACTTTCGGACGGAATAACCGCAGGCGTTGCAAACTCGATCCTTATAAAGGTAAACCAGATAGGAACACTTACAGAGACCCTCGAGGCCATTGAGATGGCCAAGCAGGCGGGTTATAGTTATATAATATCCCATCGCTCGGGAGAAACGGAAGACTCGACGATAGCGGATATTGCGGTTGCCACAAACGCCGGTCAGATCAAAACCGGATCGGCGTCCCGAAGCGACAGGATAGCAAAATACAATCAGCTCCTCCGCATAGAGGAAGAGCTTGGGGAAAAAGCACGGTTCGGGAACGAAAAAACAACGTCTTGGAGCGGATAAAAATGGCGGGAAAAACTCTTTTTGACAAAATCTGGGAATCTCACCTCGTTCATGAGGAAGAGGGCAAGCCCTCCCTTCTCTACATAGACCTTCACCTCGTTCATGAAGTTACTTCTCCGCAGGCGTTTGAAGGGCTTAGAATCACAGGGCGGAAGGTAAGACGACCTGATCTCACTTTCGCCACTATGGATCATAACGTCCCGACCACAGACCGCAGCGGACCCATCTCGGACCCCATATCCGCAAAGCAGATAGAAGCTTTGCGGCAAAACTGCAAGGATTTCGGAATAACGCTCTTCGGAATAAGAATAAACAATCACTCCCAAGGTATAGTGCACGTTATCGGTCCCGAACTCGGTCTCACAAAACCAGGGATGACCATAGTGTGCGGAGACAGCCATACCTCCACCCACGGTGCGTTCGGAGCGCTTGCTTTTGGCATAGGAACAAGCGAGGTGGAGCACGTTCTTGCGACACAGTGCTTAAGGCAGAACCGCCCCAAGGTGTTTGAAATAAAAGTCGAGGGCGAACGGCAGTACGGAGTTACCGCGAAAGACATAATCCTTGGCATAATCGGGCACATAGGAACCGCAGGGGCCACAGGAACCGTAGTCGAATACCGGGGGGAAGCAATAGAGGCACTTTCCATGGAAGAAAGGATGACGGTGTGCAACATGTCGATAGAGGGAGGAGCCAGGGCCGGAATGATAGCACCTGACCAAAAAACCTTTGAGTACGTAAAGGATCGCCGCTACGCCCCCAAAGACGGCAATTACGAAGACGCGCTGCGTCACTGGGAAACGCTTCGCACGGACCCCGACGCCGTATTCGATAAATCCGTCACTCTTGATGCCTCCGAGATAGCTCCGCAGGTAAGCTGGGGAACAAACCCCGGGATGGTAACGGACGTAACTTCAAGAGTACCTGACCCCAGGGAATGCGAAGATTCAAGTAGAAGAAAATCAATGGAACAAGCCCTTGAGTACATGGGCCTAAAGGCAAACACCCCAATAACGGACATACACGTTGACAGGGTGTTTATCGGTTCGTGCACGAACTCCAGAATGGAGGACCTTCTGGCGGTTGCGAATCTTGTAAAAGGGAAAAAAGTCGCCGACGGAGTAAATGCCATGGTGGTTCCCGGTTCCCAGCTCGTAAAGAAAAAAGCCGAAGAGATGGATCTTCACAAGGTATTTACCGAGGCTGGGTTTGAGTGGCGCGAGTCGGGATGCAGCATGTGTCTCGGAATGAACCCCGACATACTTGCGCCGGGAGAGAGGTGCGCCAGCACGTCTAACAGGAACTTCGAGGGTCGCCAGGGAAAAGGGGGAAGAACTCACTTGGTTAGTCCGATTATGGCGGCGGCGGCAGCACTCACGGGACATTTCGTTGATGTGCGCGGCTGGGAAATAGAAAAGGGAATCTGAGACATGGAAAAACTTCTTAAGGTATCGGGAAAAGTTGCGGCTCTTGACAGAATGAATGTCGACACCGACCAGATAATTCCCAAGCAGTTCTTAAAACGTATTGAGAGAACCGGGTTCGGAGAGTTTTTGTTTTTCGATTGGAAATTCAACGATGACGGCACCTTAAATGAGGATTTCGAACTCAACCAGACAAGATACGCAGGCGCGTGCATACTGCTCACGAGAGAAAATTTCGGAAGCGGAAGCTCTAGGGAACACGCTCCCTGGGCGATAAGGGAAGCGGGGTTCAGGGTAATTCTGGCTCCTTCCTTCGCAGATATTTTCTACAACAACTGTTTTAAGAACTCGATACTTCCCATAGTCCTCCCCAAGGACAGAACAGATGAGTTGTTTCGCATTGTATGGGAAAATGAGGGTTATTCCCTTGAGGTTGACTTGGTTGAAAAATCCGTAACAGGGGAAGGGATAAGTTTTTCATTCGAGATAGATGACTTCAAAAGAAAGGTGCTCCTTGAGGGACTCGACGACATATCGCAGACCCTTGAGTTAGAAAACAGCATAGAGAAGTACGAAAAACTTTTCGCGGATAAAAGAAAGTGGGTCCTTCCTGAAGAGCGAGAGAGCCTTTAATCCCCACCCAACCTACCCCGTTTCTATTTTCTGAAGAAAAGATTGCCCAGAAGCGTGAGCAGGATGCTCAGCACTATGCAGGTTACGATCGGAAAATAAAAACTGAAGTTCTCTTTTTCGATTTTTATATCTCCGGGAAGTTTTCCGAAGAAATCAAGTTTCGCCGCATAAGGCAGCATGACTCCGAGCGCTATTAGCACCGCACCGAGAATGATTATGATTCTTGCGGCTTCGCTTACGTTCACACGAAAAAAGATAACCGCATAAAAACAATTGAGAAATTCTCCGCAGTCTCAAAGTTTTTCCGAGCATCTGCAATTGATGGCCCCGATAACGATTGCGTTCCAAATGTTTCTTGGTAATAATAGGAAAATTCTAAAACTTCAGTAGTACTAATAACCTCTCAGGAGAAATTCAGATGAAATACAAAAAAACGTTCCTAGTCTTGGCCATGATAGTGACAGGACTCTTCATAACTTCCTGTGGAGATGACGATGATGATGAAACCCTGACCATACTTTACTGGCAGGCCCCTACTATCGCCAACCCTTATCTCGCCGGCGGGACCAAGGATGTTGATGCTAGCGCTTTGATCCTAGAGCCCCTGGCTAACTATGATGAGGAAGGAAGGCTAGTACCTCGACTAGCCGAGGAAATCCCGACCGTGGACAATGGCGGCGTATCAGAAGATATGACCATGATTACCTGGAAGCTCAAAGAAGGAATCCTCTGGTCCGATGGCACCCCTCTAACGGTCGAAGACGTTATATTTACCCACAGATACCTGTGTTCTCTGCCAGCAACGGAAAATGTGTGTGGTCCCGTACCTATAGGGAACGTGGACCCTGTCGAGGATTCCCCCCATAGCGTCAGAATTACCTTCTCCGCCCCCGTAATTTATCCATATACTCTCTTTGTCGGGGCCTCTTCCCCTATCCTGCAAAAAGCGCAGTTTGCAAACTGCGTTGGTGAGGCAGCTCAGGGTTGCCGCATGGAGAACCTTTATCCCGTAGGCACGGGGTCCTACAAAATCACCGATTTCACAATCAGTGAATCGGATGCCGAAACTACCTCTGTTCTTACCTACAAAATCAATGAACATTTCCACTCGACCGAGAAACTCTTCTCGAAAGTAGTTATCAAAGGCGGCGGGAACGCTACGGCTTCCGCCCGGGCCGTTTTGGAAACAGGAGAGGCAGATTATGGTTGGAACCTGCAAATAGACCCTCAAACTCTCGCATCTTTCCAAGAGGTCGGCAGGGGAACAGTTCGGCCGGCCTTCGCCTCTCTTATTGAGCATTTGGTAGTCAACTTCACTAATCCCGATCCAGCTCTGGGAAACCGGCGCTCCGAGTGGTCAGACGGCAATAACCCTCATCCCTTTCTGACCGACCCGGCAGTGCGCAGGGCCTTGTCTTTAGCAATTGATCGCGGACATATCGTCGAACAGCTTTACGGCACCGCGGGCAGGACAACCTGCAATGTTGTTCCGGCGCCTCCCCAGTACACTTCACCAAATAACGAAGACTGCCTGACCCAGGATATTGAGGAAGCAAAAACCCTGCTCGATCAGGCCGGATGGGTACCAGGCGACGACGACATCCGGGAAAAAGATGGAGTCCGCCTGAAAATTCTTTATCAAACCTCTACAAACCCGGTTCGCCAAGGTACCCAGGAACTGATTCAGAGATGGTGGAGGGATATAGGGGTGGAAACCGAGTTGAAGAGCATTAACGCAGGTGTTTTCTTTAGCAGCGATCCAGATAATCCCGACAACCTCTGGAGATTTTATGCCGATATTGAAATGTATGCCAACGGAACATCATCCATTGATCCGCAGGGTTATCTGTCGAGCTGGCTAGCTACTGAAATTCCCGGCTCCGAAAACGACTGGGCGGGCAGCAACGTATCCCGCTGGTCTAACCAAGATTACGATGATCTCTATCAGGAACTGACGCGGACCCCTATCGGCCCAGATCGCGAAAACCTAGTCATCCAAATGAATGACATGTTGGTTCAGAACCATGTAGTGATTCCCTTGGTTCACCGCGCCTTTGTCTCGGCTTTCAGCAACAGCCTGAAGGGAGTAAGGGTAAACGGATGGGATTCCGAGCTGTGGAATATACACGAGTGGTACCGGGAATAATCCCAACCGCTGACACTTGAAATTCGGGGTTCAGGTTTTACATCCAAGCTGTAATCACCGCCAGATGCCACTATCATCGATCCGCCTGAACACCCCCTGCTCCGCATGCTGCAGCAATTGCTATTAACCTTGCTCTTCCCGCTCGGTGCCTTGCCATAGCAGGTCGAAAATTAAATAAAAATCAAATGGTGTTATACTTTTTGTAAGGGGTGGAAGAACAAGGAAAGGAGAAAATAGTTTAATGAGCGGAATCGGAGTCGGTCTCGCGCAGAGCCCGAACGTGGTACAGAAGCAAAAGCTCATACTCACCCAGCATCTTAAGCTTTTTCTAAGCCTAGTCCAGATGAATACGGTTGAGCTTAAGGAATACCTTGAGGAACAGCTCATAGAGAATCCCGCTCTAGAGGAAGATCCCGATTCATCTGTGGAGACGGAAAAAGAGAGCCTGAGCGAATCTCTTCTAAACGAGCTCGGCCCCTCAGAAACCGACTATCCTATGCCCGAAGAGTTCTCCCCGGAGATAAACGAGGCACCGGAGTGGGAGAACCAGATACCCAGCCAGGATTCCCTGTTTGAGCACCTCAGCTGGCAACTCTCAATGACTGATTTAAGCGAACGGCAAAAGCAGATAGCTTCGCTTATAATCGGGAACATAAACGAGGACGGATACCTTGAGATTGAACCTGAAGAGATAGCAAGGCTGCTTGAGGGAGAAAGCTCATCCGCAGGGGGTGAGAACTGTCTAATGGAAGTAATGCGGGTTGCCGAGAAAATACGCACCACGTTTGATCCCGTCGGAGTTGGTTCCCGCTTCCTCTCCGAGTGTCTTGCGGCGCAGGCCATGGATCTCGGTTATCAGAAGGAAAGTCCGATTATGAAAGTGCTGGAAAATCATATCGACGACCTAAGCACAAAAGACTACGACAAGATCTGCGCGGAGCTTGAGGTGAGCAGTGAAGAAATAAAGGAAATCGAAGCTGTAATAACCTCGCTTGAGCCTAAGCCGGGGAGACCCTATTACACCAAAGACACCGCCAGAAGCATCGTCCCCGACTTCTATGTGTACAAGGTGGGAGACGATCTCCAGATGCAGTCAAACAGAAGCTTCCCGAAACTCAGGATAAGCTCCTACTGCAGAAAAATTCTCGCCGACCGCGCGAACCTTACCGGAGAAACCACGGACTACCTGCGGGAAAAAATCGAGGTGGCCCAGAGAATAGTCCGCTGCATTGAAGAGCGGGAGACCACAATGCGCAAGGTGATAGAGAAGATCGTAAACGAGCAAAGAGAGTTCTTCGACCACGGAAGCGCTCACATAAAACCCCTCAGGCTAAAGGACGTGGCTGAAACCGTGGGCATTCACGAATCAACCGTGAGCCGGATAACAAGCAGAAAATACATACAGTGCCCGCAAGGAGTCGTGGAACTTAAAAAACTTTTCTCAAGAGGAGTTCACTCATCAAACGGGCAAAAAGTTTCGCTTGAGAGAATAAAATCAATGATAAGGGAAATAGTTAATGACGAACCGGCCCAGTGCGCATTCTCGGACGAAGACATATCCAGAATACTTTCCATGAAAAACATAAAGGTCGCGAGAAGAACGGTCGCGAAATACAGAAAAATACTTGGGATACCCAGTTCATCAAAAAGACTCTCAAAGGAGGTTTGAACCATGAAGGTTGATATCATCACGAAAAACATTCCCGACAAAAGAAGATCGGAGCACCTCAAGCGTTACGCGATGAAAAAAATGCCAAAGCTCCAGAGGTATATAGACCCTGAGAGGAATCCCTCGGAGGCAAGAATACTTCTTTCAGCAGAAAAACTCAGAAACAACGCGGAAATTACTATCAGCTCGGGACCCTTAAAAGCATCAGCTTCAGTAGAAACCGAAGAAATGCACTCCGCCATAGACAAGCTTTTCGACACGATCATAAAGCAGCTGCGAAGAAGAACGGACAAACAACTGACACTCAGAAGAAGGAACGCGTCAAAGACCCCTTCCGCGGCACGCGAACAGAGAGCGGAAAGGGGAAACAACCTTAGGGTGGATCACCAGTTTTTGAGCCCCAAACCCATGAGCGTTGCGGAGGCACTGCTGCAGCTTGACGCCTCCGAAGAGGATTTCGTGGCCTTCAGAAACAGTGAGACGCTTGAAATGAATGTTGTTTACAAAAAAGCTGATTCGAAAAAGGTAGGACTTCTTACCCCCTGAACGCGGAAAAAGAAAAGTGAGAATATCGGAATGCCTGGAGAAAAATTCCGTATTTCCCGAACTCGTTTCGACAACAAAACCGGACGTGCTGAAGGAAATCTCAGAGAAAGTCGCAGGGGCCGTCCCCAGGCTTAACGTGCAGAGACTTAACGAAACTCTTGCCGAACGGGAGGGAATATGCAGCACAGCGATTGATTCCGGGGTAGCAATTCCGCACGTAAAACTCCTCGACATTCCAGATATAACCATCGCATTTGCCAGAAGCGAGGCCGGGGTTGATTTTGACTCGCTTGACGGAGAGAGGACCCATCTCTTCGCTGTTTTAATAACCCCAGAGAACTGCCCCATGGAAACCCGGGTAAAACTGCTTGCCCGGTTATCCCGTATACTCGGGCAAAATGACTTGAGGCCAAAACTCGTTGCCTCAAAAGAGGCTTCTGAGATTTATAATCTGCTTATTGAAGAAGATGAAAAGCTCTGAAAATAATCACTCCCTCTCGGTTGGGGATTTTTACGGAAAGTTCGGAGAAAAGCTCTGCCTTGATCCCGTCCACGGGGAAAGGGGGTTTGAAAGACGCATAATTTCGCCGAGCGCCAAAAAGCCGGGACTGAGAATGATTGAAAAGAAAATAGAGCTCGAGGAGGGAAACATACAGGTACTCGGCAGAACTGAAATCTCCTACATAAACGGATTCCCCGACAGAACACAGAAAAAGATAATAACGAATCTTCTGTCAAACGATATTCCGTGCTTTATACTCTCAAAGGGAGCCCGCCCGGATAAATCCTTTGCCGAACACTTTGAAAGAAAACAGATACCGCTTTTCACCACTACCCTGGGCACGGGTAAATTCATAACCATTTTAAATGAGCTTCTCACCGAGTAATTCGCGACCCGGATAACAGTTCACGGAGTACTGCTGGATGTGCATCATATGGGAGTTCTTATCCTCGGGAAAAGCGGAATCGGGAAAAGCGAATGCGCTATTGACCTTATAATACAAGGTTCCAAGCTTATCGCGGACGACGTGGTTGAGATAAGAAAGATAGGCTCTCAGACACTTGTCGGAGTGGGTCCTGAGAACATAAGATATCTTCTGGAGGTAAGGGGGATAGGCATAGTGAACATAAAGGATCTTTTCGGAACCACCTGCGTTATGGAAAAAAGAGAAATCGACATGGTCATAGAACTTCACAAGTGGGACTCCGAGACGGAATACGATCGTCTTGGCGTGGACACGAAAACATACTCCATACTCGACATCGAACTGCCGTACATGGTACTGCCGGTGAGCCCGGGAAGGAACATGGCGTCGGTAATAGACGTGGCAGTGCGAAGCCATATACTTAAGGACACCGGTAAAAGTATCGAGATTCCCTCCGGCACTCGGAAATAATGGAGCAGATAATAATATTAAGCGGACTCTCCGGTTCGGGGAAAAGTACCGCGGCGAAAGTGCTTGAAGACCTGGGCTTTTTCTGCGTCGACAACCTGCCTCCCGAGCTTCTTTTCTCTTTTATCGACCTTTGCGGAAAATCCCTTACGCAGATAAAAAAAGCGGTCGTAGTAATTGACATACGTATACCGGTAAAAGATGCGCTTCATGACTTCGAAGAGGTGCTGGGAAAAATAAGAGAGTCGGCCAAAGAAGTCGACCTCGTATTTCTTGAATGCTCCGATGAGACAATTGTTAAAAGGTATAAGGAGACAAGGAGAATCCACCCGCTTGGAAATGAGAGAACTCTCCCCGAGGGAATATCAGAGGAGAAGCAAATTCTTGAAGACATACGCGAACTCTCGAACCATCGCATAGACACAAGCGCTCTCAGCATTCACGATCTAAAAGCGGTCATAGCCAAGATTGCCGGGACAACTGACAAAAGCACCCCCCTTCTTACCTTCCTTTCCTTCGGCTACAAGTACGGAATTCCCGAAGATGCAGACCTGGTTTTTGACGTTCGCTTCTTGAGAAATCCTCATTTTACCGAATCCCTGAGGGATTTAGACGGAACAAGGAGCGAAATCGTTGATTTTGTCATGTCGGATAAAGCTTCACAGGAGTTCCTGGAGAAACTCTGCGCTTTTCTGCGCTTTTTGATTCCCAAATATTCCGAGGAAGGGAAATCATATCTTACCTTGGCGGTTGGCTGCACCGGGGGAAAACATCGGTCGGTAGTTATAGCCGATGCCTTGGGCAAAAACCTCTCCGAACACTCTGCGATTATTAGACACAGGGATATAAATAAGCTATAAAAATCCTATGTTTTCCATAGTAGTGATCACGCACGGAGAGCTCGCAAAAGAGCTTATATCAGCCGTGAACTTCATCCTGCCCGAGAAACCTAGGGTCAAGATGACTGCGGTCTCAATAGACGCTTCAAAAGACTCAAAAGATTTCGAAAAAAAGGTGCGGGCTTCAATTGATACCGTTGACGAGGGAGGCGGAATACTGCTTGTAACTGATATGTTCGGAGGAACCCCTTCCAATATAAGCCTTATGTTTCTTGAGAGCGGCGAAATGGAGGTAATTTCAGGGGTAAACCTGCCTATGCTCCTAAAACTAGGCACTGTTAAGGAAGAAACTACTCTCAAAGAAGCTGTGGACCTCGCGGCCAAGGCGGGAAGAGATAACATAATAGTGGCAAGTGAACTTCTTAATAAAAACGGTTAGAATACGCCGGAGAGGATGCTGAAATGGACGTAAACACGCTTGACTCCGTTATCGAGATGTACACAAATCACCTTCTTCAGGGCGATCTTGAGGGATTTAAGATCGAGATATCTCCGGAAATAAAGGATGAGCTCGCGGCAATAGCCCTTTACCTCGATTCAAAGACCGTCAGGGCGTCGGGGGAAATAGAAGAATTCTACGAAGGGTACAAAAGAGCGGCGTTTGACGTACTTACTTTCATGGGGGTTGAGTTTTTTGAAGACAGGGAGAACAAGCTGATCAAGATAATGAAGTCAAACTATAACTCCCAGCTACAGGAAGAGCTCAAGAAAAGTATCTGGGGATAGAATACCCTCCCCCGTAAATTCCCGGCCCCGATTATGGATTTTGGAAATTCATTTGATTACTTCGTCTTTGATCTGGACGGGGTTATATATTCCGGCGAAAAAGCCATCGGCAACTCCCCCCGAGTGCTCAAAACATTAAGGAAGAATAAAAAGAAAATACGTTTCATAACCAATAATCCTTCACGGGCACCCTCTGAATACGCCAAAAAACTCCGAAAACTCGGAATCGAATCCCACAGCAGTGAATTTGTAACTTCCCCCATGGCAACCGTTTCTCTTATAAAGGAAAAGCTTCCCTCTGAAAAATGGAATACCGTCTTCATAGCGGGAAGCGACTACCTGAAAAACGAAGTCACCCAAACCGGACTGGTTGAACTTTACGGGGAAGATTCCCTCGACGCAGACCTCGTGGTGATGGGAAGCCATCCCAGATTTAACCTTGAGGAAATAAAAACCGCATCCATAGCCATCGGAAACGGAGCAGACTTTATCGGTACGAACGGAGATTACTTCTATCCCTGCGAACACGGCCGGGCTCCCGCGACAGGAGCCCTTCTCGCTTCAGTGGAAGCGGCGTCGGGAAAGAAGGCGTTGACAGCCGGAAAACCCCAGAGATACATGTTTGACCTCCTGGAACAAAGCGGTGTAGCACCGACAAAAAAGACTCTTCTTGTCGGAGATAGTCTCCGCACCGACGTTGTCGGAGGGAAAAAAGCGGGTTATAGCACGGCGCTTGTGCTGAGCGGAGTTACAAAGAAAACCGACCTCGGGAGCGATGAAACAACACCCGATTTTATCTTGGAGAACGTCTCTTTTCTTTTGAGATCGCAGTAAGGGACAAGTAATAGATGAGAGTACATCGCATTCCTTAACAAAGACCCAATCTCGGGCTGTTGACTTTTGGTAACCGGGGTGTAGTGTTTGGATAGAAATTTTTTCCCGCCGGAGGCAACCATGCTCAAATTTATCAAAAAAGAAGATGAAAACCTCGATTACCCATTAGATATATTTGATGAAGAGGATGAATTTGCCGACGAGTTTGATGAACTCTTCGAAGAAGTAAACTACCTTTATTACGATGACGACTCAGAAGAAATTCTCGGAGATGAAAAAGAAAGAAGAGTGCTTCACTGAGTCCCGTCGTAACAATTTGTCATCACTTTTATAAACTCTCTGAGAATCTTTTCCCAATTCCCAGATCCGAGTTTTGAAAGCGGATTCAAGACGCCCTGAGTTCCACACATAACTCAAAGCGTCTTAGATCAAACTGAACCCCATCTATCAGAAGCGCATGCGGGTAACCACGCCGAAAGTACGGGGTTGACCCACTCTGTAGGCAAGACGGGCCCGTCCGTTCCTCTCACGATCAAACGAAAGCCTCACGTTTTCATCGGTAAGATTCTTCACGTAGGCGGTGAATTCAAGATTGTTATATACAAGCCCTGCCGAGAGATTGAACAGGTGGTATGAATCAAGCAGCAGATCAACAGTTGTAGAAGCAGGGATACCATGTGGGAAACCATGCTCGAAAACTCCCTTGCCGGGTACTTGATCACCCGACTGTGTTATGCTGTCACCTACGAACTGCCATGAACCGGAGATATAGCTTTCTCTAGCGTTCAAAAGACCCGGCAAAGTATAAGTGGCGGATCCCGAGAGCTGCCAGTCGGGAACTGAAGGTATACGGTTACCTTCTTCTATTCCATCAAGCACACCTCCTCCAACCGTCCTCAAAGTGGAATCAAACTCCGCTTCTATGTAGCTTCCCGCAAAGGCAAACAGCAAATATCTTGTCGGCTGAATGGATAACTCAAGTTCCGCTCCTGCCGTGTGAGATTCGGGTACGCTGATCGTAACCCTGGAAGAACAGGGTCCCGCATCAACATTTACACCCAGATTTTCAATGTCGGTATAAAAAACCGAGCCGTTGAATGTAACATTCTCAAAGGAGGACTTAAACCCGACCTCATAGTTCCAGAGAGTCTCGTCTTCAAACTCCTGATAAACACTATATACAGGAAAATGATTAACCCCCTTACTGTCTGTACAAAGCGGTTCGTTCAGCGGGTCGTTGACGCCGCCTAGGCGAAATCCACGGGAGACTTGGACATTAAAAGTAAGGTTATCGTTAGCATCATAACTCACCATGAACCGGGGCGAGAACCCGTCGGAGGAAACCGTTTCGTCCTGATTCTGGGCAGCACTATTAGAGAAACCTCCGCCAGACTTGAAAGTCTTATCCTCTTCCCAGTCATACCAGCGAAGCCCCGCCGTCAGATCCAGACGTTCAAGCAGAGCGTAGGTCGCTTCACCGAAAAGCGCGATCTGCCTCAAGTCGTAAGTAAGATCGGAACTGTATGGCGAGTCCACCGCGTCAGGGAAATTAGTGTCAGCCGAAGGCACCATCCATAGATCATCATATCCAGGCGTCGGCAGACGCTGGGAATAGTCACGCTCCACATCCGAGTAGAAAACCCCCGCAAGCCACTGCAGACGGCTTGCGCTATTTGAGCTTAAACGGAACTCATGGGTCATCTGCTCAAGATCCGTGGTATCGCGCAGGTTAGAAGGATTTATTACGTTGCTAATAGGATCATTGGGAAAAGGAACAGCTGGATGATTACGAAGATCCACACTTACGCTGCCGGTAAGAGCGCTTGCGTCGCGGCTTACAAGAAGATCGCGGTTTATATAAGCCGCGGAGTAAGTAACGTCAAAAACTCCTTCTATCTCCCAGTTAATTACCGTGTCGAAAACAAGAGTCTCGTCTTCAAAGGCTTCGTCGAGCAGAAGTACCTGCTCCCTCTCTCCAAGAGTTACGCTATTACCCAAGTAAGCAAAAATGTTGAATACCTCGTCGCGGTTAAATCCCCCGAGATCAATGTTCTGATACACAACGCGAGGGGTGATGGAGAGATTTTCGGTCGGCTTCCACAAAAAGGAGAGGCGCCCGCCGTGTCGGCTTCCGTCATTAACATCTTCATCCATCCCGCCGCTTTCTCTATGCGCATCGATGAAGCCGCCGTACCTAGTTCCGTAAGCTACAAGCCTTACGGCCGCGTCATCGCCCAGAGGAACGTTAAGGGCGGTTTTGAGATGACCTCCCGCGGAGCCTTCGTCAAGATAGTTTCCGTCAACCTCGACTTTAATCTCATTTACACCAAGTTGCGGCTGGTTGGTTATGTAGCGAACCGTACCGCCGATTGAGCCTGATCCGAAGAGCGTGCCCTGCGGACCTCTCAGTGTCTCAACACGGTTAAGGTCGAAAAGGTCGATATCAGGGGTGAAAAGCGACAATGATATCGGGGTTTCGTCAAGATAGACCCCTACCTGCTCCTTTACGCCGGGCTGGTCCCGCACTATCTGTCCGGAAGAAACGCCACGGATCGTAACTACGCTCTGGCCCGGTCCGAGGTTCTGTATGGAGAGTCCTGCGACGTTTCGGGAAAGATCCTCCAGGTCAGCGGTGTTAAGGCGCTTGATATCCTCTTCTGACTGGACATTCAAGGAAAAAGGGACTTCCTGGGCAAGCTGAGCGCGCTTGGTGGCGGTCACGATCATTCTCCGAAGCGTGTAACTGCCTTCCTCTACAGCACTGAGATTTTCTTTTTGTTCATCCTGCCCCTCCTGCGCAACTGCGGTTAGGGAAAAAACCAATGAGAACAGGGAAAGAAATGCAAAAAACCTTATGGCTACGCCAAGCCGAATCTTAAAATTCATCTCCAAAACCTCCTTAAATCACTCACTTTACTGTGACTCAGGCCACATACTTAGGCAATATTCGCATTTTAACACATTTGTTTCAGGATTTGTTAGAAAAAATGCCCAGGGCCGGACTCGAACCGGCACGGGAGATACTCCCGAGGGATTTTAAGTCCCTTGCGTCTACCAATTCCGCCACCCGGGCATTACGCTGAACTTGGTTCAGAACTGGAGGCGGCGCCCGGAATCGAACCGGGGTATGACGGTTTTGCAGACCGTTGCCTTACCTCTTGGCTACGCCGCCCCTGTAGCACGGAATTTTGAATTGTACCGAAAAAAAGAAGTTTTGTGAATTTTGCCAAGCGGCGCATCCAGCTTCTCTCACGACGCGGGATCAATTTCGAAGTTTCCCGTAACAGTTGCTTTTCCCGACAAGCAGACTCTTTTCTCAAGAAGTCTTGTATGAACTAAGCCACCCCTTTCTGACGCCTGGTAGCCAGCGAGTTCTTTTTTCCCGAGCCTACGGCTCCAGAAAGGGCAGAGGCAGCAGTGAGCAGATCCCGTGACCGGATCCTCGTCTATCCCGGCGTTGGGTGCAAAAAAGCGTGAGACAAAATCGTAACGATCAGAACTTGAGATGCTAGTTATGATAAGTCCTCTTGAATCAAGCTTCTTAACATGGTTCAGTTCCGGGACAGCGTTTCTTATTGTTTCCTCGTTTTCGTAGAGGGCGATGTAATCAAAACGGTTTCTTCCCACGTAAAGAGGCGCAGAGGAAATTGCTATGAGCAAATCCTTCGGCATCCCCACTTCCCAAGGATCCTCCGAGGGAAAATCCATCTCTACAAGATCATTTTTTCTCCTTGCGGTAAGAACCCCGCTTTTTGTAGAAAACACGGCATCTTCCGTCGCGGGGATGATGCCGAGAGTAAAGATAATGTGGGCACTCGCCAAGGTAGCGTGTCCGCACAAGTCAACTTCTGTTTCGGGAGTAAACCACCTGAGTTCAAAAACGCCGTCTTTTTCGAGAAGAAAAGCCGTCTCGGAAAGATTTACCTCGGAAGCGATTTTCTGCTTTGCCCGATCTGGTATTTCTTCCTCAAGAATGCTCACGGCAGCCGGATTCCCTGAATCCGGCCCGTCGGTAAAGGCATCAACGATGTATACTCTCATTAGAAGCCCGCTGGAAATTCCGACGCGCCACGGTGGCCGGGACGGCGCTTGAGAGCCAAAATCGCGTCTTTTATGCCTGCAAGCGTCAGGGGAAACATGCTACCTTCGTAGAAATCGTTCAGCATTCCTATGCTTTCAGTCCACTTCCAATCATCCCGCGGTACGGGGTTAAGCCACACGGTAAAAGGATATTTCGTTTTTACTCTCTCAAGCCATCGCAGGCCAGGCTCGTCGTTATTGTGCTCGACGCTTCCGTTGGGATAAACAAGTTCCCATGGGGACATGGACGCGTCGCCGACTATAATGCACTTGTAATCGCTGTTGTATTTGTTGAGCACCGAGAAGGTAGGTATCCGCTCGCTGAAACGTCTTGCGTTATTTTTCCATACGGCTTCGTAGATACAATTGTGAAAATAGTAGAATTCAAGGTGTTTGAACTCATGTCTGGCTGCGGAAAAAAGTCTTGAGCAAAGCTCGACATGATCTTCCATCGAACCTCCGACGTCGAAGAACATAAGAACCTTGACGTTGTTTTTCCGTAGGGGAACAAACTCAAGGTCAAGCAGCCCCGCGTTTTTCGAAGTTCTGTCGATCGTCCCCTCGATGTCAAGTTCCTCCCCCACCCCTTCTCTTGTGAGAACCCTGAGTTTTCTCAGGGCCATCTTCATGTTCCTGACGTTTAATTCCACCGAATCGTCAAGATCACGAAATTCCCTTTTGTCCCATACTTTAACGGCCCGTCTCTGCCTGCTGCCATCCTGTCCTATGCGAACCCCGGCCGGGTTGTAACCGTAAGCTCCGTAAGGCGAAGTCCCCCCGGTGCCTATCCATCTGTTTCCTCCCTGGTGGCGTTTTCTCTGCTTCTCGAAAATTTCTCTCAGCCTCTCCATCAGTTCCTCTAGCCCGCCCATGGAGCGGATCATCTCTTTATCCTCCTCGGAGAGGACGTTTTCGAAATTCTTGCGCAGCCACTCAAGCGGAATCTGCATGAACTGCTCGGTATCGGCAAGCTGGGCTCCTCTGAAATAAGCGGAAAAGAGCCTGTCGAATCTGTCAAGATGCCGTTCGTCTTTTACCATCACGCAACGGGCAAGATAGTAGAAATCGGTTGAGTCATAACCGATCACGTCACGGTCAAGGGCTTCCAGGAAAGTAAGATACTCTTTTAGGGTGACGGGAAATCCGTCGTTTTTAAGCAGCAGGAAAAAATCAAGAAACATGAGCGTATCCCCCAGCCCTCACCTTCTGAATCTTCGCCTCATAACCTCAAGCATCTCGTAGTCCGCCTCATTTTTGATAAGTGCGCCCGAGTAAGGAGGCAGGTTCTCCTCAAGATCCACTCCCGGGAGTTCCCCTGCGGCCACTCGATCAGCCGCAAGGAGCTTTATCCAGTCTATGAGTTCGCTTGTCGAAGGTTTTTTCTTAAGACCGTCGATTTCCCTGACGGAATAAAAAAGGGTAAGCGCGTTGTCCATAAGTTTCCGCCCGAGATCCGGGTAATGAACTTTTACTATTTTCTCAAGAGTCTTGCGGTCGGGAAAGGCTATGTAATGAAAAAAACATCTTCTCAAAAAGGCGTCGGGAAGCTCCTTTTCGTTATTCGAAGTAATTATCACTATTACTCTCTTAACCGCCCTTACGGTTTTTTTAAGCTCGTAGCAATAAAATTCCATCTTGTCTAGTTCCAAAAGAAGGTCATTCGGAAACTCTATGTCCGCCTTGTCTATCTCGTCAATCAGAAGTACTACCTGCTCCGGGCTCTCAAAAGCCTCCCAGAGTTTTCCTTTCTTTATGTAGTTTGAGATATCGTTTACCCTCTCGTCCCCGAGTTGTGAGTCACGAAGCCTGGCGACGGCGTCGTATTCGTAAAGACCCTGCTGGGCCGTCGTAGTGGACTTTATGTGCCACGTTATAAGTTGCTTTCCAAGCGCCTTCGCAACCTCAAACGCGAGCATTGTCTTACCCGTGCCCGGCTCTCCCTTCACAAGTAGCGGACGCTCAAGAGTAATAGACGCATTAACGGCTACTGATAAGTCGTTTGTGGCTATGTAATCGCTTGTGCCTTTGAACTTCATTTTTCACCTGCCTGTTGGGGAACCGCAGAGACCCCGCCTATTTATTGAATACGATTGTCCTGTTTTTGTAAATCAAAATCTCCCGGTTTATATGGGACCAGATCGCGTTTGAAAGAACCAGCTTCTCAAGATCCTGCCCCTTTCTTTTGAGGTCGTCTATCGAGTCATCATAGTTAACCTTTATGACATCCTGCTCTATTATGGGTCCCGAATCGAGTTCATCGGTTACGTAATGACAGGTTGCTCCGACCACCTTAACCCCCCTTTCATACGCAGAGTGATAAGGGCGCGCACCAGGAAAGGCCGGAAGAAACGAATGATGGATATTCATTATTCTGTTGGGATAATGCGATACGAAATTCTCGGTAAAAATCTGCATATACCTTGCAAGCACTATGAAATCCACATCGTAGCTGTGAAGAAGTTCAAGCTGCTCTGCCTCCACTTTTTCCTTGTTGTCCTGAACGTTCTCGAACACATAGAAATCCGCTCCGTGAAGACCCGCCACATCCCTGAGATCCGGATGATTGCTTATCACAAGGGGCATCTCAACGTCCCATTCCCTAGCGCGGAGTCTGTAAATTATGTCCGAGAGGCAGTGGGGAAGCTTGGAAACGAAAACCGCCATGCGCGGGATGTCTCCCGTAAAGAAAACCTCGAATTTCATGTCGAGTTTCTTCGCTACTTTCTCGCGGAAAATCTCCTCCGTCTCCTCGCGGGAGAGAGTAAAGCCGTCCATCCCCCACTTGGCCCGGATAAAGGTCACCATGTCGTTCGTGTCAACACAATGCTGCAGTGCGTGGATATTACCCCCGTATTCGAATATAAAGTTGGTGACCGCATGAACAAGACCGGGGCGATCCGGGGAGTGCACTAGCAGAATTGCTTCTTCCTGTTTTTCCGGCATTTTCAGTTAAAATCCGTTTCCTAGTTTTTGATGGCTTCCGCCTATAAGACTACGACCAAGGCTCCTTGTAGTAGTAGGTAAAGTTAGCAACCTTCGGCCGCTCCGTCCATCCTTTTTTTCTGTAAAAACCCCGCAGGTACGATGGCTTGTCCCTGCCGTTGGTCACCATCAGACGGTAAACATCCCTTTTTTTACCCTCTTCCATAACCGCTTCGATAAGGCGGCTCCCCGCCCCCATTCCACTTGCCGAAGGACTTACGAACAGGTCTGAGACGTAGCCCTCGTAGCTTCCGAGCATAACAAACGGTACCCAGTGAACGGTGGTGAACCCGAGGACCCTTCCCCCGGAATCACATGCGACGTACATGGTGTGCCCTTCCGGATCTCCGTTTGCTTGAAGTATGAGATCCCGAATCGGAGACGACACTTCCTCAAGTGAAAGGGAGTTCCTTCTCTCAGACCAGCCAATCTCTTTCAGTATCAGGGCCATCGCCTCCGCGTCGTCGTCCGTGGCTTTTCTTACGGTGAGTTCTTTCAAAGTTCTTCCTGCAACATTATCATTTTTTCTTTTTTCCCAAGGTTTCAACCAGAGCCCGGAGGCTCTCCAAAACTCCCGGGCTGCGCAGAATTTTCGGAAGTTCCCTGTCAACCTCGGCACAAGTTCCTTCTATATTCGCCACGACCTCGCGGCGAAGAGCCGTTTTAGAGAAGGCGTAACCGGGAATAAGCGACGGACCGTACTGACCCGCGAACTCAACGCAGTGAGAAAGAAGCTTGTCCGCTTCGTTGCTTTCATCGAAAAAACCGAGTCTGACGGCGTCGCGGGGTTCGTAAAGAAAACCTGTTGTCATGACCTGCTGCGCAATTGCCGTACCCAGCACGTAAAGCACGATCTGGGCTATCGCCGAAGGAATGGGAAAACCTATGGTGATTTCATTAAGACCGAACCTTGCTCCTGAATCAACGCATACCCTGTAATCGCAGCAGAGCGCCAGTATAAGTCCACCCGCTATCGCGTGACCGTTCACCGCAGCCACAACAGGTCTTTCATAAGTAAAAACCCGAAGCAAAGCGCCGCGAAAACGTTCGTACCACTGCCAGATTTCCTCTTCGTCCCCAGTGGTAAAAAGCGAAAGATGGTACTTAAGATCAAGGCCGGCGGAAAAAACCCTCTCAGAAGAGGTAAGGACCACGGGGCTTTCCGTGTGATCGCTCTCAAGCGTCGTGAAAGCCTCGTCAAGGTCACTGAAGAAGCCCTCGCCCATGACGTTCATCGGGTTTGAGTTCATGCGCACGACTGCGACGTCACCAATTCTTTCAATTTCCCAGCTCATAATGTTTCTCAATCCGCACGAAAGCCGCAATCAAGCCGTTTTGCCTCCCGAGCGGCGACTCCATGAATCCCTAAGGGAAACCGTCCTGTTAAAAACGGGCGCCCCGGGCACTGAATCCGCGGAATCAAGCATGAAATATCCCTTCCTTTCAAACTGATAGTTGATATCTCCTAAACAGTCCCCAAGAGCCGGTTCGGCCGCGCAATTCTCGAGTATCTGCAGGGAATCCGGATTCAGAAACTCGGTAAACTCCCTCTGCTTGTCGGCCATCGGGTTGGGAACGGTAAAAAGTCTGTCGTAGAGCCTGACGGTCACCCTCGAGGCGTTTTTCGCGCAAACCCAGTGTATGGTACCTCTTACTTTCCTTCCATCAGGCGCGCTCCCACCTCTTGTTTCGGGGTCGTATTCACAGTGAACCTCGGTTACCTCTCCGGTCGCCGGGTCGCGCTCAAAACCCACGCACCTCACTATGTAGGCGTAGCGCAGGCGCACTTCGGAACCGGGGGAGAGCCTGTAGAACTTTTTCGGCGGATCCTCCATAAAATCATCCCTTTCAATGAAAAGCTCTTTTGAGAAAGGGACTTTCCTTTTTCCCATGGAGGGATCTTCCGGATTGTTTACCGCTTCGAGCTCCTCTTCCGCGCCCTCGGGATAGTTAACTATCACCACTTTCAGCGGGTCAAGCACCGCCATAACCCTCTGCGCCCTCTTGTTAAGGTCTTCCCTTACGCTGTGCTCAAGAAGCTCCACGTCTATAACGCTGTCCTGTTTCGTAATACCTATTTTCCGGCAGAAATCCCTTATCGACTCAGGCGTGTATCCTCTTCTGCGCAATCCCGAGATTGTGGGCATCCTAGGATCGTCCCAACCGCTTACGTATCCCTCGGAAACCAGCTTCATGAGATTTCTTTTGCTGAGAACCGTGTAGCTGAGGTTGAGCCTCGCGAACTCGATCTGCCGGGAATGATATATACCGAGCTGGGCGATAAACCAGTTGTAAAGAGGCCGGTGGTCCTCAAACTCAAGAGTGCAAAGCGAATGTGTGATGCCCTCAATGGAGTCGCTCTGTCCGTGGGCCCAGTCATACATCGGATAAATGGACCAGGAATCCCCAGTACGGGCATGGGTCTTCTTCATTATCCGGTACATGACCGGGTCGCGCATGTTCATGTTGCCCGAAGCCATGTCTATTTTCGCCCGAAGCACGTACTGTCCATCGTCGAAATCCCCGTCTCTCATAACCCGGAAAAGCTTCAGGTTCTCCTCAATAGACCTCTCCCTTGAAGGGCTCTCACTGCCGGGTTCAGAAAGTGTTCCCCGGTATTCTCTTATTTCCTCAGCGCTCAGGTCGTCCACGTAGGCCTTCCCCTCGCTTATCAGCCTAAGGGCGTATTCATAGAGCTGCTCGAAATAATCAGAGGCGTAATAAGTCCTGTCTTCCCACTCAAACCCAAGCCAGCTTATATCTTCCTTTATGGCCTCTTCGTAGATTATGTCTTCCTTTGAGGGGTTTGTATCGTCAAAGCGCAGGTTGCATGTTCCGCCGAATTCTTCGGCTACACCAAAATTGAGACATATGGATTTCGCGTGGCCTATGTGGAGATAGCCGTTTGGCTCGGGCGGAAAACGGGTAATGGGCTTTGCAATTCCGGATTGAAGATCGCTTCTTATCCTGGCCCTTATAAAATCCTCGGACTCCGGAGGTCCGTTTTTGTCCGCCTTCGGTTTCATGGTTACGCGCGATGACATCCACCGAGCAAGAAGATGAAGTTTCGGGTAGCGGTCCCGAAGCGGTCCGTTTTTCCCCCCGGGGCGGTTTCACGTGGCGGGGAAAACCGCACTATTTCCATTTTATGTTGCACCCGATACTCGGAATCTGCTCCCATCCAATTGTCTGGCCCGCTATAATGGAGTCGAGTGCCATACGCATATCCTTTCCGGTAACCGGTTTTCCGTTTCCGGGTCTTGAGTCGTCAAACTGCCCCCTGTAAACGCATTTCAGACCTTGGTCGTAAACGAAAAAGTCGGGTGTGCAGGCGGCGTCATAGGCCCTGGCGACTTCCTGCGTCTCATCGAACAGGTAGGGAAACGAATACCCCTTTTCCTCCGCGACTTCCTTCATTTTCTCGGGAGAATCATCAGGGTAGTTCTCAACGTCGTTTGAATTTATCGCTACGAAGGAAACTCCTCTGGGAATGTACTCATCGGCAACTTCCACCAGCCCATCCTGCAGGTGCTTCACGTAAGGACAGTGATTGCATATGAACATAAGCACCGTAGCCACATCCGACTTGAGATCGCCAAGCGACAGTTCGCTGCCGCTTACGACATCCGGCAGCCGGAAGTCAGGAGCCTCGCTCCCCAACGGAATCATCGTCGATAGAGTCTTAACCATTTTTTCATCTTCTCCTGGTTCTTAGGTTATTTGTCAGTGAAACCGATCTGCTTGTGCGAACCGTCGCAAAACGGCTTGTTCTCAGAAGCCCCGCAACGGCAAAGATAGTAAGGATCATCCCCAGAGAGTCCCGAATCATCCCCAATGCAAAGTTCAGTATCTCCGCAGACCTCGTAGGGACCGTTCTTAAGCGATCTTATAACCGTGTCGCCTTCCTTGTCGGGGACAGAAGACTCGCCAGGGGGAATAATGCTTTTAAAACCCGCCCTCCTGTGCGAACCATCGCAAAATGGCTTGTTCTCAGAGTTTCCGCAACGGCAAAGAGCGATTTTCTTTTTTATCGCCAGTCCGTTCCCTTCCCCGTCTTCAAGCAACTTGAGGTCGCTTACAATCAGGGGACCATCGTCCATGATCTCTATTTTGGCTTTTTCGCTCATATCGGGCTATTGGTCAAGGGAATCCGCCGCCCACTCGGACAGCTTCCACTTATGTCTGAGTTTACATTTTTTCGACAACCATTGCTATACCCATACCGCCTCCCATGCAAAGAGAAACCATCCCGTATCCACCGGGGCGGACATTTTCAAATTCATGAAGAAGCTTTACGAGCAACACCGCTCCCGTGGCCCCCACGGGGTGCCCGAGCGCTATGGCTCCACCGTTTACGTTCAGTTTTTCCTCAGCAATTGGGAAATCGCTCAGTACCGCGAGGGACTGCGCCGCGAAGGCCTCGTTAAGTTCAACCAGATCGATATCGTCGATTCCGAGCCCGGCTTTGTCAAGAGCCATGCGCATTGCGGGAACCGGACCGATTCCCATGATCGCAGGGTCAACGCCGGAAATCGCATAGGATTTAATCGACGCAAGCGGATTCAGACCCAGTTTTTCCGCTTTACTCTCGGAAGATACGATCAGGGCGGCAGCACCGTCGTTGATGCCCGAGGAGTTTGCTGCCGTTACCGTGCCGTCTTTCTTGAAAACCGGTCTTAACTCCGAAATCCTCTCAAGCGTAACGTCCGGTCTCGGGTGCTCATCAGCGTCAAACTGAACGGAACTGCCCCTTCGCCCGGGAACGGACACCGGAACGATCTGGGAAGTGAATTTCCCATTCTCCATCGCGGTTTTGGCCTTCATCTGGCTTGAGTAGGCGAACTCGTCCTGGCGCTCTCTTGATATTTCGTATCTCTCCGCGAGGTTCTCCGCCGTAACGCCCATGTGGTAGTCGTTAAACGCATCCATGAGCCCGTCACACAGAATTCCATCCACAAGCTCATCGGAAGGCGTTGACATCTTGTATCCCCACCTAGCTTTCCGAAGATAGAAGGGAGCCGTACTCATGCTCTCCATCCCCCCCGCCACAATGCATTCGCAGTCGTCGGACTTTATGGCCTGGGCGGCATTTACGACAGACTGAAGACCCGAGCCACATACCCTGTTAACGGTAATCGCGGGGGTTTCAGCCTTTAATCCGGAATTAATCGATACCTGCCTCGCCGGATTCTGCCCCTGCCCCGCTCCCAGTATGTTGCCCATTATGCAGTCATCTACCTGTTCGGGCGGCAGGGACGCTCTGTTTATAACCTCCTTGACAACCGCCGTCCCGAGATCGACTGCGGAGACATCCTTAAGCGTTCCTCCGAACGTCCCTATCGCAGTCCTAAGTGGCTCTGAAAGCACGACTTTTTCCATGGCTACTCTCCTTTGAACTCAGCCGTCCTCTTCTCAACAAATGCACTCATTCCCTCAACCCTGTCATAGGAATCAAAACACTGAAATCCCGTTTCCATCTCGTACGCAAGTCCTTCGGAAAGCCCCGTCTCGGACCCCTGGTTTATCGCTTTCTTGGCGTAACTTACGGCAAGCGGGCTGTTGGACGCGATCTGCTGTGCTATTTTCATGACTTCATCCATAAGTTCATCCTGCTCTACTACCTTATCCACAAGCCCGAGGGAAAGCGCTTCGGCGGCGGTGATCATCTCCCCGGTAAAAACCAGTTTTTTGGTTCTCCCAGGTCCTATAAGCCTGGTTGATCTCTGGGTTCCTCCCCAGCAGGGAAAAAGACCGAGCTTGGTTTCGGGAAAACCCACGCGGGCATTTTCGGAAGCGATTCTTATATCGCATCCAAGCGCAAGTTCAAGCCCACCTCCCAAGGCATATCCGTTTATTGCGGCTATAACCGGAAAAGATGCCTGCTCCAGATAGTCAAAAGCCCCTCTGCCCAAGGCACAGTAATCCCTGAATTCGTCAGTTGTCATTTGACTCATCTGCCTTACGTCGGCCCCGGCGACAAAAGCTTTTTTTCCGGCTCCGGTCACAACCAGCACTTTAAGATTCTCAGCGGGCAGCTTTTCGGTCACAAAGTCTTTAAGCTGACTTATGGTGTCGCCATTAAGAACATTCATAGACCTCTCTTTGTTAATCGTCAACACTCCCACGCCGTCATCAGTGCTTTCAAACAAAAGATCCTTGTACATTTATGCCTCCCTTACTTTTTGCCGTATTCAAAAAAACCTTTTCCCGTTTTTCTGCCAAGATTTCCCGCTCTTACCATTTCCTTAAGCAGCGGAGCGGGTCTGAATTTCGGATCTCCATACTCTGTGTAGAGAACGTTAAGTACGCTTAAAGTGACGTCAAGCCCTACAAGATCCGCAAGCGCAAGCGGCCCTATAGGATGATTCGCTCCTAGTTTCATGGCGTTATCGATCTCTGCCGCCGTTGCAATGCCTTCATCAAGAGCAAAAATCGCTTCGTTCATCATCGGCAGCAGAATTCTGTTTACAACAAATCCAGCTCTGTCTTTTGCCATAATCGGATATTTATCAAGGCTCCGCGCGAATTCCATTGTCTGCTCAAGGGTCTCGGGGGATGTTTTCGCGGTATTGATCACCTCAACCAGCTTCATTATCGGTGCGGGATTAAAAAAGTGGATTCCAACAACCTTTTCGGACCTAGAGGTGCTCATGGCAAGCTCGGTAACCGACAGGGTCGAGGTATTGGTAGCGATGATCGCGCTTTGTTCGGTGTTTTCCTCGATTTCAGCGAAAACAGCCTTTTTAAGGTCCATATCCTCGCTTGCGGCTTCAATTACTATATCCGCACCGTGGAAATCACCGTAGTCTTCGGTCGGGTGAATCCTTGACACGATAAGGGGGACCTGCTCTTTTTCGATTTTGCCTCTTCGCGCCAGTCTGCCAAGACTTTTTTCTATTTTTGCGACCGCATCCTCCGCAATATTTTTTTCAATATCCAAAAGAACGACGCCCTTCCCCACTGAGGCTACAAGCTCGGCTATACCCGAACCCATAGTGCCAGCCCCAACGATACCTACAGTGTTTGTGTTTGACTCGGACATGCTTTTCTCCCGGCTGATAACTGATTATGAACCTTGAATTATAACACCTTAGAGCGACTCGGAAAGAACCTGTCTGGCGATAACGATCCTCTGTATCTCAGAGGTTCCTTCATATATCTCCGTTATCTTGGCGTCGCGGAAATGCCGTTCCACCGGATAATCGGTCGTATATCCGTTTCCTCCGTGTACCTGAATGCCTTTGGTCGCCACCCACATCGCGGTTTCCGAAGCGTAGAGCTTGGCCATGGATGAGTGCTTGGCATATTTTTCTCCACGATCCTTCATCAAAGCCGCCTTGTAGGTAAGCAGCCTCGAGGCCTCGATCCTAGTCGCCATGTCGGCAAGCATAAACTGTATCCCCTGAAAATCTGAGATCTTCTTGCCGAAAGCCTCTCTTTCCTGAGAATACCGAGTCGAAGAGTCAAGGACCGCCTGGGCTATCCCCACTGCCTGGGCCGCGACCCCTATTCTTCCCGCATCAAGTGTTTTCATGGCGACCTTGAAACCCTCTCCCTCTTTGCCGAGCACCCGACTCGTCGGCACCTCGCAGTTCTCAAAAACGATCTGCGACGTGCTCGTGCCCTTTATCCCGAGCTTGCTTTCCGATTTTCCAAGAGAGATTCCAGGAGCGTCGAGATCAATGATAAACGCCGTGATTCCACCGCTTCGTTTCGTTTTATCGGTCTTTGCGAAAACCACGGCGACTTTCGCCTCGTGACCGTTTGTAACCCAGCTTTTGGTTCCGTTAAGGATATAAACCCCGCCTTTTTTCACGGCGCTTGTCTTTATGGCCGCCGCATCCGAACCCGACTCGGGTTCGCTAAGAGCAAAGCACCCTATGGCCCCCCGGGACAGCCGTGGCAGATATTCTTCCTTTTGCTCCTCGGTGCCGAAATCAATAATCGGAGCGCACGCAAGGGAATTATGAGCCATAACTATCGTCCCGGTTGAAGCACACGCCCGTGATATCTCCTCAATGGCGATTACGTATGAGAGGTGATCAAGACCGCTTCCTCCGTAGCGCTCTTCAATGAAATGACCCATAAAACCAAGATCGAACAGTTTTTCCACGATCTCCGAGGGGAAAGTGCTGGTTTTGTCAATTTCGGAGGCAACCGGCCTGATTTCTTTTTCGGCAAACTCCGAGACGAGATTTTTAATTAAACGCTGCTCTTGCGTAAGAGCCGAAGCGAGCATGGTGTGTAATTCCCTTTTTAGGATTTGGGTATGCAGAAATTTTAATTTACCCCTCTCTAAAAGGCAAAAACGTGTGTTTTTCAATTTGTACAGTTTCAGGGTACCCGGTGCGGTTTGTTACTTGCCAACCCTGTCCAGTGAGCCCCCGGGTGGCGTCTTGGTGAACTGTCCTTCTCACCTTGATAACCGCTTCCCAGAGAAGACGGGACGCCCATTCACGTCGAACTTCATGAGAAGCGGTGGCAGGAGAAGGAAATCGGCCACTAGGGCCAAAGCGATTACAAGCGCTGTGAGCTTGCCCATCGCTGAATTGAGTTCGAAATTGGAAAAACTCACCACGACAAAGCCTGCCACGAGCACAAGCGAGGTCGTAAGCAGTGCCTGACCCACGGTTCGGAAGGCAGCCAGTACCGCGTCAGCAGAGGTGGAACCGAGTTCGCGTCGGGTTCGTTGGTACCTGCTGAGAAAATGAACAGTGTCGTCGACCACGATACCCAACGTCATGGCTGTTACCATCGAAAGTGATACTCCCACTTGTCCGACTGTCAAACCCCATATGCCGAAACCCAATGCCCCGGGAATCAGGTTTGGGACCATGCTCGTGATTCCGAGTCGCCATGATCGCAGCGCGAAGATGAGAATGAAGGAAATTCCAACGAGCGCGAGCGTGGTTCCAGCGAGCATGGAAATAATATTTCGGCGGCCGAGATTGGCGAACATCAACGTGGTGCCGGCACTCACCTGACCGGAGATATTCGGCGCGTGGCCTGCGAGCCATTGCCGCGCGCGCTGATCAAGCGCGATCACTTCGTTTGACGAGAGCGTCCGCGTTCTCACTACCATCCGGGTGGCTGACTTACTGACGTCGATCTGGTTGTTGAGATCAAGGCCATAGGGTAGAGAGATCTCGTAGAGAAGCAGGTACTGCGCAGCAAGCTCCCGGTCTGCGGGTAGCCGGTAATAGGCGGGATCGTCTCCGTTCATGCTCTTGTTTAGCCGTCGGAAGGTATCGGTGATGACGTTTACGTGTATCGTTTCAGGCTGCCCCCTGTACCACTCGGCAAACCCTTCGACGTCGGAGAGATACGCCGGGTCGCTAACCCCACCCGGGGAGCGCGATGGGAGCGAGTACTCCATGGCATACAAACCGGTGAGGTTGTTAACGATGAATTCAGAGTCTTTTCGGAATTCGACGCTCTCGTCAAAGTAGTGGAGGAAGACATCGTTTAGCTCGTTCTTGGAAATCGATGCCACAAGCACTACCACGATCAGCACGGAACCCCAGAGCAACTGGCGGCTTCGGCGTATCACGAACTTGCCGAACATGATTATCAGGGAATTCTCTCGAGGCAGGGATGTGCGTACCCGAACCGGCAGCAGCGAGAGCAGCGCCGGCAGAAAAGTTACGGAGAGTACAAACGCTGCACCTACCCCAAATGCAACGAAGGTACCCAGATGGCGGAAGGGAGGCGAATCGGAGAAGTTCAAGCTCAAAAAACCGAGCGTGGTTGTCAGGCTCGACAGGAAGACCGGCTGAAAGTTCACCCGGACCGACTCGACAATTGCATCCCGCCTAGTTCTGCTGCCGTGATTCTCAGACGTGCCGGACACCGCATCATGCATGTAGTTGACAACGGCGGAATAGATGTGGACGCAGTTGGCAATAGCCACCGTCAGCACGACGACCGGGGAAACCGCCGAAGGTGATGTCATTGGAAGTCCTACCCAGCCTCCGATGCCCACAGCGGTCATTACCGACATCGTCACGACGAGCATTATTGCGAACGTTCCAGAAAATCCCCGCGTCAGCAGCAACAGCATGAACGCCATTGCCAAGAAACTCACCGGGATAAGCGTCCTAAGGTCGTCCAGCGACACATCCATAAAGGCCTGATTAAAAATCACCATTCCAGCCAATCGCACATCAATGCCGGGGAAACGCTCCCGAAACTCATTAGCAAGTTTCCGCGAGTGCTCAACAACCTCCGCGCCTTCGCGCATCTGGTCCTCGCCCGGCAACTGCAATGTGACGTTTACTCCCGAAACACCGCCGTCGCGTGCCAGCAGGCGCCCCGCGAGAGCCGGTTCCGCCAAGGCGATTTCGCGAATCCGTGACCGCTCTTCGGCATCGCTGAAAGCACTCTCGTCCACAAGTTCACGCACCAATATCTCGTCGCCGTCGGCTTCGGTATGCTGAAAGTTGGTAATGGAATCGACACGGCTCGCGAATGGGGTCTGCCAAGCCCGTTCGGTGAGCCACTCCGTAGCTTTAAGTGCGAGAGCCGACGTGGCGTCCCGGTCCTCCGGCACGATGGCGAAAAAGACGTTGTCGCTCTTGCCGTACATGTCCTCCATCTCCTGGTACTCCAGAAGCTGAGGGTTATTTTTGGAAAAGTAGACGCGGTGGTCAGTCGAAAATTCAAGCAACAACGTGCCGCTTGTTGCAATCCCGGTCAAGACAATGGCGGCGACTATGATCGGCCACCGGTGCATGATGGCCCAGTTGCCCAGCCGCGACTCTATCTCTCTCAGCAATTTCATTATTGCCAAAACAGGGGATTTGACTTGCGCCCGGAACTAAGGGTCACGTCCCCACTTTCTGGGTAATGGGTTGTAGGAATGGTTGAAGACATAGGTATTCCGCCGTTTTTCATGGGCCTGATGAATCCACTTACGGAAGTTCTCCGTTCGTTGCGTAGTGTGCTCACCCAATTTCAGTTGCGGTCACTCCGGCGGGCGGCAAACCGGACTGGGCAGTCAAGAAACCTTTCTACCGTATCCGCTTTAGGGCTGTTTTGGTAAAGTCCTTGGCGTCGAGATCGGTCCCGAACTTGTAGTCTGACCATAGCAGCACGGTACTCTTGCCCGTCAGCAGGTTTGTCATCGTTATAGTGCTGCTCCGCCAAAATCGATCAAGGTATTTTGCATAGCCCTCCACGACCATCGTCTTGAGGTGCTCATCCCTGCGATCGAAGTAGTGGACCTGAATTGTTCGAAGTTCCTCCCGGTCTAGCCAAACCACCTGGCGTGAGTACCCGGAATCCTGGCTTTTCGGGATACGCTCCAGAACGAGGCACTTGAGATCACCGCAAGGTTCTTCGCGGATGAACCGGTGAATGAATTTCCCGACCTCAACCGCTCCCATGTCCTCGTAGGAGAATTCGCTGCCCATGAAAGAACCTGATTGTTTTGAGGCGCTGATGCCTTTCACCCGCTTAAGGGCGGGAAGATAAAGCCACTGTTTGTCCGGGCCGGTCTTGTGGGCGTGGACGAGAAAAGCGGTTCCTTTGACGTCCCGTGGATGGTCAAACACAAACAGGGTTCGATCGCCGTCCTCCTGGACTTCAATGACCTTGAGGCGGAGTGAACGCTGGGTTTCTTGCCCTTGTTTGTTACGCAGCGTCATAGTCAGGCTTGCGGTAAAATTGCCGAAACCCTTCTGGCGCTCACGAGCTTCGGTCGCAACCCTGAGACCCGCTTCCTCAGCGGTACCGCTCAGGAGATCGGAATACGACTCAGCCGGCCAGAAACAAATTGCAAGAAAGCTCCCAAGCACCGCAAGTACTACGCGTGGAATTGAAAACCGAATCATTGGTTCCTCCTGCCAATGGGTATAAACAAAACCGGAGATATAGTCAAGTCTGGCGTATGGATACATGACCAACCGGCGGCTTGGTTGTGTTATTTTAACTCGATTCCATCTTTGAATTTCACTTCGGTTATTACTTTTTCAGGAAAGTCACAGAATACCATCAGTTCATTACGGTCTTTCTCAAGACACCGCGCCACTTTCGGGTCCTAGTCCGATTTAGAAACTGTAGGCCAAATTGACCTTTACGAAGCTGTCGCGCCGCACATAGTATATGAAGTCCTCCTCGTCGATATCCAGAAAAGCTGAGGCCTCAATATGCAGGAACCAGTTGTCCGAAGAAAGGCGACGCTTGAACTCGCCCGCGAGGACGCGACTGCTCTTGTTGAGGGAGCCCAAAACGCTGACGACAAATTCGGTGCTCTGCGGATCGTTCAATCCGAGACGCGCGGCAATGAACAGGTCGTTCTCGAATGCATTGGTTGCCCACCGTCCACGTCCGTCGTAAGCCCATTCGGCAAACAGGATCAGATCAGAGTTCGAACCCAATATGGAATAGAGTGTGTACTCGCTACCCAAGATAAAAGCCGTGTAGTCCTCTTCCTCTAAAGTATTGAGGTGCTGAATGAACCTGCTGTTCCTCGCGCCGGCACGGTAGATGGCTTCCAGCTTAAGCAGCAGGGAGCCCTTAGTAAGCTGGGCATCCACGCCGAATTGGCGAATTTTCTCGTAATGTGGAGCCAAGACCAATCCGGAGTCAAGAAATATCGGCAAAAGGGTGGGTTCTCGGTTTGTACCGTTGAACAGGCTGAGACCGATCTCGAGCGGTCCGAATAAGCCACTGTACCGGCTGGCAAGATCAATATGCCACTTTTTCGCGCCGGATTCGTATGAAATCATATCCTGGTCCACAATGAACTCATACCGCTGGCGACCACGCGGGCCCGGATAGGTGCGCGCACGGTGCCATGTCATTGCGAACAATTCCAGCGCTCCCCAGTCCCCCGACCAGGTGAAATGGGCCATTGGCTGACCCATCTTTATCTTTTCGTTCTGGTGTTCAATAACATCGGTCTGATTGATGATGTCCACCAAAGAACGCAACTCCACGACGCCCCAAAATACCCGATCGATGCCCAGACGCAATTCCCATTCCCCGTTGCCAATATCGCCGTACATCAGCAGATAGGCCTCACGAAAATCACCGTATGTGCGGTCCGGGTCCCCGGCATCGTACCGCAAAAAGGGAGTCACCGTTATGCTTGTGCCTTCGTCGTTCTCAACATAGAACGTTGTCTCCAGAGCAAGCCCGCCAGCATACGAACGCTGGTCAGGATACGCGGCACTTTGGGGATACAGCCAAGCCTCAGTCGAGAGGCGCCCGGAGATATCAACCTCGTCGCCGAACCCGGCCGGGTACGCTACGGTCGGGAGCACCGAGACAAGCACCCCCAGCACCACCGCTAAAATCGCCGGGAAGATTGAAGCCGGAACGCTCCTGCCGCTCTCAGTGGGTAAGGTGAACGGATTTTGGATAATCCGGCGCTGGGTCTTTTCAAACAACATGATGGTAGTGCGTAAGCCTCATTTTATTCAGGAATATAGTAACCTAAATTTTCGCGTTCCAAGTCTCGAACCAGAATTATATTCAAATCTGGTTTTATTGAGGTTCTGAAAAAAGCGGGTTTGGCAATCCAAAGAATGTTTTTGACCCATTGACGGAGATTGGATAAGATGGTTTCCCAAAATTCAGAAGAAAAGTCAGAAGGTGATAAGGAATCTTTCATATAGAAGATTCCTCAGAAGGAAACACAAATGGCAGATGACTCCCATAACCCAGTTTCAAATGCAGTTCAGCCGGATGATATTTTGGAAAGGCTGTCGAAGTACCGCAGAAGCCAGGGGATGAGCAAGGAAGAGTACGCCAGCACGGTAACGGCGTTTTATAACCTCATTACCGACTTTTGCGAACGTGGATGGGGACAGTCAATTCACTTCGCAGTGATGGAGCCGGGGGTGTCTTTCGAGGAATCCATTGCCAACCATGAGTATTTTCTGGGCGAAGCCATTGGGTTGAGACCGGGTATGAAGGTGCTGGATGTCGGGTGCGGAGTGGGCGGGCCCCAACGCTCCCTCGCAAGAAAGTTCGGCGCTTCGATCGTGGGCCTCAACATCAACAGATATCAGCTCGGGAAGTGCTCCGTGTATAACAGCGAGGCTGGCCTGGACCATCTCTGCAGCGTCCTGCACGGCGATTTCCTGAATATACCGGCGGAAGACGGAAGCTTCGACGCGGCTTACCATATCGAGGCCTTGTGTCATGCGCCGGATAAAGCCGCGGCCTATGCCGAGATATTCCGTGTATTGCGGCCCGGCGCGGTCTTCGTCGGCTACGACGTGTGCACGACCCCGCTTTACGACGGCGGAAATCCTAAGCACCGGGAACTCAAAGAAATAAACGAATACGTCTCCGCTCTTCCGGAAATCGCTTCATTCACGGAGGTAGACGACAGCCTGCGGGCAGCCGGTTTCGAACTTGTCGAGGCGCGTGACCGCGCTCTTGACGCCGACTCCAAGACGCCGTGGTATCAACCGCTGGAAGGGGGCAGCCTGAATCTGAGGAGTTTCTCGAGAACGGCCCTTGGCCGCAAAATCGCCTCGGCGGTTGTGCCCGTTCTGGAAGGCGTGCGCGCCGTACCCAAGGGGTCGTCCGAGGCACGGAGAATTATCAATGTCGTGGCCGACAGCCTCTTGGCCGCAGGACGTCTGGGAATTGTTACGCCCATGTACTACCACAAGGCGCGCAAACCGGGTTGATCCGTAAAGTAATCGGTACAACTCGAGCACGATACGGACAGGCGGCGACCGCAATCACCCCCCGAATAAACTCCGAAGAGAACTCTATCAATAAATGCCGGGAAGAATCCGGTATTTGACCCGTGCCTGATATTCCGCCCACTTTTCGGCACCGTATTTCTCGGCACAGTACGCATCGTCAAAACGTTGACGAAAGGTAAAAAACGTTACGACGAAGACAAAGTAGGTCCACGCCCAGGGATTAGTAAAGTAGCCGAATGCCAGGGCAATTGAAAGACCAAGGAAACCTTCGCCCAGGTAGTTGAAGTGGCGAGCGGCACCCCAGAAACCACTGCACAGGATCTTGCGGTCTCCGGCCTGGATGTACTCAGGCTCGAAGATCCCGAGAAATTTGCGGTCGGGCCATCGCTTGAATGTATATTTCTGCATGTTGGCGCCGCGAGAGATGCCCCACCCGAACAGGAACAGCGCAGTCGTTCCGATTAGCCAGAAATATGTCCACGCCGACGAAAATCCGGGAGACGGATAAGCGGCCATGCCCCACAACGGGAGGATGAACAGCCACCCGTAGATCACGAGGCCTCCCCAGAACATTTTGAAGCCGATGCCCTCATGGATCAGATCGTAGGTATATAGCTGGACGCGCTCAAAGATAAAGTAATCCAGTATGTAGTATGTGTAGAATGCCGCATACAGGAAAACGCCCGGATTATAGTTCTCGCCAAAGATTTCGTAGTTGTACGCAGCCCCGGACAAGGCGTTGAGCGCCAGCATCGTCCCACCGACGACATAGAAATACATCTTTATATCGAAGCGCTCGTTAAAGAACGATATCTCCTGCGCCCGCCCGTCCCAAAGCGCCAGAAGCGGGTTCTTTATCTTGCCTTGCGGCTGGCTGAAAACCGCTATGATCGCAAAGATTGTGGTGAAGACTGTTCCGCCCACCACGGCATAGATCGAGGACCGGTAGAACCACTCACGCGGCATCCCGGTGAGCTCGAAAGCCCACACGATCAGCGCAACTGCAAACACCACGATACCGTTTAGCCGATAATTACGGGGTTTACCGGTCTGCGGATTAATAACGTAGCCGGGAACCCGCTTTCCGGGCAGGATAAGCTGCGCCAGAAAAAACACGGCGAAAATCACCAGCGGGGTGAAAAAACCCGCAATCGCTTCCGTACGGGAAAGCTCGAAAAGGTGGGTAATACCAAGCCATTCAATCATAACCAAATCCTCCTTCCTTCAATAACGTGGTCACTTATGGATATGGACACAGAGAAGATCAATAACGCACAACACTGGAATTAAATAATATTCGTAGTATATAGATTATATATCATGTTATGTAGAAGGGTAGTGCTTGGAATTTTTCGCAAATTCAAGTCTTCGGCATTTCTTCAGTCTAGATTCAAAAACCCGTGAGTCTTTGAATCTAACTCTGATCTTGTTCAATATACGCCAGATTTGACTATATACCGGTTGGTATATACAATTTTTATGTTGAGAACCATGGTTGTCGGCCTTACAATTCCTGCAATCATTACCGCGCTACAGATTCAAATTGAAGGAGGCGCCGGCTGATGAATGACCCTATTGAGAGCCAGCCGCTGAGCTTGCTCGACGAGTTCATATTGATGCTTCTCGACGAGGAGAGCGGCTACTTTTACCAAATAGCCGCCCACAAAATGAACTGCGCTATTATCGGCGCGGCACTTGCGGAACTCTCTCTGCTTTCTCGTATCGACACAGACGTCGATTCTCTTCTCCTTCTGGATCAAACAGAAACGGGTAACCCCGGCTTGGACCTAATTCTTAAGGAAATCGTCAATGAGCCAGTTCAGCACAACGCCCAATACTGGATTGAAAAGCTCTTCAGCCATGCGGAAACAATCACTGATTTTACATTAGAGAACTTGGTTAATCTGGGAATTCTGGAACATCACCAGGGTGATTTCTGGACAGTGGCAGCTGGCAAACTATACGCGGATGCAAACGGCGACGATGAAGATGCAAGTCTAAGTCAGTTCATCAAAACCAGAATCGGCAAAGACATCTTTTCAGACGACATTCCACATCCGCGAGATATTATCATCATTTGCCTGATCGAGACATGCGGTATCTTTCCCCTCATGTTTAAGCTTGACAAAAAGGCGGAAGAACGGATCGAGCTTATCTGCAGGATGGACCTCATCGGCCGTTCAATGGCGGACGCGGTCGCACAGAACATCAATAATCCGCTGCTTACAACTTCCCATCATGGCAAAAAAATCCCGCGCGCCTCACTTCATCGGGTACTGCTCAACCCACATACTCGTAGTGGAAACCTTCCAGCACTTTTTGCAGATTTGACAAAGCAGCACGGCCCAGTCTTTGAGCTCACACTTCCTTTCTCAAAGCCAAATATTTTTATTTCCGGACCGGAAGTAAACCACTGGGTACGTCGACACGGACGGAAGTACCTGACATCCAAGAACCTTTTTGGCGAATTTGAGAAAGTGTATGGGGCGGTAGGCATATTACCTGCCCTGGATGGCGCAGACCATTTCCGGTATCGGAAAACCATGACTCCAGCCTACTCCCGCGGGAGACTGGAAGATCAGCTGGATGTGGTCTTCAGTAGGGCTCGCGAATTCATGGCAAATTGGAAAGTGGGCGAAAGCTATCCTGCAAGGGACCTGTGCCGAAAAATGATTAACGCTCAGACATCACCTTTAATGATGAACATTGATACGCAGGATATCATGGATGATATAATTGCCTACAAGGAGCGGGCGCTCAGCACCCATCTCTTAAACATTCTGCCAAAATTCATGTTGGAAACACCGGGAATGAAACGCAGGGCCAAGGCAATAGGCACTTTGATGGAGCGGGTGCAAAGTGTCCATACAGCAGCACAACGGGCCGGTTGTCCGCGAAACTTTGTGGATGATCTGCTAAGCCTCAATGCGAACTACCCGCTATTGATGCCCGAGTCGAATCTGAGTTTCGCTCTATCGGCAGTGGTGCTTGCCAGCATGTACTTGGGTGACGGCTTTAACTTCGCCCTTTATGCCATGGCGTCACATCCTGAGCTTTACGAAAGAATTCGAAGTGAGGCCGACGCACTGTTTTCAAATGGTGATCCAACTGGCAAAGACTTCTCTCCTGCCAATCTGGAAGTCACCGATCGCTTCATCAATGAATGCCTTCGGGTGTACCCGATTGTTCCAATGTCCATGCGTGGCGTCGTGAATACGTTCACGATCGAGGGCTACGAAATACCGCAGGGGGCCAGAGTAAACATTGCACAAACCGCCCCGCACTATATGGAAGATTGCTTCCCGGATCCCTTTTCATTTGATATCGACCGCTACCTGCCGCCCCGCAATGAGCATAGAAACCCCGGATACGCCCCATACGGACTGGGCCCGCACACGTGCCTCGGCGCCCGATGGATGACTCTGCATATGGCTGTCAACCTGCTGATCATAGCGCATTACTTTACCCTTCGCGTACACCCCGAAAACTATAAACTTGGGATCACCGCGTTTCCATCAATGAAGCCGGACAAAAAGCTTAAATTTCATATCGCCGAGCAGAAGCACGAACTACCCATCTGATGTGCCATAATCCCTGAATACGTTGACGCAGCAGGGGTCGAATTTCAGCTTTCTAGGGCTTCCTCCTAATGTCTGTTCACCCTTGTTTTACACCCGGCTGACCGGGTGCTATAATGGGCAAGCACATTAAGAGGCCATGGTATCGGCTATGAATGAAACGGAGGACACTGGAAAAATGAGAAAGGTTGCTATCATCGGTGGTGGAGTATCCGGGCTGGGGGTGGCTTGGGCTCTGCACCGACACCCCGATCTGTTCGAATTTCGAATCTTTGAAGCCCAGCCTCAGCTTGGCGGCAATGCCGTAACAGCTGACATGCCTCAAGAAGATGGGACCTCGATTCCGTTCGATATTTCCGTCACCGCGTGCATTCCATCGGTATACCACAATATACTGCTGTTCATGGAGCAACACGGTATTGATCTGTTAGACACCAAATTCAACTACAGCGTTAAGTACCGTGGCGAAATCTATGCACACGATTTCGACTCAGACATCAGGAGCCAGCTGCAACCGGAAATTGCCAAGTTCCAGAAACTCCTGGGACGTCTCAAATGGTTCGGCCAACTTAACCACTCCAGATCCCGATTGCTCAATGCTCTCAATCCGTTCAACTACATCAGCATGGGTGCGGTTCTCAACTGGGGCAGGTTCTCCGGAGACTTCAGGTACAAGGTTCTGAAACCGATGTTCGTCAATTTTCTGATGGCAACAAACGTGTTCGACATGCCCGCGTCCCTGTTTGCCCGGTATCTTGAGTTCTTTGATATAGAAACCGCAACACCAATGCAAACATGGGAGATGGGTACGCGGCGTATATACAAGGAAATGTCAGCCGGATTTCGGGACAAGATATACCTAAACAGGCCCGTGAAGAAAGTGTATCGGCGCGCATCCGGTGTGGTCATTGAAGATGAAAAGGGAACCACGGAGACATTTGACGATGTGGTCTTTGCGTGCAACGCGAACCAGACATTGATGATTCTGGACAATCCGACCTTACTGGAAAGCTTTCTTCTTTCTTCGATTCGTTACGAGAGCGAATTGCACAACCATACGATTGTCCATTCAGATGCCTCGGTTCTCCCGGACAACGCTGTCAAGCCCCTCGAAACCCGAAGCAACCACATTGAACAGTATGGTGTGAGACCCGACAACTATGAAATCACCTACATCATGCACAACCAACAGCCCTGGGCAAAGAAATCGGACAAGCCATGCCTGGTGACCTACAACCCGATCAGTCGTATCAACGAAGAAAAAATCGTAAAAAAATGGTGGTTTCAGCATATCGTGCACGATGTGTTTCACATAGCTTTTCTGGTTAATCTGTTTGGTTTCGTTCAAGGCAGGAAAAGAACTTGGCACTGCGGTGCCCATACTCTGATCAACAGTCAAGAGACATGTTTTGTTTCCGGCCTCGTCACGGCAAGACAACTTGGAGCAGACTATCCGTTTCAGGATTCCGAAGCGAGGAAGTGGTTTAACTTCTACGGACGTATGATGTACGGCTGGCGCTTCAGAAAGGCGTAAGACAGCCCCGGCATCTCCGGTTCCGGGAGATGTTGCAAGCCGTCAGTAGTCGTCATCGTCATCGTCATCGGATTCATTGAGGCTATTTAGGGCCTCGATCGCTTCGGTGTGCAGTATCCGTTCGTAAGCGTCCTTGGCCGGCAACTTGATGGCACGCATCAGCAGATCCCGTGCCTTCCCCCGGTATTGGTAATCATCCAGCGCCAGCAATCCGAGTGCGTATTGCAGAGACACGGCTTTTGCATTGGGAGCCAGGGCAAGAGCCTTTTCAAAAGAGGCAATTGCATCCTTTTTCCGCGCACCGTAGACGGTGCGGGCCATGAACGAACCCATCGCGCCGACCAATTCCGAATGCCACCTCCCCAGGCTGAGATGTGCTGCTACCAATTTGGGATTAATTCGAAGCGCGTTTTCCGTGGATTCGCGTATTTTTTCCGCCTCTCCCGCCGCTTCGAACACCCCGACAGTCTCCGCGCGCCGTCCGATAGTACGCGCCAGCTGCAGATGGGCATCCGCATTGCCGGGATTGGAGGTAACCGCCTTTCTCGCCAGCGTTACGGCCTGCTCAAGCAACTCTTTCTTCTCGCCTTTTTTGGCAATGTAGTTGGCGTGAACCGACAGCGACTTTGCGGAAAGCGCGAACCCCTGCGAAGTCCCGAGCCTTTCACCGATCCGGGCCGCCTCGGCGAATCGCCCCTGTGCATAGGCCGCCTTTGCCTCGTCAATGCTTTGTGCGTGTGCAACACCGATCAGAGACAGGACGCATACAAAAGCCAGACAGCAGGAAAAAAACAGGCAGACCGCATTAACTGGATAGTATTTACTCCGACTGTTCATTAACGGTTCCAAAGTAATTGGTGTCTGCCAGAAAACCGAACGTTTACGCAACAGTTCGGACACGCTATGTAGCGTACCAACCACAAGAGTTATATTCAAATCTGGCATGCGGAAGTTCTGAAAAGAAGCGACGTATGCGGTTCATTTAAATTCACCGAACAAACAACAGCAGGATACGCCACTATGGGCTGAGAATATAAGGATTCTGAACTGGAACAGCTTGATTACGAAAATGCCTTTGCTTAAGTTCTTGCCTAATGCTTTTGCCATAAAATAACTGTGTTTTCGGTGGGTCTGCTAGTGTCGGACACAGATATTTTGCCGAGCCGAGTATATGATTCCCTATACATAACTTCGCGTAATCAGGTATATAATTACCGATTTAGCAATTAAATAGGCCCTAAATGGCAAGGTAGGTTCTAAATGGACGACAGCAGAATCCGAATTTTGGTTGTCGATGATGAGATAGATTTAGAACAGCTTATGTTGCAGAGAATGCGGCGTGAAGTTCGTCGCGGTCGTTACGAATTCGAATTTGCACACAACGGTGTGGAAGCACTCGAACTTCTACGCAAAGACGACGGATTCGACATTGTACTGTCTGACATCAATATGCCCGTTATGGACGGGTTGACATTATTGGCACAGATACCCGACGTAGACCCTGATATTCGTGCCGTAATGGTCTCGGCATACGGCGACATGGAAAACATACGGACTGCCATGAACCGTGGGGCATTCGACTTCGTGACCAAGCCGATAGACTTCACGGACCTGAAGACTACAATTGAACGCACGATTGAAAACCTTGCTATGTGGCGTAAAGCACTGAGTGCGCGCGACAAACTCGTAGCTCTCCAGAACGAGCTTGATGTGGCACGGACAATGCAGCAGGACATTCTTCCAAAATCCTTCCCGACTTCTGAAGCATTTGATCTGTACGCGAGCATGGTTCCGGCTCTTTCCGTAGGCGGCGACTTTTTCGATGTTTATCAATTTAGTGACGGCCGGATCGGCGTTGCAATAGCTGATGTGTCGGGCAAAGGAGTGCCCGCGGCAATGTTCATGATGGCCAGTCGTACACTGTTGAAGGCTTGTGCGGCAATTTCCACCTCTCCGGCCGCCGTGCTGGAACAGGTAAATACGATGTTGGCGGATGAAAACGATGCCATGACATTCGTAACCCTGTTATATGGCATTTACGATCCTGGAACGAAAGAATTCGTTTACGCAAACGGCGGACATAATCCGCCGGTCATCGTCAAACCGAATCTGACAACTGAACTATTGGAGTCAACGGGCGGAATTGCTCTGGGTGTGATGCAGGATTTCAAATATCAGGAAAATACAATCACCCTTGAACCAGGTTCCATGATTGTATTTTACACTGACGGAGTAGTGGAAGCTGAAAAAGAAGATAAGGAATTATTTGAAATGGACAGGTTTTGCGAAATTTTCCAAAGCGGCACTTTCAAGGACGCCGAGGAAGTTACAAATGAGGTATTCGAGACGGTCAAAGAGTTCGCTGGTGAAAATCCGCAATCTGACGATATAACCTGTCTAGTTCTGCGAACCACATAATGGGCAAAGAAGGCCAGATACAAGCTTCACGTAAGTTGATCGTTCCCAATCGGATGGAAGAAATCCGAACGATCACAGCGGCGCTGGAGGAATTTTTTGAACAGCAGGGTCTCCCCCCTGAAGCATTGTTTAACACGCAGCTCTCCTTAGAGGAAATCTTCACTAACGTGGCAAGCTATGCGCATGATGATGATCAGGAACATGAAGTGGAAATCATACTTTCTAGAGAAGGTGAAACCATAACTGTTGAGATACTGGATGACGGATCCCCCTTTAATCCGCTAGAAGACGCACCGGAGCTTGATGTCGAAAGTTCGCTTGAAGACCGCGGTATTGGTGGAGCGGGAATAATGCTGGCGAAGCAACTGATGACAGAGTTGCGCTATCGACGCAACAGTGATCGTAATCATCTGACTATGATCAAGAAAATTTAGCAAAGATAAAATGCGGTTATTAAGCAGACTGTCTCTCAAAAAAGTGGTTACCGCCTCAATAGTTGCAATACTGGCAACCGCAGCATCAGGGGAAGCCCAACAGCAAACACACGCTGTGCCGGGCGTATACAGTGACCGTATTGTCTTTGGGCAGTCAGCTGCCTTCAGCGGCCCGGCCGGCAAACTTGGTAAAGGCATGCAAACCGGCATTCTTTCCGCGTTTAAAGAGGTTAATGACCGGGGTGGCGTTAACGGACGTCGTCTGGAACTGCAATCAATGGATGACGCATACGAACCGGAAGCGGCAATTGTAAATACGCGACGACTGATTGGTGAAAATGTTTTCGCACTCATCGGCGCAGTTGGCACTCCTACATCCAAAGCTGCGGTACCCGTCGCGGAGGAACACGATGTACCTTACATAGCACCTATGACCGGTGCGGAATTCCTGCGTGACAGCGCACGCCGGACAGTGATCAATCTTCGGGCTTCGTATTATCAGGAAACCGAGGAGATGGTAGAACGATTGACGACCGATCTCGGAATTAATCGCATTGCCATTCTCCATCAGGATGACTCATTCGGTCGTGCCGGTTTGAATGGGGTCCTTCTTGCCCTTGAGCGTCGCAAGCTTTCTGCTATCGGAACGGGGATATTTCCTCGCAATACTGTCGCGATAAAGACGGCCCTTCTTGATCTGCACGCTACCGGACCGGAAGCTGTGATTATTATTGGTCCCTACAAGCCAACCGCGACATTTATTAAGTGGGCGCGCCACATCGGTATGAACTCCATTTTTATGACACTTTCTTTCGTAGGCAGTAGTGCCTTGGCAAGCGAACTGGGTGATCAAGGGGCCGGAGTTCTGGTTACCCAGGTGGTTCCTTTTCCAACCGGAAACACGGTGCCTGCTTCCGCTTCCTATCGTGCTGCGCTCAAGGCGTACGACCCGGCGGCAAAACCCGGATTTCTATCGTATGAAGGATATTTAGCAGGGCGTTTGGCTATCTATGTGGTAGATAATTGCGGCAACCGGGTTAACCGCGGTTGCATCGACGCGGTGCTGCGGACCGGCAACAACATTAATTTGGATGGCTTCACCTTGCGATATAGCAAGAATGATAATCAAGGTTCAGACAGCGTGTTTTTGACGATTATTGGTCCTGATGGCCAGTATACGCCACTCACGTCTCTAACACGACGATACTGACCGACGTTTTGCATAGGCAAAAGACGTTGAATTGAGATAAGCGAAATGTTTTCAAAGCTTTGGAACCGAATTTCTACGCAAATTTCTACGCAACTTTATATAAGTTACGCAGGTGCTGTAGTACTCATCATCATCGTCAGCTTGATGGCTCTTTCCTTCCTTAACCAAATCGGCAAAGTTCAGCAGAACGTTAATGAAAAGAATATACCCGAGATGACATCGGCGTTTGCAATTGCCCAGCAGACAGCCATGCTCGTCGCCGCTGCTCCCCGACTCACCGCGAGCACGCCTGAGCAGTTCAGGACCGTTGTCGGGACGGTCGACCTGCAGGCGGATGCATTTAAAACACAACTCTCGACAATGATGGAAAATCAAGGAGAAAGCGAACAAGCGCGGCAGATTCAATCTGACGGGGTCGCCATAATCCAGAACATTGAGCGGATCAAGCTGCTTGTCAGGGAACGCTTTGAACTTCGCGAGAGCAGTCTCAATCTTAGAGACGAGCTCCGGGGTATCCAAAGTAAAATAACGCCGATTATGATTAACGAAATCGACGATCAGATGTTCTATTTAATGACCGGACACCGGTCTCTTGATGCAGTACAATCTCCCCGCTCGGTTCATTTCTCCGAACCGGAATTCCTGATCTATCGTCGCCTGTTTGAACTCCGCGAAGCGGCTGTAGTCGCTTCGCAGTTGCTCGCAACCGCGTTTGTAGTGACCGATGCGGCCATGCTGCAGCCATTGCGAGAACGGTTTGAAGCCGCAGCCGGTAGCACCAGCCGATCGCTTGATGCGCTTGAGAAATACGAACAGGGGGGAGGCGACCTTCATGACCAGCTGTCTGGGATTTTCGAAGACCTGGTCTCATTCGGCAGAAGGGAAAACAACGGATTTGACCTGCGCAGTCGGGAACTTGCAGTTGACGATGAATTATCCGCCCTGCTTCTCGAGAATCAAGCTTTGGGAATTGACATCGTAGCGCGAGTAGAAAGCGTTGTAAACGATTCAAGCATGACTGCAGGGGAGATGGCGAGCAAAGCGGCGGCGGTAACTGCCACCAGCACGAAGGTACTACTGGTTTTCAATATTGTTGCTATAAGTGGTGGAATCTTGTGGGGATGGATACTTGTACATCGTCGTCTGATTCGGCGTCTGGAGAGAATATCGAATCAAATGCAAGAAATGGCTGATGGCAACCTGGAAATAGCCGTCGACACTAGAGGTAATGACGAAATCGCGCAATTAGCCAAGGCGCTTGAGGTGTTCCGATATAACGCACTGGAAGTACAACGCCTTAATCTTGTAGAGACGCTCGCCAACCAGCTGCAAGAAAAAAACGAAGAACTGGCACATACTAACGAAGAGTTGAAACGGGCGCAGGACCAGATCGTGATGCGAGAGAAACTTGCTGCGCTTGGCCAGTTGACAGCCGGGGTCGCACACGAAATCAAAAATCCAATGAACTTCATCATGAACTTCTCGGAGGTTTCACAAGAGCTGCTGGAAGAACTTCTGGAGGAAGTGGCCAAAATGGAGGCTAACGGGGACGCGAAAGAGGAATACGATCCGGAGTTAGTCGAGGAAGTAGCCGAGGATTTGACAGGAAATTTGAAACGCATTCACGAGCACGGAACTCGTGCGAACCGAATTATAACAGACATGCTCAAGATGGGCCGTGGTGGCGGGGAATGGCAACCGACTGACCTCAACATATTGCTTAACGACCATGCGCTGCTCGCGTTCCACAGCGCTCGCGCTGCCGACCCTGACTTCCAGCTAGAAATCCAGGAAGACTACTCGCCGGATATAGGCGAGATCACGGTGCAACCGCAGGACATCGGCCGGGTTTTCCTAAATCTGGTAACTAATGCTTGCTATGCCGCGGACGAAAAACGAAAAATGCTGGCAGCCGACAATGCGTCGAAGAAAGATTATCAGCCGACGCTTAAATTGAGTACGCGGCTCGTTGATGACCGTATTGAGGTACATGTTCGTGACAATGGAACCGGTATTCCCGAATCCGCATTGGAACGTATCTTCAACCCGTTCTATACAACGAAGCCCACGGATCAAGGGACAGGCTTGGGATTATCGCTGTCCAACGACATAGTACGACAGCACGGCGGTGAGTTTCGCGTAGAAACGGAGGAAGGAGAATACACAGATATGATTGTCGTCTTGCCGCTTGACCCTGTAGCTCATCAGGTAATTGATACTTCAGAAGAAACCGCAGAAGGCGAGGACTCGGCAACTGCCTCTTCGTGACGCGTTTTAACCCGTTGTTGCAGCTATAGCGTCAGAACGAGATTTGAGCACATCAATGATTTTATCAAAACCTGCGATCTCGAAGATTTCCCTTATGGGACCAGGCAAGGAACACAGCATGAATCTCGTATTTCTACTTTGCAATGTTTTTGCAATAAGCAGAATTGAACGCAATCCCGCACTGCTGATGTAGGACAGCTTTTCAAGATCCAGAACTACGGGATTGTCAGAACCACCTATTTCCTTGTCCAGGTTCTCGTGGAATTCCTGTGCGTTCAGACCATCAATTCGACCAGCTACGGTTATTATCAAGACACCTTCGACCTGATCGGACTGCAATTCAAGTTGATTGTTTTGACTAGCCATTTTTCAATCGTAGTAACTTATCTAACTATAAAGCGATAATCAAGATAGGATTTGCATGTCCAAACAAAAGAGACAATACCGGGATATTCCAAGGGATGCAACCCCGGGAATCCGGGGTTGCGCAGGTGCCGGGGACTTGTTACCCTTTATCAAGCTTGTTTGTCAAGCTACAATCATGGGAAAAAATCTTGAGATAGGGAACCAGGCCCCTGATTTTGAAACCGAAACCTACGGAGCGGAGAAAGTAAGGCTAAGCGACTTTTATTCTAAAGGAACCGTAGCGCTTTACTTTTATCCTAAGGACAACACTACGGGCTGTATTAATGAGGCTTGCTCGCTTCGCAATGCGGAGGAGGAACTTGCGTCTCTTGGAGTACAGGTCTTGGGGGTAAGCACAGACGGGGTGAAGTCCCATGAGAAGTTCAGAGACAAGTTTTCACTCAATTTCCCGTTATTGAGCGACAGGAGCAGGAAGATAGTGGCTCTTTACGGGGTAAGGTGGAAGTTCTTCCCCTTCGTTGCTCGCAGGACTACCTTCCTTATAGAAAAAGGCGGCAGGATAGCGTATATTTGGAACAAAGTTAAATCCTCGTCCCATGCCGAAGAGATACTCAGCAAGGTAAAAGAACTAGGTCTTTGAACGGTGAACAAAGTATGAGGAAATGCCAGATCTGAAACCTACACATATTGTATAATTCGGCACGATCTTATGAACTTGGAATCCTACATCTCAACAATTCTCGCCCGCCGCTGGCTGACCATTCTGCTCTCTTTGCTTGTTATGCTGGTCCTTGCCGCGGGAGCCACGCGCTTGATTGTGGTGGACGTAGACTTCCGCAACCACTTTAGTAAATCCGACCCACACCTCGTTGCACTCGAACAGCTTGAAGAGACATATGCACTGTCCGATGTCGTATTGGTTGCCATAGCACCGCATGACGGCACCATTTTTACACGGGAAACGCTTGTTGCCATTGAAGAGATGACCAAGCAGCTTTGGCGCACCCCGTACGCCACCCGCGTCGATTCTATTTCAAACTATACGCATAGCGAGGGGTTTGAAGACGAGCTGGTTGTTGAGCAGCTTATAGACGAAGCCAGTTCCCTGAGCGATACCGATATACAACGAATCATGGATATCGCGCTCGGCACTGAGGAAGTTGCCGGGCGATTCGTCTCCCGTGACGGACGAGTTGCAGGTCTGGTTGTCAGTATTATTCTTCCTGACGACAATAGGGAATTGGCCAAGCGAGAGGTTACTGACTACCTGTATGAAACTGTTGCCGACGCCGGGGAGAAATATACATCCATCGACTACCACCTTTTAGGTGGACTCATCCTCAATCGTGTCATAGGTGACGCGCTTGATGATGAAACGGCCATCCTCGGGCCCATTGCTCTTGGAACCATGCTGCTTGTCGCCTTGGTTCTGATACGTTCGATATGGGGGACACTTGCCATTGTGCTGATGATTGCTACCGTCATCCCATCCGCGCTGGGCTTTGCCGGGTGGACAGGCTTAAGACTGTTTGGTGAAAGCGGTGCCGCAATGTTCGTGCTGATGGCCGTGACCGTCGCTCACTCCGTGCACATTATTGAGGCAATGGCCGGGGGCTTACGCCAGGGCATGACGAGAACAGAAGCGGCAATCTATGCCGTGCGAGTGGACGTGTGGCCTATTTTCCTTACCTCGTTCACAACCGCAATCGGATTTCTGAGCCTGAATTTCGTAGATATGCCACCGTTTAAGGTCATGGGTAACATCGTGGCGTTCGGTTCCATGTGCGCTTTCGTCTTTTCGGTGACTCTGTTGCCCGCATTCCTGTCACTATTACCTATTCGTCCCCGGAAGCTGCGCGAAGACAAACAGGATTTTTTCGATCGTCTCAGCCGTTTTGTCATCTCCTATCGTACGATCCTTCTGTGCTTCTTTGGCATTGTGACTGTCTTTCTGGTTGCAGGCATTTCCAAGATTGAGCTTAGGGAGAACTGGCTTGAGGTTCTTGACGAGAGTTACGAGTTCCGGCGATCCGCGGATTTTCTGAGCGAGAATTTCCCTGGCGTGGAAACCTATGAGTACTCTCTCGATTCCGGCCGTGAAGGCGCCGTCACGGATATAGAATACCTAAAACAGGTTGAGTCGTTTGCGGATTGGTACCGGGAGCAACCGGAATTTGTCCATATCTTCTCAATTGCCGATATCATGAAGCGTCTTAACAAGAACCTGCATGGTGATGACCCGGATTACTACGCCCTTCCCGACGATCCTGACCTTGCTGCGCAGTACCTTTTGCTTTACGAATTCTCTCTTCCGGTAGGCCGCGATCTGAACAACCTGATCGACCATGACCGGAGGGCAACACGCGCAACGGTCTCAGTGAAGAGTATGTCCAGCAAGGAAAAGATCGATCTTGACGATCGTTCACGTGCGTGGCTGCGGCAAAATGCCCCCGGCATGGAAACCGGCGCTACAGGAATTTCGATTGTGGGGTCTCATTCGATTCAGAGGAACATTGAAAATATGTTGCAGGGCACTTTTGTGGCGATGGCCATCGTCTCCCTGCTGCTGTTCGCCATATTCAGAAGCATACGCCTGGGACTGGTCAGTTTGATCCCCAATTTCCTTCCGGCCGCTATGGCCATGGGACTGTGGGGGTATTTGGTGGGAGAGGTAGGAGTTCCAGCGGCGGTCGTCACCGCTATAGCATTCGGCATCATCGTGGATGACACCATCCACTTCATGACAAAATATACGGATAGCAGAAAAGCAGGGAAATTGCCTTCGGAGTCCGTTCAAATTGCCTTTCGCTTGGTGGGCAGGGCACTGTTTACAACTACCGTAGTGTTTGGTCTGGGCTTCATGGTGTTCGGAGCATCCGGGGTGGTGGGAAACCAAGTGCTTGGTCTTTTGGTAGGAATAACGGTAATTATTGCTCTACTGGCAGATTTCTTCTTTCTTCCGCCGCTTCTGATGCTACTTGACGAGACCAAGGAAACCACCGAGGAGATTAGGGAGAGATTGAGACGCTCAACCGCATAGATCGCGAAGATTCCACTGTGCGGTATGGAAAAGCTGAATAGTATGCCGAAATCGGCATAAACGTCTCCACATACCTCTACGGATTATAATACTGACCATCCGGATAGAACTGCCTGCAGTAGCGCCGATACTTCCCGATATCGCCGTCAACGCTGCAAAGCCTTGGAAGTGACCGATGTTTTAGATTGCTCCAGATGACGACATCCTGCATGACGTCATGCTCCTGGGAAGCAATGAGGACCTTGTTCATGAGGCGGGTCCTGAGTCCCAGGGGAAGGAGCCGCAGCCCGTGGCCCACTCCCTTCAGATTACGAAGTTGTCGCACTTGGCTCACCAACGTCAATTCAATAATTTTGCCATCAATCGGTGTTGCAAGCACCCACAGGCGGGTGTCCATATTGATCGAATGTTCGTGAACCTCGACAATTGAATAGCCAAGCCCGTGTATACTGGCGACCGCAGAAACGTCGTACTCGAAAAGCTTGATGCCAGCAACTGTAAGGTTACGTTTGAAGTTAAAGGAGTTCCTGAGGAAGGTGCCGTCAATCGATACCGAACCGACAATGTTCACACTGTTGTAGTGGTGCACATAGTTAAGGTGTGCAACATCCACGGAGTTCTCGGTAGTTTCCTGGGGATGTCCCGGGAAACGGAGGTGGCAGAATTCCATCCCGCTCCAGTCGGTATCCGTTGTGGAGATTTCGGGCAGGTGCCATAGAGGTTCTCGACCGCCGCTGCCCCACCAACCAAAAATGAGACCCTCTATCTCTCGTGTCTCGAACACCTTCAGCTTGGCGGTTTTTGGCGGAGGAGCGAAGGGTGTCGCCACGCATTGACCGCTCACGTCAAACTCGAAACCGTGAAAAGGACATACGAGGCAACCGTTGCGCACCCGCCCCCCTGCCTCAGGGCCAAGATCGGCTCCAAGATGCGGACAGACCGCCTCAGCAACACAAACGTTCCCTTCCCCGTTGCACCAGACAACAATCTGTTCTCCAAGCCAAGTTCTCTTTAAGAGTCCCTTTTTTTCAATCGTCTTGCGGCTGGCAACAAAATACCAGCCTTCCGGAAATGGGTAAAGCAAGGCTTCATCCTTGCGCACGTTTGAGTTTGGATTCATTTGCTGTTATTCCGCTTATCCAGCGTTAAGTACCAGAAATGCATTTGCATTAGCTTCAGGGAATTATATATCTAAACCGAAAAAGTGTAAATTCTGCTTTTTCTCGTTTGTGGGGGGAATAATAATAAGCGTTTTGCTTGCCTTTTGTTTCTAGATCAATGCACAGCTAGCCTGTTCTCTTAACATAAACTCATAACTTGTCCTTATGAAATATTTTGGTTGCAGACAAAATGGCATCCGTCTAGCCAAGTTGATCTTGAAATTGCATCTTTCATTAAATACTATACTAGTGCTGGTGGCGACCGGCTCGTTCCACAGGACTCTTTATGAGGCAGATGCCTTTGCTTCCGTGAACTATGGAAAACCTTAGATACATAATCGCTTACCTGTTGGGCTTTGTGGCTATTGCTCTTGTGGCAATTCTGATAGTAGTCGGCGGTGTTACTCTAGTTCGCTGGATTTTTGGGTAATTAAAGGGTTAAGCCCATAACCACTTATTGCGAAAAATAATTCCATAAATTTTATAGGGGAAACCTGCTATGCAACTCCGCAAATTATTGAACGGACTGAAGACCGCGTACAGCGGGTCGAACGTCGCCCGCCGCGTGCAATACTTCAATGGATGGACAGACAGGGCGTCCGCGGAGAATACCGGTGCGGCGGACTATGATCACACCAAGACCGTCAAGGAATACTACGACCTTTGCAGCGAGCTCATGGTGTTCGGCTGGGGCGAATCCCTTCACTTCGCACCGCTGTCGCCCCGCGAGAGCCTGGAGGACTCCAAGATTCGGCATCAGCGGCTGATGATTGCCAAGCTGGAGCTGCACGAGGGGATGACGGTGGTCGATATCGGTTGCGGGATCGGCGGCCCGATGCGCCGTGTCGTCCGCGAGGCCGGAGTCAGGGTCGTCGGGGTCAACAACAATGAAATCCAGTTGGACAAGGCAAAATCGTTGAACGTTGAGGCAGGGCTCGACCACATGGTCGACTACATCGCGTGCAGCTTCATGGACATGAGCGCCATCGCGGATGACACCTTCGACCGGGGCTACGCGATCGAATCGACGTGCCACGCGCCAAAAAAGACGGACGCGTTCGCCGAGATCTACCGCGTGCTGAAACCCGGAGCCCTCTTCTGGGGTCAGGAAATGTGCCTTACGGACAAGTTCGATCCCGACGACAACCGGCACCAAGCCATCAAGCAGGAACTAATGCACGGCATCGCGCTCAAGGATATCGCGACGATGGGCGAGGTGGACCGGGCGCTTGAAACCGTGGGATTCCAGGTCGTCGAGGGGGCGGACCTAGCCGTCGAGGAGAACGGTCCGACCACGCCGTGGTACCAACCCATGGAAACCCGGCACGGAACGCTGGACAATTTCCTGCCTAGGCTTCCGCTGGGGCGTAAGGTGTTCATCGGGGCATCCAGGCTGGCCGAGATACTGGGGGTGTTCCCGAAAGGTTCCGCGGAAGTCTTCAGTCTGATGGATCGGACCGCCGACGCCTATGTCGCGGGCGGCAGGACCGGGGTCTTCACGCCGCTATATTGCTTCCTGGCACGCAAACCCCTCTAAATCCCCGCATTCCCTAGTGCTCCAGCGGATCCTCCCATGGCGCACTTCAGGCGGACAATTTGCACATCCGCTCGGCAATGCGGAATTTCAGCTTTTGGTTCGGTTTCATCGCAGGTAAGGGTATATCTTAGGGAATCAATAAGCTGCGCGTCTTGCAATTTCTTTAAGCATCTGCCTGAAAATAATCCAGTGGATTGGATAAAGACCATACCAGTAAAGCAGACCGCCGAGACCCAAGGGCTGGAAAACGGCCGTCTGCGTTATCTGACTGCCCCTTTCAGCGGGCTCGACTTCAAACTGAAGCCACGCCTGACCAGGCAACCTCATTTCCGCTCTCAGGCTCAGCAGTCGATTCTCTTCATACGCCTCAACACGCCAGAAATCCAGAGGGTCGCCCTGGCGCAAGTCGGTCGGATGCCGCCTGCCCCTCCGCATCCCTACTCCACCCACCAGCAGATCAACCAGGCCGCGCAGATACCATATCCAAGTGGCAAAATACCAGCCCTGCTCTCCGCCAATGCGTCGTATGGGCGCGAAGGCTCGGGCGGGGTTCACTTTGACGACGGCCTGCTGGCGGTCAACAAGTTGTGAGCCGAAACGTCTTCTGCCCCAAGACGGCCGGTTACCGCTTGAAGACACGGCGTCGCTCCAGCGGGTCTGGGCAATTTCCATATTTTCCTGCTTAAGGGCACGGTCTATCGCTTGGCGCACTCCCAAGGGATGTACCGGGAAACGCTTCAGGGCCGTTTTATCGCGGACGATGGTCTCGTTGCGTAAACCGTCAACGAGTTTCCTTCCCACCCGGGCGTAAAGGGGAGTCACAAGACCCAGCCAGAGACTTGAGAGATTGGGACTCAGTACAGGCACCGGAATCATGAAGCGCCGCACGCCGATCTGGCGTGCGTACTCCTGCATCAACTCACCGTAGGTAACCTGGTCAGGACCGGCGATTTCAAAAACCGCGCTGTCTTGCAGTTCCAGATCCAAGCCACAAATGAGATAGGCTATTACGTCTTCGATGGCGATGGGCTGGGTTAATGTTCTCACCCAGCTCGGGGTAACCATCAGCGGCAGCCTGTCAACCAGGCTTCGCAGCAACTCAAAAGAAAGCGATCCCGAGCCGATTATGATCGAGGCGCGAAATTCCAAGGTCAGGGGACCTTCTGAGGCCAGAATATCCCCTACTTCCCTGCGGCTCGCTAAGTGAGAGGAAAGTTCACCATCTCCGAACAAGCCTCCCAGATAAATAATTCGACGCACCCCATGTCGGCGTGCAACCCGGGCAAAATTACGCGCCCCGATACGGTCCTGCTCCTCGAAGTTGTCCCCGGAACCCATGGAATGGACCATGTAGTAGGCCGTGTCCACCCCTTCAAGCGCGATCTCGAGAGAATCAGGGTCAAGCACATCGCCGGCGATAATCCGGGTATCGGGGGAGAAACGACCGGCGAGATATCCGGGATTGCGGGCAAGACAACGCACCGGCTCTCCCCTTCCCTCCAAAGCCGGGACCAGCCGCCCGCCAACATAACCGCTTGCCCCCGTTACCAGTATAATCCGGTCTTCTTTCTTATCATCGGACATTAACTTCTCGATGCAATTATTAACTGAGATTAATTAACCTCTTTTAAAAAACATCGCTGAGCTTTTTTGCTGTCCTGAGCTTTTCAAATGTGGTGTAGCGTAGCCCCTGCATAGCTCCAAGCGGAGCGTCGCTGAAAGGTATCGGCCCAATCTCTTGTGCTTTCTCAGAGAAAACAATCCGATACTTACCACTCTCCCCATATGGTTCGATCCGGTCAACCGGCGCATAGTGTGTGATTGCGGAAACTGGATTTGTTTGATAAGCGGCGATGTATTTAATCTTTCCAAGCATCCCACCAGAGATACGTATTGCATGCCAAGAGTCTTCTCCGAGAAAGACCTTCTTAAACCCCTCTTCACGTGCGGGCACTATTACAGTATCGGGTTTGTGCGAAGGCAAATTGGGCAGTATATCTTCAGTAGTAGCTCTTGGCGTAGCAACTGGTTTCGGAAACTCGAACACTCGCAAGCCCACCAATGGGAGTATTTGGAGGATTTCCTTTAGAAATCTCTTTGTATCCGCTTTCTCAGATTCAGTCATCACAGGTTCTTGCGGAACATTACCGTTGGCCAAATGGCAGCGGTTAGCTTGCGCTGCACGATCCAGTAGCGCATATTCCAGCCAAGTAATATGAGCCCGGTTGAGACCATCATTGGCTGAAACAAACACGATCCCATGATCCCAGAAATCCTTATCCTTATAGTGAGACTCAATACGTTTATGGACACCATCCGCCTGACCAACATAAATAGTTGGCAACTCATCATCCTCATTCTCATAACCCTTTAACATATAAACACCGGCTCGAGTGAACTCAGGACGCTGCTTGATTTCTGCCCATTTGGAACGTGGAAAGGCCAAACCGACCCCTGTCCAATTCATATGGTCAATCACCATAAGGCTTTCTGGGTCGCCATCGGGGACATATATGTGGATTGTAAACGCTTCAGCCATTAATTGCTCTGGTTTTTAATACTCCCACACTGAGAACTTAATATTGATGATTTCATTAGACCTAGAACTGGAGCATACTCCAAACAAATTCTATGTAATGAGAAAATATATGTAAGAACATGTTTAATTGTCAATCATGTATGCACAACTATAAGAACGTGTTCTGAGTTTGCTAAAATTCAGGTTTTGACATTTCTTCAAATTTCTTCTTATGGTTCAGGAAAATCACATCCAATCCCCTACCTTGATGGAAATTGCTAAAAAAATGTTTTTGCCCAAAAAGGAAAAGAGTCCTCAGTATACGGAAACTAGGAAAGCAGTTTCTGAATTCTCTTTATCCTCTCTTCTTCCGTTTCCTCTTCCTTCAAGCTTGGGGGAATCCCGTTTCCTCTTATCACGGCGGGCCTTTCGCCAACTTCGGCATGCCACCTAGTAAGATTCGGAAAAGCCCTGAGATCCAGTTCCGCCCAGTCGTAAGCGTTTATCCAGGGCCATGTGGCTATGTCGGCGATCGAATACTCTTCTGCAAGATACTCCACTTCAGAGAGTCTTCCGTCGAGTATCGAGTAGAGCCTTTTAGTCTCCTCGGTGTATCTCTTTATGGCATAGGGTATTTTTTCCGGGGCGTACTTTAAAAAGACGTTCAGCTGTCCCTGCATGGGCCCTACCGCCGACATCTGGAACATGAGCCACTGGATGCACGTTGTTCTGCGACTGTCCCCTAGGGGCGGAAGAAAGTTTCCGAACTTGTCGGCAAGATATATGAGTATGGCTCCTGACTCAAAAACCGCCGTGCCGTCATCATTGTCAACTATTGCGGGTATTTTCCCGTTCGGGTTTATCTCGAGAAACCACGGCTCCTTGTGTTCAAGCTCAGAGAGGTTAAGAGCGTGAATCTTGTAGGCGGCTCCCAGTTCTTCAAGCATTATTGAAACCTTCTTGCCGTTCGGCGTGGCCGCCGTGTAGAGATCGATCATTTTTTGCCTCGGTTTATATCGGGCCCTCAGTTAGGGAATTATATACAATAGTTACGAAAAATCCGGTCAATTTAACTTGTTTCCTGCATCGGCCGTATATGTTAAATTTTCTTTTGGAAGGAGTCAGACGATGACCGCAACAGGTCACGCTCCCGAAATGAAACGTAGATTGAGTACGGCTGGACGAAGGATGCCCAGATGACCTATATAATAAGCGCAATCCTGGTGATGAGCGGATTTATGGCCGGAGCCCAGCTGGCCTACTCTAAGCTCTATGACTGGAGAATAGCCGAGGGAGACGGCAGTCGTCTCAAGGACCGTTACAGAAATGCTTCAATGAACGGAACGATCGCCGTGGCGCTTTACCTTGTCGCGATCGTGATGTTCGGGGAACTCCTGATAGACTTGGATGCAGCTTCCACCTGGTACAAGCCCATCCTTGTCCTGCTGCTTTACGATTTCGGGTACTACTGGCTGCATCGTCTGCTGCATGTGCGGAAAGTCATGCAGAAAGTGCACTGGGTTCATCACATGAACCTGCATCCCACTGCCGTCGACTCCCTGTATCTGCACCCGGTGGAAATGATCGCGGGGCTGGCTTTCCTGTTAATCTCGATAGTGATAGTGGGCCCCTTGGGTATCGGAGCGTTTCTGGCGGTCGTTTTGCTTCATACCATCATCAACATACTGCATCATACGAATCTGCAGCTACCCTATCGTCTGGCATGGCTCGCGAACCACTGGGCCTCAAGTCACGATGCGCATCATAGCCAGGGAGGAAATTACGGAGTGATTACGCCTGTATGGGACTGGATATTCGGAACGCGCTCATAAAAGGTCCCGTACTGGTAACCGGCGGATGTGGATTCATCGGAGGGGCGATTGTCCACGCATTGGCCGACGAGGGGCGGGATGTGCGGGTAGTCAGTCCGCATTGCCATTCGTTTCGGTCCGACGTGCGATTTCTGAACGTGGATATCAGAGACCTGTCTGCCCTCGTCCGGGCTTGCCAAGGATGCGAGACGGTTATTCATTGCGCGTCCGTCGTACAGACCCGCAACACGGCACGGGATGAAATGTGGTCCGTGAACTACGGCGGGACGGTCAACGTGATAGAAGCATGCAGGAGGGCTGGGGTACGCAAACTCGTGCATATCAGTTCGGCCAGCGTGGTTTTCGAGGGCAGGGATATCGAGGCCGGAGACGAGACCCTTCCCTATGCGGAAGTATCTATGAGCGCCTACGTGGACAGCAAGATAGAGGCGGAACGGCGTGTCCTGGAATTCGCTACAGAGGATGTAACCCGGGCATGCGCGCTGCGTCCTCACCTTGTCTTCGGTCCGGGAGACCAACGTTTCCTCCCGAACATTCTCAAACGGGCAGACGGGGCAGGTATCCGGGAAGTTGGTCGGAGGGAGAAGCTGTCCGATTTCGTCTATGTCGACAATGTGGTCGATGCCGTGCTGGCCGCGGAACGGGCCCTTGACTCGAACGGGCTGGTATCCGGTCAGGCATATTTCGTGACAAACGCGGAGCCGGTCCCGTTTTTCGAGTTCATAGAACGCCTGCTTATGGCGTCAGGGTACGGTCCCATCCGACGACGTATTCCCTACTGGGTGGCGTACGCGGGAGCGGGCATTGTGGAGGGCTTCCATGCCGTGATACGACGGGGTTTGGTCCCGGAGGACGGCCTGTCCCGGTTCGCGGTCCGCTACTTGAATACGCATCACTACTTCCGTATTGACAAGGCGTGCCGCGACCTGCATTGGCAACCCCGCGTATCCCTTGCCGAGGGGATAGCACGCACGGCCGATTCGTTGCACGATTCGGCGTACGACAGGGCGTTACGTGTTCAACAAGAACCCTCTATCGCAAAGGAACCAGACGATAAAGGTGATGTCCCGCGATAACTGGACCTTCGACGCACAGATCGTAACCGCCGTAGGAATGTTCAGCGCAGGGTCCATTAGGCCTGAATCTCGTCCGCTCTCTCAAGATGTTTCGCGTATTCAATAATTTCCGGGAAAAACCGGTTGAAATGCTCGTTCATCTCGTCGTAGTGCGCCACGAGTTCCTGCTCGGACCCGGAAAGGGGATTTTTTCTCCTTACTCTTATCGACATCCCCCGGAATACGACGCTTAGCCCGGAAATGCTCCGGTACTTCTCTATCCAGCCGTCCTTGATGATGGTGTTTATCCTGGCCGCCGCGTGCTCGGGGAAGATATCCGCCGCCCCGAGGATTATACCGTACGACCTGTCAAGAAAGTCCCTTAGGCTCTCATCCGAATACCTCTCCCAGTTAACGGCAAGCAGGTGGTCATAGAAGATGTCAAGAATAACCCTACTCCAGCGCCTGCGCTCGGGACTTATAAGCCGGGCGCACTCCCTCGTTATTTCATGAGAATCCGTCCAGGCGTCAATCCTGCGGTGCATCACTATCCCGCGTCTTATGCCCGGGGAATAGCGGTCCTCGGTGAGGCGGCCCTTCACGAAATCGCCCAGGAAATTTCCTATCAGGCATTCAGGGTCATCCCCGGCAAGGCGGATATGGGCAAGGTAGTTCATCTGCGAACGTCACCCGGAACTCAGCCGCTCAAGAAACTTGTTTATTCTTCCGACCATGCTTCCGGGATTCTCCATGTACCCGGCGGCCAAAAGCGCGTTATCAAAGAGTTGCTCAACTATGATTGCGGCGAATTCCCCGTCTTTTCCTCTCATGGATGCAAGGTTTTTTATAAGCGCATGGTCGCCGTTTATCTCAAGGCGGACGACGGAACGCATCTCGGCACCCGCGCTGATGTTCTTCATGATCCTTTTCATTCCCTGGGTCATGGTGGAATCGGAGTTAAACGCAGCAGCGGGACTCTCAATGAGCCTCCGGCTCATGCGCACGTCCCCGACCTTCTCGCCAAGCACTTCCTTCATCCAGCCGCAAAGCGATTTTTCCTCCTCGGAAGGACCCTCAGAAGAACTCTCCGCATCCTTACCCACAACTCCTATGTCAACGCTGTCGGCAGAAATAATCTTTTTTTCCTCATACTCCCCGAGAGTCGACATCACGAATTCGTCAATCGGTTCGTATATGAAAAGAACCTCGATGTTCTCGGAGCGGAAAAACTCCATGTGAGGCCCGTTCTCAAGCGTTTCTCTTGCGGAACCGAACAGGTAATAGATCTCCTCCTGATCTTCGCGCATCCCCGAGAGGTAGTCCTCAAAGGAAACCAGTTCCCCTTCCCCCTTGCGCGAGGACTCAAAGCGCAGCAGCCCCCGAAGCTGCTCTTTGTGTTCAAAATCCGATGCTACACCCTCTTTTATGAAAAAACCGAACTTGCCGTAGAAATCGCCGTAACTTTTCGGGTCGTCAGCCGAACTCTGCTCGAGAAACTTTATGAACCTTTTCGTGATGGCGGAATTAAGCTTCTTCACAAGCGAGCTGTCCTGCATGGTTTCTCTTGAGATGTTAAGAGGAATGTCAGCGCTGTCCACCACGCCCTTTAGAAATCTTGCCCATTCGGGAAGAAGATTTTTGGGAGAGGCGTCTATAAGAACCCTTCTTGAGTAAAGACTCACTCCGGGATCCATTCTCCCGAATCCCAGGCGCTCCATGTTGTCCTCAGGCACGAACAGAAGCACGTTCATGTCAATCGGGGCTTCCGAGGAGAAATGAAGCCTGTATCTGGGTTCGTCAAAGGAATTTGTCTGGAATCTGTAGAAGCCGCCGTACTCCTGATCCGTAATTTCGCTTTTGTTGCGAAGCCAGACGGCTTCCGTCGTATTTATCTGCTCACCGTTTAGCTTAAGCGGGAATGGAACAAACGCGGAGTATTTTCTAAGGATGTCCCTTATCACTTCCGGGTCGGAGTACTCCTTTGCATCCTCCCTGAGAGACACGACGACCTTTGTGCCCCTTCTGTGCCCCTTTCCCTTTGTTATCTCGAACACTCCGTCCCCGCTGCTTCGCCAGACGAGATGCTCTGAATTCTTCCTGTAGCCACGGGTCACCACTTCAACCGAATCGGCAACCATAAAGGAGCTGTAAAAGCCCACCCCGAACTGCCCGATCAGATCTCCGCCTTCAGTCCCGCTTTTCTCTATCGCCTCAAGAAAACTCCTTGAACCCGACCGGGCTATCGTTCCGAGGTTCTCAACGAGCTCTTTTCTGCTCATTCCGATGCCGTAGTCGGTAAAGGTGATCGTATTGTCCTCGCTTGATGTGGATATTTCGATTTCAAGCGGGAGCGCCTCGTCGTATATCTCTTTTTCGGTAAGCTGTATGTACCTCAGTTTTTCAAGGGCGTCACAAGCGTTTGAAACCAGCTCCCTGATGAATATCTCCTTGTCTGTATAGAGAGAATTGATCACGATATCCATCAGCCTTCGCACTTCGGCCTGGAACTCGTGCTTTTCAGTTTTCTCCTTGGTCATCTAAAACCTCCATTAAGCGGCAAATTCCATTTGGAAAAACCGTTTTCACTTAGTAAAAATAAGACTGATTGCTCCCTTGACAAGTGCACGCGGCCCGAGAACCGTTTTTTTATACGGTAAATGTTCCAAGACGGCGAGCTTACCGTAGAGAATTCGGAAGAAAGATATGGGGTCAGGTCTTGATAAAGTCCCAAAGGCAATCCTATTTGCGCCCTGTCGCTTCCCCCCAGGCAAAAGCCGCCAGCGCTCCAGAGGTGTCCTTCCACTCATCAAGCTTCCGGCGCCAGTCATCGAACTGTTCCTGGGTAGCAATACCGTATTTCGTGGCCGCTTCAACTGTATCAGGGGAGAAAAACCAAGCGCTAATGAAACCGTGAAGAAAATCAATGTCTTCGTCCGTGCAGAAAGGTTCGAACGAAACACTCGCACTTATGTCCGAGAAACCGGCCTCAACAAACAGCCGCTTGAGTTCCCTGCCGATCTGGGGGTGGCCCCCGTTAGCTTCGATAAGCTTCGCAAACGTTTCCCATCCGTCCCTCAACGAAGGCTCCAAAAACGAGGAATCAACAAACATCTCCCGGCTTGAGATGATGCCGCCGGGCTTCAGGACTCTACGCACCTCCGCCAGAACAGCCAAGGTTTGCGGGGCGTGCATGAGAACGGCGTGACAGTGTGCGACATCAAACGAGTCATCCTCAAAGGGCAGATCTGCCACGTCAGCGGTCTGGAACACAGCGTTTCGGTGTCCGCCGGCATCCGCGGCGGCCCGTGCGATCTCAATCTGCGAAGCCTCCATATCGACACCGAAAAACTCTCCGGGTTCAACCGCTTTTGCCAGTCCCACAGAAATCGTTCCGGGGCCGCAGCCGAAATCAAGAACGCGCATGCCCGGCTCAAGGTGCGGAAGCAGGTGTGCGGCGCTGGTCCCCGCATTGCGGCGCCTGAGCAGTTTCTGAAAATCGTCGCTGTATCCCATGGTGTAGGCAGAAGTGGAAGCATCTTGGGTCTTGTTGCTGTTCATGGATTCCTCCTCAGTGCTTTTGGCAAATCATTATAGACCCCGGCTGCCACATTTAAAAGCCCTAGGAAGGCAGAATCCGGAAAAAACTTGAGCAGAGTCTTCTCCACCGTCCCCATCCTCCAAGTGCTAGCCGGGAATATTCGGCTTTTGTTGACTATTCTCCCGAGCCTTTTATTATTTTCCGGGGGTTTCGCGCTGTGTAAAAGCGCTTCTCCTCCCATGCTTATAAAACCAAGATTGCAAAAACCATGAGCACCAGAAGAAAAACTAAAATAAAAACGCCGGTTAGAGACGTCCCTTCTCTTGACCTCTCCGCAAGGCCAAGAAGAAACCGCAAATCCCCTTCCATAAGAGACTTGGCGCGGGAAACTTCGCTTCTGCCGGGAGACCTTGTGTATCCACTTTTTATCCACGATAAAAACGGCGATGAGGAAATAGAATCGATGCCCGGATGCAAAAGATGGGGCATTGCGGGTCTTGTGGAGGAAGTGAGGCAGTCCCACAATCTGGGCGTCGGGGCGGTAATGATTTTCCCTGCAATCGAAGACGGACTTAAATCTCCTTTTGCCGAGGAGTGTTATAACCCGAGGGGTCTTGTGCCAAGGGCCATAGCCACCATTAAAAAAGAGGTTCCGGAAGTTGCCGTCATAACGGACATAGCCCTTGATCCATACTCAAGTGACGGGCACGACGGCGTGGTGTCCCCATCCGGGGAAATACTTAACGACGTAACGGTCGAGGTGCTCTGTAAGCAGGCTCTATGCCATGCCGCCGCAGGAGTCGACATAGTCGCCCCGAGCGACATGATGGACGGGAGGGTTGGAGCGATCAGGGAGATCCTCGACGAAGAGGGCCATACGAACGTTTCGATAATGTCGTACACGGCAAAGTACGCCTCCTCTTTTTACGGACCGTTTCGCGGAGCGCTTGACTCAGCGCCCAGAGGCGGGGACAAAATGACTTACCAGATGGATCCCGCTAACTCAAGAGAAGCCTTGAGGGAGCTCATTTTGGACGAAGAAGAGGGTGCGGATATGGTGATGGTAAAACCCGCTGGGTACTACTTGGATCTGGTATCCCAGTTTCGGGAAAACACCGACCTGCCGGTGGCGGCCTATCAGGTAAGCGGCGAGTACCTCATGATAAAGGCGGCCGCGCAATCGGGGTGGCTTGAGGAGGAAAAAATAATCCTTGAAAGCCTTCTTAGCATAAAAAGGGCCGGGGCCGACATTGTAATCACCTATTTTGCGAAAAAGGCGGCTGAAATTCTTTCCCGAACCTAGCAATAGGAAAAGACCGGTGCCGCAGCGCGCTTTACAAAATTTTATAGTCGTATAGAATTCCCTTTCTCAAAAAAACACTGGACAGACAAGATGAAAAAAGACATTCACCCAGATTACAACTACGTGGTTTTCAAGGACTCGTTCACCGGGCATATGTTCCTTACGCGCTCGACCAGAACATCCGAGGAAACCACCAAATGGGAAGACGGAAACGAGTACCCGCTTATAAGCGTGGAAATCTCAAGCGACTCTCACCCTTTCTACACCGGAAGGGAAAAACACTATAAAAAAGAAGGCAGGGTCGAGAAATTCCGTCGCAAGTACCAGAAAAAGTCCCCCAAGGAAGAGACCGCGGAAACCGAATCACAGTAAAAAGGTTTCAGAATCCCTCCGTTTTTGCCATAACCGAATGAGGGAAGATGTGGTTGCAAAAACGGTTTGATCAATTATTTCGTCTGGCGCAGTACGGGATCGTGAATTCGCAATCGATGAAGGGCTCTATCCAGATGTATTCATGAATGCTCCGGGTAGCCGCACTGCGGGTGGTTCGGATGGAATCATGCTCAACATTTTGGCTGAACGTGTTCTCGGAATGCCACAGGACATCCGCTTCGATAAGGGGATTCCATTCAGCAAAATTCCGACGGGAAGCAACAATTGATGAGCGTAGGGCCGTTACCGGGCAAGTCGATACGTGTTTAAGACTTTCTTCGGTTTGCTTAGTGTGTTACGAGCAATGAATCAATCGAAAGTTCAAGATTTGCCGGCATGGCGCGAACTTAATGCACGTGCAAATTTCTAAGTTGGTACTGTAGAAACTCATTTGCGACATTTGAACAGAGCGATATTGATGCTGGAGCGTATGACGGATACGTTAGTCGGTGGAAAATGAAAGTATGCTGGATATCAATTTTTTTAACCATCCACTCGCAGGTACACCGTTTGGTACAGCATTTGACCTGTGCTTGATCTCGGCGGCGATAGTGTGGCTATTGTCCGTGGTAACTCGCGAATACTCTTGGGTTGATCGGTTGTGGTCAATTTGTCCAATCATCTATTGCCTTATCGTTGCAGCAAGTGTTGACTTTGACGTGCCGCGTTTAAATCTCATGTTGATTCTCGTATCGCTTTGGGGAATTCGTCTCACATTCAACTTTGCGCGCAAAGGAGGTTTTTGGAAAGGAGGTGAAGACTATCGATGGGGCATAGTACGCGAAAAAGTTGGCGAACTCAAGTTTCAAGTGATTAATATCCTGTTTATTGCGTTCGGGCAGATGCTCATAATTTGGTTGTTTACTGCTCCAGTGCATCTGGCATGGTTAGGACGCGATACGTCGCTTACTTGGATTGATGGAGTATCTGTAACTTTATTCCTGGTGTTCCTTGTTGGTGAAACCATTGCTGATGAGCAAATGTGGGCGTTTCAGCAGGCTAAGAAACAGAAGATCGCAGCAGGCGAGGAAATTACGCAACCATTTATCAAGACTGGCCTTTTTGCTTTTTGCCGCCATCCGAATTATTTTTGCGATATAAGCCTGTGGTGGGTGTTCTATCTCTTTGCCGTTGCGGCTACGGGGCAGTGGTTGAACTGGTCTGGGCTCGGCTTCATTATATTAACGTTGCTTTTCATTTTTACTTCAAAATTGGTAGAGTCCATTTCTCTTGAGAGGTATCCTACCTATCGGGAATATCAGGAATCGGTTCCACAGCTAATGCCATTTACGCGGATAGGCTGCCCGAAGGTGCGAAACGACAATGGAACTGAGCTGCTCAGCTAACCTGTATAGGAGACCGTCCACGGTATGCTGACCAATTGGGCCTGATTCTGTTTGAGAGTGAATGCTACTGACGTCAAATTTTGAATTCGAACGGTAGTTTTCAACTTGGCGACAGTCGCGGGCCTCCAGCTTATCTATTTGTTAAATAGTCAGAATTCGAGGTCAATACGTGCAAATGATTCTGCAGTTGGGAAAATGGCTTGCTCGGATGAAAAAGGAGCTTCCAAACTATAGAAAATCCAAGTCCACCCTGCCCTCAGGCTAGCGCAATGATGAACAGGCGAGGGAAAGGATACAGCGTACGGTTCCCCGAACCCCTGGGATAAGCATCCCGAAGCCGCCGCTTGTATACTTTTAAAAACCGGTTTCGTTCAGTATCGGACAAACCATTTAGAATCGGGCGCAGACCGCTGCCCATAACCCATTCAAAAACAGGATCATCGCCCTCCAGCACATGGAGATACCGTGTTTCCCAGATATCAAGGCGTCGCGTACAGGGAGAAAGGATATCATAGTAAAAGTCCGCATCTTCAACCCATTTGTTCGACAATGTGGCAAGAAGCGAAGTGTCGCCAACGGGCTTCCCGTCGGGACCGCCATCTGCCAACGTATTCCGCATCAAGCGGTGAGACGGAAGATCCCAGCTAAGCGGCATCTGGACCGCAAGGCAGCCTCCCGGGTTAAGGTAGCCCACCAAGCGCGCAAACAGTTCAGAGTGGCCGTCAACCCAGTGCAAAGACGCATTGGAATAGATAAGGTCCGGGGCTTCCTCCGGCACCCAGCTGCGGATATCGGCATCTGCCCAGTGTACGGTCGACGGCTCCGCAGCCGCCTCGGCCAGCATCTGTGGTGAGTTATCGATACCGTATACCTTGGATGAGGACCAGCGCTTCGCCAGAAGACGGGTTATGTGGCCTGAACCGCAGCCCAGATCATAGATCACACCCGGAGCCTCAAGGGGTATACGATCCAGCAACTCAAGGGCCGGTCGCAAACGCTCCTGGGAGAACTTCAGGTACTGACCGGGGGCCCAGCGCGTTCCGGCAACCTCGCCCTGATGCGCTCTTTGCGACATGCGATTTCCTCGCTCCACCCCTCGGAGATGTCCGCACGGTTTTTTGTGCGGAGTGGTCAGCAACATCGTCTTTTTAACTTCAGGAACTACGATTAGTCGCCGCTCAGGTAACTTACCACGTCATCCTGAATGGACTCGTCCACAAGTTCCCTCCACTCCTCATTGCCGCTTGCTATCGATTCGCGTATTTTGGTAGCCGATATGAACCCTATGTTCTCAGGCGGAAAAAACTCGTTCATCTCGTAACCGACTCCCCTGCCCCAGTTTACCGATTCAATGTCCGGAATCACCATCACGACCACATCATCCCCCTTGCTCTCGTGATATTTTCTTATCATTCCAACGGTCTGTTCCGTGGTGAAGGGGTTTTTCGGGTCGGGAGGAATATCCCTTACCATTATCAGGCACGGAACTCCATTGTCGAGCTTCTGCCTGACAAGGCTTATGTGCCCGGCGTGGTAGGGCTGATATCTGCCGATGAATATGGCTCTTCTGGAAGGAGAAGGCTTTATGTCCGGATGACCGTGATTTTTACATTCCCAGTTGCTCATTATTTACCTCGTCGAGTGGATTAAAAGAAGATTTTTACTAACTGAAAGACGCACGGATTATACACACGTCCGGATTTTTTTCAACAGCAATCAATAAGGGGACTGCAGGCGGCAAAGCTTCAGACAGAAGGCATATGCGCCTTTTTCTCCGAGATGCCCCCGAGCAGATCGATAAAACCGCCGAAAGTCCGCCTGCTGAGATCGGAAAGGGCATCTATGTATTTTGGCGTCTCGGATCTTATAACATCGGGATTTATCTTGCCGCCGAGTTCTTCGATTTCCTTTTTGTTCACCGGAGTAACAAGCCAGCGCTCTATCATTGGTGCGTCTACCTCGAGGTGAAACTGGAACCCGTACACCTTGTCTCCGTATCGAAACGCTTGGTTCGCACACGCGGGGGAAGTGGCCAAGTGCACGGCTCCCGGAGGAATCTCAAAAGTATCCCCGTGCCACTGAAAGACCTTCTCAACCGCGCCGAATGCGCCCATAAGACGGTCCTCTCCCCCCTCTTCGGTAGGGGAAACGTCATACCAGCCGATCTCCTTCTCCGGGTTCTTGCGAACCCGGGCTCCGAGGGCCTTGGCAATCAGCTGCGAACCGAGACATACGCCGAGCACCGGAGCGTCCATTTCGATAAATTCCCTTATGGACTCGGTCTCCGGTACGAGGTAAGGATACTCCTCGGTCTCGTCCACGTTCATCGGCCCCCCCAGAACAACAAGACCGTCGTAATTGCGGAGTCTGGGGATCTTGTAGTTTGAACGGCCGAAGTTTACGTAACGTATCCTGAAACCGGCATCCCTTAGCATCGGGTCAAGCGTTCCCAGTATCTCGTGAGGCACGTGCTGGAAGACAAGCAATTTCGGCATGAGGCAGGATTTTAACCATTTTTCCGGCCTCTGTCATTTTGCTGGGGCAGCGACAGTTCAGAGCTCCCACCTGCCGCGCAGGGTCTTCTTCTCAAGAGAGGATTCAAGCGCAGACAGAAACTCCTTTCTTGAGATTTCTCTTCCCCCGAGAGTCCTCATATGATCAGTCGGAACCTGGGAATCTATGAAATCAAAACCGGATTCCCAGCATTTTCGCGTCAGATGGAAAAGGGCCACCTTGGAAGCGTCGGTTTCGAGGTGAAACATCGATTCCCCGAAAAACGCACCGCCGAGAGACACTCCGTAAAGACCGCCGACGAGTTTCCCATCCAGGTAGGTCTCAAGAGAATGAGCGTAACCCAGTTCATGCAGTTTCCCGTAAGCCGCCTTCATCTCCTCGGTTATCCAAGTCCCGCTCTGCCCTTTCCTTTGGACCTGAGCACAGTTCTCGACGACCGCGGCGAAATCCGTATCGGCCCTTACCGAGAATTTCCCGGAAGACACCGTTTTTAAGAGGGTTTTTGAGAACTTGAAGTCCCCCGGAAGAAAAATCATTCTCGGGTCGGGAGAGAACCATAAAATGGGGTCTTCCTCGGAATACCAGGGGAAAATGCCGTTTTCGTAGGCCAAAAGAAGCCTCTCGGGAGAAAGGTCCCCTCCGACCGCCAGAAGCCCTCCCGGCTCCGCTTCGGACGGATCGGGAAACATTATTCGGGAGTCGAGAAAGTAAACGGTCATCGGTTCCGGATAAAATCCTTTTAGCGTGACGGCCGCTCACTCAGGAAAATCCCTCGGGTTTGCCAGTTCACTGAAGATCCTGCTTCCCCCAGGTTCTTTCAATAAAGCCCTCCCTCCCCGAACCTATTTTGTAATTGCCGTAGTGAATCGGGTTTTTCTTGTAGTAATCCTGGTGGTATTCCTCCGCTCTGTAGAAAGAGACGAACTTCTCTACCGAGGTGACTATCGGCTTTTTGAATTTGCCCGACTCCTCGAGTTTCTTTTTCGAAAGAAGGGCTTTTTCTTTCTGTGAATCGTTATGGTAGAAGATAGCGGTTCTGTAGTGCCTTCCCCTGTCGGCAAACTGCCCGTCCACCTGGGTCGGATCAATGTTTATCCAGAAAGTCTCAAGAAGGGTTTCGTAGTCTATCTTCGCGGGGTCGTAAACGACCCTTATCGCTTCCGCGTGGCCCGTCTTTCCCTGCCAGACCTGCTCGTAGGTGGGATTTTCCTCCTTTCCCCCAGAGTAACCCACTACCGTTTCGACAACCCCGCTGAGACTGTCAAAAGGAGGTTCCATGCACCAGAAGCATCCTCCGGCGAAAGTTGCCTCCATGTAACCGCTGTTTTTCCCACTTTCCATGTTTTTAACCTCCCCTACACTTTCGTTGTACACGGGAAAAGCCGCACCCGCAAGCACAACAAGCACCGAAACAAAAATCCTAGACCAGAAATCACGTCTCATTTTTCCTCACACCAAGCAAAAACCGGGAAATTACCGACTCCGAGGACCCGTAGAGCCCCCCCAGGCGGGAATCAGTTATATACCCTTATTTCGTTATAAAGCGCGTCTCTCTCAACGGGAACGTACCCCGAATCCCGGATCATCTTTATCATGAAATCCCTGCTGTGACCCACTTCAGAAGGAGCGCCGGCGTCGTGAATGATCTTCTCCCTCATTATCGTTCCGTCCGCATCGCTCGCACCGTAATGCAGGGCCACCTGGGCCGCTTTTTCCCCAAGGGTAATCCAGTAGGACTTTATGTGAGGGAAATTGTCAAGATAGAGCCTCGCAAGCGCGTGAACCTTCATGTCGTATGAGGCCGGAAAAGGCTTTATATCCTTAAGACCCGTGTTCTCCGGCTGGAAAAGAACGGGGATGAACGCAAAAAACCCGGGGAACTCGTCCTCTATTTTTCTAAGCCTCTCCATGTGGTCAACTACGTGGAAGGGTTTTTCAAGATGGCCGTAGAGTATGGTGGCGTTTGTAGGGATGCCGAGTGTGTGGGCTAGGCGATGGATTTCCTCCCACCTTGTCGCAACCGTCTTCGGGGCGCAGATCTTTTTTCTTACCTCTTCGTGCAGTATCTCCGCTCCCCCGCCCGTAAGTGCGTCAACGCCCGCGTCTTGAAGGGCAAGAAGTACATCCTTCAGGGAAAGGCCGCTTATCTCCGAGAACCAGTCGATCTCAACCGCGGTGAAGGCCTTTACGTGAATATCCGGGAAGTGGCGCTTTATCATCTTCACTATGTCCAGGTAATGATCGAACTCCCAGTCAGGGTGAAGGCCGCCAACTATGTGAACCTCTCTCATCTCCTCGCTCAGCATGGAAAGCATCTGCTCGTCCGAGAGCTCGTAGGCGTTTGCGGACTTCTTCGTGGTCCCGAAAGCGCAGAACCGACACGATATGGCGCATATGTTTGAAGGATTTATGTGGCGGTTCACGACGAAATAGACCTTTTCCCCCGATTTCTTTCTCTTAACGTAATCCGCCATCATGCCGACCGTGTTAAGATCGGGGGAATCAAGTATCGAAAGCCCGTCTTCAAAGGAAAGTCTGCGGCCCTCGGCGACCTTCTCCATTATGGGGAGCAGGTTCGGGTCGGTGCAGAAACTCTCGGTCAACTCCAGTACTCGCTCCATCTCGTCTCAACCTTGTCCTTCATATCCTCCGACATCTCTATTACCGGGGGATACCACTGTTTTATGGTGGCGTCGATTCCCATCCTGCCGTCGTAAACGACTGCCGAACCACGAAGTTCCGTATGTTCGAACAGAACATCCAGGTAAGGATCGAACCTAGTAAAGATACCCCAGATAAGTTCCGTGTCATCAGTTAAATCTATATCCGGGCTCACAAGGGCGATTATGCGCACCCCCTCAAGACCCGGAGTATCGAACAGTCTGCGTATCATCTCCTTGGGATCGGTCCGGGATTCATCCATCCGGACGACGCAGAAACCTCCCGAAAGAAGTCTGAATCCCGTTATCTCCGGATGTTTTTCCCTAGGATCGGGAACCTCCTTGGCGTAGGTTTTTCTCTCGGGGGAGTTTTTCCTTACTGCGTTTATTCCCATCTTGCTTCCCACGTTAAACTTGTTGCTCGTAAAATCAAGGGTGTCCAAGGGGGCCCACTGTATCATGAGGAAATCCTCCCTGGGATCGAAGTTCTCCCCAATTTCGTGAAGCACTGCCGAGAAATCCCTCGGGTTAACGTCGCCTGAAACGCAGACCATGCACTTTGTGAGAAGCAGCTGCCCAGTTCCCCAGAGGGCCAGCATTGCCTTTATCCCACCCTTGGGATAGCGCTCATCGACGGAAACAGCGAGAAGGTTGTGAAATCCCGCCTCGGGATACGCCCACATGTCCTTTACCTCGGGCTGTATTATTCTTATAAGAGGGGAGAACATCTCGCCGGCGGCAATCCCAAGGTAGACATCCTCCTGCGGGGGCTTGCCAACCACGATGGAAGGGTACACGGGGTTTTTCCTGTGGGTTATTTCGCTCAGGTTAAAAACGGGGAAATCGGCCTCCATCGAGTAGTGACCGAAATGATCTCCGAAGGGTCCTTCCTGCCTCAGCACGTCCCTCGGAACGGAACCCTCAAGTACGAATTCCGCGTCGGCCGGAACATGAAGCGAGATGCTTTTTCCTTTTACCATAGGCATCGGGCTTCCGCGAAGATAGCTCGCAAACGCAAGTTCATCCATGCCATCAGGGAGCGGAGCGACCGCGGAAAAGATCATCCTGGGATCTCCCCCGAGAATCACCGCGGCTTCGAGGTCCCTTCCCAGTTTTTTCGCCTCGTGGTAGTGCGCAGCTCCTCCCTTGTGCGCATGCCAGTGCATCCCGGTGGTCCTCCGGTCATATACCTGAAGCCTGTAAATCCCGAGGTTTCTTGAACCCGTAGCGGGATCCCTAGTTAGCACCAGACCAAACGTCACGAACTTTCCCCCGTCGCGCGGCCAGCATTTCATCACTGGAAGTCTTGAGAGGTCAGGTTCGGTTTCAACCTGCTGAACATCGCCGCGCTTCACCTTCTTAGTTCTCATGGAAAGCAAGCCGGTGGCCTTGGGAAGCACGGAAAAAATCCCCTGTATTGAGGGAGGGTTAACCTTGCGGAATATCTCGACAAGCTCCTCGCCGACGTCCGACGGTCTTCTGCCGAGAGCAAGCTCCACCCTCTGCTCGGTTCCGAAAAGATTGATTACAAGAGGAAAATCCGATCCTTCCACGTTTTCAAACAGAAGGGCAGGACCACCTTCCCTAACGGTTCGGGAAGCTATCTCCGTTATTTCAAGCTCAGGTGAGACTTCGGTTTTTATTCTCTTGAGATCGCCTATGCTTTCAAGATGGCTTATAAAACTCGCTAGATTGGAAAAACCTTTTGGGGGCATGGGAAAAAACTACTCCAGTTCGTCCCTTTTCCATCCCCTGCCGGTATCGACGCCGACGAGGCCTAAGAGCTTGTCCACGTATCCGCTCACCACATCGGAGATCGATTCGGCGCCCATGTAGTCAGTCGGAGAAATCGGCGCGATCACTACTCCCTCGCGGGAGAGCCGAAGAGCGTTCTCAAGGGCGATTGTGCCAAGCGGGGTTTCCCTGAGGGCGATTATAAGCCTTCTTTTTTCCTTGAGGGCGACGGCGGCTATTCTGGTTATGAGCGTGTCGGCTATGCCGTTTGCGATCTTGGCAAGCGTTGATACCGAACACGGTACTATGACCATAGAATCGAAATGGTTGCTCCCCGAGGAAAAAGGCGACGCGAGGTCTGAATCGCTGTAAATATCGGTTACCCAGGGACGCAGTTCCTCAACCTTGAGGCCGAGTTCCTCGTGAAGAACCCTCTTTCCCCATTTGCTTGCCACCAGATATTTCTCGTCGGGACACCTTCTTAGAAAATCAACCCCGTAAGCAACCCCCGACGCCCCGGTAATTCCGACTATGGTTCTCATTATTAAGGTAAGTATATACCCGCGAGAGTGAAAAATAAAACCGCAAAACCTATGAGAATATTGGTTCTGAAAAAAGCGGAATCAACCTGCCCGAAGCTTCCGTGTTCAAGGTAAAGCAGGTAGCCGCAGAGCAAAAGCGGCAAAAGCGCAGACAGGGTCCGGAACGAAAGAATATAGAGAAACACGAGGCAGGCGAACGAAAGCAGGTGAGAGACCCTCGAGACAAGCAGCGCCTTCTGTCTGCCGAAACGAGCAACAAGCGAGTAAATTCCGCGGCGGCGGTCAAACTCCTCGTCGGCCGTGGCGTATATTATGTCAAAACCCGAAATCCAGAGGAAAGTGAAACCCGAGAGCACAACTGCCGGAAGCATCTCCTCGAAGGAGCACTTAACGGCAAGCCATCCGCCAAGCGGACCGAGCGCAAGGGAGAGTCCCACGCCGAAATGACAGAGGCTGGTAAATCTCTTCATTAACGGATAGACGGTAAACGCCACAAGCGGAAGCGGCGAGAGAAAGAATACAAGCGGACATATGAGATAGGCGGAGACAAAGTAAAGCAGGGCCCCCGCGGCCGCCACGGCCAAAGCCTCGACCATGCTCATCTTGCCCGAGGGAAGCTCTCTCTGAGTGGTTCTCGGGTTCTCCCGGTCTATTTCCCGGTCAAAAATCCTGTTAAGCGCAAGCGCGGCGGTCCTCGCCCCCGTTCCCGCGAGCACTATCAGCACAAAAAGCCGGGCACTGAATATCCCGCCGGCGGCAAGAAAAGCTCCCGCGAAAATGACCGGAAGTGAAAAAAACGTATGTTCTATTCTAAGAAATCCCGAGAGATTCTTTAAAAAAGCCATTGCTTGATACGGAATCCTACTGAATGTTTCGTCTGCGCGGACGATCTTCCGGGCGGATAGTCACCCGCAGAGAACGTGTCCGCAGCTTACTTTGCCTGTCATCTAAAATAACAGTAATCTTCTCAAACACACGGGAAATTTCAATGAAAATCAACATTTTGAGCCTGGAAACAAACGATGGAAACATGTGAAGCGCTTGTTTTAAGGAAATCAAGTTACGGGGAAGCCGATCTCCTGGTAACCCTTTTCTCAAGGGAACTCGGGAAATTCAGGGCGCTTGCCAAAAACGCGAAAAAAAGCCGAAAGCGCTTCGGGGGACGTCTCGATTTCTTTAACCGCCTGGCAATCGAAGTAACCCTGAACAAGGGAAGATTCAATCTCATCGGGGACGTGACACTTAAAAAAAGCTACAGGGAGATAACGGAATCCGTTGACTCTTTCGTCGTGGCAACCCGAATTCTCGAGCTGCTCGATTTCCTAACCCCCGAACAGGAACCCGGAGGCGAACTGTTCGACCTTGCGGCAGAAACCTTGGGGCTTCTCTCGGAAAAACGGGAACCGTATTCTGTTTTTCTCGTTTTCTTCCTTCGAGCGCTTACCCTTTGCGGTTACAGACCCGATTTGCGCTTTGACAGGGAAAAAGACATCGCGGGGTTTGACGTTGAGAACGGAAAACTCGGCAATCTTGAGAAAACACGCGGGAAAAGAAACGTCTACCCCTTCCACATGGACATAATGAGACACCCGGAAATCATGGACGCAAACCTGGAGAAGGTAAAAAATAACATAAGGGTTCTCACGAGATACGCCGAATACCGCACCGGAAGACATCTTGAAAAAACCGGGTTTGCTGACGAAACCTAAGCATGAAACACGAAGTCTCCGCCGAAGGCCCCCTGATCAGGTCCTGTAATCGGAATTGATCGAGACGTACTTGTGGCTGAGATCGCTTGTGAGAATCGAGTAGGCCGCTTCCCCTTCCCCGAGACTAAGTGTCACGGTAAAGGACGGTTTTTTGAACACGGAGGCAAACCTTGATTCCGGTTTAGATCTTACCCCTTTTGAAAATACCTCTATTCCGCCAAAATAAAGCTTTATTTTTTCCGGATCGAATTTCACGCCGGCCCTTCCGGCGGCCGCCACTATCCTTCCCCAGTTCGCGTCCTCTCCGTAAAACGCGGTCTTAACGAGCTGGGAAGTGGCTATCGTCCTTGCGATCTTCTCGGCGTCTCTCTCGGTCTTGGCTTCCGTAACATTGATCCTGACGGCCTTAGTAGCTCCTTCGCCGTCGCTTACTATCATCTCGGCGATCTCTCCGCATAAAGACGAAAGCACGTCTACGAACCTGCCGTAATCCCCGCTTTTCTCCGTAATCTGCTTGTTTCCCAGAACTCCGTTTGCAAGGATGAAAACGGAGTCGTTGGGGGAAGTGTCCCCGTCAACAGTTATGGCGTTAAAAGAACCGCCTGCCGTTGCCACAAGAGCTTTTGAAAGAGCTTTCCGCTGAATATTAAGGTCAGTCATTATAAAACAGAGCATGGTCGCCATGTTAGGACATATCATCCCCGCCCCCTTGCCGATAGCCGAGACGGTAGCGGTCTTTTCTCCCACGGCAAGCTGCCTTGATGCGTACTTGGGAAAGGAGTCGGTCGTCATGATGGCTTCGGCCGCCTCGCGTAAATTGTCTTCTCCAAGACCCTTTATGAGCCTAGGAATGGACTTTTTGATTTTCCCGACGCGCAGCCGTTCCCCTGTAACCCCGGTTGACGAAGGGATCACGAGCGATTCATCTATACCGAGCCGCCCCGAGAGCGTATCTGCAATTTCAAGTGAGTCTTCATAGCCCTTTTGACCCGTGAAGGCGTTAGCATTTACGCTGTTTATTATTAGCGCCTGGCAGAGCCCGCCTGCGATTCTCTCCTGCCCAACAAGCACGGGGGCGCCTTTTATCAGGTTTTTCGTGAATATGGCGGACGCGTGGGCCGGAACCGTTGAGAATATAAGCGCCAGGTCCCTCTTTTCGTCTTTCCTAAGCCCGGCGGATACGCCGCTTAGCAGAAATCCCGGTACGTTTTTCATAGGGGAATTATATACAAACTATGCTGTCTACGGAATAAAAACCGGAACCAAGCCGCAATGACCACCGCAAGAAAGACTCAAGGTCCGGTCTCCCTTAACGCTTCTCTGCGGTTCACCGGTGGTCGGAACCTGTAATCTCGCTTATGTCGCTGATTCCGTTTTTATCCATGAACCGGAGAAGCCCCCTGTTTATCAAGTTCGCAACCGAAAGCCCCTCTCCGCGAAGACCCGTAACCACCTGGAGGGCTCTTGCGCCCGCACAAAGCTTCTCAAGCGCAGAAGCGGTGTCGCAAACGCCCCCGACCCCGATTATCTCAAGCTCCCCGCCAGTAGTACGGTAAATGTGGGAAATAATCGACGTTGAAAGCGACCTGTACTCAGGATCGTTTCCGCTTATTCCCCCGGGAAGACCTTCCCACTTCGCGCCGTATTTCGCCTTGAGGGCCCGGTTGTCACTCGTATTGGTAGCGATTACGCCCGAAATCCCGGAATCGATCACGACCCTAAGGAGGTCATCGATCGCCTCCAGGGAAAGATCCGGGGAGATTTTTACAAATAATGGTTTCCCCACGCCCGAGGAATCCACGAGTGACTCCGTTACCGCACATATTATCTCCCCAAGGCGCCCTCCGTCCTGAAGCTTCCTGAGCCCCGGGGTGTTCGGGGAACTCACGTTTATGGCGAAGTAGGCAGCGTCGGAACGGAATTTCCGCGCGACGGCGGCGTAAGCCCGCGGAGCGTCTTCATGGCTTGTGTCAGAGTTTATGCCCAGGTTTATTCCCACGGGCGTATCGAGACGGCCATACCACCTGAGGTTCTCTAAAACAGCGTCCATCCCCGGGCTGTTAAGGCCAAGAGAATTAAGGCACACATCGGGGGTTACCATGAACTGCCTGGGCTTGGGATTTCCCCTCTGGGGCCTCTCGACGACCGAACCCACCTCGACTCCCGCAAACCCAAGAGAGTAAAGCGCTCGAAGCGCTTTCCCGGTCTTGTCCCATCCGGCGCCCACGATAAGCGGGTTCTCAAAAGGCACCCCGGCGACCGTAACGCCAAGTCTCTTGTCCCTGACCCTAGCCCCGCCGCTTGCGGCGAACTCAAGGAGTCTCAAAGTGAGGCCCGAGAACTCGCAGAGGTGCATGAGTTCCTTTACGTTATGGTGCCACGTTTCTGAATCGAGACGGTCAAGAACCGGCCTTAGAAAAGTTTTATAGATCATGCCTTTTGGAGAATTTTATCCGAACAAGGCGTCGGCAGGCAAAACCGGACCCGGAACTAGGCACGTGCGGGTCAGACGTTGAACCTGAAAAACATGACGTCCCCGTCGCAGACCTCGTAATCCTTTCCCTCAAGCCTCATTTTTCCGGCTTCCCTTACCATCTGCTCGGAACCTTCCCTCACGTAGTCCTCGTAGGATATGGTCTCGGCCCTTATGAAGCCCCTTTCGAAATCGCTGTGGATAATCCCGGCAGCCTGGGGCGCCTTGGTTCCCCGCTTGACCGTCCACGCCCTTACTTCTTTCGGCCCCGTGGTGAAATAGGTAAGAAGCCCGAGATTCGAGTACGCGCAGTTAACAAGCCTGTCAAGACCGGAGTCGCAAAGCCCGAGCTCCTCCAGAAAAACCGCCTTCTCCTCGTCCCCAAGTTCGGATATCTCGGCCTCTATCTTGGCCGAAACAATGATAACATCATCTCCCGCGCCGCTCGCGTGCTCCCTCACCTTCTGAACCTCCACATTTCCTTCGGTCCCCGAAACTTCGTCCTCCGATACGTTACATACATAGATAACAGGCTTTGAACTCAGAAGAAAAAGCTCCCGCATAGTATCCGCACATTCCTCTCCGCCGGGAAAATCACGCGCGCGCCTCCCCGTCTCGATAAATTCTCTAAGAGATCTTACCGTCTCAAGCTCCCTGATTATGTCCCTGTCCCCGCTTTTAGACTGATTCGCGAGTCTTTCCTCCCTTTTCTCAACCGTTTCGAGGTCCTTGAGGATAAGTTCGTCCTCGATCGTGTGGATATCGCGGATGGCGTCAATTCCCTCCTCAACGTGAACAACGTTTTCATCCTCAAAACATCTGACTACGTGAAGTATTAGATCCACTTCCCTTATATGGGAGAGAAAAGCGTTTCCCCTGCCCTTTCCCTCAGAAGCTCCCTTCACGAGCCCCGCGATGTCAACGATCTCTATGCTTGCGGGGACGGTCTTCGGGGGTTTTACGATATCCGAGATGGCATAAAGTCTGGGGTCCGGAACCCCGACCACCCCTATGTTAGGATCTATAGTGCAGAAAGGGAAGTTGGAGGCGTCCGCGTCCGCGTTTGTAAGCGCGTTAAAAAGAGTCGACTTCCCGACGTTCGGGAGTCCCACTATTCCGCATCGAAGTCCCATTTGTCTTTAATTTTCCGCTGCCTGTGAGGAAATGGGGTGGATGACCGGATTTGAACCGGCGACCTCTTGGGCCACAACCAAGTGCTCTAACCGGGCTGAGCTACACCCACCGTTGAAACTTTCATTTTCTATAGAAGTAAAAACCAAGCTTGCTAGTATACCGGCAACCCCATTAACAGACAAAATCGCCGGGAGAAAGTCCCCAGAAGCCCTGCGTCCGCTTTCGGCGCCACGGGGCAGGTCTCGATCGGCAAGCCGTCGCTGCCGGACAGACGGCGGGATCGTTTCTGCTTGCAGCTCAAACACATGATTTCCAAAATCTGACCATTTTAGTATAGTATCTCGGCATGTCTACCGACACTTCCACTTTGCGATCAGACGTCCGCTACGAACCTAACGACAGACCGCCAACGCCACTGGTAGCCGGGCTGGGCCTGCAACTTGCCATTATCACCATATCGGGGATCGTCCTCACGCCGTTAATCGTGATCAAGGCGGCCGGCGGATCTGAGACTTACATGATGTGGGCGGTATTCGCATCAGTCGTGATCAGCGGGGTCAGCACGATATTGCAGGCCGTCAGAGTTGGTCGAATCGGCGCAGGATATGTCCTCCTGATGGGCACCTCCGGCGCATTCATCGCAATCTGTATTACCGCGATCGCGCAAGGCGGACCCGCAATGTTGGCGACGCTCGTCATTATCTCGTCTTTGTTTCAATTTGCCCTAGCGAGACGTCTTTCCCTCTTTCGCCGGATACTCACCCCCACAGTCGCAGGCACGGTAATCATGCTGATTTCCGTCACCGTGATGCCAATAATTTTCGATCTCCTGGACAACGTTCAGGATGCCGCACATCCCCAGGCTGCCCCCCTCACTGCGCTTGCAACCGTACTTGTCATCACTGCCATCGCCCTCAAGGGCACCGGTGTATTTCGACTTTGGGCACCCGTAGCAGGCGTCATTATAGGATCCATTCTTGGCGGCTTTTTCGGAATTTACGACACGGCACGCATTTCCGAGGCCGCCTGGATCGGGTTTCCGCAAGGAGGCTGGCCCGGCCTCGATCTGAGCTTTGGACCTATATTCTGGACGCTTCTGCCCGGGTTCATTTTTGTCACCCTGATTGGTGCAATCGAAACAGTTGGCGACTCCGTAGCAATTCAGCGCATTTCGTGGCGACGGCCGCGGGCCGTAGACTTTCGTTCCGTTCAGGGAGCCGTGGCTGCCGACGGGGTGGGCAACCTGCTATCCGGGTTCGCCGGCACGATTCCAAATACGACGTACTCGACCAGCGTATCGGTAACGGAACTTACCGGAGTGGGAACCCGGACAGTCGGGACTGCTGCGGGCATCGTCTTTCTCATCTTGGCGTGCTTCCCCAAGGCACTCGCCGCAATTCTTGCAATTCCGAGTCCGGTGGCTGCCGGGTATCTAGCCATCCTGGTGGCCATGCTGTTTGTGGTCGGAATGAAGGTCGTCGTCCAGGACGGAATTGACTACCGCAAAGGCATGATTGCAGGAGTTTCATTCTGGGTAGGTGTCGGCTTTCAGAACGGCGTGATCTTCCCTGAGTATTTTGCTGAATTTGCCGGTGGCTTATTGCAGAACGGCATGACAGCAGGTGGCCTCACCGCTCTGCTCCTGACGCTTTTTGTTGAAGTCACTGAACCCCGGCGAAGACGCATAGAACTTCCGTTCCACATTACGACATTGCCGAAAATCCGGGAGTTTCTGCGATCGTTTGCTTCCCACAGCAGTTGGGGGGAGGCAATGGCTAACCGCCTTGACGCCGCCAGTGAGGAAACCCTGCTCACACTGCTTGAGCAGAAGACGACATCAGATCAGGAAGAACCCTTGCGGCGACTGCGCATTATTGCGCACAAGGAAGGCGACGAGGCTGTGCTTGAATTCGTTGCATCAGCCACTAAAGAGAATCTCGAAGACCAGATCGCGCTGCTAGGCGAGCGGGCTACGGAAGCCCCAACTGAACAAGATGTGTCTCTGCGACTGTTGCAACACATCGCCTCGTCGGTACAACATCAACAGTATTACGACACGGACATCGTCAAGATCCGCGTGAAGGCACCGGCTCCTTCATCCGACTGAGTGCTCAAAGGAAGAGCGCTCGAGGTTTTAGCTGTGTCAGCCGGGAAATACCGGCGTTCCCGACCGCCTGTCTTCCCCTATGAAGCTCACATACCGGCAGCTTAAAAAACCCCTTCTATACTCACCTGTATGATCCCGTTCAAAGTTAAAAAACCGCCGTTTTCCCCGACGCCCAACGGGTTCCGGCTGGGATATTTGATTTAATCGAGAACTTGTTTATACTAGGCTGTTTTTATTCAATCATAACAGGCATCCGAGGAGCGAATAACCAATGGGCACCACGCTGCACATAAGAGACAACATCGAGCAATCCTACGGGGACGTGTACACGCCGGAGGCGCTGGAGGCCCTTGAATTCATGGCCCACTTCAACGGCGAGCAGAAGGCCCTCATGGAAAAAAGGACCCAGAGAAGAAAAAGGCGCTATGAATCCAAGGAAAGAATAACTTTTCTTGATCCAGATTCTCTTATCCCGCGCACCAATCTCAAGATCCAGGACGCAAGGGACGGAAAATTCGAGGGGCCGGAGATTCCCCACGACCTCAAAACACAGTGGATACAGGGAACGGGCCCAGCGGCAAAACCGAACTCCCCGGTTGAGAAAAGCATAAGAAACGTCGCCTACGCCCTTCTCTCGGGCGCGGACGGGTGGATGTTCGACGGCGAGGACGCCCTGGGGCAGATATCAACGATGTCCCTTGACAATCAGCGTAATCTAAAGCTCGCAATCGCGAGGGACGAAGTGTTCATGAAAACCGCGGAAGGCGTGGCCGGGGAAATGAACAGGTGGGGACGGGATTTCTTCGGACACGACATAATCGAGGACTGGGAAAAGCAGCTTGACTTCACCACCGTTATTTTCAGGGCGAGGGGACTTCATCTGGACGACCGCCACATACGCGACGCCGATGGCGTAGCGCTTTCGGCTTCCGTGGTCGACATGACACTCTTTGTCGTTAACAACTACAAGGAGCTTGCCAAGAGAAACTCATCCATAGTCCTTTACCTGCCTAAGATCCAGACCGCCGAGGAAGCCGCGCTATGGAACGAGATGCTCAGCGCCCTTGAGGGCCACATCGGGCTTCCCGAAGGCACGATAAAGGTATACGTGCTTATAGAGCAGCTCGAGGAAACCTTTCAGCTGATGGAGATAAGGGCAGTTTTGGGCAAGCACTTCGCCGGGTTTAACACCGGCAGGTGGGATTACATAAACAGCGTCTCAGATGCCATGGCGTGGGATGAGGATTTCGTTAACCCGAACATAGAGTCAATCACCATGACCTACGGATACATGAGAAACTACGAGGACCGCGTGAGAAGGGCCGTAAACACCCCGGACGTAAACGGGAACTTTGCGCTCTGGCAGGGAGGCATGGAACCTAACATACCGGTGGGGTCGAAAGAGGGGGTCGAGAGCAGCATGGAGAAGGCCTACGCGGGGGCCGTAAGGGAGCAGCAGGAAGGAGCAAGCGGCAAATGGGTTGCCCACTGGAAGATGGTTCACATAATAAGGCCCGTCTGGGAGAAGGTCGGCGAGGAGAACCAGCTCGGAAGGGAGTTCCCTCCCCTTACCTACACCCAGGAGGACGCAGACGGCCTCATACTTCTTGAGCCCGCCCCGAGAACGATAAGGGGGGCGCGCAACCTGCTTAGCGTCGGACTTCAGTACGGAAACGCATTCGGCCAAGGATTCCAGGCCGCGGCACTTAAGCCCGCCGACTTCTTCGGAAACGACGACATCCTCTACCTGATGGAGGACGCCGCGACCGGGGAGATAAGGCTCAGCATACTCTGGGAGTGGATCCACAAGGGAGCGGAACTCACCGAGGACGACCCCGAGACGGGGCTTAAGGCCGGGGACACGTTCACCGTCGAGGTCTTCGAGAGGCTTCTTGAAGAAGAATACGCAAAGCTCCAGGCGGCAAGCGACAGGGACGTCCACGACATCTCTAAGCCCACTACCCTTCCGATAGCAAAGCAGATAGTGAGAGCCTACGTGCTTGACGACGTAAAGGTGCCGTGGTACATAGACCTGCTCAACATAAACCTAAACAACCACGACCACGAGGTGGCCTCGCAGAGAATCGAACTCTACATGACGGAGTTCGCGGGCAATGACACGAGAATCACCGAGAACCTCGATTTCGTAATCTAGGTTCCCGAAAAAACAACCATTTTTATTTTCAGGAGAGCATATCGATGAGCCAGTTAGAAGCTGAGATAAGGAAGACGAAAAGGTATTTCTCAAGCGCGCGCTTCAGGGGAATAACCCGTCTTTACTCGCCCCGCCAGGTGGTGGAGCAGAGAGGAACCATAAGAAGGGACTACTCGATCGCGAAAAACGCCGCGGGAGCGTTCTACAAGAGACTCCGCGAGCTTTTCGCCGAGCGAAAGCAGATAACGTCCTTCGGCCCCTATTCGCCCGGCCAAGCGGTCATGATGAAAAGAAAGGGAATAGAGGGCATATATCTCGGCGGATGGGCCACGTCGGCAAAGGGATCGATCGGCGAGGACCAGGGAGCGGATCTCGCGAGCTACCCGCTTAGCCAGGTGCCGGACGAGGCGGCCCCCATAGTGAGGGCACTTCTCGCCGCGGACAAGAACCAGAGATACAACCGCGCAAGGATGACCGAAAAGGAAAGGCAGCAGACGCCCGAGATCGACTACAGCCCCTTCATAATCGCCGATGCGGACACGGGGCACGGCGGCGACGCCCACGTTAGAAACCTTATCAGAAGGTTTGTCGAGGCGGGCGTTACAGGCTATCACATAGAAGACCAGAAGCCCGGAACCAAGAAATGCGGTCACCAGGGCGGAAAGGTTCTCGTGCCTTCCGACGAGCAGATAAAGAGGCTTAACGCCGCCCGGTTCCAGCTCGATATCATGGAAGTGCCGGGAATAATAGTTTCAAGGACCGACGCCGAAGCCGCCACCCTTCTTGACGGAAACGGGGACGAGCGCGACCAGCCGTTTGTCCTGGGAGCAACCAAGCTCAACATCCCAAGCTACAAAAACGCCTACCTTACTATTCTTAAAAGAATCCACGAAAAAGGCGTAAAGGAGATAAACGGCCACAAGCTCTACAAGATAAGCAAAGAGGTCTACGCGGAAACGGACAAGTGGCTTGAGGAAACCGGCATAGCGTCGTTTATTGACGAGAATATAGAAGCAATGAAGGGGGATACCCAGGAGCTTGAAACCGCTTTGGATTCCGTAGTCACCAAGTTCGTCGAGATATGGGAAGAGGAGTCCGGCCTCAGCACCTTCGGCGAAACAATAGAAACGCTAATGGAGTTTAACATGGAGCAGGGCATTGAATTCGATATGACCATCGAGCAGTGGAGGGAGTTTGCCAAGACCGCCTCCACTAAAGACGCCATGGAGAAAGCTGATTCTCTGGGAATCGACTACATATGGGACCCCGAGATTTCAAGAACGCCCGAGGGATATTCCCAGGTAAAAGGCGGAATCGAATACGCGATCGCGAAGTCGCTTGCCGTGGCGCCCTTCGCCGATCTGCTCTGGATGGAGACCAAGACGGCTGACCTTGAGGACGCAAGGCAGTTCGCGGACGCCATCCACGAAGTGTTTCCGGACAAGATGCTTGCCTACAATCTCTCTCCTTCCTTTAACTGGGACACGACGGGAATGACCGACGAGGAAATGAAGAAATTCCCGGAGGAGATAGGGAAGCTCGGCTTCGTGTTCGATTTCATAACCTACGGAGGCCACCAGATCGACGGCATGGCCGCCGAAGAGTTCGCGACCGCGCTCATGCAAGACGGCATGCTCGCCCTAGCGCGCGTGCAGAGAAGGCTGAGGCTCATAGATTCGCCCTACAAGACTCCGCAGACCCATGTCGGAGGACCCCGCATGGACGGAGCGCTCGTGGCAAGTTCGGGAAGAACCGCAACCACGAAGGCCATGGGCAAGGGTTCGACCCAGTTCCAGCACCTAGTTCAGACGGAGGTTTCGATCAAGCTTCTCGAAGAGTGGCTCGAGGCCTGGACAAGGCACTACAAGATTGAAGACAGCTTCACCGTTGAACTCAAGCCTCACACCGTGGGCACTTTCGTGCTTGAACTGGACATCATGAACGGCAAAGGCGATAAGGTGGCAGATGTCATATTCGAGATACTGCAGGACAGAAAGGGAGAGAAGATACTGACGGTGAGGGACGAGAACAATTTTGACCCTGCCCTTCGCCAGAAACGTCTCGCTACCCTGCTTCACCTGTTTTTGATCCACCGCTACAGAACGGATTTCGTGCACTACGTGAGCCCGACAGAGGATAATCTCATGCAGACCAAGGGGATGATGAGGCTTGGGATCTACGAATCGGTTAACACCGAAGTCGGTCACATAATAGTGACGAAGGTGAACGTCGAATACGTGAAGGAACTGCTTAGTCCCAACCGCAGGGAACTCAAGAAGCTTATCGCGAAAAAAACCGGTAGACGCAAAAAGAAGTAACGGAGTGCCGGATTGAAAAGATTCTGTTTTTGTGCGTGCCCAAGGTGAAAAGTGTTTCTTTTGGGAATTATATATCTAGGTTGACTGCTTTCTCTGTTTGTCCGCTTCCGTCGCCATCGTCTTCTCGACATACTGCCGAGCCCGTTTGTTCGCAGCCCGCTTCAGGAACCGCTTGACGAGGACTCCGTTTGTGTCCTTGTTAGGTCACGGAAGTGCAATTGTCCGTGCTTTTTCGATGGTTCCATTGTGCTTCACCGTTTCCCCGGTCGGTAGGTCTGCACCCCCTTGGCCGCTTCTTCGGGCGTTGCACTCTTGTAACCCGCTTTGTATGTCTGCTTTTGCGGATGGCTAAACCTGTCGGTAAGTTTCGCTACGCCCGCTTCGGCAGATAAAACGGCTTGCGATTTCATGGACATTCCTTTCTTCATGAACGAATCTATGTTGCGTAACATACTTGATTTCGGCAGCGGAACCAAAACATTCCTGATGTGATCCTCAGTCAGTTCATCCACAACCGCACCATGAATGTTGGCAATTAGTTGAATCTGCCCCAACGGGGATGTGAGGAACGAGCATAGATATCCGGCGGGACACGCCTTTTCCTGCGGCACGACACGCATAATGTGTTCGGAAGCCGCCCAGCCATCCCACTCATCTGGGCAAATGGTCACGCGCCCTACGGTTCCAGATCGTGTAACGAGAACCCACCCGGCTTCAATCGAGACTTCGTCTATGAGTTCATGTTCTCGGGACAGGTATTTCAAGTCCGCTGCTTGGAATTGGACAACGTGACTCCCTTGGAGAAACGGCACCCCGTACTCGGGTTGGACGTAGATTCTCTTGAATCTCTTTGGCATGAAAACTTCCGCAACATTCCGTAGCGGCACCGCATCCATTTCGCGCAATTGGTCAAGGGCGTCGAAAAGGGCAGGATTGTAGTGTCCGGCATCGATTCTGAGTTCCCCGCTCAGGTGCGTTGACCGAAGGGAGAACCAATTGGCTTGGGAACAGTCTGCCGATGACGTTACCGGGATGGTGTCCACGGCCTTGCGTACCAAGGTCGCTGCTTCCGAGCGTTCATCGACCGATGCTGTCATTGCAGTCTCAATCGAATGGACCAATGCTCTATCTTCCGCCGTTTCCGGTAAGGGCACGAGAATGTCTTCTGCTTGTTCTTCGGTTAGTTCATCGACCACCGCCCCATATATGTTTGCGGTCAACTGGGCTTGACCGAGTGGCGAAGCGAGGAACGCGGCTAGATAACCGGAAGGGCATTTCGTCTCATCTGGAACAATACGAAGGATATGCTGCGAAGCCGCCCAGCCATCCCATTCCGGCAGGCAGATGGCAGTTCTTCCAATGGTTCCCGAGCATGTCACCAAAAGCCATCCGGCGCGCACTATCCACTGTTCGAGCCTATGGCTGGACAGGGATAGGTATTTGAGATCGGCGGGTTGGAAGTGAACGACGTGGCTTCCCTGCAAGAATGGGATACCGTGTTCTCTCTCGACGTACATGCGTTTGAATCTCGGCGGGATGAACACGTTTTCCGTGATGTCGGCCAATCGTTCGAGGCGCATGCCCGATTCATTCAAAGTGCGTAGCGCTTCGATCAGACGGGGACTGTATCGTTCCGCGTCAAAGCGAAGTTCGTCCGAGTCTGTCAGGAAGCCGGACGGCAGGACGTAGCTCTCCGTTTTGGACGGAGGTGCATGCTTGGGAGAGGGAACCGTTTGCAGCATCTCATGCTCCTAGCCATTCCTCGAAGTCCAGCACTACCTTTGGCAAATCGTCATCTATCGTTGGTTCTTCGTTGTCGTCGAGAATCACGAATCCTTCCGGTGTCTTCACGAAGACCTTGTTTCCCCTCTTGTCTATGCCGACCTTCTTGGGAATGGCCATGAAGACACCGTATTCGTCCAGCGCTCCCGCCCGCGCCAGCTTTACTTCCTCCCGAGAGAGTCTTTGCAGCACCAGGACACTCGGATTCGGCACTCCACCCCCTTCGGCGAAGGTCTCCTTGGGCAGGTCTATGGAAGCCACGATCCGCGTGTTCTGGAGCAGCCACTTCCGGATGAATCTGAGTCCGGGGTTGTTGGCGATGCTTCGAGGAAGGACGATGGCGAGGTATCCGCCCCGCTTGACGTACTTCAATGCGCCCTCCACAAACAACTGTTCGGCGGGCATGAATCTCCGCATGTCCTTGGATTCCAACGCAGGCAATTCATAGCGAGAAAGAATATGCGGGTCGTCTATGTTTGCTTGTCCTCCAAACGGAGGGTTCGTCACCACGATGTCGAATGCGCCTTGCTTGATTTTCTGACGGGCCGTTTCGTCCTCCCATTCCCCCGGTGCAGCGAGGGAGTCACCTTGGAACACGTTCACGGAACCGTCGCCGTGCATGACGAGGTTCATCTGCGTTGTGCGGACAAGAAAGGGGTTGATATCCATGCCAAAGATGTTGCGTTCCGCCAGTTCTTTGACGCGGATTTCCGCACGGGTGCGGATATCTTCTTCGGAACCACCTTTCGCCCGCTCGAATCCGGTTATCTTTTCTCGCACAAGGTTGATTACCGCGACGAGGAATCCGCCCGTTCCGCAGCAGCAGTCGAGCACCTTCAAGGAGGCGATTCTCTGGTTCGAGTGCAGCGACAACACCATACGGACGGCCATGTCGCAGACATTGCGAGGCGTGAAGAACTCGCCCCGATCTCCCCGCAGGTTTGCTCCAACCAGTTCCTCGTATGCCTGCCCCTTTATATCCGTCCGGGTATTGAGCAACGAGTATCGCTGCAATTCGGATACGATGTAGGCGAGAACCTTCAGGTTCAACTTGATCCGGTCATCTGGTTCAAAGATATAGGGATAGCGGTCCTTGACCTCGTTGAACAATGGCGAGATGCGTTCGTCCCGAAGCCTGCGCTGCCCAGCGATGGACTTGCGCTCCTCCCCGAGAACGAAAAATCGCAGATCGTCCACGACCTCTTTCTCGTCTAACACCTTGCAGAAGATAAGCTTTTGGAGTTCGTGGAATGCTTCAGCCTTCTGGATTCCCTGATTGGCGTAAATATAGTTGTGACAGCGCCGGAGTGAAGCCTTGAGGTCAGTCGCCGGGGTAAGTTCGTGGAACTTGGGCGGTTGCGGCTGCGTATCCCCAAACCGTGGAATATCGGTCGTGTCTTCAATCTTCCCGTCTTCGGCTTTCTCGTAGGCCAGCCTCTCCGAACCTACCCACAGCCCGAACCGGCACGACGAACAGGCGCTCATGTAGCTCTTGAGTTGTTCGACGCCTTCATCTTTGTCCTTCGGCTTGATGTCTTCGCGCTTCGCTTCCACAATGACGGCAACTGTGTCCTGCCGTCTGGGACCACCCGGTTTGAAGATCACGATGTCGGCGCGTTTTCGCTTCGTCCCCATCTTCACCGAGAACTCGACGGCCATGTCCGATACGTCATATCCGTACTCGTCAACGAGACTCCTCGCCCATCGCTGCCGGACGTTTTCCTCGGGGGTATCCTTCCGCAGTTTACCGCTGACAAAGCACCTAATCTTGCCTGCCGGTACGAAGGGAATTACCTCGGCAGGAGGTTTTTTGTCTTTCCCGCTCATGCCTGTACCTCTACCGACAGTCTGTTGTTGCTCACCAGCTTCCGGTAGGGCAGCATGAGTCCGCCTGTGACGATGGCCATCTGTTCGATAGTGTCTAGTTCCTGGATGTTGTGGCAACTAGCGAACTTATCTACGAACCATCGGCGGGCGGCTTCCTCGTCGGGAAACATCCGCACCAGTTCTATGAGGGAAATGCCTTTCCTGTGGGCATTGGCGGGTGCCTTACGTGCCATAGTCTTCGTCCGTTGTAATTTAGGCTGAAGTATGCCCGAACCGGAATCAAATGCCAACCCAAGTATATAGTCCCCTTTCTTTTCACCTTGGGCACAGCTTTTGTCTGCTTCTTCCGCGAGATATCGCTCACTGATTAAATCTCACTTCCCGATCACCACTCCCCCATAGGAGTTATGCGCGACCATAACCACAAAGTGGGGGAATGCTCGGTTTCCCGCCGCTACAGCTTCAAAGAAAAAGATCGCAGGATATATTTTTTGTAGTAATCAATACCGAAAACTGTATCCTAATCTGTTCAGGAAAGAGGCACTCAACACGCCTCCCGAGAAAACACGGAACCGAGAGTAACAAAATGCCGATTAACGTCAAAAAAACGGTAAAAAGAATAGACAGAGTCCTTAAGAAAGGGAACTGGGATGCAGTTAGAAGCATAACACAGTCCATGCACCCCTCCGAGATAGCATCCCTTATACAGGCTTCTCCGCAGGAAAAAAAGCATCTGATACTTGAGGCTCTCGACACCGAAGTAGCCTCTGAGGTCTATTTCCAGCTAAACCCCGAGGAACGCGTAAGCATGCTGAAGCTTATGCGGGAGACGTCCATCACCGCGATGGCAGAAGAAATGGAATCGGACGATGCCGCCGACTTCCTGGGAGAACTGCCGGAAGACCTGGCGAAGAAGGTTCTCGAGGCTATGGATCCGGAAGAACGCGAGGAGGTGACGCCGCTTCTCAAGTACCCGCAAGATTCTGCGGGCGGAATCATGCAGACCGAAGTTCTAAAAGGTTCGCATGACGCTACTTCTAGAGAAACCGTCGAACTGATAAGAAAAATCGAGGAAGAAGACGAAGAGGACGTAGAGGACCTGCATATGGTCTACGTTGTGAACGAAACGGGAAGGCTCGTCGGAAGGGTGTTTCCACTTAAGCTCTCAACTGCGGCGCCGGATTCTCCCCTCTGGACGATAATGGACCCTGTCGAGGTAACGCTCACTCCGAATATGGACCAAGAGGAAGTTGCCAAAATCTTCAGAAAATACGATGAAATGTCGCTTCCCGTTGTGGACGATTCGGGAGTGCTGCTCGGCAGAATAACCGCAGACGATATACTCGACGTCATATCCGAAGAGGCTGGGGAAGACATATACAAGCTCGGGGGAATAAGCGGCGAAGGACTCCACCCCATACACACGTCCATATACGACAACGTGAGACTGAGAGCGCCCTGGATAATGCTCGCTCTTGTGGGAGAACTTCTGGTGGCTTTCATAATAATGCAGAAGTTTCAAACCACACTTGAGAATTTCATCATACTCGCGGCGTTGCTACCCTTGGTCATGGCCACGGGTGGAAATGTCGGAGTTCAGACAAACACCATCACTGTCAGGGTCCTAGCCACTGGTGATTTCGTGATGAACCGGATAAAAGACCTCCTTCTGGCGGAACTCAAGGTGGGACTGGCCCTCGGGATCATAAGTGGCCTTCTGGGCGCCTTGATCGGACTTCTGCTAAATACCGCGGAAGCTGATGTTACAAGATTGTTTCTGGTAATATTCGCAGGGATTGTTGGAGCTACGCTTACAACTTCGTTTCTTGGAGTTGCGGGGCCCCTTGTTCTTAACAGGCTAAAGATGGATCCGGCGGTATCCTCAGGGCCGTTTCTCGTTACTTTCAATGATATATTCGGCACCGCTTTCTACCTGTTTTTAGGTGCGGCGCTGCTGTAAATGAAGTAGAGTCAGTATCCTTAGCAAATGATGTTAATCAACACTTAGTAGTTTGCCCTCATTGTCTAGCCGCCACTGAGCCGCATCAACAACATCGTTGCAAAAGAAACATGAATATTTTACTATCAGTGCTTCGAAACTGCGGTCGAGTTGGCTGCGATCACGGAGAACTTTAAACCCTTGTTGGAGATCAGCACTAATCGCGAGTTTTGACAATGCGTTAATGGGACCATCGCGTTCAATCATTTGCCGAGTTCGCGATGCCGCAAACCCAATGGCTTCCTCATAAAGTGTTATAGATTCCTCAATTTCTCGTAACAACGATCGTTTTGACAACATAATGTTCTTTTAAGCTTACCCGAATGTTTGACCTAAACGTGATTATATAACGTAATGGATGCTTTATAGAACTTGCAGTTTGGTCGCTAAGGACAAAGTGTGTTATACTTATGTCCATCGATTTAGCCGATGAATTGTTTTTTTTAGTCCGCTTTATCTTTGTGGTATGTATTAGCTTCATTTCGGCTTCCGCACATGGGAATTTAATCCTGAAAGTGGAGGTAGATATGATAATTGCCAAAACGTGCGTGGAGATGTCGGCGATCTTGTGGAGGCCGTAATGGTATGCTGATCTACGCAATAAAATGTGGATAGTGATTCTAGGCTAGAAGGATCGCCTCATTGCCACGGGGAGGTCGCCCTCCCCCTCCACGCCCACTCTTTTGCCATGTTTGAATGGTATAAAGTGTGTGAAATTCATCGGTTTAAAACCTTTTACTAAGTATCAGATTTAGTCCCCAAAGTGAGTATTCCGATAGGAATTACATCGGAATATGGAAATGCGCGCCCGAGAGGATTCGAACCTCTGACCTACGGATTAGAAGTCCGTTGCTCTATCCTGGCTGAGCTACGGGCGCCAAAAAACCAAACACGCATCAAATCACGAAGAAATGGTCGGGGTGAGAGGGCTCGAACCTCCGACCTCAGCATCCCAAATGCTGCGCGCTCCCAGCTGCGCCACACCCCGATTTAAAAACGCATAATTATAACGACAGCTACTGAAGAAAACAAAACCGCCGTCCCGGCGGAAAAACTCAGGAACCCGGAAGCATATACTTCTTCCAATATCTTATGAGACCGCCGGCATTCATATGGTAAGGAGTCATAAGATCATATTTTTGATAGACTTCCTCGCTCACCCCTTCCCGCTCGAATATTCCCCTGAAGTAGTCTCCGAATTCTTCTGTTATCTCCTCATCGCTCTTCCCGGCCGACACTCTCTCGCCGATCCACTCAGACCACTCTTCGAGTTTTTCGGCGGCGTCGTCAAGCATGGGACCCACATCCGTGTATCCGCCGAAATGGGTGAGATAAAGTATGTCGGGGGATATCTCCCTCATCTTCTCAATAGAAGCGTTCCACTTCTCAAGGTGTATCTCCGGAGGAGGAGTCGCAGGAATCATGGGCCCGCCCGCCATCAGGCACCCCGCAGTATCCCCGGTAAAAAGGGCGTTCTCAATCAGGTAGCAGTGATGATGCCCGGCATGTCCGGCTGTCTCAATAATTTTCACTTCAACGTCTCCTATGTTGATGACTTGGCCGTCCTCAATGGCAACCACGCGGTCTTTATCCATTCCCCTGACCTCACCCCAGAGACGTCGCATGTTGTCCTCCCCGTATATCCTCGTCGCAGATCTCATGAGTTTCTCGGGGTCAACAAGGTGCGGAGCTCCCACCGGGTGAACGTATATGGTGGATCCCGCCTCGGCAAAATGCCAGGCGGCACCCGAGTGGTCAAGATGAATGTGGGTTACGAACACGTGTTTTACGTCAGAGGGTGCGTAGCCGAGGTCCGAAAGACCGCTTTTAAGATTCTCAAACGACGTGTCGGGACCGGTTTCTATCAGCATCGGCCCTTCTCCAGTCTCTATCAGGTAAGACGCTACCGCCTCCGTTGTAAAGAAATTAACGTCAATGATCTTCAAGTCCATTTAGTTATGTCCTCCTGCGTTTGTTCCATTTTTAGAATCCGAAACGTAAACCTGCGTGAAAAGTAGTATTGTCGATTGACAACGAGTCTATTATATCGCTGCTTCTGGCAATCCCCAGTTTCAGCCTTGCGCTCTCTCCCAGGTTAACAAAACCCGCAATGGCCAACGCGGTGTTACCTACACACGGGTCCCCGTCCTTTACCGGGTAAGAAGTCCCGTTTGTATAGTGACTGACACCCATGCCCAGTTTCACCCCCGCTACCTTGAAGCCCGCTCCCCCCGTAAATACGCTGATATTGTCAAGCTCAGAGTACTTTTCATCAAACGGGGTATGCGACGCGCTTACGTCAAACGTAACTTTCTGGTGAACAAGTTCGGGTACCGCGTGGATTGCTAGATTGTTGTTTTCAACGGTACTGCAATCGTTCGCAGTTGCCAGCGCCGGCATAATAGCTATTAAGCCCGCTATTAGGAACATTTTGATCTTATTCATTTCTCTATCTCCTTTAAATCAGGAACTTACCTTGTCGATTGAGCAGTCTGCCAATGCAGACGGTTAACTGCATCGGCATAATTCTTCCTTTTCAGATATTTTTTGGCAATCATTTTCTATACGGGAACTTTCGTCTCCTATGCGCCGGCTTTTACCCGGCCGGAGTCAACAAAAAACGAGTGGAACTCTCCTTGACGAGGTATCTCGTTTTTATCAGTCGATGTAACAAATACCTGCCCGGTAAATTCCGAAAGCGTCTGGAAAAGAAAGCTCCTGCGTTTAATGTCAAGTTCGCTTGTTATGTCGTCTAGAAGAAGTATGGGATTGGTCCCTGTATGCTCCTTAAAAAGCCTTATCTCTGAGGCCTTAAGCGCAAGAACCAGGTTTTTTGACTGCCCCTGCGAGGCAAAGCGCGAAGCGTCCTGTCCATTCAGCAGAAAACCGACCCGGTCCCTGTGGGGACCGACAGTCGTGTGGCCCCTTTTTTTATCCGAAGGGAAATTCCTTGAAAGCGCCTCCCTTATGCCCTCGCCTAGGTCTGCCTTGCGTTCAAAGGAAAATCCGTAGCTCACGCGCGCCGACGTGTCAGACTCCCCGTGCTCTCCGTATACTTCGGCTAGCTTGCGGTTAAAGCTTTTTATCATCTCGACGCGCCTGCTTACGATATCGGCTCCGATCCCGGCTATCTGCTCATCCCAGAGTTCCATGGAAAGAGAAGACATTTTCTCCCTTGAACCGAGCATGTGGTTTCTCTGGCTCACGGCCCTCTGGTAATCGCGAAGCTGCTTTATGTGGACCGGATAAACAGCGCTTATGACGGAATCGAGATAATTTCTCCTAGCCTGAAGCCCTCCCTTTACTATCTCTATGTCCGAGGGAAGAAACAAAACTACTTTGAAACGGCCGAAGTGCTGGCTTATGCTCCGCACGGTCTTTGAGTTAAGCCGCGTGTGGCGGCCTTCTTTCTTCACGGTTATGTGCACTTCGTTGAGGCCGTTTCCCGAAAGAATCTCCCCCTTCACGAGGGATGCTTCGCAGCCGAAGCGCACAAGCTCAGAGTTTTTCGCACCCGAAAACGGCCGCAGTCCGCAGACAAGATAGATGGCTTCGAGGAGGTTGGTTTTCCCTTGGGCGTTTCGACCGTGGATAACGTTGAATCCGGGATAGAACGGAAGGGAAAGGTTTTCGTAATTTCTGTAATTTCTTAGGCTTAAATGTTTGAGCTGCACTTGATCTACCGACTGTTTTTTCTGGGAAAAAACCGCTTCGCCGCTTCCCGCAGGCCCTTTCTTGACCATAAAATTTTAAGCGTTAATATCTTTTTTGAAAGGTACGGCTAATGATATCGCTTAAAATATCGGAAATCCACTCAAAGGACTGGGGAAAGGGTTACGCCAGGATCAGCAGTCTGGATATGAAAGAACTCGGCCTCACATCCTGGGATCTCATACAGATAGACGGAAGGAAAAAAACCGTTGTAAGGGCTCTGCCGTTAGATATAGACGAAGAGGAAACGGAATCCGTCATAGAAATAGATACGGTAACGAGAGAAAACGCGGGAGTGGGGCTTGACGACATAGTGATAGTGACAAAAGCCGATCTTGAGAAGGCAAGCAGGATAACGCTTTGCCCGAGGGACAAGGCGTTTCTCTACGACCCCGCAAAAAGCAAGCGCCTTTCCAACAGACTCGAAGGGCTTGCGGTAACGGTCGGAGACAGGGTGTCGGTCAGGGTATCCGCCGCCAAGACCGAAGACTTCGACGTGCTTACCGCCATGCCGGAGCATTCAGTGATCATAAGCCAGAAGACCCGCATGGACGTGATACAGAGACCGAAAACCAAAGTAGACGCAGAAAGGATCTCTTACGCGGACATAGGGGGACTTTTAAGCCAGATAAAGAGAATAAAGGAGATTCTTGAATTTCCGATACGCTTTCCCTCGCTTTTCGAAAAGCTCGGAGTTCAGCCACCCAGAGGAGTTCTTCTTACCGGACCTCCTGGAAGCGGAAAGACCCTGCTTGCAAAAGCCATAGCGTTTGAAACGAATTCCAATTTCCAGGTAATAAACGGTCCCGAGATAATTCACAGATTCTATGGAGAAAGCGAAGCTAAGCTGCGCCAGATATTTGAGGCCGCGACGAAAAACCAGCCGTCAATAATATTCCTTGACGAACTCGATGCGATAGCTCCCCGCCGGGACAAGGTAACGGGAGACGTGGAGAAAAGGGTAGTGGCACAGCTTCTCTCGCTCATGGACGGACTTACGAACAGGGGAAACGTTACGGTTATCGGAGCGACAAATCTTCCGGATATGCTTGATCCGGCACTGCGTCGCCCCGGCAGGTTCGACAGGGAAATCCACCTTCCGGTTCCCGATACCAAGGCCCGCCTCGAGATATTCCAAGTTCATTCAAGAAGCATGCCTCTTTCAAATGACGTGGATCTCCAGAGGCTCTCTGAGCTTTCAAGCGGTTACGTCGGGGCCGACATAGAAAACCTCTGCAGGGAGGCAGCCATAAACTCCCTTACCAATATTCTGCCGGACATGGAGGAAGACTCCGCCTCTGACTTCGGGCAGAGCTTTCCCGTCGAAGTCAGCATGGAAAACTTCCTTGAGGCCCTCCGGAACATCCATCCTTCCGCCATAAGGGAGATAGTGGCTGAGATACCGAAAACCTCCTGGGATGACGTTGGAGGTCTTGAGAACGTAAAGAACGACCTGATCGAATCGGTTATATGGCCGATGAAACACAGGAATTTCTACGAGGCTCTGGATGTAACGTCCCCGAGGGGAATAATGCTTCACGGTCCGCCGGGAACGGGAAAAACCCTTCTTGCAAAAGCGCTTGCCAACAGAACGGAAGTGAACTTCATTTCCATAAAGGGAGCGGAGCTTCTCTCCAAGTACGTCGGCGAGTCGGAGCGTGCCGTAAGGGAAGTTTTCAGAAAGGCAAAGCAGGTTTCTCCGTGCATAGTGTTTTTTGATGAGATTGACGCCCTTTGTCCCAGACGCTCCGAATCAAACTCAACCCGTGTGAGCGAAAGGGTCGTAAGTCAGCTGCTTGCCGAAATTGACGGGGTTGAGGAGCTCCCGGATGTTCTGGTGCTGGCTGCGACAAACAGAATTGACATGGTCGAACCGGCTCTTCTGAGACCGGGAAGATTCGATCTGGTGGTTGAAGTTCCCGCTCCGTCAAAACAGGAAATTCTCGAAATCCTGAAAATTCACACCTGGAAAAAACCTCTAGGCACCGACATAAAAATCTCTGCGCTTGCGGAGCAACTGGAAGGCAGGACCGGAGCGGACGTAAAACTCGTATGCAACAGGGCTTCTCTGCATGCGATAAAAGAACATCTGGGGAAAAACAAAAAAGTCATCAAACTCTGCAAAAGACATTTTGACCTGGCACTTGCGGAACTCCAGAAAAGAAGCGGTTACCGAGAAGAGTAGCTAGGACAGGAGTCGTCTTGGAAAGTTCCTTTTTCTTTCTTGACAGTATCGTTCCAGAAATATGGTTTTTCATCCTGGGGGCGGCACTCGGAAGTTTTGTGAATGTCTGCGCAAGGAGAATTCCGGCCGGGGCATCAGTTATCTCCCCCCGCTCCCGCTGCGAGAGCTGCAAGACTGCTATACGGAGCTATCACAACATTCCCGTTTTAAGCTGGATTCTTCTAGGGGGCAAATGCGCCTACTGTAAAGAGCAGATATCGATTGAGTATCCGCTCACGGAACTTCTGTGCGGAGTGCTTGTGCTTTTTCTCTACATGGAGTTCGGAGTATCGCTTGAGCTGCTTTTCTACCTGGCGCTTTGCCTGTCGCTTGTGGTTATAACTCTGATAGACATAAGGCATCTCATTATCCCCGATGTGGTAACATTGCCGGGAATAGCAGCCGGGGTTTTGCTCAACGCAATTAAGACCGACTGGGAAACCGTAGCCGAGGTGGTTTTCTCTCCCGCACTTTCCGACTTTCTGCCCGCCATAGCGGAAATCGCGGTTTTTAATTCAATAGGTGGGGCACTGCTTGGAGGAGGAGCTTTCTTGCTAATCGCCACGGTTTACAGAACCTTGAGAAAAAAAGAAGGGATGGGGATGGGTGACGTCAAGCTTGTCTGCATGCTTGGTGCTTTCTTCGGAATGTGGGGAGTGCTGGTCATAATATTTCTAAGCTCCATCCTGGGAACCCTGATCGGACTGTCGGTTATAATACTGCGCAAAAAGGATCCGGGACACGCTATTGCCTACGGCCCCTTTCTTTCCTTCTCGGCCATCTTGTATCTGCTTGGAAATGAACTTTTTCTTCTTGCCGGAATAAGCATCGGGCCACTGGGGTAAAATCATGAACAGAATAATCAAAAATCTCTTTCTCCTGATCGTCATAGTCATCGCGGCCAAGTTTCTGATCACGGTCTTCGGAAAAGACCTCTCCACCGGATATCCGGAGAAAATAATCCTTGGAAGCTGGACGGAACAGAGCATTGAAACCCTTATAAAACAAGCCGGCTCGAAAAATAGTTCCGGGGAAAAGATAGAATTTCTCTCGGAGAGTTTTCTTGGGACTCCCTACGCCGAGAACACCCTAGGCGGAGGAAGCGATCAGACGGAGCAGCTTACCGTGGATCTCTCGGGACTCGACTGTTTCACTTATATTGACTACGTGGAATCGCTGAGACTCTCGGGAAGTTTTGCGGAATTTAGAGAAAAACTCGCGAAAATCAGATACAAACACGGCGCCGTGCTATGGGAGAAAAGAAAACACTTTTTCTCCGACTGGGTTAGCGGTGGGGATAAAAACGCGCATGACGTCACGGGGAAAATCGGGGGTGACGCCGTGCTTACGGCAACCAAGGAATTAAACAGAAAAACAGACGGTTCGCTCTGGCTTCCGGGCCTCACCACAGTAAAAAGGGAAATAAGCCACATTCCCTCTCAGAAAATCAGTCCGCAGGTACTTCGGGAGATAAAAACGGGAGACTACATTGGAGTCTACTCCGATAGAGACGGTCTTGACGTGTCTCACACCGGAATCGCGGTGAGAAAAAATGGCGGGGTTTACCTGCGTCATGCTTCCCTGGTGCATAAGAAAGTGCTTGACGAGGAACTTGCCACCTACATGAAAAACAAGCCCGGACTCTTGGTATACAGGGTAAAGTAATCTATTATGTGGTAGAATCAGAACTGCCCCAAGGAGGGGTATGATCGTAATCTAAGGAGGCAAATTGATGTCTTTAGACCCGAAAGAACTCACGGGATGTCTTAAGGAAGTGCAAAAAGCGCAGAAATCTCTTGATCATCTTCTTGACTTCGTAGACCTGATGAAAAACGTAAAGGAATCTTTCCCGGGAGATGTGGCGACTCCGGCTGAGAAAATCAGGGAGATTTCAAGCACCGTGGCGCCTTACATAAAAGAGATAAAAGCGGCTTTTGACGAGGAGCTGAACAAGGTTCCGATAAATGACGAAGAGGTTGAAGACGCTGCGAAGAAACTGGTTCTTTATCACGGAGACCACATGCAGGTTCTTATCTGGGCCGAGCAGCAGAAGGCAAACCACGAACCGGACTCCTACTGGTGGAAATATTGGAACGGTATAACGGAAAACGTAAAAAAAGACATGGCGGAGCATCAAAAACAGCTCTGAGGCTTCTCTCCAGACACGGCCTCCCAAAAATCCATCCGGACAACTCCAACTCCGAAGCCCCCGTGAAGTGATTCCCGCCCGCCCAAACCAAAATGCAATTCATAGACGAGGCAAGAATAACCGTCATATCAGGTAACGGCGGCAACGGATGCGTCAGTTTCAGAAGAGAGAAGTTCGTCCCCAAGGGGGGGCCAAACGGCGGCGACGGAGGCAAGGGGGGAGACATAGTAGTGGTCGCGGACGCGAATATGTCCTCTCTTCTTGACTACAGGTACAAAAAGGAATACAAAGCCCAAAACGGGGAGCCCGGAAGGGGGAAGGACCAGCACGGAAAATCGGGTTCTGACCTCATTATTCCGGTCCCCACGGGAACCATAGTGACATCCTGCGAAGACGGAGAGACGCTCGCCGACCTTACCAAAGACGGCCAGCGTTTTACAATAGTGCAGGGAGGAAGGGGAGGAAGAGGGAACTCAAGGTTCGTCTCACCGACTAACCGGGCGCCCAGAGAAGCGGAGAGCGGTCGGGAAGGACTGCGCCGGGAAGTGAAGCTCGAACTTAAGATACTGGCCGACGTCGGCATACTGGGATTCCCAAACGCGGGGAAATCAACCCTTATATCGAAAATCTCGGCCGCGAGACCTAAAATCTCAGGTTATCCGTTTACCACACTCGTCCCCAATCTCGGGGTCGTAGGCTACGGTGACTATCAGTCTTTCGTAATCGCGGATATCCCCGGGATCATCGAGGGAGCTCACAAGGGCCAAGGACTGGGTCTTCAGTTTCTAAAGCATGTCGAGAGAACCCGCCTTCTGGTTCACATGCTGGATCTTGACCCCATATCGGGGAGAGACCCCGTGGAAGATTTTGACAAGATCAATTCAGAACTCAGGAAGTATTCAGCTAATCTTGCTGAAAAAACCCAGCTGGTGGTACTTAACAAGATTGACATCACTGAAGCCAGGGAGTTAAGCGTTAAGACAGCCGAGAGATTTAAAGAAAGGAACATTGAAACCCTCAGCATATCCGCGGTCACGGGAGAAGGTTCGCAGGAGCTTGTTTACTCAATCGGGGAGAGGCTCAAGCTTCTTACTGAAGATTCTCGTAATCAATCTCCTTCCGCGGAATAGGCATCAAAGAGGCGTGGTGAAGTGCCATCTTCCATTCTCCATCCGCATGCTCAAATATGTTGGTTGCCTGAGCCAGCACGACAACCCTGCGATTGTCTAGCGAGTAAGTTGCCCTCTCAACACAGTTAAGCCAAGCCGAATTTCCCTTCACTTCAACAAAGAAATCAGAAATATCAACACGGTCAAATCCGCCCGTTTCAAAAATAGTTTTCCAGCTCTCTTTTATAGCTTCCCACCCGAAAATTATCGGCCAGCCCGCATGGACGCACTTGGCCCGGCCATCGGTAAGCCAGACCTGTTCTATCAGATCGATATCGTAGCGGTTGCGGGCATCGTAAAATTTTCTGTTTGCCTTTATTATTTCGTCTTTTTCATAACTCATAGAAAACAGGCCTCAGTTTCGCACGGAATCAATAGCATAATGAACTTCTTCTAGAACCTCTTCGTCGGTTTCGGTCTCAAGCAGGCGCTCAAGTTCAACCAGACATCCCTCGCCCTTGAGCTTCCAAAGCGCCCAGACCGCATGAGCCCTTATGATCGGCTCATCATCACCGAGAAAGCCTATTACGTATTTTATATACTCCTTATTTCCCGAATTTCCAACAGCCACAAGTACATTTCTCATAAAACCCCTGCGCTTGGCCCTTTTTACGGGACTTTTCCTGAAAACTTCCCGGAATCCGTCCCCGTCAAGTTCCATAAGCCATTTGAAATCAGGGCTGAGCAGTTTCTCGCGCGGATTGAAGCTTTCCTTCAGGGTGAAAAGGGCATCGTGGTTCCACGGACAGATATCCTGACAAATGTCGCACCCGAAAACATTGTTTTCCATCCCTTCCCTGAGTTCAAGCGGTATTTTCCCCTTAAGCTCTATTGTGAGGTAGGAAATGCATTTCCTGGCATCAAGCACATAGGGTTCCACTATGGCGTCGGTGGGGCAGGCATCTATACATCTGGTACAAGTACCGCAACGGTCCTCAACCGCCGTGTCGTAGTCAAGTTCAATATCAGTTATCACCTCGCCGAGAAAAAGCCAAGAACCGGCCCGCTGATTGATAAGACAGGTGTTTTTTCCTACCCACCCTATTCCCGAATGGCTGGCGTGCACCTTCTCGAGAACGGGACCCGTATCCACATAAGCCTTAACGCCGGATTTCTCGGGACAAAGACCCGTTATGTATTCGGAAAGCTCGCCGAGCATTTCCCCCATTACGTCGTGATAATCATCTCCCCACGCGTACCTTGATATCCAACCGTCTCCCGAAGTCTCGGTTGAGTGGGGATTTTCCGTATTGTAGTTAACGGCGCAGGACACAACCGATTTGGCACCGGGAAGAACCCTTTCCACCTCTTTCCTCTTCAAAAGACCCCTGTCAAGATAGCTCATCTCCCCGGCGTAACCCCGCCCGAGCCACCTCTCAAACAGGTCCGCTTCCCCGTAATGGCTCTCGACCGGACTTATCCCTACAAGGTCAAACCCAAGAGCGAGCGCATGATTCTTTATAAGTGCGGAAAGTCGGCGGGATGTCTTCATCTCAACACTCAACCCCCCCTCTTTGAGTTTACGATCAGGTTCCCAAGCTCCGTGAAAACCGCTTCTCCGTCAAAGTTTGATACGTAATTCGAGACCATTCTGAGGTCAAGCGGAGCGGAGATGGGTACGACGGAAAAAACCCCGGAACAGAATAAATCAATGTCGGAGACTTCCGAGCCGAGCAGTACGCAGTCTTTTTTTTCCGCCCTGTTCCGAACGTAGCCGCGATCTTCGGTGACACGGTGGCCGTTTTTTTCGATCAGGTCCCCGAACCCGCTCGTCGAAGCAAAATGCCCTCCCCCGGAACCATAAAAAACGATCTCGGTGCCAAGGGAGTGAAACTCCCCAAGAAGCTCCGACGCGGAAAAATTCTCGGGAACCCCAAGGTCACCGTTTGACGGACGGGCGAACACCCCGACGTTTACCAGAAGGGTAGTGGCTTCGCGGAATATCTTTTCCATGTCCGTCCTGATCCTTGTCAAAACGTCTTTGCTGTGTTTTCGCAATTTACCCTAACTCCCGAAACTCTCTCAAGTATAATTGTCACGATAATGATACCGATTAGAAGCACAATAAAAACCGAAATCATACCCTACGTAAATTACACGCTTCTTGCCGTAAACATTGCGATTTTCGCGTACACCCTTTCTCTTACGGGTGAGTCACTTGAGATGTTCTACCAAACGCACGGTATAGTGCCCAGCAAGATAACGGCTTTGGACACCTACGGATTTTTCGACAGGACGGCAAAGTATTTCAGTTCCATGTTCATTCATGAAAACTGGGTGCACATAGCCGGGAATCTCATTTTTCTCTATATATTCGGAAACGGAATTGAAGATCTGCTCGGCCACACAAGATACCTGCTTTTCTATCTGGTGTGCGGGCTCGCGGCTGTATTTATTCAGGTGATCCTAAACTCTCACTCGGCAATCCCCGCAATAGGAGCAAGCGGGGCAATCTCCGGAGTTCTGGGTGCGTACATGCTTTTTTTCCCCAGATCAAAGATCCTTACGCTTCTCATAGTCCTGGTTTTTGTCCACTTCGTACGCATAAGTGCCTACCTGTTCATAATTTTCTGGTTTGCCGTTCAGTTTCTGACGGGAATCGGCTATATTGGTGACGCAGGAACCGAGGGTTTATGGGCGCATTTGGGGGGATTTGCCTGTGGAGCCATTGCCGGAAGCGGTTTCCTATACACGAGGGGATATCGCAGCAAAAAATACAAAGCTGGCTACGGAACCGGGTGGTACAGAAAAGATGGCGAATAGAAAAATGGACAATGTGGGAATAATTGCGGCGGGAGGACCTGCTCCTGGGATAAACGGCGTTATCAGCTCAGCCACGATCGAGGCCAGAAACAGAGGGAAGAAAGTAATAGGGATTCTCGACGGGTTCAAGTGGATTTCTAGGGGAGACACCTCGAAAGTTCTAGATCTTGATATCCACAACACTTCGAGGATTCATACAACCGGCGGCTCGATTATCGGAGTATCAAGACAAAGTCCCCTTGCTACTGAGGAAACCTTTAAAAACACGGTTTCCTCGATCGAAGAACTCGGCATAGGAAACCTGATAACCATAGGCGGCGACGGAACAATGTTTCTCGCAAAAACGCTTCACGAGCGCTTCGGGGGAAGATTAAAAATAGCGCATCTGCCTAAGACTATAGACAACAATATCGCCCTTCCCGACTACATATCAACCTTCGGATTCGAGACCGCAAGGGATGTGGGAGCGAAGATAATGAATAATATAATGGAAGAGGCGAGAACTACGGGCAGGTGGTTTCTGGTTATAACCATGGGGAGAAGAACTGGCCACCTTGCTCTTGGAATCGGGCAGTCAGCTGGAGCCACAATAACGATAATCCCAGAGGATTTCGAAGAGGAAAGAGTGCCGCTTGAGAAAGTCATAGCCATCCTCGAGGGTTCCATAATAAAAAGAATGAGCATGGGGAGGGAGTACGGAGTGGCGATACTCGCCGAAGGGATGCTTGACAAGATAGATCCCGTTGACCTGGGACTTATGGACAAAGACGGCATGGGAAGAATAAGATACGTTGACGTTAACTTCGGTCAGCTTCTGAAAAGCACTCTTAGCGAAAAACTCTCCGAAAAAGGAGTCGAAGCGGAGCTAGTGCATAAAAGGTTGGGCTACGAACTCCGCTCGGCCAATCCGATTCCGTTTGACGTCGATTATACGCGAAAGCTCGGCTACTGTGCCGTAAAGTACCTGCTCGGCGGAGAGGCAGATGGGGCTCTTGTATACGTAAGAACGGGAAAAATACAAGCGACCCCGTTTCAAGAACTAATAGATAAGAAAACAAACAGCATTAAAGTAAGATATATGGACAAGAACACAGAAGCCTACGAGGTTTCGCAGAAATACATGATCAAGTTAAATCGCAACGATATCGAAACGCCCGCAACCCTTAAAAAACTCTCAAAACAGACCAACCTTAGCAGCAGCGAATTCAGGGAATACTTTTCAAAAATTTTCCGCTGACGCCGTACGCTACGTTCGGTTCCAGCGCGAGCAGTTTCTCTGCGAAACCGACGGGACGGAAGTCGGAAGAAAGGCCAACCAACATCAGTCCTTTATGTGATGTTTTTCGTGAACCGGTTTTATCAGGAGATTGCTTATCAACGCGATTATTAATAACGCCGCCATCACATACATCGTCGAGTTGTACAAGGAAGCCGTCGGGTCTACTGTCCCTTCAGGCGCGATATCCATAAGTTTCGCAAGCGTTACGGTTTTATTTTGCACGAGTATCTCTAGGTCGCTAACTCCGGCTCCGAAAGTCCTGACGAATTCATCTGGCGATACCTTTTCAGCGAGGCGATTGATTTCGGCCATAAGCGAACGATCTCTAAGCGAGGTGACCGCCAAGGGACCGAGCACGCCGGCGACGCTCCAAGCGGTCAGCAAACGTCCATAGATACCACCAACGTAACGAGTACCAAACAGGTCGGCCAGATATGCCGGAACGGTGGCGAAGACTCCCCCGTAGAAAGTAAAAATTATCATCGTCGCCGCGTAGAACATTAACAGCCAGAAAATCGAAGGATTAAGGTTAACGTAATGGGCGGCCACAGGAATGGACAAATACAACAAAAAACCGGCCGCGCAAAATATCGAACACGTATTGCGTCGCCCTAGTTTATCGGAGGCACTCGCCCACATAACACGCCCTAGCATGTTGAACATGCCGATCATCAAAACGTAAGTGGCGGCAAAGGTGACGTCAACAATATCCGGAAGCGCGTTACTGAATATCTCGGTCATCATTGTCTTGGCGACAGAGATAATCCCGATGCCGGCTGTAACGTTAAGGCACAGTACAACCCACACTTGGTAGAACTGAGGTGTTTTTAACGCCTGATCCATATGCACATCTTTCTGACTGATCATTCGCTTGCTGGAATCCTTGCCGATCGGCGGCTCCCATCCCTGCGGCTTATACCCCGGAACCGGGACACGATATAAAAAGGCCGATACCATTATCACAAGAAAATAAACCGCTCCGAAGAAAAGAAAGGTCTGGGCGACTCCCGCGGAACCGGTGCCAACCACATACACTCCGGCTGCTTCGGTTCCGGGCGCCAGCACATGTGCCGCCTCGGCAGCCCCCGCGACAACGACCTCTTTGAGCTGACCGCCGACTTCAACAAAGCGTCGGCCCGAATGAGTGATCATATCGAGGGCGTCGGCCGTCCCCAAGTATTGAGGCGCCTTGTAAAAGTACTGGAGGAAAAATTCCTTAAGCGGCACCGCGATCATCGCCCCGCCGCCGAAGCCCATGATCGCCATTCCGGCGGCCAAGCCGCGTCGGTCCGGAAACCAGCGAATTAAATTGGTGACCGGAGAAACATAGCCTAAACCCAGACCGATACCGCCGATTACGCCGTAACCCAGATAAATCAGCCACAATTGATGCAAAGTAACGCCGAGACTGCTGAGCATATAGCCGCCACCCCAAAAACACGCTGCCATCACACAGACCATGCGCGGTCCCACCTTCTCAACCCACTTGCCGGCAAACGCCGCCGTAAGCCCGGTGAACGCGATCGCGACGCTGAATATCCACACTACCTGACGCAGAGTCCAGTCGTCCGCCGCACTGGTGGCAACCCCAAGCACCTCAATTAACGCGGGATTATATATGCTCCAGGCGTAAACGGAACCAATGCACAGGTGAATCGCAATAGACGGAGGCACAGCCAGCCAGCGGTTGAATTCCGGACCTCTAACGATACGTTCCTTTGATAAAAGACTCGCCATTGGCTGTACCACGTAGTTAGTCGAGGAGGTGGAGCTGAAGCTACATACAGCCGACGAGGGGATTCGAACCCCTGACCTGCTCATTACGAGTGAGCTGCTCTACCACTGAGCTACATCGGCAGTAATAAGCCTTTAATTTTGCCACAGTAAAAGTCTTTGTAAACATGATCCCTTCAACAATCACCTTAAGCTAATAGGATCCGAAAGCATACAATTAAATATGGGTGGGCGTATCTTGTTTTATATCAGGGTGCCATATCCACGTGAATTTTTCTGGCCGCAAATTCCGCTGAACGCACGCAATCGGGAATCCCAACGCCCAAATAAGCCGCTCCGCAAAGCGCAAGCCCCGAGTGACGCGAAAGTCGGTGCATAACGCCCGAGATATCCTCTTTGTGCCCCAGCGCAAAGCGCGGCATGGACATCCTATATCTCCTGATATAAATATCCGTCGGATGATTATCGAATCCAAAAACTCTCGCAAGTTCTTCCCTTAAGACGGATTTTATTTCTTCCTCATCCCAAAGCACCGCATCGGGGTTAAGCTCTCCTCCGAGAAAACACCTGATCACCACTTTTCCGCTCCCGGACTTTCCGGGAAACTTGCTGCTGTAAAGCGAACAAGCAACGAGGTTCATTCCCTCTCTGGAAGGAATTATGATTCCCAAGCCCTCGGGAAGACCGCGGAAATCCTTTTCCTCAAAAACAAGAGTCGCGACAACAGAAGAAACATAGCGCACGCCCGAGAGCCTCACTCCAAGCTGCGGATCGATATCGGAAAGCAGCAGGCCGGCCGCATCGGCCCCGACAGACAGGATGACAGCGTCAAACTCCTCTTCTCCACGGTCAGAGCCGACAAGCCATCCCTTTTCTGATTTTTTAAGGGAAAGAACCGGGGTCTCAAAATCCTGCCTCGCAAATTCGGCACTTTCGCAAAGTCTTTCGGCGATAATGGACATACCTTCCGCCGGAGTGAGAAAAAGACCGTACCTGGCACCGCTTTCCCCACGGGACGTCGGTGGATTGCGAAGAAGGTCCCAAAGAACGCTTCGGCTTCGCTGCTCCATCTCAAGGAACTGCGGCATGGTGGCCAAGAGGCTGAGCTTATCCGGGTCGGCCATGTATATCCCGCCCAGAAGAGGCTGCGCGGCCTTCTCGAAGATTTCCCTTCCGAACCTCCTTTCTACAAAAGAACGGACGCTTTCATCCCCTCCCCCACCGCGGGGAACCAGAGGCTCAAGAAGCACCCTGAGCTTGGCCCCGGCGCTGAAAAGTCCGCTACGCAAAAAGGGAAGAAGCTTTGAGGGAGCCATCAGGAAAAAACCTTCGGGAAGCGCCGAAAGCCTTTCCTCCTGATACACGAACGTATTCTTTCCCTTGCCGTATCCCACCCCAAGGAGCGAATCCCCCAGTCCGAGTTCCCTTGCAAGATCAAGCGCCCAAGGCTTTGACGTTATAAAGGAATCGGGTCCGAGTTCAAGAACCATGTCCCCCTTTTTTACGGTATCCAGAACCCCACCTGGACGCTCAGAGGACTCGAAAAGAACAAGCTCAAGGGGGACACTTCCCTCCCGGCAAAGCTTTCTCAGGTAATGGGCCGAGGAGAGACCCGAGATTCCCGCGCCGACAATAGCGACTTTCATACCAAACTATCTTACTTACTGCTGGGAGTTTTCTGAATCGATAAGCCTCAGCACCCCGTCACCCAAGGCCTTTATGTAGCGGTCATCATCGTTTACGGTCTCAGCCCTGTAAAGGTTCACCCCGCACTCACGCGCGGCTTCGCTTGCTTCAACACCTATATCGAAAAGTACCTCGATATGATCGCATACAAACCCTATCGGCTGAATCACAATATCCGTAAAACCCCGGTCAGCAAGATTCCTTATCACGTCGCATACGTCCGGTTCAAGCCACTCCTCGTTTGGAGAACCGCTCCTGCTCTGATAGGCAACCATCCATTTTTTGTGCCTAGCTCTGTCCGCCACCAGCATGGCGGAAGTTTCAAACTGTAAAGCATAAGGGGATGAATCCGACATCCTCTTGGGAATGCTGTGAGCCGTAAAGACCAGCATGGTGGTATCGAGCCTGCTCTCGGGAATATCGCCCATTCGCTCCATTACCTTGGCCGCGGAGCCCTCTATGAAAAGAGGATGGTTAAAAAGCGGCGGAACATATTCCACATGAAGTTCCATCTTGAGATCTTCGCAGGCATCGCTTACATCTCTCATGTACCTCTCCCAGCTCGCATCGGAACGGTAAACGGCCATTATGAGGCCTATAAGACTTTTCACTCCCTCCTCCTGCATGCGCTCAAGAGAGTCCCTAATGAACGGATGCCAGTTCCTCATCCCGACGTAAACCGGAAGATCGTACCCCCACACTGAAAGAAGCCTCTCAAGTTTCCGGGCCTGCTTGTACGTAAACTCGTTGAGCGGAGATTTTCCGTCGAAAATTTCGTAGTGGTGGGCGACTTCCCGCAACCTGTCCTCAGGTATCGGTCTCCCGCTCGCCACGTTTTTGAGAAAAGGCATTATGTCCTCTTTTTTCTCGGGAGCTCCGTATCCGATCATCATTATGGCATCAAAGTTTTTTCGCATGGAATTCCCTTTTAAACATCACCCTCGCGCGGAATACTCGTGTACCTCATCAATCAGTCTAAGAACATTATCAACCGGTGTCTGCGGCAGTACTCCATGACCCAGATTAAATATGTGCCCAGGCCTCCCTCCCACTCTGTCCAGTATCTTCCTTGCCTCCCCTACGACGTGAGACGGGGTTGAGAGCATCGAAACCGGATCAAGATTCCCCTGAACCGCAAGAGAACTGCCGGCCCTGCGCCAGCCGTCAAGAATATCAACCCTCCAGTCAAGACCGATAACCCCCGCTCCCGTCTGCCCCATGAGTTCGAGAAGAGAACCGGTTCCGGTTCCAAACAATATTACGGGAACATCAGAGGGGATTGCGGATATGAGTTTCTTTACGTGGGGAAAAACAAATCTCTCATAATCCGCTGGGGAAAGACAGCCTACCCAGCTGTCGAAAATCTGCACGGCATCGGCCCCGGAATCCACCTGGGCACAGAGATAATCCGAAATACTCGCAGTCAGAATCTCCATCAGCCTTTCCCACAGGGAAGGGTCTCCATACATGAGTTTCTTTGTGTTGACGTAGTTTTTCGAGCCGCTTCCCTCAACCGCGTAGGAAGCCACGGTAAACGGAGCACCGCTAAAACCAATAAGCGACACTTCGGGGTCAAGCGCCTTTCTCGTGATACGCAGAGCCTCGTAGACAAAATCCATGCTTTCGGAATCAAAGTCTCTTAAGGCCTCTATGCGCCTCCGGGTCCTAAGAGGCTTAGCTATCACTGGACCGTCAACGCTTGAATACTCAAGGGAAAGCCCCAAAGGTTCCAGTATGAGCAATATGTCCGAGAAGATAATGGCCGCATCCACGCCGAAGCGATCAACCACCATAAGCGTAATTTCCGAGGCCATATCAGGAGTTTTGCAAAACTCCTTGAACGAAACGCGGGAGCGGACCTCCCTGTATTCCCGAAGAAACCTGCCCGCTTGGCGCATAAGCCAGATGGGAGTATAATCGGCTTTCTCGAGCCGACACGCCTTCATAAACGCCCCCGAAGACGTGGTTCCCCTCCTTTGTGGCTGGGCGGCGTCTCCCGACCAGACCATCTGCGTGCGGTTCCAGTTCCGGGTATCCACCCCGTTTTGAAAAGCGGTTCTTTTCTTGGCGAGAAGCGCCGCTGACCTTCTGGCCACCTCTCTCACCAGATTTCCCATCTTCGGGCTGTCGGGCTCATAGTCAACGGATATTCCGTTTTCCCTGAGCGTCTCCGTGGTGGTCGGCCCGATTGAACATATAAGCGCCTTTTTTATTCCCTCCATGAAGTCGGCTCCGCACTCCTCCTTCCCCGCGACTTCAAAAAGGTTAGATACCTGCCGGGAACTTGTGAACAGAAGACAATCCTCTGCGCCCTCGGATATAGACCTTACAGCATCCTGCAGGGGACCCAGATCTTCTGGCAACGCCCACCTGTAAATGGGAATTCTTCTCACGTCCGCCCCTCTTTTTTCAAGGGAAGCGAGAAACTCCTCGTTGGAAACCCCGTATTCCTGAACGTACACGACCAGGTTTTCAAGCGACATGTCCCTGCGGTCAAAAGTGGAGAGAATGTCCCTCCACGTGTTCGGTTCAGGAACGGTGATATCCGGCCTTATCCCGAATTTGCGAAGTGCCGCAACGGGTTTCGGGCCTCTTGCAAGAATTGTCGTCGCACGCAGGGCATCGAAATATTTCTTTTCCTCCGACTCCGCAATCACCATGTCGGAGAGAATCCGGGTGCCCACCCCCGTCATCAGAACAAGGATATCAACGCTGCCCGAGAAAAGATCATCGGCAAATCTGTCAACGTAAGGACTTTTCAGATCGGGAACTTCTCTCATCGAGGGCGCGACTCTGGGCACTCCGCCATGATAAGAGATAAGTTTTTTCATCTCCTCGCAACGGCGACTTTCAAAAGACGTTACCCTGAGTCCGTTAAAATTCTGTTTCACAACTTAACCCCCGATCCAGGCTCCACAACCGAAGCCCCGATACTACAGAAATTCCGCTATGCTCTCAGCTTTCAGCATATCCTCGAGAGTTTCTCTCGCCCTTATCTCACAGTACCTATCGCCGCTTACAAGAACTTCCGCCGCCCGGGGTCTAGTATTATAATTCGACGACATCACGAAACCGTAGGCCCCCGCGCTGAAAACCGCAAGCAGTTCGCCCGCGGAAACCGCGGGGAAACTCCTGTCTCTTGCCAGAAAATCACCCGATTCGCATATGGGACCGACTATATCCACTATCTCGGAAGATCCGGAATCTCCCCCGTGCACCGGTTCTATGCGGTGAAAGGAGTCGTAAAACGCGGGTCTCACAAGATCGTTCATCGCGGCGTCAACTATTACGAATTTCTTTGAAGTTCCCTCCTTAACATAAAGCACCCTAGTGGCCATTATTCCCGCATTTCCCACCATTGATCTTCCGGGCTCAAGAACCAGTCCGTAACTGGTATCGCGAAGATGTTCTTTGAACACCTGCGCGTACTCGGATTTCGCCGGGGGCTTCTCCTCGCTCTCGTAGCTTATCGCCAGGCCCCCTCCTATGTCTATGTAGGAAATTTCAATCCCGTCGTCCCCCAGCCTATCGGCAAGATAAACGAGCTTCGATATGGACTCGGAAAAGGAGGAAAGATCGAATATCTGGGAACCTATATGGGCGTCGATTCCCCTTATCTCGATTCCCCTCATCCGCGAAGCGTTTCTATAAACATCCACTGCTTTTGCGATTCCGATTCCGAACTTGCTTTTCTCAAAACCCGTTGATATGTACGGATGTGTGTCGGGATCGATATCAGGATTCACCCTTATGGCAACCGGGGCTCTTTTTCCTATGGAAACGGCTACCTCGTTTATTTTCTCAAGCTCCGCTTCGGATTCCACGTTGAAAAAAAGTATCCGGGAGCGAATGGCAGCTGCTATCTCCTCTTCGGTCTTTCCGACTCCCGAGAACACCACTCTCGAGGTGTCTCCCCCCGCGGCAACAACCCTTTGCAGTTCCCCGGACGAGACTATATCGAAACCCGAGTCCATGGAGGAAAAAATCTTGAGTACTGATATATTCGAGTTTGCCTTCACGGAATAGCAGATCAGAGGGTCGATCTCGGAAAACGCCTCCCTATATTCAAGGAAGCTTGAACGGATGGAGTTGTGGCTGTAGATATAGACTGGAGTTCCAAAGTCCTCGCATATCTGCCTCACGGGAACTTTTTCCACGTAAAGTTCGCCGCCGGTATATTCAAAATCGGAAGTCATAGTGCAAATCCCCACGGGTTTGAAGCTAGAAAATCTACCCGAAAAAAACAGCGGAAAACAATTATGGAATCCGAAGCCGGGCAAAGCCCTGCAAGCCCGGGGTGGCAACTATGACTAAGGAAATAAAGGGATTCCCCAAATTTTGCTTGGACAAAACCCGGATTTGTTTTATAATGGTTTCGTCGTATTGAAAATCCAGACTTCGGAGCAAAAACCTCTCTATTTAAGGATAAATCCCCATGGACGCAATTATTGATCTGTTTACCAAGGGCGGAATATATATTTTCCCCCTGATTTTATGTTCCATATTCGGGCTTGCGATTTTTCTTCAGAAGTTCCATATACTTCAGAGGAAAAAGCTTCTCCCCGAAGAATTTCTTTCAAGCCTGTACAAGACTGTCGAGACAAAGGGGCTTGAAGAGGCAAAATCTCTTTCTGCATCAAGCGATTCTGCGGTAGCCAAGATAGCTCTCGCGGCCGCGCAGAACTCGGGCACATCGAAAGCGGAAATGCAAGAAGCCATTGAGGCTGTCGGAAAGGCCGAGGCGCAGGGCCTTGAAAAATATATCGAGACCCTGCTCACCATAAGCAGCATAAGCACTCTTATCGGGCTTCTCGGCACAATATCGGGAATGATAAAGGTGTTCGCCGTCATATCGGAGAAGGATATAGTGGATCCGCCTTCCCTAGCGGGAGGCATCTCGGAAGCACTTTATACGACGGCCCTCGGACTTACGATAGCGATCCCGGCACTCATAGCCTACAAGTACACAGACGGAAAATTCAGGGAGCTGATCTCTGAACTCGAGGATGAAGGCAAAAAAATACTTGAAGCTTTTTCCGCAAAAGCATCCCTATGAAATTCGCGCAAAGAAAATCAGGTAGTAGATCCGGCATAGACATGGCTCCCATCGTGGACGTGATTTTCAACCTCCTTATTTTCTTCGCCCTTACACTTAATTTCGCCATATCAAGCGGCATAAAAGTCAACCTCCCGAAAGCAACAGGCGAAATCGTTGAGATAAAAGACGTAAACATACACATTGCCAAAGACGGAAAAGTCTACTTCAATGACGTGCTTATGCGTTCCGCCAACTCCTTAAAGCGGGAGTTTCAGAAGATACCCAACAAAGACACCTTGGTAATAATAAGGGCGGATTCCGAGGCCATGCACGGCCCGGTGGTAAGCACCATGGATTTGGCCAAAACCCAAGGGTTCTCGAAAATAGCAATCGGAGTTGAGCCAAAGCGATAAAACCCCACCATAATCGCTTTCCGGCAACCCGGCTGCCTTACGGTAACAAACAAAGTTGAACTCGATACAAGGCGCTTTAACCTCGCTAAACGACCTCATAACAAGATTTTTCATCCTCTGGATAATACTGTTCTCGGCCGTCGCATTCTTTTTCCCCTTCGTCTTTGAGGATCTCGGGTTCCTTATAGTACCCATGCTCGCGGTGATAATGTTCGCGATGGGCATGACGCTGAGAATAGATGACTTCAAAAGAGTTTTTCTAAGACCGCTTGAGATTCTCGTGGGCGTTTGCGCTCAATACGTCGTGATGCCCCTTTTGGGCTTTCTGCTCGCCCTTGCGTTCGGAATAAACCCACTGATTGCGGTCGGAATCGTTCTTGTGGGTTCCTGTCCCGGGGGAACAGCTTCAAACGTCATTACCTATCTGGCAAGAGGTGACCTCGCGCTTTCCGTAACGCTCACTTCGGTTTCGACGCTTCTTTGCCCGTTTCTGCTGCCCGCGCTGATGTACGTTTACGCGGGAAAATGGGTAGACGTTCCGCTCACAGACCTTTTTATCTCCGCGCTTCAGATAGTGCTGCTACCCGTACTTATGGGATTGGTGTTGAGGAGTCTGCTCGGGAAAAAGTCAGAGAGCGTACTGCCCTTTCTGCCTTCCGTATCGTCTTTGGCCATAGCGTTCGCAGTAGGAATAATCGTGGCCCTAAACGCAGAATCCATAAAAACCATTGGCACGGTGGTTTTCCTTGTAGTAATAATTCATAACGCTTTGGGCCTTATATGCGGTTATCTTATAGCGAAGGCACTGGGCTTCCGGGAAAGCAGTTGCAGAGCGATATCCGTAGAAGTGGGAATGCAGAACTCGGGGCTCGCGGCGGCTCTTTCCCAGCTGCATTTCGGTTATCTCTCCGCGCTTCCCGCCGCACTTTTCAGCATCTGGCATAATATCTCGGGCGGAGCAATAGCCTCGTTATGGAGACACAGGAGCGTTCATGAACAAACCTGAGAAAAAAGAAAAGCTCCCTATAAAGGGCTATCTTTTTCTGATAGCCACAGCTTTTTTCACGGCACTCTCCTACGCCATAGGAAAAGCCCTTGAGCGAAGCGATCTTCACCCGGAAACCACCACATTCTTCTGGTTTTTCGGAGCTTTTATAGTCGCCCTGATTCTGTTCCCCTTCCTCCGTGCGCAGAGAGAAGAACTTAAAAGAATTCGCCTGTACCGCGACATTTTCATCTGGAGTTCCGTTATAACCTCGGCCGGAGCCGCCTTGTGGATGGTGGCACTTTGGACAATCGGGCCCGCTCTCACTTCATTTTTAATGAAAGCCCAGACGCTTTTTGCGCTCCTGCTCGGCATACTCTTTCTCGGAGAGAGGCTTAACAAGGGAGAGAGCATAGGGATAGCCATGACGGTGGCGGGCGGAGCGGTAGTCGCCTACCAGAGGGAAGGCTACCTCATCTTCGGGACAGCCATGGCTCTGGGGGCCGCGTTCTTGTATTCCTTTCTCTCCTTCATGGTAAAAAAAATAGCGCAGGATCTCAATATGCTCACAGTCGCAACTCTTAGAACTCTTGGGGTCTCGATTGTTCTTTTTCTTTACCTATTAGCCACCGGAACCTTCGAGCCCCCCAGTCTGAATCAGGCACTTATAATGGCGTGTGGAGGGGCGTGCGGAGCATACATAGCCAAAGGAAGTCAGTTTCACGCCATAAAGCTTCTTGATATCTCAAGAACAACGGCCGTTATGCCGATGGAATCGATTTTTGTGCTGATTTTCGCGCATGTCTTCTTCGACGACCTGCCGTCGGTCACGAAACTTCTGGGGGGAGCTTCCATAATCGCCGGAGTTGTTTTCCTGGTGCTTTTTCGGGGACAGAAAAACGATATTCTCGGCAAGTGAACCCTACCGGAAATCTGAGAAATCCGTTCTGAGTTCTCTCTTCATCCGATGTCTCTGCTCCGCAAGCTCAAACAGCATCTCGAGCATTTCCCCGACGGGAATCCCGCTTGCCTCCCACAGCTTCGGATACATGCTTATGGGCGTGAAACCCGGGATCGTGTTTATCTCGCTAACAAACACCTGTTCCGTATCGGCGTCAACCAGAAAATCCACCCTTGCCATACCGGTGCAACAAAGAGCGGAATAGGAAGCAAGAGCGAGGGTTCTTATTTTATCCTGAATCTCTTGACCAAGGTCGCAGGGGATGCAAAACTCCGTCGATTCGTCGTGGTACTTCTTTTCGTAATCATAAAAACTTCCTTTCACAACGAGTTCCCCGGGAATCGACGCCTTCGGATTCTGATTCCCTATTACGCTTACCTCGACTTCCCTTAGGTTCAATACGGCCCGCTCAACAATCACCCTTTCAGAAAAATCAAAAGAAGCCTCCACGGCATCGGCAATTACCGCAGAAGAGTCCACTTTTGAAACTCCTACGCTTGAACCGAGGTTTGAGGATTTTACGAAGCAGGGAAATCCTATTTCGTCTTCTATGCGGAAGAGGATGGCTTCCTTATCGTTTTCCCATTCGGTTTTCGCGAAACCGAAAAAGGGAACAACCGGAATACCATTATCCCTGAGAATGGTTTTTGAGACTATCTTGTCAATGCAAAGTGAAGACCCGAGCAAATCGGCTCCCACGCAGGGAACACCCATAAGGTCAATCAAACCCTGTACCGATCCATCCTCGCCGAAAGTTCCGTGAAGAACGGGGAAAACCGCATCTACGGAAAAGATCTCAGCTATTTCCCCTTGGATTATTTCAGCAAAACGACCGGGAGGAAAACCTTGAAGCATGGGCACGATCTCGGAATCGGGAATCAGGGCAGGAGGTTCCTCCTCAGGCCAGTTCTCAATAACGGCTCTCTGCCAGCGACCTTCTTTCGAAATAAAGATTGGTAACGTGACGAATTTTGAAGGATCAAGGTTGCTGACGATAAACTTTGAGGAAACGAGCGACACCTCGTGCTCAACTGAAACACCACCGAAAAGAACCGCTATTGTTTTTCTGCTCAACTTACAACCCTCGACATTTTTAAGAAAAAAATTTCATGAAAGATTCTAGGAAAACAACAGCCCGGAAAATCTTGTTTTTAAGAGATTCCCCAAAACATACTTTGACTATTAGAACTATGTGGTTACAATTATTGTACAAATAACTAACGGAAAAATAAACCGGAAAGTTCTATTAGGGGATTGCCGTCCCCGCCATTGATTCAAAACTGCGAACATACATGGATAAATTTACTTCAGACAGAATCAATTCTAGCTTAATTTTTACACTTTGCGCGATTTTCACTGTTTTCCTGCCGTGTGCTTCCGCTACCGCATTCAGCAAGGATTTGCTGGGGTCAACTCCTTTTTCGCAAGAAGAACAGGCCGAATTCGTCGAGTTAGCGCAGAAAACTGAAGAAGCAGGGCCGATACGGCAAACTGAAAAGCCCGGAGAAGTCGAAAAAATTGGGGGAAAAGACTCTCATACCGAAACCCAATTATCTTCTGAATCTGCTAAGCAAATTCCCCAGATAGAGCTTGGCGCTCAAGAAACCCCGGCACTCGAGCACACAGACCCTCCGCAGAGTTATGAGGATATAAAATTCGAGACAAAGAGAAACTCAAGAGTTGAACATTACATCCGCCGGTTCTCATCGGGAAAAGGAAAGAAAAACTTCGCCGAGATTCTCAAAAGGTCCGGTAAATTCCTTCCCGAAATCAAGGAAATACTCCGCTCCGAGGGAGTTCCCTCAGAAATCGCGTATCTGCCTCTCATAGAAAGCGGGTTCAACCCCCGCGCCGTTTCGAGAAAAAACGCCGTCGGGCTCTGGCAATTCATAAGACCGACCGGACTGAAGTACGGGCTCAAAATAAACTACTGGGTAGACGAGAGGATGGACGTAGAGAGATCAACCTTGGCGGCGGCCAGATATCTCAAGAAGATGCACGAGGAATTCGGTTCATGGGAACTCGCTCTCGCAGGTTACAACTGCGGGGAGAAAAGGGTATCGAAGGCCATTAGGAAAACGGGTTCGACCGATTTCTGGACACTCTCAAGAAAGCTTCCGAGGGAAACAAGGAACTATCTGCCGAAATTCAACGCCGCTTTGATAATAGCCGAAAACCCTGAGAAATACGGCTTCAGAATCACGAAATTGGAGAAAGATTATCAAGCTGTGAGCGTTCCGCCCAGAAAAAGTATTGCGGAAATTGCCAACCTCCTTGACATGGGATACAAGGAAATTTCCAAGTACAACCCCTCGCTTGTCGGGCTTTCCACTCCCCCGGGAGGAAACTATGAGCTTAAGGTCCCTAAGGACTACGCGGAGAAGCTCATTTCAGTCCAAGACCAAGTAATTGCCCTCAAAGACGTTGAAATTCCTTTCAGGACAAGGCCCGTAAGGTACACGGTGAGGCAGGACGACAGCTTGTGGAAAATAGCCAGGAAATTCGGAACGTCTGTCGAGAAGCTCAAGTACGCAAATCACCTTTCTAGTTCGATCATACGTCCCGGACAAAGGCTGAAGATACCCTCGAGGGGAAATCTCGTATACGTAAAGCACAGGATTCGCCCTGGAGAAAATATTTACCTTCTGGCGAAAAGATACGGAACCTCAATCGACGCAATAAAAAGGGCTAACAACCTTAAGAGTTCGCTTATAATAGCGGGAAAAACCCTCTCTATTCCCCAGAGACTCTCATCCACCTATGTGCCACGCGACGTTCCGAAGAAAATGAGCCACAAGATAATCCCCGGCGATACTCTGAGCGAACTGGCCCTTCGCTACAGGGTCTCGGTCTCACAGATCAAGAGGTGGAACAACATGTCCTCAACCACGCTGATCGCCGGAAGAAATCTGGTCATCTACAAATAAGCCCTAGATGTTGACAGTAAGGTCAATAAGGGAAACCCTTCCGCAGAAAGCCCCTGAGATACGGCACAAGCTCAAGGAATTTGAAAACATCATCAAAAACGCTTCTGAAGAAGTGATCTTTGAAGAACTGGTTTTCTGCATATTCACGGCCGGAACAAGCGCCAGGATGGGTCTGAGCGCACTCAGTACAGTAAGAAGCATCCTCCGGAGCGCAAGCGAGGATGAACTAAGGGCAAAACTTCGGGGAGTATACAGATTTCCAAACGTACGCTCAAAACACGTGATCCACACAAGAAACTATCTTGCCCGCGAATATGGACTCAAGCTGAGGCCGCTTCTTCTGTCGTTTAAAGATCCGGTTGAGAGAAGAGATTTTTTCGCACTTAACAAGGATATAAAGGGGCTCGGTTTCAAGGAAGCAAGTCATTTTCTAAGAAACATCGGTTTTCGCGGTTACGCGATACTTGATAAACACATACTCCAGTGCCTTTTCGAACTCGGCATAACGGAATCCTCCCGGGCACCGCACTCAAGATCCAGATACATTGAAATTGAAAACAAGTTTAAGAAATTCTCGGAAAGAAACGGATTTGATTTTGATGAAATGGATCTGTTTCTCTGGAGTGAAAAAACAGGCGAAATACTGAAATAACGCCTCGGAAAAGAAAACTCTCCCCATGACTGAGGAACAAAAACGAGAACTTCTGGAACTCTATGAGCTTAGAGGAGAAGAAATACGGAAGCGGCTTCTGGAATTCAAAGAGACTTTCCAAAAGGCCGATGACCTCCAAGTATTTCATGAACTCTCATTCTGTATACTGAGTTCCGGTGTCGGTCCCAAAATAGCCGGCCAATGCATGAGGGCCATAGGAGAAAAGCTTGCGGATGGAAAAGAAGATGAACTCTTGGGCCGCATTGAAACGATTCATAAATATGCCGAAAACGTCTCCCGCTATATTGTTTTTACAAGGGAATATCTTAAAGAAGAGCACGGATTTCTTCTGAAATCACTTGTCAGTTCCTTTGAAGACAGAGTGGAAAGAAGAGATTTCTTTGCAAAAAACCCGGGAATAAAAGGACTCGGATACATGCAGGCAAGCCATTTTCTGAGGAATCTGGGATTTTCCGGCTATGCGATTCTTGACAGAAACAATCTGGCGTCCCTTTCCGAACTGGGGATCATAGGCGAGACGAAATATCCCCTGACGAAAAGAAGATACCTTGAAACCGAAAGTCTTATGACGGAAGCCGCTCACGAACTGGGAATCAGTCTTGATGAATTTGACCTGCTCCTTTGGTCAAGGAAAAGAAAATACGTTCCGAGATAAGGTCACTCGGAGTCATGCTTTATGAAAACCTCGGCCCAAAGCGGCGCAAATCCGTCCGCGGTGTCGTGAAAAGCCCCCCGGTACCTGTTAAGGCCCATGATGCCGTCAGTGTAATCCTTGTAGGCCGTCTGGCTCCTATGTGCCTCGATCGCCCGGCGCTTGCGGTCGGCAAAAGACGTTATATCCTCGATCCGGTCGTATGAGGGAAAAGGCGTCCATACCTCATAAAACCAGCATTCGCACTCAAAGGGAATCTCCTTAATTGCCGCCTTAAGACAATCAAGAGTCAGACGCGAAACCGTCCTGTGGGTTCTGTGCTTGTCAATTTCGGGATGCGGGAGGTATACCTCCCCCGGGCGGAGATTTGTTATTATTTCCACCATCCTGGAACTGAATTCACGCTTGTTCGAATCGGATTCCATGTCGGAGAGCCCCAGAACAGAAAGCTCCACTCCGAGTATCTCCGATGATTCCCTGACTTCTGACTCCCTCGTCCGCACAAGTTGCTCCTGCGTGATACCAAGCGGATTCGCACTTCTTCTTCCATCTGTAACGACAACGGAAATCACGTCAATACCTTTTTCCAGAAGCAGGCAGACAGTTCCTCCCATGCCTATTTCAAGATCGTCGGGGTGGGGAGAAATTATAAGGGCTTTTGTGTCTTGCATATCGGTCCTTCTCAGTGAAAAGAGTACCGGAATCTACATTACACCGTGAACTCAAATTAGGAAAATACTAATAAATAACCTGTTACGCGCTTTATCGAGAAAGCATCGAAAAGGCTCATAGTTCAAAAAACCCACCTATCCTGCAGCAATTCATCTATGATTTTAAAAACACCTGAGAGGAACATTTGCCAGCAGGTCGTTGCTTTCTAGACCCATCGGGGGTTGTATCTCGTAGCTCCCTGAAATTCCGAAGTTTCCGCCGAACTGCAGAAAATTACTCAGACGTATGAAGACTCCAACCAAGCTCAATATCGTCAAAACGTAAAAGAGTGAAATTCAAAGATGGAATCGAGCAGACAATGGACAAAACAACAGGGGTAAAAACATACTATCAGGTCGGCGGTTGATTATGCTCCTATACACCAGATTTGACTATATTTCTAAATGCATCTCTAGAAGTAGGTCTGAACCTGCGCTCTTACCATCGACTCATCAGACTCTACGCCAGCGAGATCCTCTTCTCTCTGGAACGTGTAGTCAAGCTGTATTTTCCACTTGTGATTGCCGCTGAGGTAGTAGTTAAGTCCCTGCGTGAATGTCCATATGTTGTCAAGGTCATTTCCCCTGACAACGTTGGCATCATCGTCAAACATGACCATCGCATACCTTGAGGCGAGCTCAATCCTCTTCGGAAGAAGGAAGAAACCGCCCTGTACCCTGAAACCGGAATCATAGGCAGTGTCCACACCGGCGTCATCGGGATTGACCCACCTTCCGACATACTCGCCGGTAAGATTGAATCTCGGGTCCCTGTAGTTTACGTCAGCCGTAAAGGAAGTGACTCTACCGCTTTCAAGGTCTCTCTCTCCAGATGGAATTCCTATATTGCCATCATTTCCATCCTCAACATCTATGCCCGCAACAGCGGCTCCTACCATGAGCGTGGGCCTCTTGGCGAAATTCTCTTTTACACTCTTGGCTTTCCCGCCGATAATGGCCGCCTGAACCCTTCCTGCCCAGAGCATTCCGGTGTCACCCTTATCGTTTTTCTGGTTCGCGCCTTCACCTTGGAAAACACCCGCATCATAGCGGATCATCCCGTCGCCGAGAAAACCGTAAACACCGCCACCGATATCCCTGCCATACCGAAAGTAATCGTCTATGATCGAGGTTCCCACAAGCTGCAGGGCGGTAATTGAGGTAAGAAATTCTCTGCTAAACGGAACCTTGTACTGGCCCACGGTAGGAATGAACATCTTGTTCTTGGCAAACGAAAGCCTCATGTCCTTTAGTGCTCCACCTGCGAGATCATACTGAATCGTGTATTTCATCCAGGGAGCGAAAGCGTTACCGTCCCAGATCAACCAGAGGTTTCTTACACTGAAGCCAAAACCCTCTTCGTCGGTGTCAGGATCTGTGTAGTTGGCCAGAAACTGACCAAAAAATCTCATCCTGAGTTTGTAGTTGCTGTCCGCGGTCTGGAAAGTAAGGCCCGCACCTTTTTTGGTCTTGACCTTTATCTTGTTGTGCCAGGCCTTGGAATCTTTCACCGTGGCCTCGTACTCCTTCATGTTCATCTGCTGCTCAAGCTCTTCTATCTTCTTCTTAAGTTCCTCTATCTGCTCCTGTATGCTCTGGTCGCCACCGGCCTGGGCGGGAAGTGACATAAAGGAAAGCAGAATGAAAAAAGAAACAGCTAAAACTGCTAAAATCCTCATATTACGTCCTCCTCTGAGTTATATTCAAATCTGGTGCACGGAGGGTTTGAAAAAAAAGCGGCATATCCGGTTGATTTGAATTCACTCAAACTAATCAACAGGAGGATACACCTCCATGGGCAGAAAGAATAAAGTTTTTGAGACGAAAGGTCAAAAAGAAACGATGGATCTGTTGAGAGGACTTTCCGCTAGATCTATTCCCTGTCCTGAACAGAAATACGCGGACCAGAGGTTGCCTGCTGGCCAAGTACATATATAATTTTCGCTCGACTGCTTTATCAAATTTTCCCTGAAGGAACGATCATATGGAGTACGAAGCGGTAATCGGTCTCGAAGTACACGCACAACTCGCCACTGAATCCAAGATATTTTCTTCTTCCTCGACGAAATTCGGAAGTCCCCCCAACTCCCAGGTGAATCCGGTCTGTCTGGGCATGCCGGGGGTTTTGCCGGTTTTTAACGAAAGGGTTCTTGAATACGCCATAAAGGCCGGTCTGGCGACCAACTGCGAAATCGCCCGGAAATCCAGATTCGCAAGGAAGAACTACTTCTACCCGGACCTTCCGAAGGGCTACCAGATTTCCCAGTACGACGAACCGCTTTGCCTCAGAGGGCATCTCGAGATAGATTCGGGGGATGGCAAAAAAAAGATCAGGATAACCCGAATACACCTGGAAGAAGACGCGGGGAAACTCGTGCACGAATACTCCGACTTTGAAAGCCATGTGGATCTCAACAGGGCCGGAGTGCCGCTTGTGGAGATAGTCAGCGAGCCCGATATCTCAACCGCCGAAGAAGCGGTTGAATACGTAAAGAAACTTAGGACAATCCTCAGATATATCGAGGTTTGTGACGGGAACATGGAGGAAGGAAGCCTGCGCTGCGACGCAAACGTCTCCGTGCGGCCGGCAGGGCAGAGCGAACTCGGAACTAAAACCGAGATCAAGAATCTTAATTCCTTCCGCTTTATACAGAGGGCCATAGAATACGAAATAAAGAGACAGGAGGCGGTTCTGCGAAGCGGAGGGAACGTGGTCCAGGAAACAAGGCTCTTTGACTCCCAAAAAGGGATCACGTTTGCAATGAGATCAAAAGAAGAGGCTCACGACTACAGGTATTTTCCAGACCCAGACCTTCTGCCGGTAGTGGTGGTGGTGGATTATCTGGAAAAAATCCGCCTGTCTCTCCCGGAACTTCCCGAAGAAAAACTCAGCAGGTTCGTGGATGAATTCAACATACCGAGAAACGATGCCGAGACGCTTTCATCCTCAAGACCGCTTGCCGAATACTTTGAAGAGTGCGCAAAACACGCAAAAGACCAGAAGGCGGTGAGCAACTGGATCTTAAACGAGATGCTTAGAGAAGTCGAGAACGAAGACAGCATAGCCGAATTTCCAGTTAAGCCTGAGAACCTCGCTGAACTGCTGAACCTTATCGGGGAAGGAAAAATAAACCGCAAGACCGCTAAGGAAATATTCTCCGAGATGATAAGCGGGGGAAAACGCGCAGAAGAAATAGTAACCGAAAAGGGGCTTACCCAGATTACCGATGAAGACGAGATCTCCTCTATTATAAGCAAAATAATCGAAGAGAATCCGAAGGAAGTCGAAAGATACAGGAACGGGGACACAAAGCTTCTCAGCTTTTTCATCGGTCAGGTGATGAAGGCAACAAGGGGGAAAGCCGATCCCGCAGTAGTAAATCAAACGCTCAGAAATTCTCTCGGATAATCTATGGGTGCGCATGAACATATGCTATAACGGCGAAAACAGTTTGGCGAAATTTGGAAATGAAATGGCGAGTTTTTTTTGCCGTGTCATGCGACCATGGCTTGCCAGGAAGGCAACCATCACGTGTACCAAGTGCTGACGAAGAGGGCGGAGAGAATGTGGGAGTTCGTGAATCGGCCGATGATCGTAGAAGACATTTACGATTACTGGTATTCCGTCTCCGAACAGCCCAAGGAAATGCAGTCTTGGCCTCTGCCTAATGTCTGGTTCGGAGTGAGCGTGGAGGACTAGGAAAGGCTTTGCCGCGCGAACTGGCTGGTAAAGACCCCGGCCCCTGCGCGGTTTCTCTCGGTAGAGCCCATGCTCGGGCCGGTCCGGGACATTCCCCGGGGAATTAACTAGATAATCTGCGGCGGGGAGTCCGGGCCCGGAGCGCGGCCGATGGATCCCGCCTGGGTACGCGAGCTCAAGGATGAGTGCCTGGATAAACGCATTCCCTTCTTCTTCAAGCAGTGGGGAGGGGTTAACAAAAAGCGGACCGGCCGGGAGCTTGACGGCAGGACCTGGGACGAGATGCCTATTGGCACAACAGAATGCGGAGTATAAAGTATGTATTTACGATGAAATTCAAAGAAATCACAATAGACGAAGTTAGGGTAGGCTCCGTTAACTTGTCAGACCAAGAAACCTTCTCTACAGATCACGGAATTGCTGTTGATTTTTACAAAGGCGGCAAGAAGGTGGCTTCGATTATTGGACTGATGATACCTATAAAAGAAGGCGCAGAGATACCGCCTTTTAAGGTAGATTTCTCGCCTTTTGTGAGATAGATTTGGGAGCTTAGTACCAAACCAGGAGAATCGGAAGCTTTCTCAATTCTAAGGTTTTGGCCAGAATAACCGCATCGATTGTTTCTTCCGTAGCTTGGACCGTTATCGGTTTGTGTTGTCCTTTGAAATAAATTGTAAACTCTTTCATAATGTTAGCCTTAATATTTTTTGTTGTAATGATAGCGCTTATAATTTGGCAAGTCAAAGACGATTTGTAGGATATTGGGTACCCCTAAATTTAAGTAACTGGCTTAAAAAACCGTTTGTCCGTTCGGTGTCCGTTCAACTTGTCTAACTGCCTGAGACCACTTGTTTTTCTTGTCCGTTCAAAAAAAAGTAGCGATTTTATAGCGCTCGTGTTATTCTTGCGTAAGGTCTTGATATTACGGCGTTTTTTCGGGGTTTTCAGGCGGATTTCCGGAACATCATCGCTACTTTAGCGCTACTTTTGCTACTTTCTGAAAACGGACATTTTCTGCCCGGTCAGCTCTTTTTTTGGGGTTTTCTCAAAGAATAGCAAGGACTTACGAGAAAACAGAAACTCGCCAAGTCATATCTTTCAAAAAGACAAAGTAGCTATTAAAACATATATGCGCCAACGCATTTGCACGGCACCGTTCATCCTCCTTCACTAGGCTTCGTCATCGGCACCGCGCTTTTGGAGAAGATCCTTGGACAACTGCTTCGCCTCGTCAAGACTGTCCACGAAATTCCCGGCGGGGACACGGTGGAAGACCTTGAGAGATTGCAGAACTCTACCCACGTCACCAGACAGGCCCAACACTATGCAGGCGGTGTCATCGTCGATGGCAGATTGGACGAGTTCCTCGATCGCAAGCGCGGCGCTATCGTCCACGCTGGTGGTCTCAGAGAAATCGAGGATGATTACGTCGTGATCCTCGATGTCCGCAGCAATCACTCGGGTCAATTCGTTTGCCGAAGCGATCGAGAAACTTCCTCTCAATTTGATGAGTCCGACCGGCATGTTATAGGGATCGATGTCTGCCAGAGACGGTAAAAAATCAAAGTCCAAAACTGGCAGGGAAAACACGCCTTCCAGTTCGTTCTGCGTCAGGTCTCTTGAGCGTACCACGCCCGCAGTGATCAACCCGAGCGCGACGGCGGTGACTAAATCGACGAACACCGTCACAAGGAAGGTGAGGAGCATTATAAAGACATACTCAAGGCGGATTGCTCGCAGGTGGACAACGAAGCGCCAGTCAATAATGTCCCAGCCGACTTTAATGAGAATGCCGGCCAGAACAGCGAGCGGAATCGGTTCGGCAATCCAGCCGAAGCCGAGCAGTAAACCGAGCAGCAAGATCGCGGTCAGGATGCCTGCCAGCGGACTGCGCCCGCCGGCCCGGATGTTGGTGACGGTGACCAGTGGGGCTCCTGAACCCGGCAACGCGCCCAGAATACCGGCCGCCAGATTGCCGAAACCTTGCCCCATAAGCTCCCGGTCGGGATTGTGGCGTGTGCGGGTTTGGGAATCCGCTATCAATGAGGTCAGCAAACTGTCGATGGAACCGAGAAGCGCAAGAATCAGTGCCGGCTCCAAGAAGCCCCCGATTGAGCCCAACCCTATCTGCGGCGCCTGAAACGTGGGCAGGCCCGTAGGAATCGCGCCGATGGTTCGTGCCTCTGTGAGCCCGAAGAACGCAATGCAGGTGCCGATTGTCAAGGCGGCCAGCGCAGGGGGCAGGAAACGTCGTATTCGACGGGGCCAGAAAACGCAAATAGCCAAGGCAACTAACCCAACAGCAAGATCGTGCGGATTGGGGTTGGCGATTGCCTCCGGCCAAGCTGCAATCTGGACAAGCGGCCCTCCCGAGACCGGATCGGCGCCGAGGATAGTCAGGACCTGCAGGAGTATGATGATCGCGCCGATCCCGGTCATGAAACCGGAAATCACGGAGTATGGAGTGTAACCCACAAAGCGGCCGACCCGGAGAAACCCCAGGGATATCTGTATCAGGCCGGCTAGCATAACGATGGTGAATGCGGTCGCCAGATCGTGGGCATACAGGGTGACAATCGCAGCCATTGCGATAGTCATCGGACCGGTGGGACCGGAGATCTGCGCAGGCGTGCCGCCGAACGCGGCGGCAAAGAATCCCACCGCGACGGCGCCGTAGATTCCAGCAACTGGCCCTAGCCCCGAGGCAACACCAAAGGCTAACGCCAGCGGCAACATTACAATCGCGGAAGTGACACCGCCGAATACGTCATCTAGAAAAGTGTGCCTCATCTCAATCTTCTGATAGTACCAAAGCTCGTTGTAAAATTCTACCTCTCTCCCTATACAACTCCTTGCTTCTTTAACCGAACCATAAGTGTTCAGATACGCTCGCTCTTATTTTAAACCGCAAGCGCTAAGAATATCCTCTTTTTATATGCTCTTCGAACTCGTCTCTGAATTTTCTCACTATTGATTCAATGGGCATGGAGTCAGCTTGAGCCTTGGCTGATCGCCTTCGGCGTTTCGCCCCCTGCATTTGCGCTACCCTCACCAACGCTGAGCTTCATTGCATCGGCACTGCATTCGTGGAGGAGGTTCTTGGATAACTGTTTCGCTTCGTCAAGGCTGTCCACGAAATTCCCGGCGGGAACACGGTGGAAAACCTTGAGAGATTGCAGAATTCTACCCACGTCACCAGACAGGCCCAACACAACGCAGGCGGTATCATCGTCAATGGCAGATTGGACGAGTTCCTCGATCGCAAGCGCAGCACTATCATCCACGCTGGTGGTCTCAGAGAAGTCGAGGATGATGATGTCGTGATCCTCGATGTCCGCAGCAATCACTCGGGTCAGTTCGTTTGCGGAAGCGATTGAGAAACTTCCTCTCAACTTGATGAATCCGACCGGTAGGCTATAGGGATCGATGTCCGCCAGAGACGGTAAAGAATCAAAGTCCAAAACTGGCAGAGAAAACACGCCTTCCAGTTCGTTCTGCGTCAGGTCTCTCGAGCGCACCACACCCGCCGCGATCAACCCGAGCGCGACGGCGGTGACTAAATCGACAAATACGGTCACAAGGAAGGTGAGGAGCATTATAAGAACGTACTCAAGGCGAATCGCCCGCAGATGGACAACGAAGCGCCAGTCAATAATATCCCAGCCGACTTTAATGAGAATGCCGGCCAGAACAGCGAGCGGAATCGGTTCGGCAATCCAGCCGAAGCCGAGCAGTAAACCGAGCAGCAAGATCGCGGTCAGGATGCCTGCCAGCGGACTGCGCCCGCCGGCCCGGATGTTGGTGACGGTGACCAGTGGGGCTCCTGAACCCGGCAACGCGCCCAGAATACCGGCCGCCAGATTGCCGAAACCTTGCCCCATAAGCTCCCGGTCGGGATTGTGGCGTGTGCGGGTTTGGGAATCCGCTATCAATGAGGTCAGCAAACTGTCGATGGAACCGAGAAGCGCAAGAATCAGTGCCGGCTCCAAGAAGCCCCCGATTGAGCCCAACCCTATCTGCGGCGCCTGAAACGTGGGCAGGCCCGTAGGAATCGCGCCGATGGTTCGTGCCTCTGTGAGCCCGAAGAACGCAATGCAGGTGCCGATTGTCAAGGCGGCCAGCGCAGGGGGCAGGAAACGTCGTATTCGACGGGGCCAGAAAACGCAAATAGCCAAGGCAACTAACCCAACAGCAAGATCGTGCGGATTGGGGTTGGCGATTGCCTCCGGCCAAGCTGCAATCTGGACAAGCGGCCCTCCCGAGACCGGATCGGCGCCGAGGATAGTCAGGACCTGCAGGAGTATGATGATCGCGCCGATCCCGGTCATGAAACCGGAAATCACGGAGTATGGAGTGTAACCCACAAAGCGGCCGACCCGGAGAAACCCCAGGGATATCTGTATCAGGCCGGCTAGCATAACGATGGTGAATGCGGTCGCCAGATCGTGGGCATACAGGGTGACAATCGCAGCCATTGCGATAGTCATCGGACCGGTGGGACCGGAGATCTGCGCAGGCGTGCCGCCGAACGCGGCGGCAAAGAATCCCACCGCGACGGCGCCGTAGATTCCAGCAACTGGCCCTAGCCCCGAGGCAACACCAAAGGCTAACGCCATCGGCAGCATTACGACCGCGGAGACAACACCACCGAATACGTCATCTAGAAAAGTGTGCCTCGTCGACCCGAAAGAAGAATTTCCTTTTTTTTTCCTGAACAATTTAAAGCTGCTTCCTTTTTCAGCAACTTTCCACCCAAACCGTAATAAGCTTCATCCGGCGTATGCCCCTCAATCCCCTGATGGCGCTGAAGCTTGTTGTAAAATCCTACACACCTCCCCATACACCTCTTTACCTATCTAACAGAACCGTAAGCGTTCAGATACACATCCCCGCATTTTAAACCACCAGCGCTAAGAATGCCCTCTTTTTATATGCTCTTCGAACTCGTCTCTGAATTTTCTCACTATCGATTCAATGGGCATGGCGCAGCCGTCTGCAAGAGCGCATATGGTCGTTCCCCTCATCTGCGAGCATGCGTCAAGCATTATATCGAGGTATTCAATGGACCCTTTACCTTCGTCAATCTCTCTTAGTATTTTCTCAAGCCACCACGTTCCTTCCCTGCACTGAACGCACTGTCCGCACGACTCATCCCTGTAAAAATGGGCGAGGTTCTGAGCTACCTTGATCATACTTACCGTTTCATCCATCACCGTTACTCCCGCCGTTCCGAGCATGGAACCCGCGGCTGCCACTGTATCGAAATCCATAGCAATGTCCAGCTCATCCGCGGAAAAAACCGCGGAAGAAGAACCGCCTGGAGAAACGGCCTTTATTTTTCTTCCCCCGGGAATTCCTCCGCCGTACTCTTCAATCAGCTCAAGAAGATTTATTCCGAGGGGAAGCTCGTAAAGCCCGGGGTTGTTAATGTGTCCGCTCAGCCCGAAAATCTTGGTTCCGGTGTTTCTGGGAGTCCCTATCGAGGCAAACCAGTCCGCTCCGTTGTTTATTATATGGGGAACGCATGCAAGGGTCTCCACGTTATTAACTATTGTGGGACAGCCGAAAAGGCCTACCTGGGCCGGGAAAGGGGGCTTGGGTCTCGGCTCTCCCTTTTTTCCCTCTATTGACTCAAGAAGGCCGGTTTCCTCCCCGCATATGTAGGCGCCGGCACCTATGTAGAGCTTCATATCAAGATCAAAACCGCTCAGGAGTATGTTTTTGCCCAGATAGCCGTGCTCATAAGCTTCCTCTATTGCCTGCTGTATTCTTCTGGCTCCGTAAGGCATCTCTCCCCTTATGTATATGTAAGCCTTGTGGGAGCGTATAGCGTAGCAGGCGATTATTATGCCCTCTATCATCTGGTGGGGATCTTTCTCCAGAATCTCCCTGTCCTTGAAGCTTCCGGGTTCGCTTTCATCGGCGTTGCAGCAGAGATAAACGGGTTTTTTGGAGTCGGGCGGGATGAAGCTCCACTTTATTCCCGCCGGAAAACCCGCCCCTCCCCTTCCACGGAGACCTGATTTCTTGACCGCGTCGGTTATCTCCCCTGGGGTCATTCCGAGGGCCTTTCTGAGCGCTGAATATCCACCCGAGGCCAGATATGACTCTACTGTATAGGAATCGGGCCTGTCGACATAATTTCTTATGACTCTTTGTTCGGGCATTTTCGAGTCCGGTTAAAGCAACTTCTCAATGGAAAAAAGGATAAGTACGGATAAATATTAAATGCGATTGCCGGAATTTTTTCAAGGAAAAATGGAAAAAATAAGGCCGGGCATAAAAAAGCCCCATGTTCACTGCTTCTAGCGAGCTTCTTCCTCAAGGAGAATGTCTGCGACATACTTGGCAAACGACATTGAAGAGGTAAAAGCGGGAGATATCGCGTTTAGCACATGAAAACTGTTCCCTTCCGTGCAGACAACATAGTCCATAACCAGCTTTTTCTCCTTCCAGTCCACAAGCTGTGAGCGGATGCCGATTTTCGCAGAGGAAATAAGGTCTCGGGGAGAAAGCCTGGGAACCAGCTTTCTGGCTTCAGAGTAAAAGTGGCGCCCCAGATATTTTTTCGCTTCGGAGAACGCATTTGCCCTGAAGCCGTTGTCGCTTATGAACATCGATGCGTTCCTGTAGAGAAAGCGGAACGACTCAAGTCCCAGATCCTCGAGAAATCCGTAGCTTTCCCTTCCCAGAACCGGCACGGCTGTAGGACCGATAAAGACCCGCCCCGAAGTGCTCCTCGTAAAGTGTACCCCCAGAAAGGGCATTCTCGGGTCGGGAACCGGGTAGATATTGCCGCGGACGAGGTATGAGCTTTTCTTCGTAAGTTCCCTGTAGGAACCCATAAAAGGAATGGATCTGTACATAAGACCCACTCCGAAGTGGCGCGCCACTACGTCTGCGTGGAGCCCGGCCGCGTTTATGAGTTTTCCGTAACTGATATTCCCCCCGCTTGTAGTGGCGACTTGCTCCTCCTTTTTCCCGGTAAAAGCCGTATCAAAAAGTACGCGTGCCTCTCCAGTTCCCGTAACCTTAGAGTAAAGAGCCTCGAGAACCCCCAGAGGATCAAACACGGACGTTGCCGGAGAATATATTGCTTTCTCAAACGTGGCGGCGTGCGGTTCTATCTCCGCAAGCTCTTTCTCATCAATAAGGTACGACTCCACGCCGTTTCTCTGCGCCCTCTGCTGAAGCGCCTCGAGCCCCTCAAGCTTCTCCTCTGAATCCGCCACAATGACCTTTCCGCATTCAGATATCATAACTCCGTTTTCCCGGCAGAAATCCCTCATCAGCCGGTTTCCCTCAATGCAGTACCTTGCCTTCAGAGAATCGGGCGTATAATAGATCCCGGCATGCAGAACACCGCTGTTCCGACCGCTTGAGTGCACTCCGAGATTCTTTTCCTTTTCCAAAATAAGGATGTTCTTGCAGCCGCGCAGAAGAAGTTCGTTTGTAATGGCGAGACCCACAATTCCTCCCCCAATGACAAGAAAATCGCAGCTTTTTTCCATTGCTACAGCCCTTATAACCCGTTTTCTGGCAAACCGACGGTAAATCAGGTAAAATATCGGTTTTGTATAACTTAATAAAATGAGCAAGAAATTTAAAGCAGGACAGAACGCCGTGTATCCAGTGCATGGGGTGGTTGAGGTTCAGGGAGTCGAAGAAAAAGAGATACTCGGTTCGAGAAAAGCCTTTTACGTGCTCAACGTTCTTGAGAGCAACGTGAAGCTTATGGTTCCCACGGACAACATCAACTCCGTGGGGTTAAGACCCGTAGTGGCTAGAAAGGAAGTAAAGAAAATCCTTGACATACTGAAGGAAGAAAACGGCGAGATACCCAAGCTGGGCGTACAGAGCTGGAACAAAAGGTACAAGGAATACGCAGACAAGGTTAAAAGCGGCGACATATACGAAATAGCGCGGGTGTTAAGAGACATACACCACCTCAAGAAGGTAAAAAACCTCTCTTTCGGTGAGAAAAGAATAATGGAAAACGCTCTCTCCCACGTCGTTAAGGAACTTTCCATAGCGCTTCGGAAAAAAGAGGGAGAAGTAAGCAGCCAGATAGAGGAGATCTTCTCCTAAAACCATTCACTCAAGGATATCCCTTCCGTCAACGCCCTCGGGAATATCCAGTCCCATATAACGGACAATACTAGAGAATATATCCGCGGTCCGCACATAGTCGTACTGTGCTGGTCGGCTTATAAGAATGGGAACCGCCATGTGGTCTCTGTGCAAAGAGCCGTGGGAACCATGATGCTCAGGGTTCTCGTGGGTAGCCCGAAGGTCGTAGCCCGGTTTCGAGCTCACCACCACGTCGCCGGTGCGAGGCGATTCGAAGAGCTGTAGAATCTGGAGGGGAGCATCGGGGTAATCAGAATCGATCGTGAGTCGAAGCGACTCCGATGCGTCCATCTTCTTCGAGGAAAAACCGTAGCCGAGAGGGTCGCCCGAAACACTTCGGTAGCAGATAAGCCCTTCATCATCGATGTTCACCAAAGCCTCTCCCCTGGGATTTATTATTTTCACCTCTCCTCCAGCCCCGCCAGTTCTGGCGCAGACAATGTCCACTTCCGGTCGGTTGGAAAGCTCATCCACTATATCCGTTATCTCTTCACAGAAGGTATGTCTTTTCCACCCATCGGAATTTTTAAAATAGTAATGGGCCATGGAGTTTCCCGAAACCATGACGGATGAATCAGCGTCTAGGAAATGCCTAAACACGTTGGTGTAATAAAGCGGCTTTAAACCCCGTCTGCGAAGAAAACCCAGAGAATCGAAATGAGAATGCGTAGATGTAAGACCGTGGTCGCTTCCCACGACAAAAAGCGTATCGTCAAGTTCACCTTGCTCGGCGATCCTCTCCGCAACCATCCCAACGTACCGGTCAAGCCTTCTGTAGGATTCCATAACCTTGCGGTGAAACGGATGGTAGCGGTGGGAGTAGGCATCTGCCGCGGTGAAAACACAGAAAACAAAGCGCGGAGAATCCTTAAGAGAGTCAAGTAGAATTCTTCCCGCTCCCTCTTCAACGTCGTCGCTTCTGTCCGTGAAGTGGCTTTTTACAACTAGGTAATACTTAAGATACTTGGTCTTGTTGTTCCCCGAGGGACTTATATCCCTGGTTATCTCGTTTAGGATGCTTACGCTCCCTGGAACCAGGCCGAAAAGCGTCGGGGAGCTGCACTCTATGTCCCGATTGATAAGAGACGCCTGGGGACCCGCATAGCTTCTGAATCTTCGCAGGGAAAACGGGGTCTTATCGTAATACCTTCTGTCAAACCACCTTATGCCGGGGAGGTTGCACCTCCCCGGGAACTTGCCAAGAAGGTACGGAGTATAAGCCGGCCCCGTTGTCGAGGGAAAAACCGTGATTCCCCTGAGAAATTTCCCCGGCTCTACGACATACTTCTGTATATTCTCAAGATCGCCTCTTTTGAAAAGTTCAGCAAAGACATCCAGCCTCGTACCATCGGCAAGAAAAAAAATGCATTTCCTTTTATCCATCAGGCGCTTCCCAGGAAATATTTGTTATAAACTCCCCTGATATCTCCAGTCACGCGTGCGTATTCTGACCTGAGAAAATCCCCCTCTCCACCGGAACCACCGAACTCAGGCGCCATTCGGTCAAAATCGCGCCGCGTGATTTCGTTTTTGGTCCTGTCGTTGAAAAGACTCAGCAGATTTCCCATTTTTCTTAAAAACAGATAGCCCTCGCTAAGCGTCAGAGCCTCGCCACTTTTAATTAACCCGGCCCTGTAGAGTGCCCCGATAGCCTCCATGGTGTTTGCCGTTCTTAGCTCGGGGTTTGCAGGACCATGGGCAAGCTGAAGCATCTGGACGAGGAACTCAACGTCAACCAATCCCCCCCTTCCCGTCTTCAGGTTAAACTTGGATTCCGTCTCGTTGGCGAGTTCTTTTTCGACCCTCCCGCGCAACCTGTGGATTTCCTTGCGAAAATCCGGAGCGAGCTCTTTCGCATAAACGAAATTCTCTATGACTTTCATTACCTTCTCGCCGAGCGCTCGGTTTCCCGCAACGGCGCGGGCTTTTACAAGAGCCTGTCTCTCCCAGATATGAGCGCTTGATTCATGGTACTCCTCAAAGGCCTCAAGCGAGGCAACGAGGGCACCCGAGTTTCCCGACGGGCGCAGCTCCACATCCACCTTGTAACAGAAGCTCTCGGAAGTGTAAACCGAAAGATTGGATATGAACCTCTGACCATACTTTGAGAAAAGCTCATGATCATCTCCTTCGTAAATGAAGATTATGTCGAGATCGGAAGTGTAGCTCATTTCCCTGCCTCCAAGTTTTCCAAGCCCAAGAACAACCATGTTGTCAAGGAGCTTTTTCTTCTTCGAAGAAGCCTTAAGAGAGTCCTTGGCGAGCTCGAGACTTGAGTCCATTACCACGTCTGCCACCATCGACAGATATTTTCCCACGTGGATCGGTTCCAAGTCCTCGGAAAGTTCCTTGAAGCAAAGCTTGAGCGACTCAATGTGCTTGAAGCTCCTAAGAGCGTTGAGTTTGTCCTCAAAGAATTCCTCTTCCGAGACGATTTCCCCGAGAGCCCGTGCCATGGCATCTTCCGAATCGTAAAACTGCGTCACGTCCTTCAGTATGATGGAGTCAAGATACTCGGGATGCCTGATAAGAAAATTAGACAGCATGCCGCCTCTTGAAAAGAGCCTTGAGAGAAGAGCAATGATTTCCGGGTTTTCCGATAAAAGAGAGTAAACCGACATCTTGGATCCCAGACCGGAGATGAATCTTTCAAGATTCATGAGTGCCGAATCCGGGTCGCTCAGCCTGATTATGCTTGAGAGAAAAGCCGGTATCACTTTTTTTGAAAGGATCCTTCCCCTTTCCGTGAGTCCGGCCCTCTGGGGATTCATGAGGCTCGATATGATTTCGATCGCGTCGTCCGGCGCCAAGAACCCGAGATTTCCGAGGGTCGAAATCGCCTCCTCGCGGTTTACATTTCCCTCGGCCATAAAATCCGCCACCTCCCAGAATTCCCTGCCTTTTTCCTCAAGCTCCACCTCGGGATCGAAGAACAGGTTCCCGCAGTTCTTCACGACAAGCGAGGTTATCTCTTCGTAAGCAGCCTTGAAGTCTGCCGTCGTTTCAAAACCCATCCTCCTTGAGAGTCTGGCGAGCGAACTTTCCTCCGTGGGAATGCTGTGCGTCTGAAGTTCATCCCAGAGCTGAATCGAATGCTCCACCTTTCTGAGAAAAAGATAGCAATGCTCCATCTCTTCCTTTACCTGTTTTGTTATGAAACCCGTCGTCGCCATGGCGGAAAGGCCGTCAAGAGTGTTCATGAGTCCCCTGAGCTTCTTCACCGCCCCGCCGCTCATAAGCTGGGTCGCCTGCACGAAAAACTCGATATCCCTTATTCCTCCCCTGCCGAGCTTCACGTCGTTTTCCTTCCGGATACCCTCGAGACGAATCTTCATGTCCTTGAGATCCTCTATGGACTCGTAATCGAGCAGCTTGCGGTATATTACCGGTTCAAGGTCCCCGAGGAATTCGCGACCGAGCCCAATGTCCCCGGCAACAGGGGTCGCCTTGAGCAAAACCGCTCTCTCCCAGGTCTCGGCCCAGTGGTAATAATGATCAAGGGCCGCGTCAATCGACACCGCGACCGGACTCCTGCTACCCCCCGGACGCAGACCCAGGTCGACTCTGTAGAGAAAACCGCCCGGGGTGACGGAACTTATCGTTCTAGTAATCGATGAGGAAAGCGTGAATATCTGTTCGGCGTACCCCTCGCTTCTGTAGAGATAAACGAGGTCTACATCGGAACTGAGATTAAGGAGTCTTCCGCCGAGTTTCCCCATGCCCAGCACCACGAACTCAAATTGGTCCCCGCCCTCGACTCGGGACCTGTAAAAATCAAGCACCGCCCTGACCACGGAACCGGCGAGGTCGGAAATCTCCTCCATGGTCTGGCGAAACGCGCAGAGACCCAGAATTTCTCTGTAGATTATTCTCGAGAGTTCTGTGTACTTGTACTCCTTGAGTCTTTCAGAGAACCGCTCTGAATCCTGCGAATTTCTCACAATCGAGGCCAGCGGAGCACGGTGGGAAGAAAGCGTTTTTTTTCTTGTAAGAGCTTTTTCATTAGCGAGTACGGTCAGCGCACGTGGATTTCTTATGATCGAATTGCCGAGGAATCTGCTGTGCGAAGAGATTATGCGGAGGATCTTTTCTTTTTCTCTGGAGAGTCTGCCGTTTATCTCCCGGAATCTCTCAACGGTTAAGCGCGCGTTTTCTTCGTCGGGAAGAGGGATTTTCTTTCTCATCGAGCCGGGTCACATGAAATCATAGGGATCAACATCAACTACAAGCTTAATTCCCGAGGCGTGTTTTTTCAACGAATCGTAAAGCGCCGAGGCGTAGTTCCGAAGCAGCCCCAGATTCCCTGATGCGACAATGATCTGCCATCTGAACCTGTTCCTGAGTTTGTATATGGGAGCCTCTGCGGGGCCGAGCACTCTGAGCGACCCGGGCGGAAGATTGAGAAGAAATCTCTCGGCCGTGCGTTTCATTCTTTCGGCGAAATCTCGCGTTTTCTCCTCATCAAATCCGTTTACTCTGAAGGATATGAACCTTGAGAAAGGAGGCTGATCAAGAGACTTTCTAAGCTCCAGTTCTTCATCCAGAAACCCGGAACTGTTATGGGAAATGGCAAATCTTACCGAAGGGTGTTCGGGATTATATGTCTGCAGAATGACCGTCCCGGGTTTTATTCCCCTGCCTGTTCTTCCGGCTACCTGTGTGAGGACCTGGAAAGTTCTTTCTCCCGAGCGGAAGTCGGGAATCCCTAGCATATGATCGGCTGAGAGAATACCGACAAGCGTAACCCCCGGCAGATCATGTCCCTTGGCTACCATCTGGGTCCCGATAAGAACATCCACCTCTCCGGACTCAAGTTTTCTGTAAAGGTCAAGAAGTTTGGTTTTTCCGCGAGTGTAATCCCTGTCCATAACGAAAACCCTGGCGTCGGGAAGCATGCTCTTTACCTGCTCCTCTACTTTCTGAGTCCCGAGACCCTTGCCCATGTATCTGGCGCCGCAGTGGGCGCAGGTATTTTCGAATTCCTGCATAATTCCGCAGTAATGGCATTTGATCGAATTATCCTTTTTGTGAAAAGTCAGGGTTATAGAGCAGTTGGGACACCTGAAGATTTCACCGCAGTCCCCGCAGACCAGAAAACTTGAAAAACCTCTCCTGTTAATAAAAAGAATCGATTGTTCCCCACGGCTGAAATTTTCCACCAGGGCATCCCTTAGGTGCGGGGAGAAAACAGTTTCATTCACGTTTTTCATATCCACAAGCTCAACATCGGGAAGCCTGTTCGTTCCCACCCTTGCGGGAAGAGAAAGATATTCGTACTTGCCCCTGATCGCGTTTGCATAGGATTCAAGCGAAGGAGTCGCAGAACCCAGTAGCACCGGACAGCCGTATATGGTTCCGAGCATGACCGCGGCGTCGCGGGCGTTGTAACACGGCGCCTCGTTCTGCTTGTAGGACGACTCGTGCTCCTCGTCAACCACCACAAGGCCGAGATTCTCAAGCGGAGCGAAAACCGCGGAGCGGGCCCCTATCACCACACTCAATTCGCCGCTGCGCGCCCTTCGCCACACGTCAAACCTCTCGCCTTCGCTAAGAGCGCTGTGAATCACCGATACCGCATCGGCAAAACGTGAACGAAACCTCTTCACAAGAAGCGGAGTAAGCGCTATCTCGGGAACGAGAACTATCGCCTGTTTCCCCTTGGCAATGACCTCGCTAACGACTCTCAGGTAGACCTCGGTTTTTCCGCTCCCGGTAACTCCGTGAAGGAGGAAACAGCGATATTCGTCCCCAGTTACGTAAGGCAGGATTTTCTCCATCGCCATCCGCTGATCCTGGGTAAGTTTTTCAGGCCGCTCTTCTTCCGCATCAAAGGCGCCGTAAGGGTCCCTTCCGATCTCTTTCAGTTCCACGGAGACCAGTGCATTATCCACAAGCCACTTTACGTGGACCGTAAAATTGCCGAATATCTCCTTTAGTTCCGAGTGAGGTGCGGAATCCCGGCTGCTTATAAACTCAAGTATGGTTCCCTTGGCCGGTTTTTTTCGCTTAATCTCTGAGACGCTGCCGGAATCGCAGGAGGCGCGGTAGATCTTCTCATACTTTACCTTCTCATCGCTTATGACCCTGTAGTCGAACTGAATATATCCTCTTCTCTGAAGAGAGTTAAGATTCTCTAGCGATGCTTTGCCGCTTAGTTCCAGAAGCTTTTCCGAAACCAGTTCCTCTTCAAGCAAAAGAGTTTCTAGGACCTTTTTCTCAAGATCGTCCAGACCCCTTTGCTGAAGACGGTTTTTCCCCTCCTCCGTGATCCGCACGGTTTTCCCGACGCTTTTACCGAGTCCCAGTGGGTGAGCAAATTTAAGTACCACTCCGAGAGGTGCCATGTAGTACTCGGAAACCCGGCGAAAAAAGTCCAAACGCTTTTCGTCAAAAAGCGGGGACTCATCCAGAATGTCGATTATATCCTTTAACTCGAAATCGACTTTCCGTTCGGCTTCATGCCCCACCACGTATCCTATGGCCTTTCGGTTTCCGAAGGGAACAAACACCCTCTTTCCTGTGGCGACCCCCTCTGGAAAACGTCTTGGAACCGAGTATAGAAAAAGCTGTTCGGAATGAATCGGCAAAGCTACCTGAACAATCTTTCCTGAAGCCATAACGATACCAGAAGACCCGAAGGCGCGGTCTTAGGGAAAAGTATATATGAAAGTGGGAAAAGAACCTTGAGTCCAGACCAGGAAACTGCTTGCAATATCAGGCAAGATCCGCGGGCATCATTATCATGTCGTCCATCGTACCGCCGGGAGCTATCATCGGATAAACCATTTCCGTACAGTCAACTTCTATCTCCATGAGAACAACCCCGGGGGTGTTTAGGCCTTCCCTGAGAGTGGGCTCAAGCTCCTCGGGCTTCACCGCCCGAAGACCTCTGGCGCCGAACGCCTCGGCAAGCTTTACGAAATCGGGCAGCACTTCAAACCGCGACGCGGAGTAATTGCTCTCAAAAAACATCGTCTGCCACTGCCTTACCATTCCGTGGTGACGATTGTTGAAAACAATAATTTTAAGATCCAGATTGTTTTCAACTGCCGTCGCGAGTTCCTGAAAATTCATCTGGAAGCTTCCGTCGCCGGCAACGCATATAACCTGCTCATCAGGTCTCGCGTATTTCGCTCCCATAGCCGCAGGGAAACTGAATCCCATAGTTCCCAGTCCTCCCGAGGTAAGATGGGTTCTGGGTCTCTCAAACTTGTAGAATTGAGCCACCCACATCTGATGCTGACCCACGTCAGAAACTATTATGGAGTCTCCTTTGGTGAGCTTGTAAAGCGTGTCTATGGCGTAGGTGGTGAGGATCTTCTCGCTTCCCTGGGAATAGGTAAGCGGATGTTTCTCCTCCCAGTCCCTTATCCTCCTGAGCCAGGATTCCCTTCCTTCAAGGTCAACTTCTCCAGGAAGAGCGTCAAGTATCTGGCGCAGTACGATCTTGGCGTCTCCTACTATCGGACACTGAACCGTTATGTTCTTGTCTATCGAGGAAGGATCTATGTCTATGTGGATAATTTCCGCGTTGGGGGCAAATTCCTCGAAGTTTCCGCCCGTGGCCCTGTCGTCAAAACGCCCGCCGATCGAGATAACGAGATCCGATTCAGTAACGGTCATATTGGCCGCGTAGGAACCGTGCATCCCGAGCATGCTTATGAAAAGCGGGTCGCTTGCCGGATAGCCTCCGAGTCCCATGAGGGTTGATGCCACGGGTATCTGGAGGCGGTGGCAGAACTCAAGCAGTTCATCCGTAGCCCCGGACCAGATAACCCCTCCTCCAGAATAAACAACCGGCCGCTTCGCAGCTACCAGCATCTCTACAGCTCTTTTTATCTGCGAGGGATTTCCCTTCATGGTGGGCTTGTAGCCTTTGATATCTATTTCACTATCCTCGGGGATTACAAGCTCGTCTTCCCCTATGAGGACGTCCTTCGGCATATCAACAAGAACCGGGCTGGGTCTTCCGGTGCCGGCTATGTGGAAAGCCTCCTTCATCGCTCTCGGAAGATCCCGGGTTTCCCGTACAAGGTAGTTATGTTTCGTGCAGGGTCTCGTTATGCCAATATGGTCTGCTTCCTGAAACGCATCGCTTCCAAGGTACTGCGTAGGAACCTGTCCCGTAAAGATAACTATAGGAGATGAATCCATCTGCGCCGTCGCTATACCGGTAACGGTGTTGGTCGCCGCCGGGCCCGAGGTGCAAAGCACCACTCCCGGCTTGCCCGAGGCCCTAGCGTATCCGTCGGCCATGTGCGTAGCTCCCTGCTCATGCCTCACGAGCACGTGATTTATCCTGTCCGTATAGTCGGTCATCACGTCATAGACCTTGAGAACGTAACCTCCCGGCAGTCCGAAGACCACGTCAATGCCTTGGTGAAGAAGCGTCTCAAAGAACATCTGTGCGCCGAGCATCTTGGCCATTTTACTATGTCTCCCTGATTGTTTTTAAAATACGGAGTACCTAAAACCTCACCCGCTTAATCTATCACCGCGTACAGACAACTTCAAGACCGCCGGCGAAAAAGATTCCTATCCCCTTTTCTGCGACTCCACTCCGCGCTCAGCGGCAGAGCGGCGAAGATAAAAGGGAGTCAGGGTGAAGGGATCGTCCTTTTGTCCGGAGAGAATCTTCTTTCTCCCCAGAAGCGCGCAACCGGACGCTCTAGGAGTGTTCAGATTCGGGGGCAAAAACAAGGCGTCCCCTCCCTGCATCTCCCGTATAAGTTTGGCGTGGAGAACCGCAGCGCTGCCCACAAAAACGGTTTTCCCTCTCGTCTTGGAGCATACAGACTCCGGGGTGGCGATTTCCGCCTCCGCTACTTCTTTGCCCTCGGAGTCATAAAAGGCAAAGAAGACTTCCCCTCTGCCCGCATCGGTCATGACGCATACGTCATCTCCTGACCAAAGCGCGTTTGAGGCAAGAATTTCAAGCGAGGGAACTCCCGCAAGATCTGCCCCTAAGGAATAGCTAAGCGCCTTCGCTGTGGATACCCCTATTCGAAGCGAGGTGAAGGAGCCCGGTCCGGTTGATACGCAGACCGCGTCCAGATCGTCTTTCCCGAGCCCGCAATCCGAGAGAAGCTTCTCGACTGTGGGAATAAGAACTTCATTGTGCCTAGGACCGGTGTTAAAGACATATTCGCAAAGAAGCGCATCGTCGTCGGATATTGACACGCTTCCCGAAAAAGTAGAAGTTTCGATCCCTAGAATTTTCATATGTATTGCCAAAAATATAGCAGGAGGGGTACTAAAGAGTGGCGCTATGCGCTCAGACTCAGTCGATTCGGCATTCCGGAAACTATTTTTTCGCGGGTTCCTCTTCCTCCACTTCCCCAGAAGAACCCATCCCCGAGGCTTTTATGATCTCGTTTCTTATTTTCTCGCGAATTTCCGGGTTTTCGTGGAGAAACTTCTTGGAATTCTCTCTTCCCTGCCCTATCCTCTCCCCTTCATAGGAATACCAGGTTCCGCTTTTCTTTATCACGTTGAACTTGGCTCCCAGATCCACAAGCTCCCCGAGTTTTGATATGCCCCTTCCGAAAACCACTTCGAATTCCGCTTCCCTAAAAGGCGGAGCGACCTTGTTCTTGACAAGCTTCGCCCTGACCCTGTTGCCCACGATGCGATCTCCGTCCTTAAGAGACCCAATGCGCCTTATGTCAACTCTCACCGATGAATAGAACCTAAGCGCGTTACCCCCGGTAGTCGTCTCCGGGTTCATGTACGCCGGAACCCCTATCTTCATGCGGAGCTGGTTAACGAAAATCACTATGGTTTTGGAGCGACTCACGTTAGCCGTTATCTTGCGAAGCGCCTGCGACATCAGTCTTGCCTGAAGACCCACGTGAGTGTCCCCCATCTCTCCCTCGATCTCAGCGCGAGGGGTAAGAGCCGCGACCGAGTCAAGCACTATGAGGTCAACGGCGTTGCTTCTTATCAGAGTATCGACAATCTCAAGGGCCTGTTCCCCGAAATCGGGCTGGGAAATGAGAAGATCTTCAACCTTGATGCCCAGCGCCGCCGCGTAGCTTGTCGAAAGAGAGTGCTCGGCGTCGACAAAAGCGGTTATTCCGCCGGCCTTCTGCGCTTCCGCTATGGCGTGAAGCGCTATTGTGGTCTTACCCGAAGCCTCGGGACCGAAAACCTCTATGATCCTTCCCCTAGGAAAACCTCCGACGCCAAGAGCTATGTCAAGCCCGAGGGAACCCGAGGTAATCACCGGGATGTCTGAGAGAGAAGCATCCTCGCCAAGTCTCATTATGGACCCCTTTCCGAACTGCTTCTCTATAGTGTCTATAGCTACGTTTATGCTTTTGTTTTTGTCGTCGGTATCGCTCATTTAAGTTTTAGTCTCCGTTCTGGTTTTTTGCGGTTCTAAAAATTACTATCCTACATAATCGAGACAGAACTTCCTAACCATATCGATCGCTGTTGCAGCGGCAAAGTTTTTTATCTCATCCCTCGTGCCCGCAAAATTCCGTCTCTCGCAAAAAGTTCCGTATGAAACGTGAGTGAACCCGAACCACACCGTACCCACCGGTTTCTCCGCGGTTCCGCCTCCCGGACCCGCGATCCCGGATATGGAAAGCCCTATATCGCTTCCGAAAAGATTCCTTGCCCCGCGGGCCATCTCAGAGACCACTTCCCCGCTCACCGCGCCGAACCGCTCAAGGGTTTCGGCGCTTACCCCGAGCAGTTTTTCCTTGGAATCGTTGCTGTAAGTCACTGCTCCTCCCAGAAAATAAGCCGAACTTCCTGCGATGTCCGTGAAGCGGCTCGAGCAGAGTCCTCCTGTGCAGGACTCTGCGATTGATAGGGTCAGGTCTTTTTCAAGCAGTAAAGACGCGGTTACCTCTTCAAGGGTCTCATCCCCTAGTGAGAAGAGGAAGTCTTCTAGCCTTTCTTTCGCTTCACCGCAGGCATCGCGCAGAAGCGAATCGAGCATCTCGCCGTCATTGCCCGAGGCCGTGAGCCGAAGATGAATCTCGGGCAACCGGATCCTGTATCCAACATCCACTCCTTCGGGGGAGAAGCCTTCCAGTCTTTCCGCCACTTCGGACTCGCCGAGACCGAAGGTCCTGAGCACCCTTACGCACAGCATGGTTCCCTTCTCCGCAACGCCGCTTATATCCGGGAAAACATGTTCTGAGAACATTCGCCTGAATTCCCTTGGGACACCGGGTAGAAAGTAGAATTTCGAGCTGCCGGAAACAAAACTGAAGCCGGCGGCCGTGCCGACGGGGTTTTCGATGACTGTCGTTTCCTCGGGAAACATGGCCTGTTTTTCATGATGGGTGTTAGGCTTTCTTCCCCTCTTCTCAAGCTTTCTGGCTATGTCTTCATAGACCGCGGAATTGAAAACGAGGGGAGTTCCCAGGAACTTCGAGGCGGCAAGCGCGCTTAGATCGTCCCCGGTGGGGCCGAGTCCTCCTGAGACTATGACAAACCTGGCTCTTTTTGACGCTGTCTTAAAAGAAGCAAGAAGATCCTCGAGGTCATCTGCAACCGCGCACTGATACTTAACCTCAATGCCCGACGAGGACAGTTGCGCGGCGACCCAACTGAAATTTGTGTCCTGGGTGAGACCGCTCATTATCTCGTTTCCGGTCGTTATTACCTCAACGCTCATTGCCGGGTAATTCTAACCGGAAAGGAAAACAAACGCCTGAAGACACAGATTTCCGTACACTCCGGCCAAAACATCATCCATCACGATACCGTAGCCCCCCGGGAGTCCTTCGACTTTCCTTATCGGGAAGGGCTTTGCGATATCGAAAAACCTGAAAAGGAAAAAGCCGAGCGCTAGGTTAACAGGATTCAGTGGGACAAAAAGCATACAGACCAAAAATCCGCATACTTCGTCAATCACAACCTCAGGCGGGTCTTCCCTTTTAAAAATCGACACGCAATGGCCAGCGGCTATAAAAGAGAGGATAATCAACCCTAAAGTGAATGCTGAATAAAAAACCGCACCGCCCGCGAGGCTGAGCAGGTACACAACTCCGACCGCCGCGAGAGTCCCTGCGGTTCCAGGGGCTCCAGGCACATATCCCACCCCGAAAAAGGTCGAAAAAACAACGCATATCCTGTTTAACAAGACTAACCCTCCGGGAACTGTCCGCGCAGGCGTAGTTCCGGTACAAGACTTATTTGACTGATAACATCCGCAAGTTTATCATTCTTTAATCACCAAATGTCAAAAGTAATATGCGTGGTAAATCAGAAAGGGGGAGTCGGCAAAACCACAACCGCGGTTAACCTTTCGGCTTCTCTGGCGGCGGCAAACCGCCGCACACTTCTAATAGATCTTGACTCGCAGGGAAACGCAACTGGGGGGCTCGGCGTCGACAAAGAATCGATCAATTCGAAAAACATCTGCAGCGTCATACTGGGAGAAATTGCGCTTGGGGCCACCGCAATTGACGTCCATCCGGATCTTCTGAACGGCTACCTGCACTTGTGTCCCGCGAACCACGAACTCACCGGGGCCGAGGTGCATCTCATAGAGACGGAAAACAGGGAGTACCGCCTGAAAGAGGCTATTGACGAGATAAGGGAGAAATATGACTACATATTCATAGACGCCCCGCCGTCACTCAGCCTGCTCACCATAAACGCGCTTGCCGCGGCCGACCGGGTGCTAATACCGGTTCAGTGCGAATACTACGCGCTTGAAGGAATAGGCCAGCTGCAGACCACCGTATCCCTGGTAAAGCAAAGGCTAAATCCCTCTCTTGAGGTGGAAGGCTATCTTCTGACTATGTTCGACTCCCGAAACAACATATGTCACTCGGTGGCCGAAGAGGTAAGAAACCATTTCGGCGAGAAAACCTTTGACACCGTGATAAGCAGAAACGTGAAGCTGGCCGAAGCGCCAAGCTACGGAAAACCGCTTCTGCTTTACGAAATAAAGTCGAGCGGAGCACAAAACTATATGAAACTCGCAAATGAGATAATAAGCAGAGCGGAGGTTAACTGAAGTGAAAAGACGGAGTCTGGGAAGAGGACTTGATTCGCTTATACCCAAGAATCTGGAAACGGAATCGAGAGAGTATCAGATGGTGAGCACGGACCTGCTGAAGCCAAACCCCTCGCAGCCGAGAAAACAGTTCGAACAAAGCACTCTTGAGGAACTCGCGGAGTCAATAAAGGAAAACGGAGTTATACAGCCGCTTATCGTCAGGAAGGAAAATGGTGGCTTCGAAATAGTTGCTGGAGAGCGCAGGTGGAGAGCGGCAAAAATAGCAAAGCTTGAGAAACTGCCCGTGATAATAAGGACCGCGACTGATCAGGACGTAGCGGAACTCACGTTAATAGAAAACATACAAAGAGAGGACTTAAATCCAATTGAAGAGGCAGAGGCTTATGAGAAACTCGCGGAGCGCTTTGGGCTTACCCACGAGGAGATAGCGAAGAAAACGGGAAAAAACCGCTCTGTCATCACAAACCAGATGAGACTCCTCAAGCTTTCCGAAAATACTAAAAAAGCCCTTGTCTCGGGCGCAATAACCGTGGGACACGCAAGGGCTCTTCTGGCTGCTTCTTCACCCGGGCAGATGGATTCCCTTCTCGGCGAGGTGCTGAAAAAGGACCTTACGGTAAGGAGGACCGAAGCGCTTGTAAAAAAGAAAAACGCAAGCGCTCAACCGCCCCCGGAGTTCACTTCAGGAGTAGTGGAAGAAGATATTTTCACCAAGGAACTTACCGAAGAGCTTTCCGGGAAGTTCTCAACCAAAGTGAGGATAAGCCGCAACAAGACAAAGGGGAAAATAGAAATAGAGTACTATTCTCCCGAGGAGCTTGAGAGAATTGTTGGCATACTCCTCTCGCGCGGGTAATATCCCGCGGAAGTCGCTCCGGAGCAAGAAAACGAGAGATGAAGCAGTTTTCGGTAAAAATAGAGGTCAAGCTTAAGCCCGTGGTGCTCGACCCCCAGGGCAAAGCGGTGCTAAACGCGCTCAGCGGTCTTGGATTCAGCGGGGTTTCCGACGCAAGGGTAGGAAAGATCGTGGAACTCACCATGGAAGGGGCGTCCGCCGATGAAGTAGGCCGCAAAGCGGATGAAATGTGCCGGAAGCTCCTCTCCAATCCTGTAATTGAAGATTCTTCTGTAGAGATAACGGAAAAGTAAGATGCCAAATTTCGGAGTTCTCCTCTTCCCGGGTTCCAACTGCGACCACGACTGCTATCACGCCATAAGAAAAATTCTGGGACAGCCCTGTGATATGGTATGGCACGAGGAAACTTCCCTCGAAGGAATCGACTGCGTCGTGATACCGGGAGGATTCTCCTACGGGGACTACCTTCGCGCGGGCGCAATATCACAGTTCTCTCCGGTGGTAAGCCCGCTCAGGGAACTCGCCGCACTCGGAGTTCCGGTAATAGGAATATGCAACGGGTTTCAGATCCTGGTCGAATCGGGGCTTCTCCCCGGAGCTTTCATACACAACTCCTCTCTTAAATTCGTCTGCAGATGGACAAACGTCAGGATTGAAGACACCGACACCCCTTTTACCTGCCTTCTGAGCGAGGGAGAAGTTCTGGAGCTTCCGGTAGCGAACGCCCAAGGCAACTTCGTTCTGCCCCCGGGTGGGAACGACACCCTGGAGCGGAGAGTAGTTTTGCGGTACTGCGGGAAAGGGGGAGAGCTGACCGCTGAGGCAAACCCAAGCGGCGCCGAGGACAACATAGCCGGAATCGCCAACAGCCAGGGCAACGTACTCGGGATGATGCCTCACCCGGAGCGCAGTTTCGAGAGCCTGCTGGGCTCAGAAGACGGCAAGAAGATGTTCGAATCCGTAATATCGTGGATAAAGTCCCGAAATAAAGACGGGGCGGCGGTTTGAGTAAAACGCGGACTGTGTTAGTCTTAACGGGAGAATGAGCGCACGAGGTTTTTAACATGGACGATACGCAGAGCAACGAAAGAATAGATATAACGGACTACATCTGTCCGATGACGTTTGTTAAGACCAAGCTTAAGCTTGAAAAGATGGATCCGGGTGAGATCCTTGAAGTCAAGCTCTGCGAGGGAGAACCTCTTTCCAACCTCCCAAGAAGCGTGGAACAGGACGGCCACAAGGTTCTGGCCATAGAGAAGGAAGAAGGCCGCTACCACAAGGTAATCATCGAGCGCTGCTAATGCATAGACCCGAAGCCGGAGCCTCCGCTGCCAGAGGTTCAAGAGTCGAATCGGTGGTTGACCTTATAGGCAACACCCCCCTTCTGGAACTTTCCGAAACAGCAAAAGAATGCCCCCCGGGGATCAGCATTTACGCAAAGGCCGAGTGGTTTAATCCCGGAGGTTCGGTAAAAGACCGCCCAGCCCGCAAAATGATCTTGGAAGCCATACGCTCAGGCGAACTCACAAAAGACAAGGTCATCATGGACTCCTCCTCCGGGAACACCGCAATCGCATACGCGATGCTGGGAGCAGCGCTTGGGTACGAGGTTGAAATCGTAACGCCGGAGAACGTAAACACCGAGAGAAAAAAAGCGATCGAAGCATACGGAGCAAAAATAATCTTCTCAAACCCTCTTGAGGGTTCCGACGGGGCTATAAGAATGGCGCACAAGTTAAAAGTGGATAATCCTGACAGGTATTTCATGCCGGACCAGTACAACAACATCAACAACGCCCTCGCCCACTACGAAACTACCGCTCCGGAGATCTGGGAGCAGACAAAGGGTGCCGTGACCCATTTCCTAGCTGGACTCGGCACATCGGGAACCTTTATGGGAACCGCAAAAAAACTTAAGGAGTACAACCCGGAAATAAGAACAGTCGCTATCCAGCCCGAAGAAAGTCTTCACGGACTTGAGGGTATGAAACATATGCCCACTTCAATAGTTCCCGGCATATATGACGAGGAGGCAGCCGACGAAGTTGTCTTCGTCTCGACCGAGAAAGCTTATGAGATGATGGAGCGGCTTATGGATACAGAAGGGATGTTTGTCGGTCACTCGGGCGGAGCAGCGGTTTGCGTGACGCTTGAGTACGCGAAAAGGCTGAAAGAGGGAGTGCTGGTAACGATTCTTCCCGACTCGGGCAGAAGATACCTGAGTGAGAGACTCTGGTGGTAAAGATACTTAAATCGGCTTATCTGGGCATGACACGAGACGCTGAATCCGGTTACCCTTACGAGGTGTGCGGCGTGATGATCGGGAAGGGAGACACCGTGACCCACTTTCGCAAGTGCGCCAATCTGGTCGCCGACGACGAATCAGAAACAGCGTTTAAGGAAACAGGCAGTATTGACAGCAGACGGTTAAAAGACCGTTTCGAGCTTGACCCGCGCTCTTACATAGAGACTGATTCGTGGGCAAGGGAAAACGGCCTCGAGATCCTCGGCATATATCACTCGCATCCGGACCACCCTTCAGTCCCTTCAGAAACGGACAGACAGGTGGCATCACCCGGATGGGCGTATATAATCTTCTCGGTAAACCGCGGAAAGCTTGCCGACGCAAGAATATGGTACATCGACGAGCAGAACTTCCAGTTCGAGGAAAAAAAGTTCGAAGTGGTTGAAAACTCCGATTGAAGCAATAAAAAACGACTAAGGTCCGGAAAAAATTGTACATGCCGGAAGAGACGCAGCCATGAATATACAAACCCTATTTGAAAGCACGCTGGTCATCCTTCCCGAGTGCATACTTATACTCTCCGGGCTTCTCATACTTATCTGCGCCCCGATTTTGAAAAAGAGATGGAAAGAATCGCTTTTTCTTCTCGCGGTTTTGGGTACCGTAGCCTCGTTCATTCTTAACTTCTCAAGATTCTCTGGTACGGGTTCCGCGTTTTCCGGCGCGATTGTAATAGATTCCTTTTCCGCCTATTTTAACTCCATTTTTCTGCTGGCAGCCCTTGCGACAATTCTCTTTTCAAAAGATCACTTAAAGAGCCGAACGCAATGGCTTGAGGAGTTCTACGCCCTCGTCCTGTTCTGCACGAGCGGGATGATGGTTCTCGCCTCATCGGTTGAACTCATGACGCTTTTCGTGGGATTCGAAATCATGTCAATAGCCATCTACATACTTTCGGGGTTCAAAAGCAGGTCTCTTGACTCAACGGAATCGGGCGTAAAGTATCTTATCCTGGGAGGATTTTCTTCTGCCGTACTGCTTTTCGGGATCGCCCTTCTCTACGGGGCTACAGGCTCCACTTTTCTGGACGAAATTCTGAGGGGTTCCGCAAACCTGCCGATGTATATCTGCGGAGCCGTTTTCGTGGCAGCAGGAGTTATTTTCAAGATAGGAGCAGTACCGCTTCATCAGTGGGTACCCGATATCTACGACGGCGCTCCCCTCACCGTTACGGGGTACATGTCCGTGGCGGTAAAAGCGGCGGCTTTCGTGCTGCTGCTGAGAATATTCCTTGACTTCGGTCCGGCGTTTGAGAACTACTTGACAGCCGCGATACAGATCGCAGCGGTGCTGACAATGGTAGTGGGGAACATAGCAGCCATATACCAGAAGAGCATAAAAAGGATGCTAGCCTACTCAAGCGTGGCACACGCCGGATACGCCCTTGTTGGAGTGGCAGCCGTTCTCTCGGACGCTTCGGTCGGAAGCGGAAGCGTTCTTTATTATCTGTTTGCCTATACTTTCATGAACCTCGGGGCTTTCGGAATTCTCGCCTACGCAAGCAGGGAGGAGAACGACTGCGACACCTTCGAGAGAATATCGGGACTATGGAGCAGAAAACCGGCTACATCGCTCGCGCTTGGAGTATTCATGTTCTCGCTTGCGGGAATTCCGCCGACTATAGGATTTTTCGGAAAATACAGGGTGTTTTTAGCTGCGGTTGACGCTAATCTGACGCCACTTGCAGTTATAGGAATAATAACAAGCGTAATCTCCGCATACTACTACCTTAAGGTGCTTGTCTACGCGTTTATGAGGGAGGACAGTTACGGAGCAAGCGCAAACAAGCCGCTTTCTGGAGCCACAATCGCCGTGCTTACCGCAGCCACGGTTTTTTTCGGTATATTTCCTTTGTTGTCATGGGATCTGGCGGCCCAGGCCTCAAACACGCTTCTCGCGGTAATCGCCTTCTAGGTGGCGGGAATCTTCCCTTTCGCCCGGGTGCGGAGGGTTTTTATTTCAGAATTTAAGAAATGCAGAAAGGCAAAAACTCTCAAGGCGTATTCGTAGACGTGATGGCGGTCTTTTTCTTCGCCCTCGGTGTATTCACCTTCGTAAGTCTTCTGGTCTTCAGCAACCTGCTTGAAATCGACGTAAAAGGCGCAATGGGGAACGCGGGACTTTACGTGTCGGGATCTCTTGGAAGTTCCTTCGGCACGCTTTCCTTCGTATTTCCCGTGCTGATGTTCTATGCGTCATACGTGATTCTGAGGAAACAGCCCGCCGGGAAGATATACTGGAAGCTCTTCTCCACCATTATCTTCCTTCTCTCCTCGACCACCCTTCTCGGGCTCGTTTACGGAAAAAGTTCCCTTCTTGGCTACTCGCCGGCCGGGGGATGGTTGGGTCTTGTGATCTCCCGGGAATTCGCGCAGAACATCTTGGGGACTTTTGGAACATACATTATCGCCATAATCATCATATTCCTCTCCGTGATAATAACAACGGAGACCAAGATCGCCAGCATAGTGAAAATCATCCGCCTGCTCTTCTCAGGCGTTCTAAAAGGAGTTTTTGCACCGATCGGCGCGCTAAGACGCATCGCCACACGAAGGGGCACCCGAGAAAAAAAGAAGCAAGGCGCACCGAAGGCAACCCCTAGCGCGGCAAAAGCCCCTCCCGTAGCACAGAAGCAGGAACCCGACGGAAAAACCGACGCAGAACCGCAGATAGTGTTCACTCCTCCCACCCCAGATAACAAAACCGAGCCGGCACCCACCGTACCCGAGAACAGATGGCTTGACTTCTCTCTCCCCGCAATTGATCTGCTTGACCCGAAAATCGATACATCAGTAGAGATAGACAAGGAAGCCATGTACCACAAAGCCACCTTGATCGAGGAGAAACTTGCGGACTTCGGAGTAACCGGAAAGGTCATGGAAATACGTCCCGGCCCGGTCATCACGATGTTCGAATACAAGCCCGCCCCTGGAATAAAAATAAACAGAATATCATCCCTCGAAGGCGATCTTGCAATGGGTCTTAAGGCTCTCAGCATAAGAATAATAGCTCCCATACCGGGAAAAGACGTGGTGGGAATAGAGGTGCCGAACGAAAGCAGGGAAATCGTGGTGCTGAGGGAACTTTTCGAAAGCAGTTCATTCATGGCGCAAAAATCAATGCTTACAATCGCCCTCGGGAAAGACATATCCGGAAAACCGCGCTATATGGATCTTCAGACCGCCCCGCACCTCATGATCGCCGGAACAACCGGCTCGGGGAAAAGCGTGCTTCTAAACGCCGCGATCACAAGCCTGCTCTACAGGGCCACCCCCTATGAACTCAAGCTCATAATGATAGACCCGAAGATGCTTGAACTCTCGATATACGAAGATATTCCCCACCTGCTACACCCTGTGGTCACCGAATCGAAAAAAGCCGTGGCCGCCCTCAGGTGGCTGGTTTCGGAAATGGATTCCAGATACAGCATGCTCTCCGAAGAAGGTGTAAGAGACATAGACAGCTACAACAAGAAGCTTGAGACACTTGAGATCGAGGAAAAACAGCTCAGGTGGCTTCCTTACATAGTGGTTATCATAGATGAGCTTGCCGACCTGATGATGGTTTCCCCGACAGACGTCAAGGATTCGATAATAAGGCTTGCGCAGAAGGCCAGGGCGGCGGGAATCCATATAATAGTCTCCACCCAACGTCCCTCGGCGGACGTGGTGGCCGGACTCATAAAGGCTAACTTCCCGGCACGCATATCCTTCCTCGTGTCCTCAAAAGTGGATTCGAGGATCATTCTCGACACCGGGGGAGCGGAGACCCTGCTCGGAAAGGGCGACATGCTTTTTCTCACATCCGGGGGAGCCAACCTACTAAGACTTCAGGGCGCCCTGATATCCGATGACGAAAGAAAACGGGTAACGGATTTTCTGAGGTCCCAGGCAAACCCGGTCTACATAGAAGAAATAACCAAAGACGACTCAGATGATGAAAGCTCGGGGGTTAGCGAAGACGAGAAAGACGAACTTTACGAAACCGCCTTGGGAATCATAGCGGAAACCGGGCAGGCATCCATCTCGATGATCCAGAGAAGGTTAAAGATAGGGTATAACCGCGCGGCAAGGATCGTTGAAGTGATGGAAAAAGAAGGCCTTATAGGCCCCCAAGGGGCGGCCGGGAAGCCAAGAGAAGTCTATGTAGACATGATTAAGGCGGACAGGGGAAGTTCGGATTGAAGAAAATCCCGCTTGCGGCGGCACTTCTCGCCGTATCCATTCTCTTTATCACCCACCCGGCGAGGACCCAAGACCCGACCACTGTTGTAAGCAACATCCAGAAAAAATACGCATCGATAAACGACCTTAAATCGCCTTTCACGCAGGAAACCCGGATAAAAGACCTCGAGGAGAAAATCTCATCCTCGGGAAAAGTATGGTTCAAGAAACCGGCGATGATGAAATGGCAGTACGAAGAACCGTGGAAAGATACGATAGTCTCTGACGGAAAAAAGGTCTGGTATTTTGACAGCCAGGAAAACCAGGTTGCCGAAACGGAATTTGACAGCGTTTGGACAGGCTCCTTCGGCTCCTATACAGTCATTTCTATACTGGAGGACCTTGACCGTCTTTTCGATGTCCGCCTAGGCGCCGGAAGCACGGATGAACAGGGAAACATCCTTCTTGACTTGAAACAGAAAGACCAGGAGCAGTCAAAGCAGGTAACGATAGCAGTCGATCCCAAGACCTATGCGCTGAGAAAAATCATAATCGGCGATGTTTTCGGAAACACGACCATTATAGAACTGGGTACGGCAGAAGTTAACCTCGGCATTCCCGATTCGTTTTTTACGTTTAAAAAACCGGCGGGAGCAGGGACAGTGACTTTTCCTTGAGGCCCGGCATTCATTTGATTGTGATAACCTCGCAGACAGGGGCAAAAAGCGTACAAATGCCAAACTGCCTGTCCGGTTTGTTGAAAACCCGCAAATCTTAAATAAAATGCCACCTGGATTTAGCGCGAGATAGTCGTGGCACGGGCAAAGAAGAGCTTTGTTCCCTGGCCTTCCCTATGCTAAACTTTTCTGAAAGAGAATTATCAAAGTCAGTGGTGAACTTCATAGTTCAAGTGGTGAGTTGAAAACCGTTTTGTAAAACAGAAACGGTTCAGATTGAGGGAACACAGGTAGAACCATCAGTTCATAATCTTGGGAGGGAGATTTCGATGACAAAGTCAAACAAGTCTTGCGATTCTTCTGGGGAATCGCTGCCCAACTCTGAAACTCAGAAACAGGAAAAATCTGGATTCGGTCCGCCGATAGCGATCGTGGGCATGGGGTGCCGGTTCCCCGGCGCATCGAGTATACCGGCCTTTTGGCGCCTGCTCGAATCCGGCCAGAATACGGTGACGGAGGGTGTCCCGGGTTCCGGCGTCGGGCGTATGGACGAGCTTTTCCCCGATGGACAGATTCCGAGCAATGCCTGTCGTTTCTGTGGCTATGTCGACGGAATCGAGCAGTTCGACGCGGGGTTCTTTCGCATTTCTCCGGTCGAGGCCCAGTTGCTGGATCCACAGCAGCGGATGATGCTGGAAACCACTTGGGAGGCTCTCGAGGATGCGGGCATGGATCCGGATCGGCTGAAGGGCAGCCGCACCGGGGTATATACCGGGATCAGCAACGACGAATACAGGATGCTGGTAGTGGAGTCAAGGAAACCTGCCGAGGCTGCTTCATGTCTTTATGCTCTGAGCGGCACGAACTTAAACGGTACCAGCGGTCGGGTCTCTTTCGTGCTGGGACTCATGGGACCGGCGAAGGCAGTGGACGCCGCGTGCGCGTCGTCCATGGTGTCGGTCCACGACGCGGTGGCGGACCTGCAGCAGGGCAAGGCGGATCTAGCCATTGCGGGCGGTGTGCAGGCCATCCTGAACAGTCGCATTTTCGAACTCCGTGCGGATGCGATGATGCTGTCTCCGGACGGGCAGTGCAAGACGTTCGACGCGTCCGCGAACGGTTACGTGCGCGGCGAAGGTTGTGGCGTCGTTATCCTGAAGCGGTTGAGCGAGGCCGAAGAGGATGGCGATCGGATCTGGGGGGTAATCCGAGGCTCGGCGGTGAACAACGGCGGGCCCGGCACCGGACTGACCGTACCACATACCCCTGCATTGGAACAGGTGATGGAAGCGGCACTGTCGCAGGCCGGAGTTACTGCTTCGGATGTGGATTACATCGAGGCACACGGGACTGGAACAGCTGTAGGCGACCCTATTGAGATCGAGGCCGTCTCCGCCGTGTACGGCAAAGGGCGCAAAGCCGACCGTCCTCTTTTGATCGGTTCCGTAAAGACCAATATCGGCCACCTCGAGTCGGCTGCCGGAATCGCCGGTCTGATCAAAGCAGTGCTGGTGATGCAGCGCGGCGTGATTCCGAAGCACCTGCATTTCCAGGTTCCCAACCCCGCCCTCGATTGGGACCGACTGCCTTTGAAAGTTACTTCGTCCATAATGGACCTGCCCGAGCGTGGCGGACGGCCGCGACTGGCAGGAGTAAACTCCTTCGGGATATCCGGGACGAACGCCCACATAGTGGTGGAAGAATACATCGCCCGGGGGACATCGCCCTACAGAAAGCATGAGCTTGCGGGCTCGGCCCAGGCGGTGACAGTCTCTTTGCCGGAGGCCGTGGAGAGTTTGTCGCCGCCGGAGCAGGAGTTAAAGAGGCGCGAGACCCGTTTGCTGCCGCTATCCGGCAAATCGGTGAGCGCGCTCCGCGAACTTGCGGAGCGTTACCTCTCATGGCTTGACGAGCGTCCGGAGGATATTGCTTCCCAAAGCGCCTCTGCGGAGCCGTTGCTCTCGGACATGGCGTGGACTGCAGGCGTAGGAAGGAGCCATTTCGATCACCGCGCGGGCGTGGTGTTCCGGGATGCCGGGTCGCTGCGGGAGGGGCTGAAAGCGCTGGGGGATTCGGGCGAGAGTCCAGGGCCGCAGACGCCGACGAAGGTGGCGTTCGCTTATACCGGGCAAGGAAGCCAGTGGGCCGGCATGGGAAAGGCGCTCTACGAACGTGAGCCGGTGGCGCGGGCGGTTCTCGACCGCTGCGAGGAGGCGTTTCGGGACGAAAGGGGCACCTCGCTGCTTGACGTGATGTTCGGGGGCGGCGAAGGGGATCTGGGCGATACGGCGTGGGAGCAGCCTGCCCTCTACGCTCTTGAGTGCGCGCTCACGGCCCTCTGGTCAAGCGTAGGGGTTCGTCCCAGCGTGGTGCTGGGGCACAGCGTCGGGGAACTGGCGGCCGCACAGGCGGCGGGAGTGTTCAGCCTGGAGGATGGAATGCGGTTTGCCGCGGCGCGAGGCACCCTGCTGTCGGAAACCGAACCGGGCGCGATGGCAGCGGTTTTTGCCACCCCGGCACGAGTGACGTCGACGGTCGAGGAGATAAACGAATCATCTGCCAGTGTCGGGCTGAGCATCTCGGCGGACAACGGCGGCCACCAAGTGGTGAGCGGCCCGGTTGCAGATATTGAAACCATCTCGAAGCGTTTCAAATCGGAAGGAGTCCGGGTAAGACGATTGAACACGACCCGCGCGTTCCACAGCGCCTTGGTGGAGCCAGCTCTGGACATGCTGGAAGCTTCCCTGGATAGTGCGGCGATCGAACCACCCTCCCTCACCGTGGTCAGCAACCTGACCGGCCAGACGGTGGAGCCCGGCCAAGCGCTGGACGGAGCCTACTGGAGGCAGCATGCCCGTGAGAAGGTGGCGTTTGCCAGCGGTGTCCGGACATTGGCGGAATTCGGGGTGGATTTGGTGCTGGAGATAGGACCGAGACCGATCCTGGCCTCGATGACAGTCTCGGCCTGGCCGGACTCGGCACAGACACCAGCGCCCACGGTGCTGTCGAGCCTGCGCCCGCCGTCTGGTGAATCTTCAGCGTCTGTGGATGACGCCGATTTCACGCGGGCGGTCGCGGAAGCGTATCAGGCGGGGCTCCCGATTCGTTTTGAAGGGCTCTTTGCGGGGGAGTCGCGCCGTCGCATCTCGTTGCCAAGCTATCCATTCCAACGCGAACGCCATTGGCTCGATTCGAAGAGAAAACAACGCTCGGGCGTCGGCCACCCCCTACTGGGGGTTCGGCACGAATCCGCCTCAGGCCAAGTCACATTCGAGACAGAAGTGTTCCAGTCGGATCCGGAGTGGTTGAGCGATCACCGGGTGTTCGGCCGGGTTATAGCTCCGGGCGCGCTCTACGGTGCCATGGCAGCATCGGCATCCCTTACGGAAGAGAGCGGAGCGGTGGTTGTGGAGGACATGCAGCTGCTCAACGCGCTGATTTTCCCGGAGGAGGGTTCCGAGGACGGTACCGGCGACGAGGGCCGGGAGGTGCAGGTTGTGCTTGATTCTTCCGAGCGGGCAAATTCGCGTCGCGTCCAGATATTCAGCAAGGGGAGCGGAGAGGACTGGACGGCACATGTGGAAGGCCACATATCGTCGGGCGCCCCGATTCCGGAAGCCGGTGGGCGCATCGATCTCGAAAGCCTCAAGGCCCCCCTGTCGCCGATAGACGTGGCAGCCTACTACCGCGCCCGGGCCGATACGGGGATCAATCTCGGCCCGTTCTTCCGCACGCTCGAGAATGCCTGGTCCGGGCCAGGCGAGGCGTTAGGCGAGATCTCTTTCCCTGAAGCTCTCGGCCGCAATGAGCTGGACGTTCATCCGCTCCTGCTGGACGGTTGCTTTCAGGTTGTGGCCGCAGCACGCAATCCAGGCGGGGTAGAAGAGGAAACCACCTATCTGCCATTTGGCTGGGAGCGACTGTGGCTGGCGGACCGGCTGCCGGATCGCTTGTTCTGTCACGTGCGCATGAGTGAGGTTTCCCAAGGGACGGAAGCGGAACAGGACGAGCCGCCTGAGGTCTGGAACGGAGAATTGAGAATCTACGACCCCAATGGAGTTCTGCTTGGCGGGCTGAACGGATACATGGTGAAACGCGCGACGCGGGCGGCGCTGCTCTCCGCAGGCGAAGGGGTGAATGAACTGCTGTATGAGGTTGTGTGGCGCGAAAAGGCTCTCACGCCCGGAATGCTGCCCGCAGATTTCCTCGCGTCTCAGGCAACGATTGTGGCGCGCTCGGGATTGCTCTCAGATTATTTAGCCGACGAAGGAGTCACGCCCAAAGACAGAAGCGCCCTCCTGACCGACCTGGAGCGGTGGTCCCGGTCCTGCGCGCTCGAGACCTTGGAGAAGCTGGGGTGGGAACGCGAGGTGGGCGTGGCCGTGGATTCAGAGGACCTGCGGCAGCGCTTGAACGTCGTGGAGGAGCATAAGAAGTTGTTCCGCCGAACGCTCGAGATGCTGGCCAAGTCCGGGGTGTTGGAGGAGGTGGACGGTGACTTCGTCGTGAGAATCGGACCCGGGGATCCCTTGCCGGATGAAATGCCTCCTGACACCGAGGAATTCGCTGCCCGAATGGCTGAACTGTATCCCCACGGCTTGACCGAGATCGGGCTTTTTCGACGCTCCGGCAACGCCCTGGCAGACGTGCTGCTGGGCCAAGCGGACCCGTTGACGGTCCTGTTCAGCAGCGGAGACCCGACCCCGGGCGATCTGTATCTAAAAGCTCCGGTGGCACGTGCGGCGAACCGGCTACTGCGAGAAACGGTTCAGACTCTTGTGGCGGGGCTGCCCGACGGCCGACACCTCAGGGTGATCGAAGTCGGGGCGGGCACAGGGTCGGCGACCGCGGCCATCCTGCCGGAACTCCCGGAAGGGCGGTTCGACTACATGTACACGGATATCTCGGCGGGCTTCTTTGCGGAAGCGGAGGCGCGTTTCGGAGGCGAGGAAGCGTCGATAGATTACCGCATGCTGGATATCGAGAAGGATCCGGTGGAGCAGGGATTCGACTCCCACGGTTATGACCTGGTGATTGCGTCCAATGTGCTGCACGCCACTCGATACCTAGACGAGACGCTTGGGCACTGCCGGCGGCTTCTCGCGCCATCAGGACAGATGGTCGCGCTCGAGAACCTGAGGGGTATGGGTTGGATGGACCTGACTTTCGGGCCGCTGGACGGCTGGTGGCGGTTTGCCGATGCCTACCGACCGCAGCACGCCCTGGTGGAACCTGCTGTGTGGCGTCGCGTACTCGCTGACGTGGGTTTCGAGGAAATAGAAGTGCTGGGGGTGAAAGAGTCCGACTCGACCGAGATGCCGGATAAGGGTGTGATCGTGGCGCGGGGTCCGGCTGAGGTGACCGAAAAACCGGGCGTCTGGGTTCTGGCGGCGGATAGCGCCGACGTGGCCGAGGAGCTGGCAGCAGGGTTGGCCGCGCGCAACCAGACAGTCGTGCTGGCGGACCATCAACCCCCGGAGAACGGGCATTCAGAAGTGGACGGGTCCGGCATTTTGCGGTCAACGGTGGAAATGGAGCGGCGCGAGTCGTGGCAATCGTTGCTGGAGAGCCTGCCAGGAGATACGCCTCTTAGCGGCGTCGTGCACCTCGTGGCGCTGGGCGGCCACGGCCCGAATGCGACAACCGAAGAGATGGCGGAGGACACGAGGCGAGCGGTGGCAAGCGCGCTGGCGTTGACGCAGGGGCTGCTTGACTCCGATGTGGCGCCCGAGAACGGAGTGTGGTTTCTTACGCGGGGCGCGCAGGTGCTGGAAAAGGAGCTTGGCGGGGAACTTGCCGGCGCGACGCTATGGGGTTTCGGGAAGGGCGTGTCCCGTGAAGCGGCGCATCTGAAGCTGAGAATGATTGACCTCGACCCCGTAGAAACGCAATCGCCTGAACTCCTCGACGAACTGCTGTATCCCGATCACGAGAATCACATCGCGCATCGCTACGGCCGACGTATGGTGGCCCGCCTGGTCCGGGCGGGGACCAGCACGGAGCGGTTGACATTTCCGGAGCAGTCGGCCTGGGCGTTGGCTCCGGACCCGGACGGCATATTCGATAAGCCTTACGTCAAGCCGCTGCCGGCGCGTTCCCTGGAGCCGAAAGAAGTCCGCATCGCGGTCCGGGCTGCCGGAATGAACTTCTGGGACGTATTTCGTTCACTTGGCTTCATTGAAGAAGAGAACTTAGGAAAGGAGATGTGTGGCCACGTGCTTGATGTGGGTTCCGAGGTGTCAACCGTCTCGGTCGGCGATCACGTGGTTGGATTGGGGTTCGGCGGTGCGTTCGCAGCCGAAACGATCATACGGGAGGAACTGGTGGTGCCCGCGCCACCGGGAATCCCGGCGACGGGTCTCGCCACAGTGCCGAATGTGTACGTCTCAGCCGCGTTTTCGTATGAGCTCTCAGGACTGAACGCTGGCGACCGGGTGCTGATTCACGCGGGCGCCGGCGGTGTGGGACTCGCGGCTATCCAGTTGGCGCATGCCGCGGGCGCCGAGGTGTATGCCACGGCGAGTGAACTGAAGCGGCCCTATCTCCGCTCCATCGGCGTGGAGCATGTGTTCGATAGCCGTACGACAAAATTCGGGGAAGAGATCCTCGAGGCCACGGACGGCGCAGGAGTCGACGTGGTGCTGAACAGCCTGACGGGAGAGGGATTCATCGAGGCGAGCCTGTCATGCCTGGCACAGGGTGGCCGGTTTGTGGAATTGGCCAGGCGAGACATCCTGAGCGAGGAGGAGATGGCGGAAGTTCGTCCCGACGTTGCCTACTCCATCCTGGAGCTGGATGTTTTGAAGAAGACTGAGCCGGCTTGCGTCGGAAGAGTTTTCCAGGAAGTGATGGAGCGCATTGCGGCGGGAGAACTGAAACCCCTTATCCACAGCAGTTGGCCCCTAGCTGAAGCGGGGGCCGCGTTGAGATTCATGCGATCGGGTCGGCACATAGGCAAGATCGTTCTTACAAATTCGCCGCTGCAGACGGGACGGCTGCGGGAGGACAGAACCTACCTGGTGACCGGCGGCCTGGGCGGTATCGGGTGCGCCGTGGCCGGCTGGCTGGCGGATCACGGTGCTGGGACAATCGTGTTGAATGGACGACGGTCGCCGGACCCCGAGGTTGAAAAAGAGATCGACTCGTTGCGTGAACGCGGGTTCACGGTGAGGGTGGAACTGGCGGATGTGACGGATACCGCTGCCGTGGACGACATGCTGGGGCGGATGGATCGGGAACTGCCGCCGCTCGGCGGAGTGATTCACAGCGTGGGAGTGTTGTCGGACGCTTCGCTGTCGAACCAGAGTTGGGAGAGTTTCGAACAGGTGCTGTGGCCGAAGGTGCTGGGCGCTTGGCACCTGCACCGTGCGACGGCGGAGCGCGATCTGGAGTTCTTCATCCTCTTTTCGAGCCGAGTCGGCGTCATGGGCAATCCGGGCCAGTCAAACCACGCCGCGGCCAATGCGTTCCTGGACCAGCTCGCCGCCCACCGGCGGGCGGTGGGGCTTCCGGGACAGGCCATTGCCTGGGGGGCGTGGTCAGAGATCGGCGAAGCGGCGGAACAACGAGACCGGATTGAACGGCAACGATCGGCGCTCGGCGGCCGCTGGTTTACACCGCAGCAAGGTCTCAGGGCGTTCGACAGGCTGGTGCGCCAGGACGTAACGAATTCCGTGGTGATGTCTATGGACTGGGAAGTTTTCGAGGAGGCTGTCGAAGACCGTCCCTCCCTGCTAGAGGACCTGATTTCCACCAGCCTCAAGGCCGACACCGACTCGCCTGCTCAGACGGACGACCTGATGTCCAGGGTGCGGAAGACGACTGTGGCGGAACGCGAGGGTATGCTGGTGTCATTCCTGCAGGGGGAAGTGCAGGCAGTTCTGCGGCTGCCGTCGACGCCGACGCCAACGGTGGGGTTCTTCGATCTGGGGATGGACTCATTGATGGCAGTAGAACTGAGAAACCGGCTCAACCGGGCATTCGCGGGCGAGTATGTCGTCTCCAACACGGCCGTCTTCGACTACCCCGACATCACGACCTTAGCCCGCTATCTGGGGGATGAACTCGGTCAACTGGGCGGGGACGACGGGACGTCCCAGACACCCGAGACAGCCACGCCCGCACCGCGCGCCCCCGTCTCTACTGAGAATGACGACATAGCGATAGTCGGCATGGCGTGCCGTTTCCCGGGCGCGAAAAACCTTTCGGAATATTGGCATCTCTTGGAATCGGGCACTGACGCGGTAACCGACGGACGCCAGGCCGGCGATTCGCCGAGGAACGCCTTTGGAGACTCGAACTCCGAGAGCACCACCCACCTGCACGGCGCGTTTGTTGAGGATATCGAGTGGTTTGACTCACGCTTCTTCCGTATTGCGCCGATAGAAGCGCGGATGATGGACCCACGACAGAGAATGATGCTGGAGACGAGTTGGGAGGCTATCGAAGACGCCGGAATCGCTCCCGACAGCCTACGAGGCAGCCGCACCGGAGTGTATGCCGGAATCAGCCACAGCGAATACCAACATGTGATTGAAGAAACCCAAGGCAAGGCCGACACTTTCCTCGGTCTAATGGCCAGCGTCACCGCCGGGCGGGTCGCGTCCGCACTGGGCCTTGAGGGCCCGGCAATGGCCATCGATATGGCTTGCGCCTCGGCATTGGCTGCGGTGCATCAAGCCGTCGCCGGGCTACGGCGGGGCGATGTGGACCTAGCCCTCGCCGGAGGCGTGCATGCGGCGCTGTCGCGCAACATTTCCAAACTTATGCTGGATGTGGGGATGCTGTCGCCAAGCGGGCAGTGCCACCCCTTTGATGCGTCTGCGGACGGCTATGTACGCGGCGAGGGCTGCGGAATGCTCATTTTGAAACGGCTGGGTGAAGCGCAGATTGACGGCGACCGGATATGGGGCGTCATCAAGGGTTCTGCCGTTAACCAGAACGGGGCAAGCGCGGGATTCACCATCCCGAACGGCCCGGCACAGGAGCGTGTTATAGAGGAGGCTCTTGCTCAGGCGGGCCTCACCGGGAGGGATGTTGACTATCTCGAAGCGCACGCGACAGCCTCCCAGTTGGGCGACGCAATTGAAGTACACGCAGCAGGTTCGGTGTACGGCAGGGGGCGAGATGCCGACCGACCGCTGCTGATAGGCACCGTAAAGTCAAACATCGGATATCTGGAGACGGCGGCGGGCGTTGCCGGCCTGATAAAGGCCGTGCTGGCGATGAAGCAAGGTGTCATTCCGAAACATCTGCACTTCAAGGAACCGAACCCACAAATCGACTGGGACCGACTGGCCGTGCGAGTGACTTCTGAAAAGACCGACTGGCCACCCCATCCTGACAGGCCGCCACGCGCGGCAGTAAGCGCGTTCGGCATATCGGGCGCAAACGCACATATGGTGGTGGAAGGCTACGGAATCGCAACAGAGAATGGCAGCGGAAGTGCCGGAGTGCAGTCGCTTAGGGGCGCTGCACAGCAAGTACCCATTTCTCTGCCAGAGCCGGTTGCGAATCTGCCGCTAGTCATGGACGGGCTAATGGAGCGCACAGTGCGGTTCCTGCCGCTATCGGGCAAGTCGGACGGCGCACTGCGGGACATTGCAAAACAGTACCTGTCGTGGTTCGACGAGCATATTGCCGAGTCGTCGCCCAAAGCGCCTGCACTTGCTGACATAGCGTGGACGGCGGGTGTCGGACGCAGCCATTTTGACCATCGGGCCGCTGTAGTGTTCGGGGATATGCAGTCTCTGCGCGCGGGGCTGACGAAACTCGCGGAGACCGGCGCCACGCCTGATAAGCCAGATCCGCAGCCTTTAAACAAAGTGGCATTCGTGTACACAGGCGAGGGCAGCCAGTGGGTTGGCATGGGCGAGACATTGTACAACAGCGAGCCGGTCGTGCGCGCTGTTTTGAACCACTGTGACGCCGTGGTGCGCGCGGAGAGAGGAGCATCGCTGCTCGATGTGATGTTCGGGCGCACCGAAGCAACGGACGATCTGAATGATGCAGACTGGGCACAGCCGGCTCTCTACGCGTTGGAGTGCGCGCTGACGGCGCTTTGGGCAAGCGTTGGAATCCGCCCGACCGCCGCGCTGGGGCACGGCACGGGTGAGATTGCCGCAGCTCAGGCCGCAGGAGTCTTCACCTTAGAGGAAGGATTGCGCTTTGCCTTGACTCGCGGCACGCTGATGGCGGCCCTGCCGGGAGTGGACCCGGACCAATCTCTGAACGGTCTGGAAGCGGCATTTGCAGAGAGTGCGGTCTCGCCTCCATCCCTGACTCTGGTGAGCGGCGTTACGGGGCGAGTTGTGGATGCGGACAGCCCACTCGACGGGGCGTACTGGCGTACGCAGGCGTGCGAAACCACGGCGTTCGGCGCAGGGGTCTCCGCGCTTGCCGAGTTGGGAGTAGATGCAGTGGTAGAGATTGGCCCCGGCGCGGTACTGGGGCCGCAGGTGAGTCTCGAGTGGCCGGACTCGTCGGACGGAGAGGAAGCCACCACTTCACCACTCGTGCTTGTGAGCCTGATGCGGCCATCCGACGAGGATTCAGAGGAGGACGGTACCGGTTTTGCAAAGGCGGTTGCAGGGGCATACGAGGCGGGACTGGCGCTTTCCTTTGAGGGCATGTTCGCCGGGGAGTCGCGCCGCCGCATCTCGCTGCCGAGCTATCCGTTCCAGCGCAGGCGTCACTGGGTGTAATCGGGGGGTCGTGTCACGAAGAAAACTAGAGGAAATTGATTGACCTAAGCGCCTATATGTTATACCATTGACTTCTAATATCTTAAATTCTTAAAAGGAGGGCTTTATATTATGGCTTCAACTGAAGAAAGACTGAGACAACTTGCGGACGAAAACCTGGAGGTAGATGGACAGCCGGTAGGCAAGTTGCTGGACCTAGACAAGGGTCTTGCTGATGTGGGTGTTTCCTCTATGGACGCAGTCTCATTCGCCAAAGTGCTAGAACAGGAGTTCAATGTCTCCCTTCTTCCCGATAAGGCCGGGGAGATTCAGACTATTGGAGACTTGATAGCGTACTTGGAGGCCAACGCTTCTTAACACCTCACTCCTGTAGAGGTAACCGGCATCTGATGTCCGCTTCTGCTGCAAGGTACTGGTGGAGTTTTTTCCGTAAAGCTGGTCCCGTTACCGTCACGCATGTAGACCTGACGCCTAATGCCAGCCGTGAGGCATCATCTTTATTATTGCTGAACGAGGAAGAACAGGTGCGTTGTCGCCAATATCCGCTTCCAGGTCCTCGTCGCAGATTTGCTCTGTGCCGTGCTGCGCTTCGGACTATCCTCTGTCGCCAACTCGGCTGCAGCAATGAACGCCTCAGCTTCGGTTCATCTGAGTATGGAAAGCCGTTTGCGCTAGTAGACGAGGAACCGGCAGCCATCAGCTTCAACCTCAGCCACAGCGCAAAGCATGGCTTGATAGCTCTTGTTCCCCATGGACGGCTGGGCGTGGATGTGGAGGAGCGGGTCCCTCGAGGGGATTTTGACGAACTGAGCGAAGCCGTGTTCGGTCCTCATGAACAGTCCGCCCTTGGAAACGTACGCGGACGCGACAGGACTCGGCTGTTCTTCAGACTCTGGACCATCAAGGAAGCCCTAATCAAGGCTCTTGGCCTAGGCTTTACTCTTGATGTGTCTCAGTTTGAAGTGCCACCAGCCTTGCATCAGGGGAGAGTGGGCATATTTCGCTTTCCACAGCTACCGGAAGTGCACTGGCGCGTCGAATACATCGGCAACGAAGATTTCTCAGCGGCCATCGCGCATGAGCTTGTCCCGTCCCAATTGGGCGACCAGTCACTGCAGCGGCGAAACGGTGACGTGCTGGAAAAACAAGGAGCTTGCCAGTGACTTCAGAAATCGTATGGGAGGTACCTGAACCACTTTCCACTCACGATGTCCGCGTGGATGACGACACCATAATTACGCTGCGGCAACATGGAAATCCGTCAGGACCGCGACTCGTCATGAGCCATGGCAACGGTCTCGCAGTCGATCTGTACTATCCATTCTGGTCGCTCCTGACCGACGACTTTGACCTAATAATTTACGATCTCAGAAACCATGGATGGAATCCGGTAGGCGATCTTCAAAACCATAGTCTTCCAACATTGGTTCAGGACAACGACACCATTCTCGAGGCTATCGACCGCCACTATGGAGCAAAGTCCAGAATAGGTGTGTTCCACTCAGTTGCGGCTCTGGCGACTCTGCTATCACCCAAAAAGGGCGGCGACTTTGCAGCCCGGGTTCTGTTCGACCCGCCTGTCTGCAAACCTGGCCGAAGCTTTAAGGATTATGAAGATATCGCAAAACGTATGGCCAAAACGATCCGTCAAAGCACGAGTCAGTTTAAAACCACGCAGGAACTTGTGGACATTCTTCCCTACATTCCAGCCTGGCAGCACGTGGTGCCAGGGGTATTCGACCTTTATGCAAGAACAACCCTGCGTGAATGTGCGAATGGAGAGGGGTATGAACCTCGCTGCCCTTCTGAGTACCAGGCGCAGTTAATAGAGTACGCCAGCGCCTTTGCCGTACTCGTGGACTTTCAGTCGCTCCTCTGCCCGACAAAGGTCATCGGGGCCGACCCGACCTTGCCATACTCATACCTGCCGACGCTCGACCTGAGCGATATGTCTACCGTGGATTACGACTTTCTGCCTGACACTACGCACCTTCTTCTTTTGGAAAAGCCGCAGGAATGCGTCAAGTCCATGCTTGAGTTCATCGAGCCGATTATCACTACGTAAACTCGACCCCTTCCCTTGCGTTCCAATCCAGAGAGTCGTTACGCTTCGACCCGCACCGCGACGATATCCATCCCCTGATATTTCCGGTGGCGCACCGATGAAGCATAATGACGCAACAGGCGGAACGATATTTCCCTCTCGTCCACGCTTTCGTCCTCTTCGTTCAGATACGCGAGACGGTCCTCCAGATTCTCCTCGTCCTCAAGCGTCGAGATGAATTCCATCTCCGCTGCTCCACCGTCGGGACGCACGGCTATGATCAGGCGCGGAGTCTTGTCCGTCCCACCACCCGCGGGATGTCCGCTGTCCGGCTGCAACAGGCTCGACAGCGTCTCCTCGCCCGCCGAACGCAGCCGCTGGGTCGCCTCCTCGCTCCAGTGCATATCGGCGGCAACTTTCCGCATGAAAGCGTCAATTCGCGGCAGGTCGGAAAAGTCCAGTCGGACCTCCAGCCGCCTGGAACGCGGACTGGTCAGATTCAGGAAGACGTTGAGCGCAATCGCCGTTGCCGCGCCCACCGTGATGCCGTTGCCAAGCAGTGTGCCCCACGGGTGCACCAATAAGTTCTCAAGAATGTTTTGTTGCTCGAACCCGGCACCAAGCGCGAACGACACGCCTACCACAACGGTCTTTTGAAAATCGAGCCCGTCCCGCACGATAGTCTGTACTCCCTCGACAAAAAATATTCCCACGGCAAGTAAGAGAAATGCCCCCATCACCGGACTGGGTATGGTGAGCAGCGCGCCCGTGAACTTTGGCAGCAATGCCAGTACCAGAAGCATGATCGCTATGACGTATCCCACATTGCGGGCGGCAACTCCCGTCATGTTCACGACCGACGCCGTGAATGACGAATATGGCGACGCAGGAGGCGTTCCGGCAAGACCCGACAGCAAAACACCCAGCCCATTTGAGTAGAGCGAGCCTTGCAGCAGCCGAAAATCGGTCGTCCTCGGTCTGCGCCGCGACACCCGTTGAATCACCACGTTGTCTCCAATGCCTTTGATCGCCTGCACCAGAGTGACAATCAAGAACATCGGCAGCAGCGCCCAGAATCCGGCAGTCGGCGTAAGGTCCAACCCTTGGAAACCGACTTCGGGAATGCCGACCCACGGTGCTGCGTACAGCGGCTCCAGGTCATACACTCCCAGCAGGGCAGCGGCCACGCAGCCGGACGCGAATCCGATCAGTATGGACCACGGACGCCAGCGTCGCGGGGCGCGTAGTATCAGCACAGTGGATACGATCAGCGTTACCAAAGCTACGCACAGCCCAGCAAGTGTCGGCGCACCCTCCGGCACTTCCCCGAATCGATCCAGACAGATGGGCAGCACCATCACGGCTATCAGCATAAGGACCGTGCCTGAGACGGTCGGCGTTATCACTCGCCGCAGTTGCGGAAGCCTTGTCGCTATCGCAAAGAAAAAGAACGCAGACACAACCATCAGGCTGGCCAGCATCGCCGGCCCTCCCTCATTCAAGGCGAGCACCGACAGCGGGATGTAGTTGGGAGTCACTCCCATGACGACCAGATGCCCCGCGCCAAATCGACTTATCCTGGAGGCTTGCAGCGCGGTAACTATCCCTACGATTATCAGCGCCGAGAATACGGACCAAGTCAGGAATGCTTCGTCCTGGCCGGTCGCTAGAACATTAATAACCACTATCGAAACTGCGAGCGGCAGCACGAGCACGATGCCCTGTATGGCGACGACGAAGGACGAGAGTGGCGTGCACTTCTCATCCGGCTCGTAGCGGATGTGGTCGTTTATAGGGGTTGACGCCAAGCTGAACCTCCCAATCAGGTTTCGTCGCTGGCGTAAAGAGTAGCCGGTGTTCCGAGATTGCGTCAAATGAGCATGCGGCTAATGGAGAGAGATATGGGCAACCCAAAAATTGCTGCTTTCTGCCGCAGCTATGAAGACGTATAGAACCACGACAGGTTCAGGGATGATCCCATAGCGTCAGGGATAGTGGCAGTTTTTTCTAGTTTAATCAGCGGTCAACTTCCCCGAGCACTATGTCGATGCTGCCTATTGCGGCAACGACGTCGGAGACAAATCCCCCCTTCACCATATCCGGAAGGGCCTGCAGATTCACAAACGACGGCCCACGAACCCGCATCCTGTAGGGCTTTCCCGTACCGTCGCTTACTATGTAGTAACCAAGCTCTCCCTTGGGGTTCTCGACGGAGTGGTATATCTCCCCCGGAGGAGTCTCAAAACCGTTGTAGACCAGCACGAAATGTCTTATCAGGGATTCCATTTTCGTGTAGACAAGCTCTTTTTCAGGCAAAACGATGTCGGGAAGATCGGCAATGTAGGGACCGTCCGGAAGATTTTCAAGGGCCTGCTCGATTATGCGGAGGCTCTGTCTCATCTCCTCCATCCTGCAGAGATATCTTGCGTAGGCGTCTCCCTCATTAGCAACCGGTATGTCGAACTCGTAGTTTTCGTAATCAAGGTAGGGAACGGCTTTTCTCACGTCGTAGGGAACGCCGCTTCCTCTAAGTATGGGTCCCGTAATACCGAGATCGATCGCCTGCTCCTTGCTTATGACCGCTACCCCCTTGGTGCGACCGATCCATATCTTGTTTCTTGTAAGAAGCCTGTCTATTTCGTTTAACGTCTCGGGGAATATCTTAAGGAAGTTCCTTATCGTGTCGGAGAAATCCTCGGGCAGGTCCTGGGGAAGACCCCCTACCCTCGGATAGGAAGTCGTGAGCCTTGCTCCGCATACCATCTCGAGAATTTCGTAGATACGCTCCCTCTCCTTGAAGCAGAAAAGAAAAGCGGTCATCGCGCCGAGATCCATGGCGTTTGCGCCTATGCCTATGAGATGGGACTCGATTCTTCCGAGCTCAAACATTATCACCTCGGCTACCTTGGCTCTTTCGGGAATTTCATCCTCGATCCCGAGAAGCTTCTCAACGGCCAGTATGAAACCTATGTTGTTGCATATCGAGGCCAGGTAATCCATCCTGTCGGTGTAGGGAAGACATTTCTGATAGGTGATGTCCTCGCAGAGCTTTTCTATTCCCCTGTGCAGGTAGCCGATGTGAGGAACGGCCTCCTTGACTATCTCCCCATCGAGATAAAGAACCACCCGCAGAACCCCATGAGTTGACGGATGCTGCGGCCCCATGTTAAGCATCATGGTCTGCTTTCTCGTACCGTCAGCCTCAGTGCCGAGTTCTTCCGTAACAATCTCTACTCTTTCCATCACTCAGCTCCTTCATCAAGAGCCCTCTCGAAACACCTCTTTGAAGATTCCCTGTCTCTCACGTCGAAATCCTTTCTCAGCGGAAACTGGTCGTAATCCTCGGGCATAAGTATTCTTCTCGGGTCGGGATGTCCACTGAAAGTTATCCCGAACATATCGTATGCTTCTCTCTCAAGCCAGTTCGCCCCGGACCACACTGACGTCACGGAATCAATTGCGGGGTTGTCTTGCTCGAGAGCAGCCTTGAGCCTTATTCTCAGATTCTCTTCGTAGTTCTCGCCGAAGCGGTGAAGGAGGTAAACAACTTCGTATCTCGGAAACTTGACGGTCAGGTAGTCGACAATCGTAACGTCCACAAGATAAGTAAAACCGAGCGCGTTTTTGAGAAGCGAGCAGCACTCTACTATCGACTCGGCCCCTACGGTAAAGCTGGTCTCCCCGCGGAATTCGCTCTCCGAGAGGATGTATCCGCTTATTTTTTCCCTTATTTGATCGACAGGGTCAGGTTGGGAGGTCATACGATCGGGGGTCCCTCGTTATCTATTTTCTTCTGGATTTTCATGACGGCGTCAATAAGGGCCTCGGGTCTCGGCGGACAGCCACCCACGTAAACATCCACCGGAAGAAACTCGTCAATCCCCTGAACGACGGCGTAACTGTCAAAAGGTCCGCCACCGCACGTACACGACCCCATCGCTATTACCCACTTGGGCTCGGGCATCTGCTCGTAGATCCTTCTGCAGACCGACGCCATCTTGTAGGTTATGGTCCCAGAAACTATCATCAAATCCGCCTGCCTAGGCGAAAACCTAACGGTTTCGGCCCCGAACCTCGCGATATCGAACCTCGAGGAAAAAGTCCCCATCATCTCAATCGCACAGCAAGCAGTTCCGAAAGCCATGGGCCAAAGGCTGTGCTTTCTTCCCCAGTTGGCAACCGCAGAGATCTTGGTCGTGAGAAAACCGTCTCCGCCAAGGAGTGGTCCGCTACTTACTCCCATTCCAAAGCTCCTTTTTTAAGAACGTAGAAATAACCGCCGATGACAATAATAAGAAACGCCAGCACCTCGATAAGGGCCACCATTCCAAGCTCCCTGAACACTACCGCCCAAGCTATGAGAAACACGATTTCTATGTCAAACAGTATGAAAAGAGCTCCTATAAGGTAGTACTTGAGCGAAACCTTTTCCCTTGCGTCTCCCTTGGGAATCATCCCCGATTCATATGGAATTAGCTTGCGCCAGCTTCCGTATCTCTTTGGACCCAGCAGATAGGAAACGGACAGAAGCGCCGCGGCCAAAACGATCGCTATTACTATTATCAGGAGGACGGGAACATACTGGTCTAACACAACACAGACAAGGTTAGTATCAGGGGATGAATTGTCAAGGAAATCTCCTGCTTCCACAGTCAGGTTTTTACGGTCAACAATGGGAAAAGACCCATAAAACGGTTAACATATCCCGGGTTACAGGAACATGGAAAAAGAGATCGCAAAAGCGTACGAACTCGTAACCAATTCCAACGAAATCGTCGTCCTTACAGGGGCGGGAATCTCGGCTGAAAGCGGTATTCCCACATACAGGGGAGAAGAAGGGCTCTGGAGGAATTACGATCCCCACGAACTTGCGACGCCAGAGGCCTTTTTCAGGAATCCCAAGCTCGTGTGGGAGTGGTATGACTCGAGAAGGGCCATAATGAAAAACGCCAAGCCCAATCCCGGCCACTTCGCAATAACCGCGCTTGAGAAAGAAAAAAGAGACTTCACCCTCATAACACAAAACGTAGATGGCCTTCACTTTGCGGCCGGAACCCGAAACGTAATCGAGCTTCACGGAAGTCTCTGGGAAATCAAATGCACGGAATGCGAAAAAGTGGAAAAAAACTATCAGGTGCCTATTCCGGAACTTCCCCCGAAGTGCGGCGCCTGCGACGGGATAATGAGACCGAACACCGTGTTGTTCGGAGAAATCATCCCGATGGAAAGAATAGACAGGTGCCTGTTTGCCATAGAGCAATGCGATCTTCTTCTGATAGTAGGAACTTCCGGAGTGGTTGAACCCGCGGCTTCAATGGGACTCATAGCGAAAAAAAGCGAGAAACCTGTAGTGGAAATCAACATCGATATAACTCCGGGCACGGGCCTTTACGACGCAAGCGTAATGGGGAAATCGGGAGAGGTGCTGCCCCTCCTTGTGGAATCCGAAACCTCTCGAAACCGCATGTAACTAGGATGAAACCGAGCCTCCAGAACTCGGATCAAAAAATCCATCCAGAAAAAACTTGCAAGAGCATAGAGAGATTAGCGTTTTGGCACACACTACCATCCGGCCGCAACGGCCACCATTAATCACCTGTCAAGCTTGAAAAATCGGGCATATAAAGTACCGTATAGGTAACTTGATAAATTTGGACCATCTGGTGATAATTTAAGTCTATCCAACTCCACCCGGTCGCTTAATCATAGAGGGAACTATAGTGCACAAAAGAAAAAATCACCGCCTTTTTCCATACAGATCCGCCTCGAAACGCCTGCTCGCGATATGCCTGGCGCTGCTCGGAGTATCGATTTTTCTCGGTTGCGGCGACACTTATGAAACAGCCCCAGCAGAAGAACCGCTGTTTCTTCCCAGTGATATCTTCGCAGATACCTGTGCCGACCTCAGCAAAGCTCACTTTAAAAGTATCTCTTCTCAAGGCATTTACGCAGATGAAAACAACTGGCTTCGCTCCTGGAGTCACGAAACCTATCTCTGGTACGACGAAATCATAGATCAGGATCCTTCCTGCTGCAGCACTCCCGTCTACTTTGATTTGATGAAGACTTTTGAAACAAATGCTTCCGGAGCTCCCAAGGATAGATTTCATTTCACCGTACCTACCGCGGAATTCCTGGCGAACAGACAAAGCATTGATATAGGATACGGCGCCGAGTTTGTGATTTTAAGCTCTAGACCCCCACGAGATGTAAGGATCGCCTACACGGAACCTAGTTCGCCGGCTACGGCTCCCGAGGTTAATCTTTCCCGCGGCGCGCAGATTCTCGAGATTGACGGTGAAAAGATGTTAGATTCGGATAACCTAGACGTATTAAACAACGGCCTGTTTCCACGCACAGTAGGCGAGAGCCACACATTCACCGTCTTGGACCTCGGATCACAGACTCCCCGCACGGTAACCATGACTTCCGTGGCAATAACTTCTCATCCGGTTCAGAACGTGAAAATCCTTTCCACTCCCAGTGGAGACCGCGTAGGTTACATGCTGTTTAACGCTCACAACGCGCCTGCCGCACAAGCTATCGTGGAAGCGGGCAAACATCTGAAAAACGCAGGCGTCGATGATCTGATCGTTGATCTTCGCTATAACGGCGGCGGACTTGTCTATGTAGCGCAAATATTATCGTCGATGGTCGCAGGGGCTGATAAAGAGGGGCTTACTTTCGAAGAGTTTGAGACAAACGGCAAGATTCCATCGGAAAGCTGGGAGTTCACTTTTGAATTCACGGCGGATGACATAATCGGCGACACAGGCTTAACGGTTCCCAGCCTCGGCTTGCCGCGCCTGTTCGTTCTTACAAGCCCCCGAACCTGCTCGGCAAGTGAATCAGTCATAAACAGTTTGCTCGGCATCGACATAGACGTAATCCGAATCGGGTCGGCTACCTGCGGCAAACCCCATGGTTTCCTTCCAACCGAGAACTGCGGCACTGTTTACCATTCGATTAACTTCAGGGGGGTAAATGCCAAGGGCGAGGCAGACTTCGAAGATGGTTTTACTCCGCACTGCCGAGTTGCAGAAGATTTCAATCACCAGCTCGGTGACCCCGAGGAGATTCTCCTCAAAACAGCTCTTGCTTATCGAGCCAGCGGTGCTTGTCCTCTTGCCGAGGAAAAAGGTAGCAGAGCAACAGGACCATCTGCGGAGTCTTCGTCCGGTGAAGCTATTTCCAGACCTCCTGGATTTTCAGGCAAGATAGCTGGATCCGGGATATCACCATCGAACTGATCCCTGATGAAAACAGAGATCAATATTTTTTCTGTCCTCTGGAACTCATTACTGCGCCCCTGCCAAACAGTTTTTCCATCATTTATGGTAAGTATGCAGCAACCGCGGCTATCCAGAAAAGGACCGCTGTGACGGGCAATTTATAATTGCCAAGCAGGAAAAGCTCCCCAAGCAGACTTCGGAGCGTGTTCTAGACACGTTATGCTGTTTATTAATATGGCCGCTGAAGCGCTTTACTACCTTGCGTCGCATATCTCCATGGCTACTTTTATCGCCTGAATCATGCTCTCGGGACGCGCCGCACCTTTCCACGCTATGTCAAAAGCAGTTCCGTGGTCAGGAGAAGTCCGCAGTATAGGCAGTCCCAAGGTGACGTTAACCCCGGTATCGAAAGAAAGCATCTTGAAGGGCACGAAACCTTGGTCGTGGTACATGGCGACCACCAGATCCCATTTGCCGCGAAGAGCGTCGTAGAAAAGAGTGTCCGCAGGGAGGGGGCCCTCGACCGATATCCCTTCGGCTCTTGCCCTCTCAAGAGCTGGAATTATATGCTCCTGCTCCTCATTTCCGAAAGATCCCGACTCTCCAGCGTGTGGGTTGAGCCCGCAGACAACTATCTTTGGATCTTCAACGCCGAATCTTTTCTTGAGTTCCCGAGCAGATATGGAAACGGTCACATAAACGCTTTCTTCCGTAATCATGTCCGGAACTTCGCGAAGGGGAACATGTATCGTCACGGGCGCTACACGGAACCTCGTTCCCTCAAAAAGCATTACTACGTTTTCTGAACCGGTAAGATCCATGAGCATTTCCGTGTGCCCTGGATAGGTGGAGCCGGCCATGTGTATGGATCTTTTGCTTATCGGAGCCGTGACAATAGCTTTAACCTCGCCTGAGAGAGCCATGGCCACTGCCTTTTCTATACACGCAATAGACGCCCTGCCCGCTTTTTCGGATCTCACCCCTTCTTCAATATCCCCGAGCACAAAATCCGTGGGGTCTATAATTGAAAGAGGACCATCCTTTCCGAACTCACTGTTGGCCCTCTGGAGAACAGATTCACTTCCGACAAACACGATGTCGTATATTTCCTCGAAGAAACCGTCGTAAAAAGCTCTTATGCAGACCTCGGGCCCTATCCCGTTCGGATCTCCCATCGTTACAGCTATTTTCGGTTTTCCGCTCACGCAAGCACCTCTTAATTTCTCTTTAACTAGATAAGACCATTTTTTTTCTTCTGTACTTTTGGGAAAAGCTCCGTCACGTTCTCGAAGACAACCTGAGTAAATTCCTCAAGAGGCAGTCCCCTGAGCTCTGAAATAAGCTTGGCCACGTAAACGACATTGCGCGGCTCGTTCGGTTTTCCCCTCTGGGGCACCGGCGCCAGGTAAGGAGAATCGGTTTCGTAAAGAAGCCTTTCGATGGGGATTCTGGCCGCCGCGTCCCTTACCTCCTCGGCCCTCTTGAAAGTCACTATGCCCGAGAAAGAAATAAAAAAACCCAGATCGAGATATCTCTTCGCTGTTTCGTAATCCCCCGAAAAACAATGAATAACTCCGGGATTCTGGCCAAGGTTCGTTCCCCGAAGCATCGAAAGCAGTTCCTCCTCCGCGTCCCTTACGTGAACCACGAAAGGAAGGCAGTGCCTCTTTGCAAGCTCCATGTGCGCCTCAAACGACCTTATCTGATCTTCCTTGGGGGAATTCATGTAGTGATAATCAAGCCCGGTCTCTCCAATTGCCACTACTTTTGGGTCTTCGGCTAGGCGCTCAAACTCCCGCATTACCTCTTCGCTGAAAGTTGAAGCGGAGTGCGGGTGGATACCGACCGAAACGTAAACTCCCCTGTATTTCCTCGAAAGCTCTATGGTAGCAAGCGAAGACTCAAGCCCAGTTCCGATGGATATGATTTTGCCGACGCCTTCGTCCGCAGCCCTCGACACGGCGTCCACTGGGTCCTCAAGGCTAAGCAGATGGGCGTGGGAATCAACCAGCATGCTGTTTATTTCTTCTCCTTCAAAAGACCCGTTACTTCGTTGAGAAACTCGTTTACGTCCTTAAAGGACCTATAGACCGAAGCGAACCTCACGTATGCGACCTGATCGATTTCATAAAGCTTGTCTATCAACTTCTTTCCTATATCTTCGCTCGATATCTCCCGTTCTCCCCTCTCAAGAAACTCCTTTTCAAGACTGGAAACGAAATCCTCTATGACTTCAATGCTGACCGGCCTCTTCTCACACGCCTTGCGCATTCCCGCTATTATCTTGTTGCGGTCAAACTCTTCCCTGCGCCCGTCTTTTTTCACCACCATGACTTCGGCGTGATGAATTCTCTCGTAAGTGGTGAACCTCTCCTGGCAATCGTTGCACTCCCGACGTCTCCTGACGGAAAAACCGTCTTTTCCTTCTCTCGAATCAACTACTCTGGTGTCATCTGACTTGCAGAAAGGACACTTCATTTCTTATCCGCCTAATCTGTGGCCATAAACGGGAAAACGCAGGCACAGTGCCTTTACGTCTTCTTTTATTCTGCTGAGAACCTTTTCATTTTCATGATTGTTAAAGGCTTCCATTATAAAACCGGATATCGTATCGATCTCCGCCTCTTTCATTCCTCTTGTGGTAATCGCGGGGGTTCCGATCCTTACCCCACTTGTGACCATTGGAGGACGTGGATCGAAGGGAATTGTGTTTTTGTTGACTGTTATTCCCGCCCGCTCAAGGGTCTGTTCAACAACCTGTCCTGTAAACTCCGTTTCCGTAAGATCAACCAGCACCAAGTGATTATCTGTTCCACCCGAGACAAGCTTAAGACCCGCATTTACGAGATTTTCCCCGAGACGTCTTGCGTTTTTCACAATCTGGCGCTGGTACTCCAAAAATTCAGGCTCAAGAGCCTCCTTAAACGCAACAGCCTTGGCCGCTATCACGTGCATAAGCGGACCGCCCTGAGTTCCCGGAAAAACCCTGCTGTTTACGGTCTTAGCGTGCCGCTCCTTCATCATTACCATACCGCCACGCGGTCCCCGAAGCGTCTTATGTGTGGTAGTAGTTACGAAATCACAGTGGGGAACGGGGTCCGAGTGAAGTCCGGCGACCACAAGCCCCGCAGGATGCGCTATATCCGCCAGCAGAAGTGCCCCGCATTCATCCGCTATGCTTCTGAATTTCGCGTAGTCAACATCCCTCGGATAAGCACTCCAGCCAGCGATTATAAGTCCGGGAGAGTGTTTGAGGGCAAGCTCCCTTACCTCGTCGTAGTCAATCGTTCCCGTTTCTTTCGAAACCCCGTAGGCAACAACATTGTAGAGTCGGCCGGAAAAATTAACGGGGTGTCCATGGGTAAGATGTCCTCCGTGGTCAAGCCTCATTCCCAGAACCGTCTCTCCAGGCTTAAGCGCAGCGAAAAAGACGGCCATGTTCGCCTGAGCCCCCGAGTGCGGCTGCACATTCACGGCGTCCGCCCCGAAAAGCTCAAGGGCACGGTCGCGCGCAAGGTCTTCAGCCACATCAACGAATTCGCATCCCCCGTAATAACGCCTTCCCGGAAGACCCTCGGCGTACTTGTTGGTAAGAACAGACCCCATGGCCTCCATGACGGCGTCGCTCACGTAGTTCTCAGACGCTATCATCTCGAGTTTCCATTCCTGACGCTGCGTTTCCATGCGGATAACTTCCGCTATCTGCTCATCGACTCCCCTTAGATGGCTCATCTGTTCACCTCGAAGCAAAAAAGTATTTAGAAGACGGCCCCTCGGGGCCAAGCGCCGTCCGGCGCGGCGACCCGTCGATAATCCGGTATCCTGGAAAAAAATCGCACGATAATTGTGTAAATTTAAAGTGAGAAGCCACGGGATATTTCATTTTTCCCGAGGAAAAGAATACCGAATGCCCCGGAAACCTCAATTTCGCTATAAATGTCGCTCGGGGGAACGGAAAATCCCTCTGGGAGAGGATAAACACGGGGAGTGAGAACTGTAATGGCGAAAACCGCAAAACGAAACGGATACATAAAGATAAAAGGCGCCAGGGAAAACAACTTAAAGAACATAGATGTTCTGATCCCTCAAAACAGGTTCACTGTGGTAACCGGTCTCAGCGGCTCGGGTAAATCATCCCTAGTACTTGATACCGTTTACAAAGAAGGACTCAGAAGATATATCGACTGTCTTTCAACCTACGCAAGACAGTTCATAGAAAAAGTCGAGCGCCCCGCAATGGACGACATAGAAGGTCTTCCGACCCCCATAGCGATTGAAAGCCGAAACAGCGTAATAAACTCCCGCTCCACCGTGGGCACAACAACGGAAATATACGACTACATGAGGCTTCTCTTTGCAAAAATCGGAAAAACCCGCTGCTCCGAGTGCGAAGAGGGGGTAACCGAGCACTCCCCTCAATCCATCATCCGACTGCTGATTGAAGAATTCCCGGGAAAAAGAGCCGTCATATGCTTTGAGACCGAAGAGGGGGTATCCCTATCTCAATACATGAAAAAGGGCTACTCCCGCGCGTACAAGGACGGGAAAACAGAGGATATCGAAAAAAGCGGAAGGCAACCGGGCGGAAAAACACAGATAGTCACCGCTAGAACCACTATCGGCGAACGGTCAAAATCGAGGATCACAGAAGCCCTAGAAGCCGCCTTCTCCGAGGATAGCCGGGCGTTTGTGCACATAGTTTCAGATCAAAGCCTCCGTTTCTCGAAAGAACTCCGCTGCGACAGCTGCGACACGGTATTTGAAAAACCCACCCCGAACATGTTCTCCTTCAACAGCCCCTACGGCGCCTGTGAGGAGTGCAGCGGATTTGGAAGAAACCTGGAGATAGACCCCGAACTCCTCGTCCCGGATCCCGGTCTAAGCCTCGCCGAAGGGGCAATCGAACCTTTTACGAAAACTTCTTATAGAAGGCAAATGAGAAAACTGCTTGCCTTCGCGGAGGAGACGGGGATAGACACGGGAAAACCTTTTTCGAAACTTTCGGCAAGAGAGAAAGATCTGGTTTTCAGCGGAAATGACGACTACTACGGCGTGAAAGGATATTTCAGGAGACTTGAGCGGAAGAATTATAAAACCCACATAAGGGTTTTTCTTTCAAGGTACCGCTCCGCTTTCACCTGCGGGGACTGCGGTGGAAGCAGGCTCAAGGAGAAAGCCCTTAACGTACGAATAGAAGGGGAAAATATATTCGATCTCTCGAGGATGTCCGTAAAGGATCTAAAATCCTGGTTTGACTGCATAACTCCATCCGCTTACGAACTTGAGATCGCCTCCGACATAATGAAGGAGATAAATTCGCGGCTGGATTTTCTTATCCACGTGGGGCTTGACTACCTGACTCTCTCGAGACTCACGCGCACGCTCTCGGGCGGAGAGGCACAGAGAATAAATCTCGCCTGCCAGATGAGTTCACGGCTTACCGAAACCCTCTACATTCTGGATGAGCCCTCGATAGGTCTGCACGCAAGGGACATGAACCGGCTCAACTCGCTTATAAGAGAACTCCGGGTAAGAAACAACACCATCATTCTTATAGAACACGATCTTGATACAGTAAAATCCGCCGACTATATAGTGGAGCTAGGTCCCCAGGCGGGCGACGGCGGGGGAGAGATCGTATATCAGGGAACGCTAAGGAATTTCCTGCGTTCGGCGAAAAACTCGGTCACGAAAAAATACCTCGCAAACGAAAGGAAAATAGAGGTTCCGAGTTCCCGTAGAAAGACCACCGGCAATTCAATAAACGTAATCGGCGCAAAAGAAAACAACCTTAAAAACATCGACGTACGCTTCCCCCTCAGAAGTCTCACGTGCGTAACCGGGGTATCGGGGTCGGGGAAAAGCTCGCTTGTAAACGACATTTTGTATAACGCTCTTTTAAGGAAATTCAGAAGAAAAACGGACAGGGTCGGAAAACACGAACGGATAGAAGGCACGGACAATATAGATGACGTGATAATCCTTGATCAGGCAAGCATAGGAAGAAGCTCGCGGTCAAATCCCGTCACTTATATAAAAGTTTATGACGATATACGCAAGATTCTCGCCGGACATTACCAGGCGAAGCTCCGCAAACTTACCCCTTCGCATTTTTCCTTCAACGTAAGGGGAGGGCGATGCGAGAAATGCATGGGAGAGGGAAGTCACAGGGTCGAGATGCATTTTCTAGCCGACGTCATGGTGACGTGCGAGGAATGTGAGGGCAGGAGGTTCGGAAAAGAAGTTCTTGGCTACAGATACAAAGGAAAGAACATAGATGACATACTCAACCTTACAGTTGACCAAGCCATGGTTTTCTTCTCGGAAAGTGTTGCCGTCACCAGAAAACTCAAGGTTCTAAAAGACGTCGGCTGCGGTTACCTGAGGCTCGGTCAGCCCGCAACGACGCTTTCGGGCGGGGAGGCTCAGAGAATAAAGATAGCCAGGGAACTCTCAAGGAAGGAAAAAAACAACATCCTCTACATCCTCGACGAACCCACGGTAGGACTTCACATTGACGACATAGGAAAACTTCTTAGTGTCCTCAACAGGCTTGTCGATGCCGGAAACAGCGTGATAGTGATAGAACACAACCTTGAGATGATAAAATGCGCCGACCACATAATTGATCTCGGACCCGAAGGTGGAGACAAAGGAGGGCGGATAGTGGCCGCCGGCACTCCCGAGCAGGTAACCTCCGTAAAAAACTCTTACACCGGAGAGTACCTTAGGCCGCTTCTCGGCTAGCCGGGTTATGTATTTTTTCGCCATGGTGTAGAATAAAACCTTAAAAATAATTTTCCGGAGAGAAAAAATGCTTGCAGACAGAAAAATACCTTTTAGCGAATCCAAGGAAGAAGAGTGGGAAATTCTGAAACAGAAGACTGAAGGCGGTATAGAACTTATGCTCGAAGACTCCCAGCGGTGGTTTCTGGCCACGACAGAAGGCGATGGAATCAGGATAACTTCAGCTGAGAAAAACGTGCGGCCGCTTGCAGTTCGCGAACCGCCGCTTATCGAGTTCGATGAGTTTAAAAGAGTGGCAGAAGTCTATAACGACGCCTTTTTCGGCGGAATCGGGGATCTATCGGCAAGACTCGACACTCACAATTCAAGCCCGAACATGCGCTACCTCTTCATGATGATCTACAATCTGATCTAGACGGCCCTGAAAGCGGTAAGTATATCAAGAAACGCTACATCGCATTTGAAAAAATTATCCTATGATCAGATGCCTTACCGAGTGGAAACCAGCTCAAGGATATCTTTAGGCCAATTCAAGAAAACAATTTCAAATATCCTAAACTGCCCGTAGCTCTCAGTCCGACGATCAATCACAACTTCGCCTTAAAACCTATGAGAAGAGCATTAAAATCGCACTTCTGTGTCACTTAAGTTAGATGGATGGAAATTTGGCTCCGGCGGCAGGGCTCGAACCTGCGACCCGATGATTAACAGTCATCTGCTCTGCCAACTGAGCTACGCCGGAACTGTAGAAAATAGAAAAAACCCAAAGAGTAGTTAATTTTATATAGATAAGAAAAACAGTCAATAAATCCAACACCGAGTAAAAATGACCGGGGAAAAAGAAGAAAAAAAGAAACCGGAGAAAGTGAATTCATCTCTTCCCGCACTTTCAAACTCCCTGCAAAGCTATCTGGCGCAGATCAGAAACTACCCCGTTTTGAGTAGAGAGGAGGAGTACGAACTCGCAATGAGGCACAGGGAAACGGGAGACCTTGAGGCCGCTAGGAAACTGATCGTATCAAACCTGAAATTCGTCGTGCGCATCGCGAACGAATACAAAAACTATAACGTAAACACCATGGACCTTATCCAGGAAGGCAACATAGGACTTATGAAAGCCGTAAGGGGCTTTGATCCGACCAAGGGATACAGGCTTATCTCATATGCAGTTTGGTGGATAAGGGCTTACATACAGAACCACATAATGAAAACCTGGAGTCTTGTGAAAGTCGGAACAAACCAGTCCCAGAGAAAGCTCTTTTACAAACTGAGGTCAACGAAAAACAAAATCGAAGCCACCGGAGCGGAGATGGGAGAGGACATTTACTCCGAGATAGCCAGAGAACTTGACGTGCCAGACAGCCAAGTAATCGAGATGGACCGGATAATGTCCGGAAAAGACCTGTCTCTTGACGCAAACATAGAAGGCAGCACGGAACGTACCTACGTTGACATCCTAGGGGACACATTCGATCAGGAGCAATTCCTCGAAGATTCCCAGATCCGACCGCTTGTGGCCAAGAAGATAAAAGAAGCCCTGGAGAGCCTAAAAGACAGGGAAAGATACATTATCGAAAAACGGGTTCTCACCGATTCTCCCGAGACTCTTGAAAAGCTTTCCCGTAAATTCGGCATCTCAAGAGAGCGCGTAAGACAGATAGAAAAAAATGCTCTTAACAAAATCAGGCAGGAATTTCAAAAAGAGCAGTTTCACGTATAAAGTTCTCGGGACAAGCATAAGCCCGAGAGGATTTTTCTCCATAACACCCTGAAATTTCTAACTATTTACGAACCTTCCATTTTTCAATCACAACTGCAAATTTTAATTGAATTAGTACCCGAATTATAATATGTTCTATAGGTAGGTAGTGTGGTTTTTGTTCCCAGTAGAAAATCTAATAGGAGGGATGAATGAGTAGATTTATAATCCTTACCTCTTTTTTACTTGTCTTCATACTGTTTCCTTTCTCATCAAATGCCCAGCAGTTGTATATAAGCACTGAATTGGGAATTGGTATCGGGAATTCTCTGGATACCGACGCCAGTGATACCGATTTCGGTACGCTGTGCGATCAGCACTTAAACAATCCAGAGGACCGTAATCATTTTGCATCTGGTGTATGTTCTTCCGAGACATCAGTCTGGGATAACAGCTTTGACGGTTCAACGGGAGTAATAGCGGGCGTCGCTTTGGGCGTCAGCACAGATTTGGGTGCGAGAATTGAAGCTGAATATCTTTATTTTGGCGCGCAATACGACTCGACATCCCCGGTTGTTGGAGGAGGTGGAGATATTGCGGATAAAGTAAATGAGGAACTTATCCGTTCTGACGAACGCATAGGAGGGGTAAATATAAACAGTCTGTTCGTTAACGTTTATTATGACCTTCCGGTTTCCGGACAGTTGCGTCCTTACATTGGAGGCGGTGTGGGTTTTGGAATGGCCGAGGTGGAATGGGATGCTGTTTGGGCCCGTAATATAAACCCGGATGTAATCACGACGGCGGATGATGCAGAATATCTGGGTGACGGCAACGAAGAAGAGGACCGCCAAGCTCTGCATGGAAGAATCGCCGGTACTTCAAGCACGGCGAGTCACACGCTCGAAGATACGGTGTTCGGTTACCAAGCAATTGTCGGCGTGGACTACATGCTGACCGATAATGCCTCAATTGGAGTCAAGGGTCGCTGGGTCAGGTACGCCAAGTTCAGCGGCACAGATGAGTGGGACCAGTTGCGCAGTCACGCCCCGAACAATGGCCCGGGAACGAATACGGTTGAGTATACAATTGAAACTGACGACTTAAGCGCATTTGGGGTCAGTCTGATTATGAAATACGCGTTCTGATTTCCGCTTCCTCCAAGCGGAGCGGAGCAAAACTTAACGGACCGAGGTCCCGTATGGTTTTTGGGAACACGGCGGTGCTCTCATAAACAGGATGAAGGCATAGGGCCAGTCACCATGAATTCATACGGGATCCTCGAGTCCATCTTAGCAGGAAACTTAACCACTGAGATTTTCCACAGGTCCCGAATCTCAATTCATGTCAATCCCCATCTACACATGAAAAGCTTTTCCTTATATGAATTTTTCAAGTAGAGATAGACTTTTCTAGTCAAGTTTGAACTTCACGAAAAGGAGTTCCGTACAAGCTGTTTGGGATTTACAAACCAGCCTAGTGGGTCTCGCCAAACTCAGAACCGGCGAATTAGTGCAAGGCGTGCAGTGGAAAGCCTGTTTTCAACTTCGTAGTACGCGGCCCTTTTGGGAGTTTCGGGTCCGCAGCAGCGATTATTTGCGGATCGGTTAACAAGATGTGTGCTCTCCCCGAAATCCATATACAAACCTTCAAACCGAAGCGTCCAGGCATCTGACAGCGCAGCTTCGAGGCCGGCTCCAGCCGCCCAGCCCACCTCAGTTGAATCTTTGCTGAAAGAATCATCGGGATCCACCATGGAACCCGATTCATTGGAGTCGATATCGGTTACCGAATTGCTGATTCCGGCAAAAGCCAGTCCGCCGGTGACAAATACCGTTATGCGGCCAACTGCCTGTTCAACTCCCCCGCGCGCAGTAACGATCCATGAAAATTCTGATTCGGCAGTTTCGTCAAGACCTTCAGGATCAAGCTTGTCAGTTGACGCCGATACATTAGTCAGCGTACCGTCAAGCTCGCCTCTCAGGGTAAACCCGCCGACATCGAATTTCCCCCCTACAAGAACCCCACCGACAAAGCCCGTATCGTCGTAATCTGAAACAGAACCCGGGTTGCCCCAGTCAGCAAAACCGTCAATGTCAACGATCCGGTTTTTCATAAAACCGGCACCCATAAAAACCCCGGCGTAATTGCCAAAGCTTGCAAACTCAATTTCACTCTGCGCAGCGCCATCCACGATTTCGCTTGGTGCGAGATCTTCCGGCACGACACCCGAAAAACCGGTATCTGGAATGATCAGACAAGCGAGCAGAAAAACTGCCAAACTACCTGCCAGAAGTTTTGCTCCGTCGTTTTCTCCCAGCGCAAGACCTACAAAGAAATCAATAATCTTTTTCATATGAGTTCCTCTAGGTAATTCAGCATCTTCGGTATGTTGCCGGGCATGTTTCCGCCCGCCTGAGCCATTTCACCGCCCCCGCCTCCCTTTCCGCCGACAATTCCGGCAAGCTCGCTCACTAATTTTCCGGCGTGATACCTGCCGACAATATCTTTCGTAATGCCCACAAGAATAAAAACCTGTCCTCCTCTCTCCGCCACAAGCAAAGCAACTCCATTGCTCATTCTCCCCTTCAGGTAATCCCAAAGAGAGCGTAGTTCCGCCGGTTTTGAAACGGAGACCTTGACCCGAAGAAGATTTATTCCCCCCACGTTCTCAATCTTGTCAATTAACCCTGTGGCCGTTTCAGAAATGGTTTTTGCCCTGAAAGATTCGATTTCCGCTTGAAGTCGTGCGTTTTCGTCAACCACGCCCGCAAGCCTAGAGAGAAGTTCGGAAGTGGGAGCGTTAAGTGCGGAAGAAAATTTGTTCAGTATATTCTCTTGACCTTTCATGTAATTCCACGCCGCCTGGCCGCTTACGGCCTCTATCCTCCTAACCCCCGCAGAAGACGCGCTCTCGGACACTATTTTCATCATTCCTATCTCACCCGAGGCCCGCACATGGGTTCCGCCGCAAAGCTCCTTGCTGTAATCCCCTATGGTTACCACTCTTACCCTGTCGCCGTATTTCTCTTCGAATATCGCAGTGGCACCGTCCTTTATGGCTTCGTCGTATGAGACATCTTCTTTAGTCACGACCGCATCGTCACGTCTTATTCTCTCATTAATAATCTGCTCTATGGAATCAAGTTCTTTTCTTTCAATCGAGGAATAGTGGCTGAAGTCAAATCTGAGCCTGTCTGGTCCGACGAACGATCCCGCCTGGTTCACGTGGGTGCCGAGAATTTCTTTTAAAACGGCATGAAGCACATGGGTTGAGGTGTGGTGAGCCATAACCCCCTGTCTGAACACTGGGTCAACCTCCATACGCACTCCTTCGCCCACCCGCACTTCTCCCCTTTCCACAAGAACATTGTGGAAGAAAAGCGTGGGAGTGAGCTTTTTCGTATCGAGGACTTTCGCCTGAAACCCCTGCCCAGCAATCTCGCCCCTGTCCCCCGTCTGTCCGCCCGACTCTCCGTAAAAAGGGGTGACGTCAGTCAATATCTGGGCTTCCTGACCCTCCTGGGCAGTCTGGGATATCTCTCCGCGACTTATTATTCCCGTAATCACGCTATCGGATGAGAGTGTCTTGTAACCGACAAACTCAGTAGTCGTCTCTCCGGCAAGCTCAAGTAAAAGAGACGCAAGATCGGTTTCACCTCCGCCTCCGCGGGCCTTTCTTGACTTGGTTCTCTGCTTCTCCATCTCTTTCTCAAAACCCTGCAGGTCAATCTCTATACCCTCATTTCTGGTTATGTCCTCCGTGAGGTCAACCGGAAACCCGTAGGTATCATAGAGACTGAAAACCACCTTGCCGGAAAGCTTTTTCTTTTTCCCAAGCTTTGAGATTTCCTGATTAAGGAGTTCAAGCCCCCTGTCCACCGTCTCAAGGAATCTCTCCTCTTCGCTTTTCACCACCTGGGACACGAAATCCCCTTTTTCCCTGATCTCAGGATAGGCCTCTCCCATTATCCCCTCAACCGCGGGCAGAACCCTGTAGACAAAAGGTTCGTCTATCCCCAGAAACTTCGAGTGGCGGACCGCTCTTCTGAGTATTCTCCTTAAAACGTATCCCCTGCCCTCGTTTGACGGGAATACTCCGTCTGAGATAAGAAAGGCAAGCGCTCTTGAGTGGTCCGCTATAACCCTCATCGCCACTTCCGTTGAGCGGTCGGCGGAGTATTCTTTCCCGGAAAGCTCCTCTATACGGTTTATGACGCCTCTTAAAAGATCGGTCTCATAGTTGCTCGGCACTCCCTGAAGAACCGCCGTAAGTCTTTCAAGCCCGAGCCCCGTGTCAATGCTGGGACGAGGAAGGGGCGTCATCTCGCCTTTCTCGTCTCTCTCAAACTGCATGAACACGAGATTCCAGAGTTCGAGATAACGATCGCACTCGCACCCGACCGCGCATCTAGGCTTCCCGCACCCGAACGACTCCCCTTGGTCTATCAGTATCTCGGAACACGGACCGCAAGGACCCGTATCTCCCATTGACCAGAAATTGTCCTTCTCCCCCATTCTGACTATCTTTTTCTTGGGAACGCCGATGTTCTTGTTCCAGATATCAAACGCCTCGTCGTCGTCTTGATAAACGGTGACCCAGAGTTTTTTCTTTGGCAGCCCGTAAACGTTGGTAATAAGATCCCATCCGTAGCTGATGGCTCCCTCCTTGAAGTAATCCCCGAAAGAGAAATTCCCCAGCATTTCGAAAAAAGTATGGTGTCTCGCCGTATACCCTACGTTGTCAAGATCGTTGTGCTTTCCCCCGGCCCTGAGACACTTCTGGGAGGAAACCGCCCTTTCAAAATCCCTGGTCTCAGCTCCCGTGAAAACATTTTTGAACTGAACCATCCCGGCGTTGGTAAAAAGAAGAGTCGGGTCGTTCTCCGGTATGAGAGTCGAACTGCGGACCGGTTCATGGCCTCTTTCGGAGAAATACTCTATGAACTCTCTTCTAACGTCGTATCCTTTCATCTGATAAACCCCCGCACACGCAAACGGCAAACTGCGATTGACTGCGAAGCCCGTTGTTCAGTCCGGATGAGAAAATATAACAGGAATGGTAGAAAACTGAATTGAAGCAAAAGCGGGAAACAAGCAAGAACGTTACTTTCCGGTCCGCCGCAATGCTTCTTCCTCGACCCCAGTAACGGAGTAGCAGAGTTCGCCCTGAACCTTCTCGCGCCTTACCTCGAGATAATCACTTGCGCTTTCGCGGAAATCCGTGGTAACAAATATGCTCCAGGCCCTAGCCCCATCGCAAAGAGTCTTGGCTTCATCCACAAAGGGCTTTGCTTGCGTGAAGACGTCCGATTCCTCCGGCACCGCTAGATCAGCCGAGGCAACGCCCATTTTAAGCTTTAGATCCGACCGGCCTGGTATTCTCTGCCCATTGACAACGCCGGCGAAAAGCTGCATTGTCTCAACTGCGCAGCATACGCAGCTGAGTTCCGCCGCGGGACCTGCATCGGGGTCGGAGTTTGTGAAAAAGGCTACAACCTCATCGCGGAGTATGGCTTCTACTTTCCCCCCGAAGGCACTTATGCTGGTTGAAACGGATTTTCTGTAATCAGCCGTAAGGGAGTTGACGCTAGACGGCGAAATATCTTCAATCAGGTTCTCAAAATCCGCAATCTTTATGACGAGGACGCTGATATCCGTTTTCTCTCCCTCGGAATCTTCAGAGACGGCAACAGGAGAAGATGGCTCTTCAGGTTCCGTATCCTCTTCGTCAGAAACATGGACGATTTCCACAACACCATCGTCAAAGAAATCTTCCGAGGTCTCGGGCGGAGCCTGAAACGAAACTTCGGGCGGAATCTCGGACGGTTTTTCCTGGCTTAGGATTATTTTCGGGCGAAAATCCGCCTGCATCTCAACGGAACCTTCAGCGTCCAGATCTTCTGACTCTCCAAGACCTCCACGTACGGCCGAATCGCCCTCGAGTGAAGAGGTCATTTCGTTAAATTCGCGGCAGAGCCGCTGAACCCCGGCTCCCGCAATAAGCGAAGATCGCCCGTCTAGACGAACCGAGTAATCTCCACTGGCAACGGAACTCAGAGCGTCTGAGAATTCCCTCAAGAACCTAAATGCCCGATCGCTTACAAAACGTATCAAGGAGGTAAAGACAACCGCCAGCAGGGAACCGAAGATCAGGCTCCAGAGCAGGGCGTCAAAGGAGAATTTCTTGCCGATGGAGCTTCTCAGTCCCACAAGTACGGTTTTTCCCTCAGGTCCCCTGAGCGTGAGCTTTTGAAAACCCTCGTCATCCTGAAAGCCGAAGCTTTTCTCAAGCACCCCGTTATGGTCAAGTAGTCTTACGTACCCTACATCGTTTCTGGTATCGAGGACGCTCCTCGCGCGGTCGGCGAAAAACTCCTCCTCGCCGAACACTTCTTCCATCTCAGCAACCCTGAGATCGGCGTATCTCTCCGGAAAATAGAAATACTGGAATACGAAGACCGCCAAGCACGAGAGTATGAGACAGAAAAGAAATACGGGGAAAAATGGAACGAGATTGAAAGATTTTTTCCGGTTTTTCAAAGGACTCAAGATAAATTTCCGTTTAACTTATCCAGAAAAACAACATGCCGGTAAAAGTGTTGCAGTAATTATAATAGGAGAAAAACAAAAAAACTAGTTTTGCGGGGAATCGCTCAGGCGGGGACTACGGAAACCTTGGTTCTGCCTTTTCCGGATTTCTGGAATTTCACAACTCCGTCAGCCATCGCGAATATCGTGTAATCCTTTCCAAGCCCCACGTTCAAACCGGGCTTGATGCTGGTACCACGCTGCCTTACTATTATGTTCCCCTTGACAACCGGCTGGCCTCCGAATTTTTTTACGCCAAGCCTTCTGCCTATGGAATCCCTTCCGTTTTTGGAACTTCCGCCACCTTTTTTGGTTGACATTCTTATCCGCCTCCGCGAATCAAGCGCTTATGCCTGTAATCTCAACGCTGGTCAGGTTCTGGCGATGGCCCGCCTTCTTCCTGTACCCCTTCCTTCTTTTGAACTTGAAAACTACTATTTTCTCGCCCTTTTTCTGCCTTACTATTTTACCCTCAACTCTGGCACTTTCAACAAGAGGGCTGCCGACTTTAACTTCCTCTCCGTCAGCGGACACGAGTAGGACTTCCTCAAAATTAACCTCTTCGCCTGGTTCGCCGGAAATTTTCTCTATATCAATAATGTCACCCGGCTTGACTATGTACTGCTTTCCGCCGGTTTTTATAACAGCGTGCATAAGATCCTCCGCACTTTATGGAAGCACTATTTTGCCTGTTATAAAATTCTTTTGTCAAATACCACCCTGAAAATCCCATGTCTTAAGGCTGGTGTAACGGGACCCCTGAGGTCCGAGTTCGCTTCGTACAAGCCCGATCCTAGTAATGGAAAACTCCGTTGCGTCCACTGGAGGAATCTTTCTGATTCCCCGAAAATCTCCCTTGATCCTGCCTATGGTCACGTGAGGGGTGAACTTTCTTTTTTCCCTCTCGAACCCGTTTTGCAAGACCGCTTGCTGCACTCCGTCAAAAAGAGCTTGGAACCGCTCGCTTCTCACAAGGCACAAGGCCAGCACTCTAGGATTTCTCGGGCCTGGAAACAGACGGAGACCGTCAAACCCCGACTCGACGCATCCAGAACCGCTAACCGCGGAACCGATATCCGTTGATATTCCCACAAGACGCGATTCTTCCACATCGCCCAGGAATCTAAGGGTTACGTGAAATTTCTCCTTGGGCTCCCACCTTACTCCTCGGACAAGATCCCGAAACGAATTCACGTAGCGAAAAAGCGCGTCTTTTGTTTCCTCGGGAAGAAAAGCCGCGATAAAAAGTCTCAAGAGCAAGGTCCTCCCCGCCCGCTATTTCACGCACCAGGTGGAAAACGAATCGTTTTCGCCGCGGGAAAGCGGACGCTTGTTCTCTCCGTTTAAATACATAATATGTATCTGTCTCTTCCCCAGTCTCTTTGAGGAAAAAGTGATGTAGTGGCCGTCGGGAGACCAGGAGGGATGCTCGTTTCTCCCAGAAGAGGTAAGCCTCTGTTCCCCCCGGCCGTCAGGTCCTATGGCGTGGATATCGGCCTTGGATTTTCTTACTTTGACAAACGCTATACGGTTAACCGAAGCATTCGGAGACCATACGGGATCGGTGTTATAGCCGCTCGAGGTAATTCTTACGGCACGGCCTCCCTGCGAACTTATCACGTATATGTTCGGAGTCCCTGCCCGATCCGACACAAAAGCAATCTTTCCGCCGTCGGGAGACCAAGTGGGCGAGAGATCTATGGCGGGAGAGCTGGTAAGCCGCTTCAGTATTTCTCCTGAAGACGAAGCTATGTATATGTCTCCGTTACGGCTAAACGCCACGCGAGTGCCGTCAGGAGACCAGCGCGGAGAATTGTCAAGATGGATGCCTCGGGTTATTCTCTGGCCCTCAGCGGGAAGACGGGTGGCCTTGAAGTTAAGAAGATAGACGTCATGGTCCCAGCTTCTGTCGGAAGTAAAAACCAGACTGTTTCCGTCGCGTGAACAGTCAGGAGAGAGAACCGAAGATCCGTGGTTGGTCAGTCTTTTCCTGTTGTGTCCGTCGTAATCCATTATGAAGAGATCCTTTCCCTGCCCCCTTCCGCTGACAAACACGATCTCGGATTCAAAAAACCCCTCAAGACCCGTAAGTTCCTTCATAAGCTCGCCTGCAAACCTGTGCACCACGTTTCTTATGTGGCGCGGAGACGTCGCGTATCTTCTTCTCATGCGCTCCCGCATTGAGGGCACGTCATAAACTATGAGTTCGTAGAGGACCTCCCGGGACGAAACATCGAAATTTCCGCTCACCAAGTACTTGGTTTTCTGCGCAGCTAAATACTCGAAATCTATGTCTTCAAAAGAGGAGGAAAACAGTATGTTCACCGTGCGGACGTCGAAAAGCGCGGCGTTTGTAAGATCATTTTTGAGGACATCGGTAAAATTTTTCCCGTAAGTGCTTAACTCCCCTTTAGCTTTAAGCACGGCAACAGCAAGGGGAATTTTTTTTATCGGAGAGGCCACCGGCGGGAGCAGTATCTGCGCGGTCGCAAGGCAGGGCAAAAACAAGAGAGTAAGGAAAACCGCAAGCGCTGATCTCATTTTTTTCTCTTTCCAAGCCCCGAGGCTGAAGACTAGGTAACGGTCCCGCAGCGAAAATATATCCTGAGATAAACCTTCAGTCACTCAGTTCAACATTCCAGTAGGACATATCGACAAAGCTCAGGAAAGGCTCCCACTCCTCATACCTCACGGTCCTGAAATGGAGGTTGGAAAAAATACTAGCAGCGGGCTTTACGGGTTTGGTAAGCAGTTTCATGTTCGCCTGCTCGGGAGTCTTTCCTCCCTTTTTCCTGTTGCACTTAACGCAACAGCAAACCACATTGTCCCAAGTGCTTCTTCCACCCATAGACCTCGGAACAACATGGTCAATGGTAAGGTCGCTTTTCGAAAAACCCTTCGCGCAGTACTGGCATTTATCCCCGTCCCTTCTGAAGATGTTTATTCTGTTGAACTTAGGCTGTTTTCTGTGATACCCATCGTACCTCACGAGAATTATCACCCTAGGAACCTTTATGACGCTGGTAACGGTCCTTACGCAGTCGTCGGCATCGACCGAACGGATATCCTTCCACGAATCGAAATCAAACGTCTCGTACTCCCTGTTTACAGCCTTCGCGGCCCCGCCGTAAAGAAGAATAAAAGCTCTTTTCAGGCTGGTTACCGAAACAGGGATGAAAAACCTGTTTAAAACCAGTACCGGTGACTGAAGCATATTAGCCGACTAATTTACCGGCTTGGTAAGGTTATTCAAGAACGGTCCGGCACTTTTATTTTCCTTAACTGTTGGTTAAAATTCCCATCGCCCAGCCAAAATGCAATCACGACTGCATCCCGTTCGTCTTTACTAAGCAAGCATGCACTTTGAGGAGAATGTTCAAGAGGAAGTCCCTTAACATGGAAATGAAAACCAACCTGCTGATCCAGATAATCCTCTGCATAGCACTTTTTCTGTCCATATTTCTTCTCGTAAGGTCAAACTCCGAAGCGGAAAAAGAACTGGAATCTAGAAAAGATAAAGAATAGATGTTTCCCGAGCTTCTCAGAATAGGCGATTTTCATATTACATCCTTCGGGGCGATGGTCGCCGTCTCTTTTCTTGTCGCTTTCTGGGTTTCCGGGATGGAATTTGAGAGGAAAGGAATATCCAGACGACTTCATGAACACATTTTTCTCGCCTCTATCCTTGGAGGCATATTGGGTGCCAAGTTCCTTTTCCTGATCGAGAATGTTCCCTTAAGCGATCTTCTTTCCTACCCCAAGCATTATCTGCTTCTACGGGGTGGCCTTACTTTCTACGGGGGGCTTTTTTTGGCTCTCTTTGCAGCTTTCGTAGTAACAAAAAAGCACAAGGAAAGCTTCTGGAAGGTTCTTGACGCCACCGCCCCGGCGCTCGCAATAGCCTACGCGACGGGAAGGGTCGGCTGTCTTCTAGTTGGAGACGATTACGGAATCCCCTCCACACTTCCCTGGGCTATGCCGTTTCCTAAGGGTTCCCCCCCAACACTTGAAGCGGTTCATCCGACTCAGATTTATGAAACGATAGTAATGTCGCTTGTGTTCGTAGCGCTGTGGAAAATTAGGAAGAAAGAAAGACCCATCGGGTGGCTTGCGAGCATATACCTTGTGCTCGCAGGTCTTGAAAGATTCTCAGTCGAGTTCATAAGAAATACCACTGAGAGCCCTATATCCGGCTTGTCGGTAGCGCAAATAATGGCATTTTTTCTGATTCTTATCGGAGTGCTTAAATATATGTCCATTCGCAAACGCGGTGAGTCATCTTGAACTCGTAATTTCGCCGCTACACATGAGAAGAATCCGGATAACCAAGCCGACCGGGAGCCAGATCTTGGCCGCCGGGTCGGGAATACTTTTTTCCGTATCCCTTTTTTCAAGCGCGTTAGGCATACTGGGCTGGATATGCTTTGTCCCGCTGCTCGTGGCACTTCAGGGAAAAAGTGCCTCTCGGTCCCTCCGACTGGGCATGATATCCGGGACATCCATGAATCTCGTCTCGCTCTACTGGCTTGTAGGAACCCTGACCAGATTCGGGGAAATACCTCTGCTCGCGAGCATCGCGGCCGTATTTATTTTCTGCGTCTACTCATCGCTTCAGTTCGGAATTTTCACCTGGTATATCTCAAGACTTGGACTCTGCCGTGGGAAAAGCGTCGCAAACGCACTTATGATCTCCTTTGCATGGGTGGTTGCGGAATTTTTCTTCCCGGTTCTTTTCCCCTACGGAATAGGAGTCTCCCAAAGCTACTATCCGACGGTAATACAAGTGGTTGATACGCTTGGGGTGAACTTTCTCGGGTTTTTGATGTTTTTTGCAAACGTATCAGTTTTCTACCTCTTAGACGATATGCAGCAAAGAAGAAAACCGGTGTTCGCTCCCCCGGTAATCTCGATCGCCGTAATTGCAATTGTGCTCGGCTACGGAACTTTCAGAATAGACGAAATAGAGGAGCTTCTTGAGACAGAACCCCGGGTGGAAATCGCAATGGTTCAGGCAAATTTTGATTACGCGGAAAAAAACCTCGACAACGAGCCGATTATAACGGAAAAACACAGGGAGATGTCGCGGGAGTTCACGGAGGTGGATATTGTGATCTGGCCGGAAACATCGGTTCAGCACTGGTTCCCCAAAGAAGAGTCTGTGTACAGAATAGATTACCAAAGAAATGTAGTGCCGACGGGACACACAGCACACTTCCTTATAGGGGGACTCTCCTTTATCCAAGACCCTGCCCTCCTCGAAGACGGCTGGGACGAGGAGGATCACAGAAAATACAACACGGCTTTTTTAGTTGATCCCCAAAGCAATATCCTTGGGCAATACAGCAAGACCCGGCTTTTTCTACTGGGCGAATATTTCCCCTGGATAAATGAGGAACTAAAGTTCTTGAAAAGGGTCTTTCCTATGATCGGTGATCTCACCCCTGGAGAGGGGCCCAAGGTGCTTGAGGTTCCCGGAAAGAACTTAAGAATAGGACCCCTTATATGTTATGAGGACATAATGGCCGAACTCTCGAGAAACTACGTGAAAACGGGAGCCAACCTGCTCGTGAATCTTACAAACGATGCGTGGTTCGGAAGGAGCGTAGCTCCCCACCAGCACTTGCTTCTTTCAATTCCAAGGGCGGTTGAAACACGCCGCTACCTAGTGAGATCAACAAACAGCGGTATAAGCGCGATAGTATCTCCGACCGGGGAGATCGAGGCCCGCACGGATATATTCACCACGGAGAATCTGAAGGGAGAAGTGGTTCTGATCGATTCGCTTGAAACTCTCTACACGAGGGTGGGGGATATATTCGCGTGGGTAGCATTGGCCATGACCGCGCTTTTCGCCGCGAAGAAATACCTAGGAAGAAAATATGCTGACTAGGGCCCTGATGAGACTGTCGTTTTCCTCTCTGGTTCCGACCGTGATCCTGAGACAGTCGGCAAGCCTCCCCCCCTCTCCAAAGCAACGGACTAGAATGTCGTTTTTAACAAGCTCTGTGAAAAGAAAATCCGCGTCCGGAACCTTGATCAGAAAGAAATTTGCATCGGTCGGATAGACCAAAATGGCGTCAATCTGCTCGAGCGCGTCGCGAAGTCTTTCTCTTTCGCTCAATATAAGGTCTATCTTCCGTTCGATAACCTCGGGATTCTCAAGCGCAAAGGACATTACAAGCTGGCTAAGAGAATTTATGTTGTAGGGAAGACGCGCCTTGTTTACCTCGCCCACGATCTGCGGCCGCGCAAAGAGCATTCCCAGTCTGGCCCCCGCAAATCCTATTTTGGACATTGTTCTCAGTACCAGCAGATTCTCATATTTCTTTATATGGGGAATATAGCTTTTTTTCGAAAAATCGCAGTAGGCCTCGTCGACAACCACCGCGCCCGCGCTTGCCTCCAAGATCTCAAGCACTTTTTCCTCTGAAAAAGAGTTCCCCGTAGGGTTATTCGGAGTCGCTAGAAAAACGATGTCAGGATCCTCCGCGCGGATCATCTCCAGAGTCGGCTCGAGGTCTATATCAAAGTTCTCATCAAGCGCAACCTCCGTTACCCGTTTGCCCAAGACAAGCGAGGTGATTCTGTACATCGAAAAAGTCGGAGACGGTACGAGCACGCGACCGCTTTTGCCTCCGAATACCTCGACGATCATCTGGATGATCTCGTCTGAACCGTTTCCAAGCGATATACCGTCTGTGGGAAAGTCCAAAGTGCGGGAAAGAGACGTTCTCACGCCTAGAGCCTCAGGATCCGGATAACGGTTCACGGGAAGTTCCGCCAGCCGCTCGGAGAGCAGAATCTTCTCCTCACCCTCGAGGTCATAGGGACTTTCGTTCCCGTCAAGCTTCACCGAGCACTCCACCCTCGGCACAGAGTAAGGAGATATTGACCTTACGTTCTCAGGAATCCTGCTTTTAATTGAACTTGAGTCAGACACCTGCATCTCCTGGTTTGGGTCGTAGTATGAACATTACTCAGGAATTCTCAATACGTCTTTTTACCGAAAACGCGTGGCCCGAAAGCCCCTCGGCGTGGGCAAGGTTCATAACGGCCCCACCGAGAGACGAAAAACCTTTTCTCGACATCGATATGGTGCTCGGCATTCTCAGAAAATCATAAACGCTCAGGGGAGAGGAAAACCTCGCCGCTCCTCCCGTGGGAAGCACGTGGCTCGGACCCGATACGTAATCGCCGAAGGGCTCGGTGGAAAGAGACCCCAAAAACACCGCTCCTGCGTGCTTTATGCCTTTCAGAAGAGATTTAGGGGCACGCACGCAGAGTTCAAGATGCTCGGGGGCAACCGCGTTTGAAAGCGCCACCGCCTGCTCCATATCCTCGGTCACGTAGATTCTTCCGTTGTTCGAGACCGCGGCGCCCGCAATCTCCTTTCTGTCAAGTTCCTCCAGCTGCAAAAGCAGTTCCTTTTTTACTTCCTTAGCGTAATCGTGGCTTGTGGTAGCAAGAATCGGGATTGACATCTCGTCATGCTCGGCTTGGGCAAGCAGATCCGAGGCCACCCATTTTGCCGGACACGAACCGTCGGCGATAATCAAAACCTCGGTCGGACCCGCCAGCATGTCAATATCACAGAAACCGTAAACCAGTTTTTTAGCTATCGTAACGTAGATGTTCCCAGGACCCACTACCTTATCCACCTTGGGGATGCTCCTAGTCCCAAATGCTATGGCCGCTATTGCATGCGCCCCACCTATTTTGTAGACATTGCTCACCCCGGCAATTTCGCATGCCACAAGAACCTCGGGATTCACTCGTTCCCCAGAACACGGCGTGACAACACTTATTTCGCTTGCTCCCGCGACTCGCGCCGGTATGGCGGTCATAAGCACGGTTGAAGGATATGAGGCCTTTCCGCCGGGAACATATATTCCCACCTTCTCGATAGGTCTTATCAGCCAGCCGAGTTCGTTTCCGAGAGTGTCCTTGTAGGTTTTGGGCTTCGGAAGCTTTTTTCTCTGGTAGGAACGAATCCGCGAGGCTGCCTTTTTAAGGTCTCTTACAATGCCCGGCGCAACAGCCCTTGCGGCCTCTTTGAACTCGCGGTCGGAAACCCTCACGTTTTTTGCGTTTACCCGAGCCCGGTCAAATTTTTTCGCGTAGCGGAAAAGAGCAGAGTCTCCATGCTTGCGGACATCCTCTACAATCCTCTCCGTCTGCGAGACAAGCTCCGGGTCAAAATGGGAAGCTGATTTTTCTATCTCTCTGGATCTTCTTTCCAGGTTCTTTGAATTGATCCTTATAAGTTTCATGGCAGTAACCGCATTTTTCCCTTAAAAAACCGGGACTGAATTTATCCCGTTTGCTAAGATGCGCGAACTCAGTTCCCCGAATCGATTCCTTCTCCAAAGCCGCTTTCAATCAAACGGGAGACTTCCTCCATGGCAAGCTCCGAATCTTCTCCCTCTATGGTAACGGCAACTTCCGTACCGCAGATGGCGGCAAGGGACAAAACGCCCAGTATGCTCTTTCCGTCTATCTCGAAGCTATCCTTCCTTATCATTATACTGGAACTGAACCTGCTGGTCAGGGCAACCAGAACTGCGGCCGCTCTGGCATGAAGACCCAACTGGTTTTTTATTACGAAGTTTCTCTCAAGCGGTTTTTGCGACAATTCACCGTTCCTCCACAGGGCGGAACAAAGAAAGATCAGCCTTTGAGTTTACCCGTAAATTTTCATCATAATTCACGCTGAGACTGTAGTTCGCGGTTTCAAACAGCAGTTTTCTCGGGAAATAGGTATTCCGGGCAATCCGTGTCAGAAGGGAGAATTCAATTTTAGCCTTCTGTCCGCCGACAAGCTCACCCTTAACTCTTGTTATGAAGTTTCTCCGGGAATCAACCGTTACCTCAACGGGCGTCCTTTCCGAGAACACGAAAATTATTTCCCCTTCTTTTTTTCCCACCCGTGCAGAATAATCTTTCTGGGGAATGACAAACGGAGACCCCCCGAGCAAGAAGTTTACAACTTCCTCAATGCCCAGTTGGGGCGGAAGTCCCGGATAAAGATAGGAAAGTCTGAAATCCTCTGTGTTCTCAAAAACCAACTCTTCCCAGTTGGTTTTCATTCTCACACTTTCTCCATCAGAAACTATCTTCGCGAGCATCTCGCCGAAAGGAGCGAAAACAGCAACTGTCAAAAACTCCGGGCGGACAACCGTGGCCACCTGATCGAAAACGATTTTCCCTTCTGGGGACTTTATCGACACCCTAGCCCTGGCTTTTACTGAAGCAAAGCCCTGCTGGGTCTGTATCGCCTGCGTCAATACGGAGTAGATATCCGGATGCCCGGCAACTATCGGCGGGAGTTTTCCAGCGCAGGAAAAAAGGAGAAAAACAAGAGGAACAAGAACGTAGCTATGCCTCATCGCGTCCGAATCCCCTTAGCTTCTCTTTTAGCCTCGTGCGGATTTTTTTATCTTCAGTTGTAAAAAGTTTCTGCGAATTCAAAAGCTCGAGGGCCTTTGTGTAATTTTCCTGCGCAAGTTCCCTTTTGCCGAGTTTTTCATACGCATCGCCCACATGCTCCAAAATGGTCGGATCGGGAGGAGGTATCTCCGAAGCGCGAAGCAGATATTCAAGGGCTTTGGCGAAATCCCCCCTCTGATAATAAACCCACCCGAGACTGTCTATTATGTAGCCCCGTCCGGGAGCAAGCTCAAGAGCTCTGTTTATAAGCTCCTCGGCGTAATCCAGTTTCTCTCCGCGCTCGGCGTATGTGTACCCTATAAAATTCATCGCGTCGAAATTATCCGGATTCCTGCTCATTATATCCTCCATTACCGAAAGCGCTTCCAGTATACGGTCGCCGTAGTAATAGGAAACGGCAAGCGCGTAGAGAATGGATTCGTCGTCGGGGTGCTTTTCAAGGTATCTGCCATATAGAGAGAGCGAATCTTCCTGTCTTCCCTGCCTTCCGTAAAGCTCTCCCAGAGAATTCACGGCCTTGGCGTTATACGGATCTTTTTCGTAAAGTCCTTCCAGTATCTCGACCGCTTTCTGTGCAGAACCCTCAAGTTCGTGTATGTAGGCTCCGTGAACGACCGCGTCCACGTAAAGTGGAGAGCTGTGGGGTATTGAATCGAGAAGCTTCCTTGATTGAGAATACCGTTCAAGCTTGGTGTTGGCGACGGCGGAGTAGTATTTTGCCTCGAAATGGGCAGGCAATCTTTTGAGAACCTCCCCCAGTTTTCCGATCGCTTCCTCGTAACTGCCGCTTTCAAGGTACAAGAGACCTGTTCTGAACTTGATCTCGGGATTGTCCGGATCCGCGGCCTCGGCACTTCGGTACTGCTCGATGGCCTGTTTGAACATGCGGTGGCGGTAAAGCATGTTCCCGTAGGAAATGAAGACATCGCGGAAAGGAGAAAATTTCCTGATCGCAGACTCGTACTGAGCTATCGCCTCTTCGATCCTTTTTGCCTTCTCAAGGGTTTCAACGAGTCCCACAAATGCGGGGTAGTACGTCCGCTGAATTTCAAGCGCCCTTTTGTAGTGCTTTACGGCGACGTCGAGATCATCTCTTCTGACCGCGATACTCCCTAGGTAGAAGTGGCCCATGACATCGGTCGGACTTATTGAAAGGCTTTTTTCAGCGTATTGTTCTGCATTTTCAAGATTGCCGGAATACAGTTCACTTGCGCAAAGAAGCAGATAGGTCTCCTTATCTTCAGGATCGATTTCGGCCGCCTTAAGCAGAAACTTCTTCCCCCTCTTCTTCATGGCTTCGTCAGGGGATGCAAGGTAGATACGGGCAAGATCCCTGTAGGCAGGAGAATTTGACGGATCAAAAACGATAGACTGTGTGAACTTGGCGACGGCCTTCTCGCGCACGTTAAGGGCCATGTAAATCAAGCCGAGGCGATATTTTATTTCGGAAGATCGGGGATCAATCTGCTCCGCCTTCTCAAGGTTTTCTACCGCGCGCGGCAGATCTCCTTCCTCGAGAAAAAACATCGAGAGTGCAAAATAATAATAGGCGTTTGTCTGGTCTCCGCTCTCAAGACTCCGTTGGGAGTCAATGGAGAGCCCCGCACCTGCGCAGGAAAGGCAAAAAAACAGAAAGAAAAGAAGAAAAAGTTTTTTCTCAGGAAATTTCTTCAAGCCACACACCCAAGCACATATCAATCCTCGGTTCCGAAACCCTGGTGCGTATCAGTCACGAAAGGAAAACCCGCCGGGATACCACCGGGCAGAATCTTTTCAAACAGAATAACAAAAATGGATCAAAATACACAGCAAAGGGAAACAACACTGACTGCTTCTGCCCAGCAAGCTGGTCAGTCAATAGCTATTGTCTTTCGAGCCGTTGTATCCAGCCACGCTTCGCAAGGATCTCGGCAAACTCCTCGATTCCCGTTGCGCGCTCCAGATCAGTTCGTTCCACTTCACCTCCATGTTCGACAAAGAAGTGGAGTTCTGAAAAAATACAGCCGGACGGACAATCGCCCCATGCCCTGCGAAACACCACGTACCATTTCCCATCCGACCACAGCGCTTCAATATCGGAACTATCTCCCAACACAGAAACAGGTCTGGCGTAAATGACTCCTTCTATTTTCTCATATGATGCGCCCGCGGAGTAGATGTGCTCGCGCGGGTCAAACCTGATCTCTACCGCATGCACATATTTCAAAGGAAAAATTTCCACGCCTCGCAGACCGACCGCAGCATTGAGAGCATCAAACTCCGGGTGTCCAGTGCAAAAAAGAGCGGAAACACCATCCTCTTCAGGCAAACTGAGGGACACTGCCTTAAACAAAGACGGTTCCAAACGCAGAATCAACGTCCCGGGTTCCCATCTTGGACGCGCATTCACCTTGACCATCTCCGGCCATGTAGAACGTATTATCCCCAGGACCCGCGCTATCTCGTCGGTCAGACCGTCTCCAGAAAAACCCGGAATTCCTAAGACGCGACGGGCCAGAATCACAGGATCAGTCTCGCTAGTCCGTCCAAGACTTCCGCGAGTGACAACTGGGGCCTTGTCGCCGCACACATCAGGTGAAATAACAGCAGACGGTGATACCGGTGAACCCGCGAAGCATGCCGTCATCAACATCGACAAAACAGCAATTATTGAGATCCTGACCATTGATATCCAAAACCTCTGAACAGATACAGAGTATATACTTTTTCAAGCCGCTAAATTATACGTTTTTTCTCAACTGCGGGGAACCTTTTGCTCACACCCGTGTTGAAAGCGGCTTAAGGAACACTGCACGCGGAATTGACTTTGCCTCCGCTATTAGCTTTATTAATTTTCTCTATGAGTTCGCTTGAAAATATCTACGCGAAGGTCTTTGAAGGTAAGCGTATATCGACCGACGAAGCCGCCCTGCTTCTCGGAAAGGCTGACCTGCTCCAGCTAGGTTCCCTGGCTGATATAGTAAGGAAGAGATTTAATCCGGAAAACATAGTGACCTTCGTTGCGGATACAAACCCCAACTACACGAACGTCTGCGACACGGAGTGTCTTTTCTGCGCCTTCTGGAGACCTCCGGGCGCCTATGATGCTTACACCCTGAGCGTCGACAAGGTAATTGAAATAATGCGCACCTCGTACCACAACGGCGCCACTACCGTCCTTCTGCAGGGAGGCCATAACCCGGAACTCAAACTCGACTACTACATCGAAATCGTAAAAAGGGCCAGGAAGGAAATACCAGACCTTCATCTCCACGCCTTCTCCGCCCCTGAGATAGCCGCCATTGCCAAGTATGAAGACCTTGACACCAAGTATGTGCTGCAAAGCCTTTGGGACGCGGGTCTAAGAACAATACCGGGAGGAGGAGCTGAGGTACTCTCCAACAGGGCAAGAAGAGCAATAAGTCCTCTCAAGATAGACGCCGACGAGTGGATGAAGATCACCAGGGAAGCTCACCTGACGGGCTTTAAGACAACCGCGACTATGATGTTCGGTCATCTCGAGCAGGATGAGGACATAATAGAACATCTCTCGAGGATAAGAGAGCTTCAAGATGAGACGGGGAATTTCCTAGCGTTTATCCCGTGGACGTTTAAACCGAAAAACACCTTGCTCGAGAAAAGAATAAAGGACGAGGTCGGCGGGGAAAGATACCTGAGGGTTCTATCGGTGTGCAGGATATTTCTCGATAACTTCAAGCACGTCCAAGGCTCGTGGTTTACCCAAGGAAAGAAAATGGGCTCAATGTCCATGCACTACGGCGCAAGTGATCTCGGCGGGACTCTTTACGATGAAAACGTCTTGGGATGCGCCGAGAACAAGATTCGCTCAACCGTGGATGAACTGGTTCACATGATAAAAAGCGCCGGGTTTATCCCCGCGCAGAGAAATACCTATTACGAAATTCTGGAGCGGTTCTAGAGGCAAGCCCCACCTCTGTATCGGTGACCTCAGGCTTCACCCTGCTTCTCCACTCCCAAAGTGAGCAGCCCGCTCATTGATTTCCCCTGCCCCCGGGACCATTCAGCACGCCTCCCCAATAACATGTCCGGACATATCCTTTTCCGATACAGTTCTCGCCAGTACCAAAATTGTAGTAATATCCCGTCCGGCTATCGTAACTCCAGGGGTTATAATTGCTGTCGTAACCCCTCATATCCCCATCCGGTTCGATAGTCGCATTCCAGTACGAACCCGTTTTCGTATCAAAGCCGTGAACGGTTGTCTTACCCCTAGAATCCGTATTCCAATAGTAGCTGTTTCCCGAATACCAATCGTAGCCCGTCCCGCTCTGTGCATAAACAGGCAACGAAAACGCGGTCACTAAAATCAGCAATAACAGCGAAAATCTCATTTTGCTAAAATAACAGGTTTTCAGCGCACCAGCAAAAAAGCGAACCGGAAAAAAAACCACATCTAAAAACGGCCGGAAACAACCGCCATCATTGGTCATTAACGGCTATTATCCAACTGTTTCCCGCAAAATCCACGCCGCAGACAACCTCCGATCTTTGGGAGAAGACATAGTCGAAAAACTCAAGCGCACTGCTTGTATGCACAGGAACCCCGAGATACTCTCCAAGATCCGCCGAGGCTATGCCCGAACACTCAAGGGCACAAAGCTCGAAATCAACAGCCCTCTCTCGATCGATCTTCTGGTTGACGCGTGAGAAAAAAGCGCTTACAAGCGAAGTTTCGGAAGCAATTTCCATCCGGACATCAAAGCAACCGCCGAAAAGAAAGAAAATCTCAGCGAAGACCTCATCTATAGAATCCAGGTAAAACTCCCTTGCCTCCAGTTTTGTATCCATTTTCACGCACAAAACTCGGAGAATTCTTCTGCCCTTTGTCTTATGGACCGATAGTCGTCTCCCCCGCTCAGAAGCGCGGTGGAGACTCCTGCAAGCGCGGCTCCCGACGCAAGGTAATCCCCGATGTTGTCTGTGGTAATTCCCCCGGTGACCATGATATCCATGAATCCGAGAGGCTCCTTTATGGCCTTTATGTAACCCGGACCGAAGCTCGAAGCGGGGAACACCTTTACAAAGTCCGCTCCGATGCTGCGGGCGTTAACCATCTCCGAGGATGTAAAGGCGCCTGAGATAACCGTGATGCCGTTTTTGCGGCAATACTCGATTATCTCGGGATCCGTGTGCGGAGAGACTATGAAACGGGCCCCGCAGCCGGACATCCGCTCGGCAGAGCCGCGATCAAGAACCGTACCTGCCCCGACGCATATTCCGTCCTCTGAGGCAAGTTCCCCAAGAAGTCTCTCCGAACCGGGAGAGATAGATATGATTTCTATGATTCTTATTCCGCCGTCAACGCATGCCCTTGCAAATTCAAGAGATTTTTCGTAACTCGTGGACCTTATAACGGCTACGACCCTGTTTTTTTTCATAAACTCAATCACAGTTCTCTCCATGACGCGCGGTTTGAGACTTGAACACTTTTAAGGTACATTGAGATTGGATTGTTTTAATTTTCTTCAAGGAACGGAGCATGAAGAATCCGGAACTCAGGACCGAAAACAAGATATCGCAATTCATAAAAAGAAGCAAAGAACTGGGGCTTAAGGTAACTCCCCAGAGAATAGCGATATACAGGGAACTTGCGGGGAGCATGCAGCACCCGAGTACCGAAATGATCTACAAGAACATAAAGGACTACTACCCGAACATATCCCTTACCACCGTGTACAGAACGCTTGAAACATTTGAGAAGATGGGACTCATATCCGTAGTGAACACTCTGTATCACGCCGCAAGGTACGACGCCAACATGGAACCTCACCACCACGTCGTATGCGTTAAATGTAAAAAAATAGAAGACCTCTACGACGATTCCATAGCTTATTCGAAACTCGACCCGCAAATAGACAATTACAAAATTCTCGGATACTCGGTGCTTTTCAGCGGAATCTGCGAGGAATGCAAAACCCTCAACAACTGACCGGAACCCAGCCGTTTCTCGCGAGGCCGCCTAAAAGAGCGGAAAAATGAAAATCCCCCAGGGCTTTGAAAAAGCCATAAACTTCAGTCTTCTGGACTCCATATTCTCAAGAAGGTCGCGTCGCTTCGGCCTCGGCATGGAAATTCCCGAAGGAAACCTCGCTTACAGTTCCGCTCACGATCCCGTTCCTCTTTCCGAACTCGAAGAGGCATTCCTGATCTGGGCGGGCACGGGAACCACGGGTCTTTCCCTTGGGGATCTTCCAAGAACCGGCATATCGTGGCTTTTCCAGTGGACGGGAAGAAGCTGGCCGTGCTCCTGTAACTCCCACTCGACCGAGCTTTTCTACACAAACGACGAAGGAGTCTACATGGTACGGCTTTTTGACCTAATGCCCCCCGACACCTCCATCTTCATGTCACTTGACAGGGAAAAACAGCTTGAAAAAATACTTGAGCTTTTCAGGGCAAGCAGAATTACCCTTGAGAACCAAAGAGCAGACCTTCCGAAAGGAGAACCCGGCCTTTTTGACTTTAACGCCTGGAATACCAACAAGCCGGGAACGACCTTCTTCATCCCGGTAACAAACACCACCGTTGAGTATATGGTGCTTCTGTTCATATACTTCGGAGCCAAATACGGCTTTAACATCATCGACGAGCTAAACGGGGGAAGGTCGTGCGGTCTTGATAAGTGGATAGAGAAAGGCTACATAAGAAACGACGTCAGGCTTTCACTGTTTGATTTGGAACTAAGGGTGCTGACAACGCTTAACGTGGAGCAGGCATTCATAAGCCAGAACATGAATCTCGCGCTGCAGGCCCTGGGTCTCGGGGGCTGGACTTTTACGGGGCTGCTTCCCCATTACGCACTCGGGGTCGACCCTTCCCACAAGGGACTTGGATTCCGGTTCGTCCAGCCGGAGGAAAGCATCAGGAGCACAAACCCACCTTATCCCGTCGGAAGAGACGGAGTTTTCGAATCCCTCTGCCCTCCCTACGTGGCGGACATGGGCGAAGCGGTCGACAGGTTTCTCAAAGTAAGAGGGGGGTTCTGGAAGGAGGACAATCCGTTTCCCTACAGAGATCCCGCGTCTATTCTGCAGGATGAATACCACCCTTCTGAAATCAGGATACAGATAGTAAAGGATTTCTGCACCTACGTGTACGAGAACTACGGCAGATTCCCGGCTTTTCTAGACCCTATGTTCGTGCGGCTGGTGTTCCAAGCCCACCATCTCGATCTTGAATTCTACGACAAGTATTTCGAGAAAGATTCATACCACGACCTGCACAGGGAACACTTCAGACTCTGGCATCCGGAGATGGAGAATCCTTTCGGAAAATAAGCCTGGTCGACAATTCGGCGGTCTCCGCTCAGGATTTCGCCCTTTCGAGATAGTTTCCGTTCCTGGTATCGACCTTTATCATATCCCCGATATTAATGAAAAGAGGGACGGCCACCACCGCTCCGGTTTCTATGGTCGCAGGTTTGGTAGTGCTTGAGACCGTATCCCCCTTAACTCCAGGTTCGGTGTGAGTAACCTCGAAGACAACGGCGGTTGGAAGTTCCACGCCTATGAGCTCTCCTTCATGCATCTGCACCGTGACTTCCTGCTGCTCCTTAAGAAATTTCACCGTATCACCTATTATGTCCGCACTGAAAGGAAACTGGTCAAAAGTCTCGGAATCCATGAAGTAAAACATCGTATCGTCCCTGTAGAGATACTGCATAGTCCTTCTCTGGATGTCGGGAACGTTAAATGTGTCTCCCGCACGGAATTTCATTTCCCGCACGGCCCCCGTGGCGATATTTTTAAGCCTCGCGGTAACTATCGGGCTTCTCTGCGCCATTTTCGAATGCTTGTACTCGACTATCTCCCAGATGGCCCCCTCGGTCTCGATCTTCATGCCCTTGTGAAAGCGACTCGTGTCAACAACAGCCATTTCGGATTTACCTCTCCTTTATGAGTTTGCAAAAAGTAATCTTTTCTCGAAAATCCTCGCTTACGATCATAACGTATTAACCCGTCCGAATCAGGTTCTTTTAAACATCTTCTCGAGCATATTGTACGATATCCGGGCCGCAACCGGCCGGCCGTGAGGACAGGCGTGAGGATTTTCAGAAGCGTCCATATCCGCAAAAAGAGCCATCGCCTCCTCTTGGGAAAGCATACGGTTTGCAGTTATTGAACTGTGGCACGCCATCGTAGCGCACACGGTGTCAAGATGTTCCCTCAGACTCCTGGGATCGCCGAAACCGTCAAGCTCATCAAACAGATCACTGAAAACCCGGGAGTAATCAGAGTCTCTCAGGAATCCCGGAACGGATTTCACCCTTACCGCGGTTTCTCCGAAAATCTCAAAATCAAAACCGAGCTTCCCCATCTCATCCGCGAACCGTTGGGCCACACTTATCTCCCGAACCGTAAGTTCGATGACTTCGGGAATGAGAAGTTTCTGGGAACAGGAAGAAGTCTCTTCAAGGTAAGATCTCTTTATTCTCTCGAAGTTAACCCGCTCATGGGCCGCGTGCTGATCAACAAGGATGATCCCGTCGGAATTCTCACATACTAGATACAGTTTCCCGACCTGTCCCAAAAACCTGAGGCTTGAGTAAAAGCCGTCGGAGAACATGTCCTCTTTCGCAAGCGGGGGGGATTTCTCAAATACAGCGGAAGCGCCGTGGTGGGAGCTGGAAGACCCCAATTCGGACTCGTAGGCAACTTGAGTGGAAGTCCTCTTGGCCGAAGATGCGGCGGCGTAATTCCTCCTCTCGGAGGATCCCGAGTCCTTCTGCCCCTTGTAATAATCTTCAAGGGCCTTTCGGGTTCTTTCCCCGTGTCCTTTCATCCACGGGGCATCGGCAAGCATACCGCTTATCGCACGGCGGATACTCTGGCCAACTTCGTACTGGTTCTCAAACATCACCTCACTTTTAGTCGGGTGTACATTCACGTCCACAAGAGCGGGATCCCTTTCAATGAAGATCACTCCCTGGGGATACTTTCCCTTTTCGAGCATCCTTCCGTAGCAATCCATTATGATCCTGTTTATAAAACGGTCCCTTACGGGTCTTGCGTTCACGTAAGTAAACAGCCTGCGCATCGAGGAGCGGGGGTCCAGAGGACTTCCCAGAAAGCCGTGCAGCGCAAGCACCTCGTCTTCAAATTCTATTTCGTAAAGCGATGTGCCCGGAATTATCTGCGCTACGCGCTGTGCGAGCGATTCGCTTGCGCCGTAGCGATGGATATTCTTCCCGTCCGAAAAAATCTCAAAAGACACTCCAGGCCTTGACAGGGATTCGCGCTGGATAGCCTCAAGAACCCTGCCAAGTTCGGTTTCCGGCTTTTTAAGAAATTTAAGGCGCGGCGGCGTATTGAAAAACAGGTTTTTAACCTCAACTGAAGAACCTACGGGAGAGGCCGACTCCTTCACCTTCCTCATGACCCCGCCTTCGATGTAGATTTCGGTGCCAGATTTAGACCCCTCAGCACCCGTTATCATCCTGAACCTTGAAACGCTGGCTATGCTCGGAAGCGCCTCGCCGCGAAAACCGAGAGTTCCTATAGAGAAGAGATCGTCAATATCCCTTATTTTGCTCGTGGCGTGGCGTTCAATGCTCATAAGGGCGTCATCCCGGGACATCCCGTGGCCGTTATCTACTACCCTTATAAGTCTCTTGCCTCCGGCTTGAAGATGTATGGATATCCTGGTCGCCCCGGCATCAATTGAGTTTTCAACAAGTTCTTTTACTACAGAAGCCGGTCTCTCGACTATTTCTCCGGCTGCTATCTTGGAGACAAGGACATCAGGGAGCGTTCTTATCTTTGCCATTAATACTTCAGAAGAGCTTCAACACAATAAACAGAATAAGTATAACAAGGGGCAAAATGACTGCGGCAACCGAGAAAAATGAAAAAACTGAGAGGGTTTTTTTCGCATGCGTCCCGAAAACGTCCTGCGACTGTTCTTCTACCACGCCGAAATATTTCTTAAACATCTTTACCTTCCTCAGACGGCGCGGGAGGCATTTTTTCCGTCCTAGCTCTGTTAAGCGACTCCACCAAAGATTCGACTGAGACCGCCGGAAGGGTTATCAGTTCGACCGTCCCCCTGGAGCAGAGATCCACCGAGACTTTTCCTATGGTCTCGTTATCGGGCGCCTCCACTATGTTCACAAAATCGTACCTGCCCAGAGTCGCGTACTGCTCGATAACCCTCACGCCTATATCCTCAAGCTCCTTGTCAACTTCCTTTATTCTCCCGGGTCGCTCCTTCACGGTTTTTCTGCCCTCTGGGGTAAGCCTGCTGAGTAATATATAAATTGCCATTGAAAAAACCTGCTGTTTCTATGAGTTGCGGCGAATCGTGTGCTGAAATAACCTTCGGTTGCCGGTTAGCTGTTCTAGATTTATAACCTTTTTGCAAGATATCTCAAGAAAAAAAGCCCCTCCCCGGAACTTCCATAACAAAAACTCTCCGTTATATTATTATAAGCATTCTTTCAGACCTGATGAAAAGCATACTCCACGTTGCGACAATCACTCTTGCTGTTCTGCTTTTTCCGCTTTTACTTTCTCCGCGGGCGGAGGTGGCTTACGCACAGGCAAATCCGCGGGAAGAACTCAGCGTAAAAGACTACTCGTGGAAATCCTACGGAGTGGGACGCATGGCGACGCTTGGGGAAGTAACCGTCGCAAACTCGGGCAAAAACAGCTACAAGAACATCAAAATCAGGGTCGATCTGTTTACGAGAACAGGCAAGCTTCTGGGATCGCTTCAAGGGACAATACCCGAGGAATTGCCCGCCGAAAGTGAAAAAACCTTCTCCGACCTGGATCTGGGGCTTATGAACTCGGATCTTGAAGAGTCTGAAGCGATGGTAGTGGGAGCAGAAGTATCGGGAAGCTCTTCGTCCACAAGTGCCGAGAACGTGATTTTTATAAAAAACTGGGAGTTTGAAGGCGCAAGCTTCGGAACTGAAGGCTTCATAACGGAAATCACCCTTGAGAACACCGGAAAAATCCACTTCAAAAATATAAAGATACTTTTAACGGAAAAAGATGGTGGAGACAGGCCGGGGAGCACTCACCTGTCCTCGGTGGTAATACATGACGTTCTCCCAGCCGGAGCGGAAAGAACTTTTACGGGAATAAACGTGGGCTTCTCGAGTCCGAACGCTCTTGAGAGATCAATCGCCATCTCAGGAGCCGTGCCTGTAACAACAAAGGAACTCAACTACATCCTTGGGGGCGGGGGAAGCATCGGCGAGAAGATAAAGGAAAAAATCAGCTCCGTGAGCATACTTCGGAAAAAAGACGGAGAGAAAAAAGCTGAGTCCCAACAAAAGATATCATCTCCGGATAAAGCTGAAAGCGGCTATGAAGGCGGAGCGGAGAGCCCTCCCCCTTCAGCCGAGACAGCTATGGAGAGAAACACCCAGCCCTATCAGGAACAACTCAGTGAACCTTTCCCTAAACACGATATAGTCATAAGGGAATTTAAATGGGGAAGCGGAATCCCCGGATCAACCGCGACGCTAAGCAAACTCGTCATCGAAAACATAAGCGACATCACTTACGAGAAAATAGAGTTTGAAATAGAGTTTTTTACATCCTCTAATGCACCTTTCGGATCAAACCGCTTCAAGGTGAAGAAAGTCCTCGCTCCGGGACAGGTGATGCGACTGAAAAATGTTCAGGTCGGGTTTATAAGTAAACTTCCCGACCCGAATTATATAAAGCTCAGAGTGGTAAAAGCAAAAGTGGTAATGTAAGAAACTTACGCCTGAGTACTGAATGGGGGAGGGATTAAAGCGCTTGGGAACTCTCTAGTTCCCCACTAACTCAAGGGATTCTTTTATCGTTTCGACCAGCTTGTCCCTGAACTGCTCTATTCCTTCAAAAGGAACCACTATGCTGGATCTGCCGCCGCTTAGTTCCGTAATCCTCAGGTACTGACCCTTGTGGTTCTCCTTAACGTCAAAGAAAAACCTCTTGGATTCAATATCGACGTGGTTACTAACATGCTCCTTTTCTGTCCTTTCTTCCATCTAATTCTGCCTCCTAGAAAAATTTGTTGGAACAATTATTGGAGCATGACTATAACCCCTTAAAAGCAAAAAGCAAACAATTCTTTCCTAGCCGCGCAAATGCTGATATATTCAGGGGGAAAACTCCAAAAATGTCCAGAATAAAAATAGATATCCCCAGCAGATTCGTCTTCTCAACGCAAATCCCGATAAGAATAGACGACATAAACTACGGTTCCCATCTCGGACACGATTCCGTGCTCACTCTGACGCATGAGGCTCGCGTGAGGTTCCTCACAACCCATGGTTACACCGAAGACGACATAGAGGGGGTGGGAATCATAATGGGAGACGTGGGGATTACCTACAGTTCAGAAGCATTTTACGGAGACGTACTAGAAATAAGCATAGGCATCGGTGAATACGGCAACCATTTTTGCGAACTTGTCTATGTGCTTGTGAACGAAAAAAGCGGTAAAGAGGTTGCGAGGGTGAAAACCTCGCTCGTGTTCTTTGACTACAAAGAGAGAAAGACCGTGCGGATGCCGGAAGAATTCCGAAGAAAAATCATCCCCGAAACAGAGTAATAATCATCGCAATCTCACATGTCCGCCGCTACTGTTTCTTTTTGACGGCGTAGCCGATGTAAATGGTGTTTTTGCGTTTTTTTACCAGAAAAAGATACTTTTTCCCGGGTTCCAAGCGGCTAATGACCTTGTTGTAGTCCCCTAGGTTCGCCACGGGGCTTTTGTCAACCTCGAGTATCACGTCCCCAGGACGAAATCCCGCTTCCCAAGCAGAACTGCCACGGCTTACGTTGGTAACCAGAACTCCGGTTTCATCTTCAATGCCGAACCGTGAGGCGATATCCGGGGTAATGTCGCTTAATTCAATATCCTCGTCCTGCCGGGATTCGGCGGCAGTCTTATCATCCGGCATCTCACCAAGAACAACGGAGATGTCCTTACGCTTCCCGTCGCGGAGAACCGTGAGTTTAGAAGAAGTGCCGGGAGCCTTCATTGCCACGAGTTTGGACAAAGACGTAAACTCCTTTATAGGATTTCCGTCAAACTCCACTACCACGTCTCCCCTTTTAAGACCCGCCTTTTCCGCGGGGCTTCCCGGGCTTATATCGGATATAAGAGCCCCGTCCGTACTTTCATGGCCCATGCTCTCCGCAATCTCCTGCGTTATGGGCTGGATGATGACCCCAAGCCATCCTCTTACCACCTTGCCTTTCTCCATTAGCTGGGATATGACTCCCTTGGCCATGTTAGCGGGGATGGAAAAACCTATTCCCTGCCCCCTAGCAGCTATCGCAGTGTTAACCCCGACCACCTCTCCTCCCAGATTAAAAAGCGGACCTCCGCTGTTCCCTGGGTTAAGCGATGCGTCGGTCTGAATGAAGTCATCGTAGGCACCGAGACCCAGAGATCTTCCCTTCGCGCTTACTATTCCGACCGTGACAGTGTAGCCAAGACCGAAGGGGTTTCCGATGGCCATGACCCAGTCGCCGATCCTCAGTTTTCCGGAATCTCCGAAAACAACGGGCTTAAGTTTTTTTTCAGGTTTTATCTTCAGCACCGCGAGATCTGTCTTTATGTCCTGTCCGACAATCTCGGCCGTATATCTTGACCCGTCGTAAAGAACGACTTGTATATCTTCTGCCCTGCTAATCACGTGGTTGTTGGTTACTATGAAACCGTTTTTGCTGACTATGAACCCGGAGCCCAGCCCCTTTTTCCTGAACTCCCGCTCTCGGTCGTTCGGAAAAAATCTCTTGAAAAACTCCTCGAAAACATCTCCCTCGCCGAAATCAGGGAACATGGGTCCTCGTTTTACGACACTTGTGGTGCTTATGTTCACAACCGAATGTTTTTGCTTCTCGACAAGACCAGAGAGAGAGGGAAAAGTCTCCGTAGAACCTGAAGAAGAAAGAAGCTCAGGGGCGCTTTCGCCCGACAGCAGTTCAGAGGTCTTATCATCTTCCTCTACTTTTGCGCATGAAAGAGAACCAACAAGCAGAAAACAGGCAGCAAAAAACAAGAAAACAGTTTTTTTCATAGTTAAAGCCTCCAGATTCATTTCAGCATTCCAACTATTTTATCAGCAACTTCGGAAATACTCATATCATCCGTAAAAACAATATGCGGCAGGCGTTCGTAAATATCTTTTCTTTTCATGAAAAGCTTCTGGAACTCAGCACGAGGATCCTTGACATCAAGAAGGGGCCTTCCCTTCTTGCGCCTTACCCTGTTCCAGAGGGTATCAATATCCGCCTTGAGATAGAAGACCTCGCCCGAGGCACTCATTATGTCCCGGTTCTTTTCCCGTAGGACCACTCCTCCTCCAGTCGAGATCACAGTCGGGGACGCTTTCTGCGAGAGAACCTCAAGTATTTCGGTTTCCTTCTCCCTGAAGCCATCCTCCCCGTCCGTCGCGAAGATCTCGGTTACCGAAAGCCCACGGGCCCTTTCCACTTCACTGTCAAGATCATAGAAATCCACATGCAGCTTCCGGGAAAGCTCCCGGCCAACGCTGGTTTTGCCCGCTCCCATGAACCCCGCAAGGAAAATGTGTCGTTTCTCGCTCAAGTCACTGCTACAGTTTTCTTCCGACAGAAGAACCCTTGGCAGGGGTATCTGTGCCGGAGAGCATTTTCTCAACGTACTTGCCTATTATGTCGCACTCTATGTTAACTTCCCTGCCCCGGCGAAACTCAGAAAACGTCGTTTCCCGAAGCGTGTAAGGAATTATGTTTACCGAGAACTCCACACCCCTTACCGAATTAACGGTGAGACTCACGCCGTCAACGGCAACCGATCCTTTTTCAACCACATATTTTGCAAGCGCAGCGGGGATCGAGAAAGAAAAAACCCGGGATTCCCCGACCGGGGCAGTAGACTGAACGGCCCCTACCCCATCCACATGACCTGTGACGATATGTCCACCCATCCTGTCTCCGACCCGAAGAGATCTCTCAAGATTTACTCCGCTTCCCGCCCGAAGGCCGGAGAGATTAGTTCTTGAGAGGGTTTCGTGGGAAGCGTCAACAGAAAAACTCCCGTCCTCCACTGAAACCACCGTAAGGCATACGCCGTTTACAGCCACGCTCTCCCCCAGAACAAGTTCCCCAGCATCAATTTTCCGAACCCCGACTCTTAAAACAACTCCCTTGTCTTTTTCCTCAAGCGCCTGGAGCACTCCAATATCTTCAACTATCCCGCTAAACATCTACCTCTCCTTGTTCCGTCCCACAACCCCGGAAATCAGAATCGAAATCGCTCCGACCGTGATCGCGGAATCAGCCACGTTAAACGGTGGCCAGAGCAGATCAGGATTTCCCGGCCAGTAGACCGCGATAAAATCGGTCACGTATCCGTAGGCAAACCTGTCTATTGAGTTTCCAATCGCTCCTCCAAGCACAAAAGCCAGAGCATACCGAAAGAGCCTCTGTTCCTCCTCCAGCCTGCGAAGAAAGAAAAAAATCACGATCAGCACCAGAACGAAAACGGCAATGTAAAAGTAGAATCTTATATCCTCGGACATGTTCCTTAGCATGCCAAACGCGATTCCGGGGTTTCGCAGATGCGTTATATCAAACCAGGAAAACACGTTTATCCTCGAGAGAAGCGGCACGTGCGCCTTGACGAGCCACTTAGTCAGCTGGTCAAGCGCCACGATCAAAAAAGATATAACGAACACGCCCAGATAATTTCTCATGAAAAAGACAAAGAAGCCCGGCTGACCGCTCAGCCTCCCTCCAGTCGAAACTCTATCGGAACCTTAACCCAGCTTGATACCGCCTTGAAGCCCCTCTGGGCCGGGACGAATTTCCATCTTTTTACAGCCTTCAAAGCAGCATTATCAAGAACCTTGTGACCGGAGGATCTGAAGATGGTCACTTCATCAACCTCGCCGTTTGGAAGCACATGTGCGTTAAGCAACACGCTTCCCTCGTAACCGCGCCTTATTGCAACCGCGGGATAGCCGGGTCTGGGAGTAAAACCGTAAGAGGGCCTCGCGCTCGCGTAAGTCTCATCAGGTTCCTCGGCCGGAGCGGATTTTTCTTCCTTTTTGAGCGCCAGGGAATCATCCCGCTTTTCCACTTTCTTTACGGTTTCTTCCTTTTTCTTCTCGACAACCTTCTTTTTCTTTACGACTTTTTCCGCGGGTGCGGGTTTTTTGAATTCAAAACGCCTGAGGGAAACCTCTATGTGATCGCCGTATACAGGAACGCTTCTCTGCACGACAATCTTCCCCCAAGCAAAAGAGATAAGAACATGGAAGGCAATTGAAAACAGTATGAATTTCCTAAGATTGTCAACCGGCCCGCCCATACCAAAACACTATTCTATACTAAGAACCAGAAATTCCTTAATTCCTCCGGGAACCCTGACCTGTATCTCGTCATCAACCCTCTTACCGATAAGCGCGCTGCCGACCGGAGAGGTAACGGATATGAAGCCATTTTCAGGTTCGGATTCATCCTCTCCCACGAGCTTATATTTTCTTATATCACCGGAATCGACATCCTCAACCGTAACCGTAAGACCGAAGACAACCCTGTCCCGCGCGGTGATTTTCTCGGGGTCGATCACCTCCGCTCGGCCAAGGCGGCCTTCTATTTCCAGTATCCTGCCCTCTATGAATGACTGTTTCTGCTTGGCGGTCTCGTACTCGGCGTTTTCAGAAAGATCCCCTAGAGATCTCGCGTACTCTATGAGCTTGATAACTTCCTGTCTTTCGACGGTCTTTAGCCTGTGAAGCTCGTCCCGAAGCTTTTTCCATCCATCGGGAGTAATTAAAACTCTTTGGCCACTCATCAATATATCCTCTGCGTCCCAATCATCGTCCCCGTATCCTTGCTAATAGTAGCTTTGCAAAGCCTTTACCTCGAGGCCGCTTCTCACAAGAGCCTCAATCGCACCGACTCCGGCAACTGCGCCGGCAAGAGTCGTGAAGTAAGGAACGTTGTTTACAAGCGCGGTCCTTCTTATTGAATAAGATTGCGCGATCTCCTTTTTCCCGAAAGTGGTGTTTATAACCAACTGGACCTCACCGTTTTTAAGGTGATCGACTATGTGGGGACGGCCCTGCTTTACCTTTTTTACTGTCCGGGAAAATATACCATTTTTATTAAGAAATTCCGACGTGCCCCCGGTAGCCATTATATCAAAACCGGTATCGCTGAGCCTTTGGGCTATATCAACCATCTTGGCTGACTTGTCCTCGTCCTTTACGCTTATGAAAGCCACCCCTCCCGATGGAAGGCTGTTGCCGGCCGCGATCTGGGACTTGGCAAACGCCTGGTCAAGGTCGGGAGCAATCCCCATGACCTCGCCGGTGGATTTCATCTCCGGACCCAGAATCGTGTCGACTTCCGGGAACTTGACGAAGGGAAAGACCGATTCCTTCACGCAGTAGTGCTCCGGGACGATTTCCTCCGTGTAGCCGAGTTCCTCAAGAGATTTTCCAGTCATCACTTTGGTCCCTATTTTAGCTAACTGAACCCCTATGGCCTTACTCACGAAAGGAACGGTGCGGCTCGCTCTGGGGTTTACCTCGATTATGTAAACCTTTCCGTCCTTTACGGCAAACTGGATGTTAACAAGCCCTTTTACATCCAGAGAAAGAGCAAGTTTTTTCGTCTGGGATTTTATTTCCTCGACAATCTCAGGTTCCATCGAAAACGGGGGCAGAATCGCCGCGCTGTCCCCGGAATGAACCCCTGCTTCCTCAATGTGCTCAAGCACTCCGCCCACAACAACGGTTTTACTGTCGCAAACTGCATCCACGTCGACTTCCTTTGCGTCCTTTAGAAACTTGTCTATCAATATCGGGTGGTTCGGCGAAACGCTCGCGGCTTCCTGTATGTAAGTCCGAAGAGACTCTTCGTCGTAAACTATCTCCATGGCACGACCACCCAGAACGTAAGACGGGCGGACCATGACCGGATATCCTATTTCGCGGGCTATGCCAATGGCTTCCCCCTCGCTTCTCGCGGTATCGCTCTGGGGCTGAAGCAGATCAAGGTCAGAAACGAGCTTTCTGAACCTGTCTCTGTCCTCGGCAAGATCTATGCTCTCGGGGGAAGTTCCTATTATCTTCACCCCCTCCTCCTCAAGCGCGAGTGCAAGGCGAAGAGGAGTCTGGCCTCCTAAATGAACTATAACTCCCCAAGGATCTTCCCTTCTTATCAGAGCCAAGGTGTCTTCAAGCGTAAGCGGTTCAAAATAAAGCCTGTCCGAGGTGTCGTAATCCGTGCTCACGGTCTCGGGATTGCAGTTAACCATAACGGCCTCGTACCCTTCTTCCCGAAGCGCAAAAGACGCGTGCACGCAGCAGTAGTCAAACTCTATGCCCTGACCTATGCGGTTCGGTCCCCCGCCGAGTATCACAACTTTTTTTCTGTCCGTGGGAAACGCTTCGCTTTCGCTCTCGAAAGTCGAGTAGAGATAAGGCGTGTAGGCCTCAAACTCGGCGGCGCAAGTATCAACCATCTTAAAAGCAGGCTCAATTCCCTCGCGCAGGCGGAAATCCCTCACTTCCCCTTCTTCCATGGAAAGAATCTTCGCGACCTCAATGTCGGAAAAACCGTGGCGCTTGGCCTGTAGTATGGTCTCGCGGTTAAGCCCATCCTTCGCAATATCAGATTCGAAATCGACAATCTGCTTTATATTCCGAAGAAACCAGGGGTCCACATGAGAAATCGAGTAGATTTCCTCCAAGTGCATGCCCAGACGAAACGCGTCGGCTATGTACCAGAGTCGACGAGGGGATGGAACCCTGAGTTCTTCCCTTACCTCTTCGGGGTCATCAGACACCTTCTCGAAACCGTAGGAATCTATCTCAAGAGATCTCATCGCCTTCTGCAGGGATTCCTTGAAAGTCCTTCCCATGGACATGGCTTCCCCCACTGATTTCATCTGTGTGGTGAGAGTCGGGCTCGTCTGCGGAAACTTCTCAAACGCGAACCTAGGTATCTTCACCACAACGTAATCTATCGTCGGCTCAAAAGACGCGGGGGTGTACTTCGTTATATCGTTTGAGATCTCATCGAGAGAATAGCCAACCGCAAGCTTAGCGGCTATCTTGGCGATCGGAAACCCGGTGGCTTTTGAGGCAAGCGCGGAGCTTCGCGAAACCCTCGGATTCATTTCTATTACCATCATCCGTCCGTCTTTGGGATTAACAGCGAACTGGATGTTTGAGCCGCCTGTTTCAACGCCGATTTCCCTTATTATCGCTATGGACGCGTCGCGCATATGCTGGTATTCCTTGTCGGTAAGAGTCTGCGCAGGAGCTACCGTTATGCTGTCTCCCGTGTGAACACCCATGGCGTCGAAATTCTCTATGGAGCAGATTATGACGACGTTATCCATGTGATCCCGCATTACCTCGTATTCAAATTCCTTCCACCCCACTATGGATTCCTCTATTAGTATCTCGCTTGCCGGAGAACTTTCGATTCCCGCCTTGGCAAACTCTTGGAATTCCTCCTTGTTGTAGGCAACGCTTCCGCCGGTTCCTCCAAGGGTAAAAGAAGGCCGTATAATGACCGGAAACCCTATCTCATCCACAACGTTCCAAGCCTCTTCCATGTTATGCGCGATGCCGCTTTTCGGCACCTCAAGACCTATGTCGGCTATCGCTTTTTTGAAAAGATCCCTGTTCTCGGCTTTTTTTATCGCGGGAATTTTCGCACCTATGAGTTCCACGCCGTGGCGCTCGAGCACGCCCGACTCGGCAAGCGAAACGGCGAGGTTAAGTGCCGTCTGTCCGCCTATTGTGGGCAGAAGGGCGTCGGGCTTTTCCTTCTCTATTATTTTTTCCAGTATTTCGGGAACCAGCGGTTCCACGTAAGTGCTGTCGGCAAAGTCCGGGTCGGTCATTATGGTGGCCGGGTTGCTGTTTACCAGAACCACCCTGTAGCCTTCTTCCTTCAGCACCTTGCACGCCTGAGTGCCCGAATAGTCAAACTCGCAGGCCTGTCCTATCACTATCGGACCGGAGCCGATGACCATTATGGTTTTTATGTCAGTTCGCTTGGGCATGGAACGGAAAAGCTTGTAACAGGTTGCAAATATATACTTAATAACACGCTGACAGGCAACACGGAGAAATTGCTGCTTTCCGTTTTAGAGTCCATTTTTAATTGGTCTCGCTGACATATAGCGGATGCCTCAGCATTTCGCTTTTGTATGTATCAAGATGCGTATAATTTATGGGAATTACATACATAAATAAAAAGAGATTGGTATGTTTGTATTCTGTACCATGTAGGATACGAACGGGGTATAATACAAACATACCAACCAAAGAGGATTTTACATGAGAAATATAGCCATAGCAGTATTGATTTTTATGATGGGAACGACAATGGTGGGCTGCGGTGATGATTCTAACGCTACAAGTGAACCGGTATCAAAAGAACCGGTAAAGATGACGGCGTTTTTTGCCACTATCACAAACGGCAATGATGTCTGTGAAAGCCTTGATCTTGATTTCTATTTCGATGAAGACCCTGTTGCCGGATTGGAAATTGGAAAACCCAATATCAGAATACTAAGGTCAGGTGAAACCGTGGAAAACGCAACCTACGGCCATATAGGAATTGATCTCGGTAACGTGCTCACCACTGCATACGTGCTTCGAGACCAAGACGGAAACTTTGCAACACCGGGATCCACTTATGTCATGACTCGAATAGATACCGATATCAGTCAGGAAGAAATTTATACCGGTCTATGGGTTGGACAAGCAGTTCGTACTCCCGGTAATCCCCTTGTGATTTGTCCGGTTGTCCTGATACCGGAGGGAACGGTGGGAAAGGACGCTTGTGGGATGTCTCCTACTGACGTAACCGGCATGGATGAAGGTTTGAGTAAATATCTTCTGAATGAGGATGGGACTCTTAATACTTGTAAAAGTTTCTTGAAGGATGGCGTGTTCAGTTATTGAATGGAATGATAAGAAGTGGAGGTGACGGGTCTCGAACCCGCAACTTCCCGGCCTCGTTTATTATTGTGTAAATAATAAACTTAGTGGGCTATTTCCCCGGTTAATACTACACCCCCGCTTCTTACTCTATTATAACATGATAATACGAAAAAGTTAATAGTTAGAGGGGCTTAAAAGTGAAAAAGGATAAATTTTTAGGGGAGGAAAAAACTTTTCATGAATTGGGTTCTTTCTGGATGTAATAGTGTATAGGGTTTTTTATTTAAGTATGTAATTCCCAAATTTAGTGTCCGGTTTTTACGAAACTGCTGGCCAACGTCTACGTGCGTACCAGTCTCCGGCTCCTAGGGTTCGTGAAGATCGAATTGATCCAGAAAGTGTTACTCCAGAGGGGCTACAACGTACAACTAAAGAAGAAAAATCCGAACACACATAACCATCATGATTTGGTAGTTAAAACCAAAATAAAATGTAAAAACGTTTATCTAGTCCGGCCTTTCGACGTATATCTCTTTCCCCTTATCCACAAATTCTCTGGCCTTGGAATCAAGCCCTTTCTGAACAGCATCCATCTCTGAAAGACCCTGCTCTTTCGCGTAATCCCTTATATCCTGCGTGATTTTCATAGAGCAGAACTTGGGGCCGCACATGGAGCAGAAATGCGCAACCTTTGCCCCTTCTGCCGGGAGAGTTTCGTCATGGAACTCACGCGCGGTATCCGGGTCAAGAGAGAGATTGAACTGATCATTCCACCGGAATTCAAACCTGGCTTTGCTGAGCACGTTGTCGCGAAGCTGCGCTGTGGGGTGGCCCTTAGCAAGGTCCGCAGCGTGCGCGGCTATCTTGTAGGTTATAACCCCGTCCTTTACGTCCTTTTTATTGGGAAGGCCGAGATGCTCCTTCGGGGTGACGTAGCAAAGCATCGCGGTCCCGTACCAGCCTATCATAGCCGCTCCTATGGCGGAAGTTATGTGGTCGTATCCAGGGGCTATGTCGGTCGTAAGGGGCCCAAGAGTGTAGAAAGGAGCCTCTCCGCATATCTCAAGCTCCTTGGTCACGTTCTCCCTTATCATCTGCATCGGGATGTGTCCGGGACCTTCTATCATAACCTGAACGTCGTGCTTCCAGGCTATCTGGGTAAGTTCTCCGAGGGTATCGAGCTCGGCAAACTGCGCAGCGTCGTTCGCGTCGGCTATCGAACCCGGTCGAAGGCCGTCACCCAGAGAAAATGCTATGTCGTAAGCCTTCATTATCTCGCAGATTTCTTCGAAATTGGTGTAGAGAAAACTTTCCTTGTGATGTGAGAGACACCACTTGGCCATTATTGACCCGCCCCTCGAAACTATCCCCGTAACCCTGTCGACGGTAAGGGGAATGTAGCGAAGGAGCACTCCCGCGTGTATGGTGAAGTAGTCAACCCCCTGCTCCGCCTGTTCTATTAAGGTATCCCTGTAAATCTCCCAGGTAAGTTCCTCCGGTTTTCCCTTAACTTTCTCAAGGGCCTGGTATATGGGAACGGTTCCCACGGGAACCGGGGAATTTCTTATTATCCACTCCCTGGTTTCGTGAATGTTGTCTCCGGTCGAAAGATCCATTATGGTGTCCGCCCCCCATCTGCAAGCCCAGACCGCTTTTTCGACCTCCTCCTCAATGCTCGATGTAACGGCGGAGTTCCCTATGTTCGCGTTTATCTTCACGAGAAAGTTCCGCCCTATTATCATGGGCTCGCTTTCGGGATGGTTTATGTTGTTGGGAATTATGGCGCGCCCGGCGGCAACCTCTTCCCTTACGAACTCGGGGGTGATGTGGCGGGTCTGAATGCGCGCATCAAAATCAACCCCCTCGTGGTAAGCCGCAAGTTGCCCGTAGGCATCCTTCAGTTCGTCGATTCTCTGGTTCTCCCTTATGGCTATGTACTCCATCTCGGGCGTTATGATTCCCTTCTTCGCGTAGTGCATCTGGGTTACGTTTCGCGAGGGAACGGCGCAAAGGGGCTTTCTTATGTTCCCGAAAGTTATCCCGTTTGCCCTCTCAAGTCTTTTTCTCGCGAATTCCGAGGAAAAATCAGAAAGTTCCTGAACATCTCCCCGCTCCCTTATCCATTTTTCGCGAAGCGGCGGAAGACCCCTGTGAACGTCAATATCGACATCGGGGTCGGTATAGGGACCGCTTGTGTCATAAAGGGTTATGCTGAACTTGTCCGCACCCGGGGCATCAGAGATAGGATCGTCGGTCTCAACCTCTCTCATGGCCACCTTTATGTCGTGGATTTTTCCATCCACGTATATCTTTTTTGACTTGGGAAAAGGGTCTCTCGTTATTACGGATTTGGTGGGTATTTTCTCTTTTTTCCGGGAAGAACTCATTAGCAAAGGCCCCCTTGACCAAAACGCTTCGGACAATATTAGTTTAGGGGATTATAAGCCCCTTTACAAATAATTTGGACGACAAAAAACTCCGGTTATCAATGGAAATGTCAGCGGGAAATCCTGTAGACAGCGTCTCTGCGGTCATCGGATACAAGCAAAGCTCCGTCCGGGGCAACGAGTACATCAACGGGCCTCCCCCAAGCGGTCCCGTCGCTTCCGAGCCACCCCTGGGCAAACACGTCGTATGAAGCCGCGTTCCCCGATTGATTGAGGCGCACCGCGGTCACCCTGTAACCTGCGGGCACGCTTCTGTTCCAAGATCCGTGCTCCGCGATGAAAATCGCGTTTCTCCAAGACACGGGGAACATGGAACCCGTGTAAAACCGCATGCCGAGCGCCGCAACGTGCGCGGGAAGTTCCCACTGAGGAAAAACAAACTCGTCGCAACCGCGCTCCGAGCCGAACTGCGGATCCTGAACATCCGCCCCGTGGCAGTAAGGAAAACCGAAATGAAGTCCGGATTCCCCGGCGCGGTTAAGTTCATCCGGAGGGCTGTTATCATTAATTTCCCGATCGCTACTGATATTATCTCTTCCGTTATCCGTAAACCAGAGCACACCGGATTCCGGGTGCCAGTCAAAACCCACGGTGTTTCTCACTCCGTGGGCGAAAACCTCAAGATTCGATCCGTCGGGATCGATTCTCAGGATCGCGGCGTAGCGCTCGTCGTCTCTTTTGCAGACGTTGCACGGCGCTCCGACCGGAACGTAGAGTTTTCCGTCCGGTCCGAATCGGATGAACTTCCACCCGTGATGCGTATCCCTCGGGAGCGTGTCAATTACAACCACGGGGTCCGGAGGAGAAGAGAGATGGTTCTCGATATTGTCATAGCGGAGAATTCGGCTTATTTCCGCAACATAAAGGTCTCCGTCTTGAAACGCAACGCCGTTTGGAGTATTGAGGTTGTCCGCGATTATACGAACGGTTTCGGCATAATTATCACCATCCGTATCGCTAAGGGCGTACACAGTTCTAGATCTAGTGCCGACAAACAATGTGCCCTTGGCGCCAAGTGCAAGCGAACGCGCACCGGGCACCGGGCACCTCATTTGAATAAAACGAAATGGAAAAACCCTCGGGAAGAGATATACGTGAGAGCATGGGATCCGCAGGAATTTCCGAGGGCACAGGCTCGCTGGGAGTTTGAATGCTCCCGTCCGGGGCGGCTTTTTCCCCACAGCCGCAGCCGAACGAGAGGAAAACGCAAAGACACGGAATTAGCAGCTTGAAAATCCTCGGCATAATAACCTCTCTGAAATAAAAACACTCGCAAACCCGCTGAATGTCAACATATTCGCATGCAAACAGAGTAGGACCGAAAATTCTTCCTTGGCACACCGTTCACTAAATTGAGCACTTGGGTAAAGTTATTATCCATCTCATTGAAGAGGTTCGATTTATGTCTTCTCTAATCCTGGGTATTGAAACATCATGCGATGAAACTTCCGCGGCAGTGATAAGAGACGGAAAACATATGCTCTCAAACGTGATTTCCTCGCAGATTGACGTTCATAACGCCTTCGGCGGAGTCGTTCCGGAGATAGCGTCGCGCATGCACACCGAAATAATCCTCCAGGTAATAAATCAGGCTCTCGAGAACGCCGAGACTTCCGCCGGGGAAGTAGACGCCGTAGCGGTAACCCAAGGACCAGGACTCATAGGCTCTCTCATGGTCGGAATCTCAACGGCCAAGGCGCTTGCGTTCTCGCACGGAAAACCTCTTGTCGGGATAAACCATCTGGAAGCACATATAGCCGTGGCGCACCTTGAGAACGAAATTGATTTTCCCTTTGTCGCACTCATAGTTTCCGGAGGGCACACGAACCTTTACATGGTAAGGGGGTTTCTTGACTTCGAACTGCTCGGAAGCACGAGGGACGACGCCGCAGGAGAGGCTTTTGACAAGGGGGCAAAGGCACTCGGGCTCGGATACCCGGGAGGAGTTGAAATAGACAAACTCTCAAAAAACGGCAATCCCGACGCGATCAGTTTTCCAAGACCGTTTAACAATGAATCCCATGATTTTAGTTTCAGCGGGCTTAAAACGGCTCTTCTTAACCACATAAAGAAAAACCCGGTTAAAAGCGAAGAGAACCTCTGCGACGTATGCGCCGGGTTTCAGGAAGCCATAGTGGAAACCCTTATTGACAAGACGCTTAATGCCACAAGGAAAAACGGAGTTGAAAGCGTCGTTTTAGCAGGAGGGGTAGCCTGCAACTCAAGGCTAAGAAAGCTAAGCGAAGAGAGAATAAGAAGCGAAGGAATAAATGTTTTTATCCCCTCGCCCGCTCTTTGTACCGATAACGCAGCCATGATAGCCACGCTCGGTTACCACATGTACACGGATAACAGGGTGTCCGCACTTGATATATCTCCTTATTCAACCGCCAGACGAAACCAAAGAAATCACGTTTCGTAGTCTACAACAACCGCATCCGTCCTTATCTGCCGGATGAATTCCGCAACTTTCAGGTGCTCGGGGTGCTTCTGGTAGATTTCAAGATCTTCCTTCGATTCAAACTCGGAATAAAGAGCAACATCAAATGAGGTGGGAAGTTCATTAGAATTCCTGCCGATCTCCATGTCCTTTATCTCAGGAATCACGCTTTTGAGACTTTCAAGATCCTGCTTGATCTTGTCCATGAGCTCATCCTTGCTCATCCCTTCGTGCGAATCCTTGAGTTTCCACATCACTATATGCTTTATCACTTGAGTCTCCTTGGAGAAAGTGTCCGTAGCTTACCTAAGCAGTGTAAATTATTTTTCATAAAATTGCGAAAACTTTTTCATTGCCGATAAAAGCGGGTAACAGGGTGTCCGCACTTGATATATACCCTTATTCAACCGCAAGGCGGAAGCAAAGAAATCACGTTTCGTACTCGACAAGAGCCACGTCCGTTCTTATCTGCCGGATGAACTTCCCGACCTCCAAGTGCTTGGGATGCTTCAGGAAAACTTCGTAATCTTCCTTCGAGTCGAACTCAGAATAGAGAGCTACATCGTACGTGACGGGAAGTTCGCTAAAACTTTTGCCAAGCTCCATGGTCTTTATCTCCGGAACGGCGCTTTTCAGTCCCTCTAATTCCTGTTCGAACTTGGCAATAAGCTCATCCTTGCTCATTCCTTCGTGCAAATCCTTCAGCTTCCACATCACCATACGTTTTATCACTTGAGTCTCCTTGGAAAAAGTTTCTGTAGTTTTTTCAAACAGCGTAAATTATTTTCAGCGGAATTGCGAAAAAGCCCTTGATCATATCCAGACATATACCCCGCTTCCGGTGACAAAGTATATTCTGTAGATAAAAAAGGTATGATTTATTTTTTATGTGGGAAAAAAAAGAGATATTCAGCGAACTTCCGTTTGTTTCGAATTTCGAGAAAGACAAAACTGATTTCCTGCTTAAGATAGGCGAACTGATAGAAGTGCCGGAACGCTACGTTCTCACCAAGCAATTCGAACCGAGCCATTCCTTCTACTTTCTGGTTGAAGGCCAGGTGAATTTCTCAATCAGCGTCGAAGATAAAACAGATGAGTTCTCCGTGGGGAAGAGCAGTGAAAAATTCACGCCCATAGGTTGGTCGGGCTTTCGCTCTCCCAAACGCTACTACACAACTATTACATGCGAGAAGCCCTGCATACTGCTTAAGTGGAGTCACCAGAATCTTGAAAAATTCTTTGACCAGGAACCGCTTCTCGGACGTGAATTCCTGCTTTTCGTTCTCGGCAAGAGCATAAACCTCCTGACGCATGTCCGAGCAGAGCTTGCAGAATACAACAACCTAAGCTGGGATATTGAGTCGGGAAAAACAGGCGACTTCTCCCAAGAGGGAAAATACATATCCGTGCCCAGCCCGCTTGCGCTTCTGAGGCAATCCCCTTTTTTCGAGATTTTCCCCGACAAGACACTTCGCCATCTGGCAAAAGCGGTCCAGAAAAAATATTATCTGAACAACGAGCCCATATTCGCTCAGGGGGATATCTCAAAGGGGATAGACATACTGGCTTACGGAAAGGCGGCACTGTGCTTCTCGCCCGACAGCTCGCAGGGTGGAATCGAGGAATCGGTCGCACTTCACCTGATTAACCTTCCCGGATATCTGGTCGGCTGGATGGGGGCCGCCCCGGCAGGGTCAAACGACGTTACCGCCGTTGCGAGCAGGAATTCAGTTATCTACCACATAAGCGCACGCAATCTTCATAAAATCCTGAATCAGGACCCATACTCGGCCCTGGCTCTGGCCAGAAGACTCCTGTGGCTTATATCGATTCGGCTTCGAAACGCCCGCGCGGGACTCATATCGCAGAGATATGAACGCGAAATACTGGCCATAAGCAATCTTATCGAGCAAAACTCCATGCAGTTAAGCGTGAATTCTCCCATCCATAAACTTCCTCATCTGCTGAATAACCCGCTGACGCTCGATGACGCCTTCCGGCTTCTGTTCAGACTGGAAAAAGAAGGAAGCAGCCTTGAGAGGGAAATGTCCCGTCTCAGCCTTGATATTCTCGGAAAAATCTACAAGGAGTACAACTTTTTCGAGGGCCTGAAAAACGTTTATCAGTCCGTGACTGCCGCGCCAAAGTCGCTTTCTCCAAGCGAAATAAGAACAATGGCGGCCAAGCAATTCGCAGGTGTATTCAAAAACACCCCTTACGTAATCGAAGGCTGGGAGAACCTGCCCGACCAACCGGGGCACATCTTCATATACAATCACCTACTGAACCACCCCTACAACACCCTTCCCAACCATTTCCAGATCACGCTCGATTCCCACTTCATAAGCTCAATGGTTCTCTACGCAAAGTACGGCGAGGCCGGGATCCGCGTCGTGCGCGTCCCAAGAGCCGAGGAATACGGACACGAATACTACTACGAAAGACTCGGGCATATAAACGTCTACACCGACGAATCCGACACCGCGAACCAGACCCCCGAGCGTAGAAAAGCATGGAGGAAAAAATTCTACGATACCGCCAGGGAATACATCGCGAAAGGATTTAACATAGTTATAAGTCCCGAAGGAACCAGCATGACAACCGAGGAATCGCCCGGGCCGTTCAAGCTGGGCGCCTTTCTCCTGGCAGCGTCAATTGAACCTGAACCTTATATCGTTCCCATAGCGGTTGCGAACTTCGACAAGAGAATAAACCAGAACGTGTTTTCCCTAGCAATAAAAAAGCCCTTCAAGACATCCGATTACGTCAAAAATCCCGAGGATAACAAAGACAAGCTTTTTGAATTCGTCAAGGAATACGGAAACCTGTACAGGACTTACGTGGAAGAGGCGGCGGGGCTCGCAAGGCGAGCGGAATCCACCAAGATCAACTTAAAAACTTTTGAGCAGGTCGAAAAAGAATCCCTCGTAATCGACAAAAACCTGTTTGAGCAAGACGTAAGGATTCTTGAAAGACGTCATGTCGGAAAGAAAAATGACGCTACGGTTTTTTACGGCAGTTCAAGCTTCCGCCTCTGGAGAGGCATGGCAAGGGATTTTCCCGAATACAATGTTTCAAACCTGGGTTTCGGCGGCGCCAGGATTGCCTACTGCCTGCACTATTTCGAACGCCTTATAAAACCGAATGACGTTAAATCCCTAATTTTCTATGCGGGCGACAATGATATAGGAGACGGCTGTCTGCCAAGACAAATACTGAATTTCTTCGTGGATTTTTACTACCGCTTCAGAGAATCCTATCCCCACACGAAATTCACGTTTGTTTCCATAAAACCAAGTCCCGTAAGGTTCCCTTTTCTCGACAGAATCGAAGCGTCAAACGATCTCATAAGGCAGTTTCTGTCAAGAGAACCCAACGCTTTTTACCTAAACGTCTACGATTACATGCTAAATGAGAACGGAGACGTAAAAGAGGAACTGTTCACAGAAGACAGCCTCCATATGAACAGAAAGGGATACGCGTTATGGAGAGAGCTGTTTTTGGCGAACGAAAAAGAAATTTTTTACGATCCAAGACCCGAAGAATCCGAAAAACTCAAGGTTCTCCCAAAAACGGGAAACCATACCAGGGTATCGACTGACCTCGGTCTAAAATAGCCGGTCACTGCCGACCGCGCTCCCTCCCAGAAGCGGGAATCAAAAGCCACATCTTTCTTCGGGAACGTCGCCCCCAGCTTGGAGAAAGTAAAACGTAATTGCCCTCAAGCAACGGAGAGTCATCGAGGTAAAAAGAAAGTTTAGCGGAACCTTCGTGGCGCGAAACGTACCTTCCAGAAACGGAAAAATCGGCTTTCGCCGAGCAACATTGCCCGCGTAAAAAAACCCAAAGGTCGTTTTCTTCAAACTCAATCCCTATAGCCTTCTGCCTTTTATCCATCCATCCAGCGTTTGGAAAAACCCAGTGGCGACGGCCCTCTGAAAGTTCAAGGGAAAGAACAAAGCAGGTGGTTTCCGAGACGATTTTCCTAACAGAGTATCTGAGAGTTAAGTTCATAGAGCAGTCTCAGGCCATGGAGAGCAAGGTCATTGTCGACCCGGTTCGCGCAGGTGCATTCCTCAGAGATCGCTTCGGCAAACCCCCCGGTCATTACGATTTCAGGAGAGGATTTCATCTCCTCCTTGAGCTTTGCGCAGAGCCCGTCAATCATTGAGGCGTAACCGTAAAACAGCCCCGACTGTATGCACTCGACTGTGTCTTTGCCGATCACCTGTTCGGGTTTTTCGGGATCAACCTTCGGAAGCTTGGACGTCCCGTGGTAAAGCGCTACTGTAGATAGCTCGATCCCCGGGACTATCACTCCGCCCAGATATTCCCCTTTTTCCGAAACGCAGTCAAAAGTTGTAGCCGTGCCGAGATCAACCACTATCACGCTTCCGCCGAAACGGTGGTAAGCCGCAACAGCGTTTGCTATCCTGTCGGCTCCGAGCTCCTCGGGATTGTAAATCCGGATCTGCATTCCCGTCCTCGTCTCAGGACCCACGATTATGGGCTGATGACCGAAATATTTCTCCACCAGTTTCGCCATCCCCTCCTGCATCTCGGTAACCACACAGGAAAGTATGGCGCCGCTTAACGAAGAGGACGATATGTCGTTATCGTTCATCTTCCCGAAGAAGATAATTCCGTAATCATCGGGACTTTTAGTTCTGTCGGTATCGATCCTGAAACTGTATACGAGATCCTCTCCGGAAAATATTCCGACCATTATGCTGGTGTTGCCGACATCAATTGCGAGAAGCATGGCTAATTAAGCCCGGTCATTGTGATCTCACCTGTTGATTGACAGGTGCAGGCGTTTCCGGGACAACAAGATATTATTAATCCGATGCGGATAAACTGGTTTCGAGGGGAGTATAACTTAAAAACCGTGTAAACCGAAGCACTAAACTATGTACACTGACATAAAAACAGACCTTTGATAGGAGTAGATCGTACAAGTATTTCTATGGGAATTGTGCTATAATCGCAAAATCTTATATTAGAGGGGGTTTTAGTTATGAAGAGGTTTTACAATAATCCCGCGTGGTGCCGTATTCGTGGGTTGCGTGGTCTCGGAACTCTTGCTTTATCGATTGCGTTTTGTCTTACCGGATTGCTCGCGCTCTCATCTTGCGATCTTGATTTTTGGGATGACGATGATAATGGAGTGGAGCCGATTGAGATGAGAGGATTCTATACCAGTGTTAATATGGGTGGAGATACGGATTGCGTAACCGAAATTGTCAAAGTTTCTTCGGAAAGAGATGATGTGGTTGGGGGTGAACCTAACGTTACGCTTACCGCCAGCAGTAGCGCTTTTGGAGAGGGGTTCTTCCCGCAAATTGGTATAAGGGTCGGCGAAAGTGATAATAATCCGGCGACTATCGTATCCGCCTATGTGAGTGAAACGGGCGAAACTTTTGACAGGCCCGGAGCATATTTTCTTGCTGCAACAACCGACGATGCAGTTGTTCAGGGAGAAACGATATATACCGGTTACTGGACGGGCTACGCTTACCGCCCAGGGGGAGAAGGAACACTTAAACCTGTGGTGATTTGTCCCTACGTGCTGGTACCAATAGATACATTAGATGTTGAGAGTTGTGGCGGAACAAAAGATCCTGATGATGAAAGTGCGACAACGGCGAATGGAACTGATCCAGACATGGTCCACACGGGGCTGCAAAAGTATCTTACACAGGATAACGGCAACGGACTGGAACTGAGATCATGCTACAATGTTTTTGACAGCGATGGCAGGGTTTCTCCCGAGCAGCGTATGCCATAATCGAAATACCGCTGAACAATTAAAAAGATTGGAAGGGAGAATCTCGCGATTTCTCCCCTTCCATGCCTCCACATATGGGTTCGTGTGCACCGGTTTGATAGATTCAAGCTGCTGAATCGGTCAACACAGAAACAAGGTCAAGCTTAGTAGAACAACCTTTGGCGGAGCAAAGGGAAGCGCCGAGTTGTTCCTGATACACCATAGACTGCACAACCCGCGACGGGTTGGGTCATCAGGTTCCTACCAATACCGAGACAACACAATCTCGTAAAGTGCATGCTAGCTTTTTGACAAAATCCTAGGGGAAAACTATTATTTCACCGCGTCCGGAAGAAGAAAAAGTGAGAATAATAGTTACAGGCGGAGCGGGGTTCATAGGTTCCTGGGTATGCGAAGCGTATATTTCCGAGGGGCACGAGGTTTTCGTAATAGACAACCTCTCCACGGGATCTGAAAACAATATTCCGCCAAAAGCCGAATTCATTGAGTGCGACGTAAGGGATTTTACGGGACTCGAAAAAGTGTTCCTCCAGTTCCGCCCCGAGGTCGTAAACCACCACGCGGCCCAAATAAATGTAAGAGACTCGGTTGAAGACCCCAGTTTCGATGCCGATGTAAACATAGGTGGTTCCCTCAACGTTCTAAGGCTCTGCGCGGAACACAAAACAGAGAAGTTTATCTTCTCATCCACCGGAGGTGCCCTCTACGGAGAACCAGAAAAACTTCCTGCAGACGAGTCAACCCCGGCTCTTCCCCTCTCTCCCTACGGCATCTCGAAACTCTCAACGGAAAATTACGTGAGGTACCACTCGAAAAACCATGGCTTCGGACACGTGATCCTAAGATACGCAAACGTGTACGGAGAAAGGCAGAACCCCGAGGGAGAAGCGGGAGTAATAGGGATTTTCTGCGAGAACATAATCAACGGAAAACCCTGCCTCATATTCGGAGACGGAGAACAGACGAGGGATTACGTACATGTCTCTGACGTCTCCCGGGCAAACCTTCTCGCCGCAAGCCTCGAAGAAGAGGGAACCTTCAACATAGGAACGTCTATCGAAAGTTCTGTAAATGATATAGCGTGCATCCTCGGGGAAGTAACAAAAACTGGATTCGAAACCGTCCATGAAAAACAGCGTCCCGGCGAGGTAAGGAGAATAAGCCTTGACTGTTCCTTGGCGGTGGAAAGACTAGGATGGAGTGCGCAAGTGGCTTTGCGCGAGGGGCTTTTTAGAACATGGAACTGGTTTTCACAAGAGAGAGGTTAAGTAGGACCAGAAGCTTTTGTCTTTGAAAAAACCTCGTCCGTGGTTAAAATCTTGCTTTCACGGAGGGCGGAAGATGAAGGACAATGAAGAATTCTTTGATGTGCGTATTTACAAAAGATACATAACGGAAGGGGAAATCTCCCAGAAAGATTACGATAAACACATAAAATCCCTTCCCGACGTAACTGACAAGGCAACGTTCCTTGTCATTGACGAAGAAGAGGAAACCGGAGAGCAAGAAGAATAATGGAACGCTGGGATTACAAGGTAGTCTCGACCGACGTGCTTGTCAAAAGGCCGCAGGACCATGATATAGACGTCTACAAGGAAGAGGTTGACTCTCGAAGGGAAAGCACAAGGGGAAACCTTGAAGATTCCTTGGTTTCGCTTGGCGAGGAAGGCTGGGAACTTGCCACAATTACTGGCGAATTCGCCATATTTAAAAGAAGGGTCAGCTAAACGTCACTGCCACTCTATTGTGCCGGGAGGCTTCGTGGATATATCATAGACGACCCGGTTTATCCCCTTTACCTCATTTATTATCCTCACAGAAATTTTCCCGAGCAGGTCATAGGATACCTTCGACCAGTCGGCGGTCATTCCGTCCGTACTGCTCACGGCCCTAAGCGCGCAGACATTCTCATAGGTGCGTTCATCGCCCATCACCCCGACTGTCTTCACGGGAATAAATACGCAGAAAGCCTGCCATATCTCGTCGTAGGCGCCCGATTTCTTAAGCTCGTCGATAAAAATGCTGTCGGCACACCTCAGTATGGAAAGTCTCTCTCGCGTGACTTCCCCCATTATCCTGATCGCAAGACCGGGACCGGGAAAGGGGTGGCGGCCTATCAGGGAGGTAGGGAGACCAAGCTTCTCGCCAACACTTCTCACCTCGTCTTTGAAAAGTTCTCTAAGGGGTTCGACTATCTCAAAGTTCATTTTTTCCGGAAGTCCCCCGACGTTGTGGTGGGACTTTATAACGGCCGAGGGCCCCTTGACGCTCACACTCTCAATCACGTCGGGATAGAGGGTTCCCTGGGCAAGGAAGCGGACGTCGGATATTTTTTCCGCCTCTTCCTCAAACACCCTAACGAACTGCTCGCCCATAATCTTCCTTTTCGTCTCGGGATCCTCAACACCCTCAAGATGAGAAAGAAACCTGTCGGAGGCATCCACGTGAATGAAGTTCATCTCAAACCCGGAGAAGGCATCGCAGACCTCCTGCGCCTCATCAAGCCTCATGCATCCCGTATCGACGAAAATACAGTAAAGCCTACGGCCGACCGCCTCGTTAATGAGGGCCGCCGCAACCGAGGAATCCACTCCTCCTGAGAGCCCGCATATGATTTTGCCGTCCCCGACTCTTTCTCTTATCTCGTGTATTGAGTGCTCTATGAAAGATCCCGCCGTCCAGTTCCCGCCGAGACCCGCAACCCGGAAAAGAAAGTTAGAAAGTATCTCGACTCCGAATTCCGTATGCACGACTTCCGGGTGGAACTGCACTCCGTATATGTCTCCGCTCACGTTCCTAACCGCCGCGCACTCCGTGTTTTCGGTATCGGCTATCGCCGAAAAACCCTCGGGCACTCTCAAGACCCTGTCGCCGTGGGACATCCAGACGCCCGAGGTCTTCGCCACGTCCGAGAAAAGTGGATCTTCAGTGACTAGGTTCAAAACGGCGGGTCCGTATTCCCTTTTCTCAGAGCGCTCGACTTCCCCGCCAAGCTGGAAGACCAGCACTTGAAGCCCGTAACAGATTCCCAAAACGGGAACTCCCAAAGACAGTATCTCCTCATCCACCCTTGGAGAAGCATCCTCCCAGACGCTTGAGGGCCCTCCGGAAAGTATTATCGCCCCCGGCGGGTCCTTGCTTATTTCGTCTGCTGGAGTGTTGTAGGGCTTTATCTCGGAATAGACCCCGAGCTCCCTCGTGCGCCTAGCGATAAGCTGCGTATACTGGGAACCGAAATCAAGAACCAGAACTTTTTCGCGCATTTTAGGGTAAACCGCGCTCCCTGAAGCTTGCTTTACGAGACAATAAAACCGTTATCACCCGATCCTGTAGTTAGGAGATTCCTTGGTAATTACGATATCGTGAACGTGACTTTCCTGAAGCCCGGCGTTGGTAAGCTTCACAAACTTTGCGTTTTCCTGAAGTTCTTTCACGGTCGCGGAACCTGTGTAGCCCATCCCCGCCCGAAGCCCACCGACCAGCTGATAAACTATGGCTCCTATATTGCCTCTGTAAGGAACTCTTCCCTCTATTCCTTCGGGAACAAGCTTGGCTTCCATCATCTCATCGTCCTGGGCGTAGCGGTCCCTGCTTCCGGCCCTCATCGCTTCAATCGAACCCATGCCACGGTACACCTTGTAGGTTCTCCCCTGATAGAGAACGACCTCCCCGGGAGCTTCATCCGACCCGGCGAGCAGATTTCCTATCATGACGGAATCAGCGCCGGCGGCAAGTGCCTTGGTTATATCCCCCGAGTACTTTATTCCCCCGTCTGCTATTACGGGTATGTCATGTCTTTTCGCTACGGAACAGACCTTTCTTATGGCTGTTATCTGGGGCACTCCTATACCAGCTATAACGCGCGTTGTGCATATCGACCCGGGTCCGACCCCAACCTTAAGACAATCCACACCCGCTTTTATAAGATCCTCGGCCGCCTCGGATGTGGCTATGTTGCCGGCCACAAGATCTATATCGGGGTACTTATTTCTTATTTTAGCTAGGCTGTCGAGCACTCTTTTCGAATGCCCGTGGGCGGTATCCACCACTATGACATCACAACCCCCGGCGACAAGCTCATCCACCCGCTCCTGGCTGTGCTTGTCAACTCCGACCGCAGCTCCCACAAGAAGTCTTCCCATCGCATCCTTGGACGCCTTGGGGAACTTCTCTATTTTCTCTATGTCCTTCATGGTTATGAGGCCACGAAGCTTAAAGCCCTCGTCAACCACGGGAAGTTTCTCTATCTTGAACTTGTGAAGAAGCTCCTTGGCTTCCTGAAGAGTTGTGCCCTCTTTGACCGTGACAAGATTTTTTCTGGGCGTCATAACTTTATCGATTTTAAGGTCCATGTTCTTTTCGAACCTTATGTCCCTATTGGTGATTATTCCGTGAAGAGTGTTGTTGGGCTTTACGACGGGAAGACCCGAGATATCGTTTTCAACCATTATCTCAAGCGCTTCACTGACCCGTGTTCCCGGCCGTACAGTCAGAGGATTCACTATCATTCCGCTTTCGTATTTTTTTACCCTTTCGACCTCGCCCGCCTGCGCCGGGATGGAAAGATTCCTGTGGATTATTCCTATGCCGCCTTCCTGCGCCATGGCAATCGACGTCCGGGACTCGGTCACGGTATCCATAGCCGCGCTCAGTATGGGGATATTAAGGGTTATGCGCCGGGTAAGCCTTACTGAAACGTCAACTTCGCTCGGAAGAACTTCGGAGTAGCAGGGAGAAAGTATTACATCGTCAAAGGTAAGCGCTTCTTCAAAAACAAAATCCTGCATAGCAGTTAGCCGGCCTTCTTTGTGGCAGTGACCTTCCTCGCCCTGGGTTTTTTTGCTTTCGGGGCGGGTTTTGCTTTTTCCTTATCACTGGGAACATCGCTCCCGCTCATACTTTGAAAACCCTTCCCGAAAAGATCCAGAATTTTCTTTCTCGCGTCGGAAGCCTCAACCCCGAGTTCAATCTCTATTTCCTGCTCTTTATCAAGAAGATTCAGGAAAACGGATACGATACCCACATAAGTCGTATCGTCCACTTTCTCAAATCCCATGGATTTCAAAAGCTTCCTGGGAATGACCGGAAACTGGAAATCAACAGTGTCGACAGATTCCTTGGAAAGGGAACCATCTTGACTTATGCTTACTTTTATTCGTGTAGATTTCATCGCTTAACCACCGGATTGCTCTATAATAAGAGATCGTAGTTTACTAAAAACGGCTTAATAAAGCAATTTAAGTCCTTCCAATATGCATTTGCGCCGTAACAATTTTTGGGGCCCGGTTTCCGTAATGAGAGCGGGGAAGGCACGGCACCAGCCGTATCGCAGCAATCTGACAGCCGGATTTCTTGATTAAGACACAATGCAGCACTGATTTCCACAGAATCCCCAGCCCTAAACAGATCCCCTTAGCCCTCAGACATCACTTCGAAATCCGTAATCTCGATTTCATACTTAAGGCCCAGTATCTTGTTAACGGAAAGGTAAAAAGTGTTGAAAAAGACGGTGTTGCCGGGCTTTATGTTGACATTGGCAGAGGCACCAGTACCGGTGAGCGCCGAGAGGTCATCCCCGCTTTTTCTGTTCAGTTTCTGAAGAGGATGGTCAGTATCGGCATTTCTAAGATCCCGAATCGAGAGGGTGTTTCCGGAATAAAAGTCCTGAACGTAAACGGTCCGCCCCGATACCTGAAAGCTGCTCCTGAGCTTTATGTAGCTGACTGGCACATCGCTTTCATTCATGATCTCCCCGCGAACGAAGAAAAGGTAGCCTTTCTTCGTGCTTATCCACTGGGATTCCATATTTCTTACGATCAGTTTGCGGGAAATGCCATCGCTCTCCCAGAACCACTGCTCGGGGTAAAGTCCGAACTTAAAAGCCCCGAGACCCAGTGCGAGGAGAACCGCTATCAGGATAGGTCTGCGCGGATATCTTCTCTTTTTTCCTTCGTCTATACCGTAAAATATCTTTTCCGCATCCATAAGCCCGGCCCCGGAAATAAAAAGCCTTCTAAAAGGCAAAGCGATGCCTTCGGAGGCAGATTATAACCGTAATACATGCTTTTCCCCACAAACCAAGTCTTCCTCGCGGACCACAGTCCGGAAAAGCATCTGGAACCATTAACCGCTTCATTTTACAACCGCCGTCCTTCTAGCTATAAATATTAGTGAAAAAAGGGTCCCAAGCCCCGCCCTACGTAGAAATTCAACCTCGGAAATAAGAACATATAGGGAGAAAAAACCATGATCAAAACTCTTAAGAATAGTAAAACTCTTTGGGTCTTAATACTTGCGGCAGGAATGATTTTCGGTGTTTCCGGCAACGCGGTCGCCCAAAGTGGCAGTTTTTACATCGGAGCTTCAGCCGGGATTGAGCGCGCGAGCATGGAACACGCGAAAACCGTTGACAACACCGATGTTCCGGCCAATTTTCTCCAGCACGGAGAAATCTACAACACCAGCGACTCGGCAAGCAAAACGGGTTTTTCAGGCGGACTCCTCGCCGGCTACCGGCTCAATCTCGACCCAAGCGGCACCATCTACTTAGGCGTCGAGATTGACGGACAGTTCCACAGCGGCACAATAAGCGGAACGCTTCCCGGAGAAGGCCAATCCCAAGGCCGAAACCAGCACGGAGAGGCCTGGCCGGACGAGTGGAGCGTCGAGAGAAAAAACAGCTACGGCGTGACGTTGATGGCAGGGTTTAGCCCCCCGTTTCTGATCTCGCTTCTGGGTCCAGGTGCCGGAATCTACGCTCTTGGCGGCGTACGCCGCTTGGATGCGGAGTTAAAGGTTGATTACAACGGCTGCCCAACTGGCGACGTGCTCTGTGGTCCCGGCGAGTTTACCGCAGAAGGCACCAATTCCTACGACGAGACTTTATACGGGCTGACAGTAGGTGGAGGTCTTGAAAAGATGATCGGCGATAAGATAGGAATCCGGGGCGAGATACGCCATACGCAGTACGGAAAGGAGGACCGGGAGACTTTTGCGGATTTTGAGGTCAAGGTTCCCATATCGCTTGACGGAAGCGAAACCGGCTTTTCAGTAAAAGCGGTTGTGTACTTCTGAACCGCTCCTAGTCGGTCGTCTCGCAGAAATCTCGGTCCCGTTCAAGAAGACTCTTTCTCTCCCGACGGCTTTTGGATTCGGGAGAACAACAGTTAGCTTGGAGTTCCAGACAAAGTGGGCCTTGTGGCTTTTCCCGAGAAAACTGCACCCGAAACTACCTGTTCCGTGCACAGCAAAACAGATTGAAAAAAATATCCCTTTATGTAATAATAACGCTCATTGCCTTTTTCAGGAGTGGATGAATGAACCCGGCTAACCCCTTTGCGTCCCTTCGGGAGGAAATGGATAAGCATGTCGTCGGACACGACGAAGTGAAGACTGCTCTTCTTCTGGGAATAATCTCAAGAGAGCACATTTACATTGAAGGTCCTCCAGGTACGGCAAAGACCATGCTTTCGGAGATCGTTTCCAAGGCAGCCCAGCTCAATTTCTTTTTCTACCAGCTTCACAGAGACACCAGGCTCTCAGAACTTGTCGGAGACCTTACCATAGTGAAGGAAGACACCGAACTCGGAGAAAGGATAAAGCAAGATATCATAAAGGGCGGCATACTGACGTCTGAGATTTGTCTTTTAGACGACATATCGCGCGCGCCGGGGGAATCACTCAACATACTCCTTCGTATACTTAACGAAAGAAAATTCTTCAACGAACCTATTCCCCTTCTGACAGCAATAGCGACAAGCAACCCGACGGCGGACGAGTACTACAACGAACCCCTTGATCCGGCAAACCTCGATCGGTTTATTCTTCAGGTGAAGGCCCTTGGAATTTCCTACGGAAGAAAATGGGACGAAGCCAGAAAGGTTATCGAGCTTTACGCCGAAAAGCCGTTTGAAGAAAAAATACCAAAAAGAGTAAGCAAAAAGCTTTTCGACAAAAGTTACAAGAAACTTGAGAAAATCCAGATCCCGCCCGATGTGCAGGAAGGTCTTGCGAGATTTACCGCCATAATGATCGAGGATTTCGGGCTTAACGAAACCAACTCCCTTATTACAGACAGGACGTTTTTCGTAAAAGCACTGAAGCTTGTCCGCTCCCACGCGCTTCTGAACGAAAGAGAGGTATGTTCAAGAGAAGACCTCGACGTTTTAAGATACATGACCGCTTTCCGGGTTCCTCCCGATGTCTACGAACAGATGGACAATATTCTTCGGAACATAGTTCAGGATAAAAAAAAAAGCCAGATGACCAGCTAAAGCCTGATCCGGATCAGATGCCTGATTCGGAGTTCGACCAGGATTTTTCTCAGGAACCCAAAGGGGAAATCCCTGACGAGGAAGCGGACAAGGAAACCGAGAACCCGCTTGCCGAAGCCCAGAAAACCTTCTTCGACGCGCTCAAGGATCTAAAGCAGAACCTTGATAACAACCAGAGCGAAATGGCTCCTCCCGAGGGCCAAGACGTGCCGAGCGACCCCACCGGGAACCCCCAGGACAGCGGAAACACGGAAAGGGAGGACAAATCCGCGCGCGCCTACATGAGCAGCAAATCCACCAAGGCCGGAGAGGACGACGATACTGTCATCCCGGGAAGGGGAAATACGGAAACCGCCGAGAACATAAAACGCATCATGAGAGTCCTTGAGGGCAATTTCCAGAAAAGCATGGCCAAGAAAACCTCCCACCCGGGAGGCTCCCCCAGAAAATGGAAACGCATGTCCTCTTTTGACGAGATAGAAGATATAGATCCCGTAGAGGCGTTCATATGGTCCCAGCATACCTCTCCCAAACTCCCGCGGGTTCACCTTCGAGAGAAAGAGACGCTCGGAGGAGAAATAGCCATACTCAGGGACATAAGCACTTCGATGATGGGAGTTTACAGCGAGTGGTCTTCATCCGTCGTAAAGGGAGTAATAGAGCTCGCGAGAAGAAAGAGAATGAGAATCGGCTATCTGGAATTTAATCACCGCTCAAGAAAACACACGAAAAATTCCCGCTTTTTCACCAGGGACTACAGGTGGATAGAACAGCTTGCGGAGAAAACGGACTGCTCTGGCAACACAAACTACGAAGAGGCACTTGGAGAAGCGCTTAAGGAATTCCGAGGCAGAGGGCTTAGAAACAAGCACATACTCTTTATAACCGACGGAATTCCAACTTCCGGCGATCCAAATGTGGAAGCTCAGAGAGTACGCGCAAAAAGTATAGGCGTCTGCATACACTCCATATTCATCGGGTCGAAGAACTACCCGCCAATACTTGAAATAATTTCAAAAGAAACGGTCGGAACACAGTTCATGGCGTCAAAGGGGCGTGACGACATAATACGCATAGAGAGAAAAGACAGGGCTTATCTGCAAGCCGAGCAGGAAAAAATCGCCAGATCGCAGCATGACGGCTTCGCAAGAGCATTCAGAGGAGAGTTCTAGTATGCCCGAAAGATGTTTTGAACATAGAAGATTATTGCTTCGCCTTCTTTAAAAGCTTGTTCACGGCATTTAAATGATCCTCGTATTTGCTTGAGAAAATATGGACCCCGTCTCCGTTTGAGACGAAGTAAAGATAGTCCACGTCTGCCGGTTCAAGCGCCGCGCGGATTGAATCAAGACCAGGGGCGGCTATCGGGCCCGGGGGAAGTCCTGAAACCACGTAGGTGTTATAGGGAGAAGGGAAACTCAGATCTTTTTTTCTAATATCGCCGTCAAACTTCTCGCCAAGAGCGTAAATCACCGTCGGGTCAAACTCAAGCTTCATCCCTTTGCGAAGCCGGTTGCGTATTACGGCCGAAACAAGAGGCCTCTCCGGGGAAAAAGCCGTTTCTTTCTCTATCAGTGAGGCGATGGTCACAATCTTCTTGATATCGGGTTGCGTGCTTACGATACCAAGCGTCGCGCAAACTTTCCGAAATCTATCGAGCATCGTTTCAATTACCTTTTCCGCAGGGTAGTCCCGCGCGAAGAAATAAGTATCGGGGAAAATGAATCCCTCAAGATTCGAAACGTCCACGCCAAGTTTTTTCTTGGAATACTCACCGTTTTCCGCAACCGCGAGAAACTCTTCCCGGGAAACTATCTGCGAGGCATCGAGAATCCCGGCCATCTGTACAAGAGTAATCCCTTCGGGAAAAGTGACTTTCCTTAAAGACACTTCGCCGCGACGCAGCTTTCTATGAACAGCATAAGGCGTCTCGCCGGCTGAAAACACGTATTCGCCGTGCTTAAGCTTCCTCTGGGTTCCGCTTAAAAAAGCCGAAAGAAAAAAAACCTCAGCTTTTCTTATCACTCCATCCCCTTCAAGCTTCTCCGCTATAGCGGATAGGCCAAGGCCTTGCGGTATGTCGACAATTTTTGTCTCAGTTGAAAAACCGTCTAGGAAATAAAGCCAAGCAGACAAAGCTAAGAGAAGGAAAACAAAAACCGCAAGCCCCGCTGATAAACGGTTAAATCGACGAGTCCCGCTCATCTGGAGAGTATCACCATCTCGTTTCGGTGGATTATCTCATCGCTGTACCTGTACCCAAGCACATCCTCTATTTCCGATGACCTCTTTCCGACGATCTTCCTTACCTCTGAAGAGCCGTAGGAACAAAGCCCTCTTGATATCTCGACCGCAGAGGAATTAAAGCAGCTTACAAGCTCTCCTATCCCGAATTCTCCCTCAACTTCCTTTATTCCCGAGGGAAGAAGGCTCTTGCCTTTCTTGGTAATCGCCTCTGCGGCGCCCTCATCCAGTATGAGTTTCCCCTGAGGCTTAAGCGTATAGGCAATCCAGTGCTTTTTGCCCGTGAGCCTTTCCCTTGTCGGAAGTATCACGGTTCCGTATTCGTGGCCGTCAAAAATACTCAGAAGAGAATCTTTTCTTTTACCGTTTGCGATTATAGTCGGCACCCCGAAGGCAGCGGCAGACCTTGCCGCCTGAACCTTGGTTCTCATCCCCCCGGAAGTGGTCTTGCCGAAAGTATCCCCGGCAAAGGACTCTATTCTCGAATCTATCTCCGCGATCGTGGAAAGCAACTTTGCGTTTTCGTCTTTCGCCGGATCCTTGTCGAAAAAACCCTCCACGTTGCTCAGCAGCACGAGAAGATCCGCTTCCGTAAGGGAAATCACAAGCGCCGCGAGATTGTCATTATCCCCAAACATGATTTCCTCGAAGGCCACCGTGTCGTTTTCGTTTATAACGGGAATTATCTCCATCTCAAGCAGCCGCCGGATGGTCTTTCTAGAGTTAAGGAACCTCTTCCTGTCGGAGAAGCCGTCGCGGGTAAGCAGAATCTGCGCGACATTAAGGCCGAACTCGGAAAAAGCCTCTTCGTAATTCCTGATAAGCTCGGTCTGACCGCAAGCCGAGATCGCCTGTTTTACGTCTATCTCCCGGGGTTTGGTCGAAAGACCCAATTTCTTCATCCCCGACGCTATGGCTCCCGAAGAAACTATGATCGTTCTCACTCCCCTCTGCTTAAGGTTAAAGATCTGCTTCGCCATTTCCTTGAAAACAGACTCGTTAAGAGACCCGTCGCCGTGGGTAAGCACGCTGCTTCCTATCTTGACTACGGCGGTCTTTACCTTCTTGATGAGATTTTTTCTTTCCTGCTCGCTCATGGCGGTTCTATTCTACCCAAATACGAAAATCCATCCTATTTGACAACAAATAAGGCTCTTGATATCTTTTCAGTTCGCTTTCGTTGCGGGAATAGCTCAGTTGGCTAGAGCGTCTCCTTGCCAAGGAGAAGGTCGCGGGTTCGAATCCCGTTTCCCGCTCCACTTCCCACACTGTTCCGTTCATATCTCGGTTTCTTCGAAAAATTCGCCGATTTTCCTGCGGATCACTATATCAGCCTCATCATCAAAAGGAGTTTCCATCAGATTTATGATCACAAGCGCGGCTCCTTTGGAGAGAGCTAGGCGAGGAAGTCCGCTCGCCGGAGCAACGAGAAGGGAAGAGCCCATAACGATAAGCGCTTCCGAGTTTGAAACGAGATCAATCGATTTCTCCCACGGTTCCTCTGGAAGAGCTTCCCCGAAAAAAACGGCATCGGGCTTCAAAATTCCCTCGCACCGCGAGCAGAGCGGAGGATTTTCTCCCTCAAAAACCCTGCTCATCACATCTTCCATCGGATAGTACTCCCGGCACTGGAGACAAACAACGCGTCTTACGGAACCGTGGAGCTCAAACACGTTCTCAGAACCCGCCTTGGTGTGCAGGCCGTCCACGTTCTGCGTTATAACCCCCTTGAGCCAGCCCCTTTCCTCAAGACGCGCAAGTGCGTAATGGCCCGCATTGGGTTCGGCGGCAGCCCTGACCGGATAGGATTCCATGGCGTAGGAATAGTAATTCTCGGGATTTCTCAAAAACCCGGAGAGCGAGACCACTGACTGGTCCATTTTTTCCCACATGCCGGTTCCGGGAGAACGGTAGTCAGGTATTCCGGATTCGGTACTTATTCCGGCTCCAGTGAAGGCAACCGCGCTCTTGGTTTCCTCCAGCAGTTCCAAAAAAAGCTTGACTTCCGTTTCCATAAAGTACAGCCAGCACTACCCGGCAAAAGCAATGAAGTTCGGAGTTTCTTCGACGCTCCCACACCACCTTCTGACCGACGGATAAATCTCCAGGTCGAATCCCCCTTCGCCGCAAAGCATTGTGTAAGGATAGCACGCGATGTCCGCTATGGAGTAACTCCCGCAGAGAAACTCGTTTCGGGAAAGGTGGTCTTCAAGAATCGCAAGCGCGACGTTTCCTTGTGCGTGAAGTTTCTCTAGCGTCCCTGGCGGCACTTGGTCGGGGGACAGAAACTTCACAAAATACCTTGCGAGCGCCAAGTTAGGATCTACAGTTGTCTTTCCGAAAAAAGTCCACTGCGCAATCAGACCATAAGTTTCCGGATCATCCGATAAATAGGGATTCGGAGAAAATTTCTTTGCCAAGTAGAAAAGTATTGCGTTTGATTCCCACATAACAAAGTTCCCATCCGCAAGAACCGGGATCTTGCAGTTGGGATTAAGCGCGGAAAACTCCTTTTTTTTATGTTCCCCCGCGAATATATCCACAGTCACTCCCTCATATTCGACCGAGAGCTGGTGCAGGAGAAGTTTCGCTTTGTAGGCGTTTCCAGAAAGCGGATGTTCGTAGAGTCTTATCATTTAATCCCTCACATATTGCAAGAATTCTTCGCTCAGAAGCTCAGGGCCCAGTATCTCGCGCAGAGTTTCCTTTCGGGGGAACACGTAGGTCACCGCGGCACTTGCAAGCTCGGTTCCGTCCTCATCCCTTATTACCGAATCGACTTCAACTCTTCTTCCCCTGATCTCCCTTATCTTGGCTCTCACGTCAAGCATTGTGCCGCTTGGAACCTTTTTCATGTAAGCAATGTCTATTTTCGCCGTAAAGGCAATCTTGCGGGTTTCATTGAACATGGCCCAGAAAGAAACCTCGTCGACAAGAGCACACTGAACTCCCCCGTGCACTATCCCCGGCCAGCCGCAAAAATGCTCCTCGGCAGAAATGGTAGTGAAAACCTCGTCGGTTTCCTGATCATGAAAAAATTTAAGGCGGAGTCCGTGCTCATTGTGCGGACCGCACGCAAAGCAGTTATAGCCTGGAAAACCGGAGAGCACGTTTTCGACTTCCTTTATCATCAGTCTCCCTCCGCGACTTTCGCAACCGCGGCCACAAGTTCCTCGGGCTCAAGGTTTATGACTTTCACCCCTTGGGCGGCTCGGCCCGTGTTACGTATCTCGGAAACGCTCGTTCTTATAATCTTGCCGCCCTGATTACTTATGAGCATTATCTCCGTATCATCATCCACTTGGAACCCCCCGACCACTCTTCCATTTCGCTCGGTTATGTTGACGGTCTTCACCCCCACCCCTCCCCTTTTCGTGAGCCTGTACTCCGAGATTAGGGTGCACTTGCCGTAGCCCATCTCGGTTATGGTAAGTATCTGCGCGTTCTGGTTCCTTATGACCTCAAGACTCACCACTTCGTCACCTTCTCTGAGCCTTATACCTTTAACACCTGTCGACACCCTGCCCATGTTCCTGACGTCCGTGCCTTTGAACCTGATCGCCTGGCCGTTCCTTGAAGTAAGAAGCACCTCGTCGTCCTCTGACGCAAGCGCCGCTCCCACAAGTTCATCTCCCTCGAGTATGTTAAGGGCTTTTATCCCTCCTACGCGGGGATTTGAATATGCTCTCAGCTTCGTTTTCTTAACGATTCCGTTTCGAGTCGCCATGACTATTGAGACGTCTTCGGCGAAGTCCTTTACGGGCAACACGGCTGCCACCTTCTCTCCCTTATCAAGATTAAGCAGGTTCACCATCGCCCTTCCCCGCGCGGTGGGAGAGGCCTCGGGAATCTGGTAGACCTTGAGCCAGTAGCATCTTCCTAGGCTTGAGAAAAACAGAATGCTGGTGTGTCTTGACGCGGTGAACAGGTCGTTAACGAAATCGGCATCCTTGGTGCCCATTCCGGTTCTTCCCCTCCCGCCCCTTCTCTGGTTTCGGTAAACGCTGAGCGGTATGCTCTTTATGTAACCCCCGTAGGTGGTGGTAACCACCATCTCCTCGTCGGTTATAAGATCCTCGATGGATATCTCCCCGACGTCCTCAACGATTTCGGTTCTCCTTGTGTCCCCGAATTTTTCCCTCAGCTCGGTTAGTTCTTCCACCGCAAGATCGAGTATCAGTTTTTCGCTTTCCAGTATCTCCCTTAGTTTGGCCACGGTGGCGATAAGCTCGCGTCTTTCCTCGAGTATCTTGTCCCTCTCAAGTGCCGTAAGTCTCTGAAGGCGCATCTCCAAGATGGCCTGAGCCTGGCGCTCCGAAAGCGCAAACGTCCGCACAAGACCCGCTTTCGCGGCCGCGGGGCTCTCGGAACCTTTTATGAGCTCGACGATCTCATCGAGGTTATCAAGAGCGATCTTGAACCCCTCAAGAATGTGAAGACGCTCCTCCGCCTTGCGAAGCTCATACTGGGTTCTTCGGGTAATTACTTCTTTTCTGTGCTCTATGAAGTAGGCAAGGAGTTCCTTTAAGCTAAGAACCTTCGGCTGGTTTCTCACAAGCGCCAGCATTATGATGCCGAAGGAGGTATACATCTGCGTATGCTTGTAGAGCTGGTTAAGAACCACCTGGGCGTGCTCCCCGCTCTTCACGTCGATAACGAGCCTTATACCTTCTCTGTCGGACTCATCCCGTATGTCGGTGATCCCCTTTATCTTTTCCTCCCTTACGAGTTCGGCGATTTTCTGGGCAAGCCGCGCCTTGTTAACTTGATAGGGAAGCTCGGTGACGATTATCACCTCCCTTCCTCCTTTTTTCTGCTTCTCTATGCGAACCCTTGCCCTCGTCCTGACTATTCCGCGGCCGGTGGCATAAGCAGTGCGGATGTCATCGCGACCGCTTACGAAACCCCCCGTGGGAAAATCTGGCCCCGGCATGATCTCAAGAAGCCTGTCCACAGTGATGTTGGGGTCGCGTATCTGTGCCACTACGGCATCGAGAAGCTCCCCAAGGTTATGAGGAGGAATATTGGTTGACATGCCCACCGCGATTCCCGAAGAACCGTTTAGAAGCAGGTTCGGCACCTTGGTCGGCAGCACGCTCGGCTCAAGTTCTCCCCCGTCGTAGTTCGGATAGAACTCAACCGTTTCTTTATCCAGATCCTCAAGCATCTCAGAAGAAATTCTCGAGAGCCTGACTTCCGTGTAGCGCATGGCCGCCGGGCTGTCCCCGTCAACGGAGCCGAAATTACCCTGACCATCGACAAGCGGGATCCTCATGGAGAAATCCTGAGCCATACGGACAAGGGAATCGTAGATCGCCGAGTCTCCGTGAGGATGATATTTACCCATGACGTCCCCGACCACCCTGGCGGATTTCTTGTAGGGGCGGTTCCACACATTTCCTGCCTCGCTCATCCCGTAGAGAATTCTCCTGTGAACGGGCTTGAGTCCGTCGCGCACGTCGGGAAGAGCCCTTCCGACTATGACGCTCATGGAGTAACTGAGATAGGACTCCTTCATCTCATCTTCAATGTTTACAGTCTGCACTCTGGATGAAGTGTCCATTCCTGAAAAAACCCTCCGGAGAAAAGAAAAAGAATGGTTGTGAAATAAACCAGTTAGAATGATATTTTACATGAATAAATCTGCGACTTCCAGAGCAAAACGCGGAGTAAATCTAGTCTTGCCGAAAGAGTTCGTATACAATCGACATGCGCGTACTTACCGGACAATCCAAGGGAAGGATACTGAAGGTTCCGAGAGGAGAATCGCTTAGACCAACCGCGGCCAGGATAAAAAAATCGATGTTCGACATATTGGGTCCTGAAGTTCCTGGAACAAGCGTGCTTGACCTGTTCTCGGGCTCGGGAAATCTGGGAATCGAGGCTTTAAGCCTAGGTGCCTCATCCTGCGTGTTTGTTGAGAAAAACCCTGCCGCGGCGGGGATAATCGCCCGGAATCTGCGTTCCTGCGGGTACGGTGAGCAATCGAGAATACTCAATTTTGATTTCAGGAAAGCATTGAGTATGTTAAGTGCGGAAAATTTTGGGTTTGATCTTGTTTTCATTGATCCCCCGTATAAGTTTTACGAAAAGACAGAGCCGCACTCGCTTGCCCGCGAGATAGGAAGTGTCGTCGGAGAAAAAGGAATCATGGTCATTGAACATCCGTCCGGAAATGTTATGAGACCTGAAGGATTTGAGGTGAGAACCAGAAAATACGGAGGCACCTCCGTAAGTTTTTTAAGGAGACTCGATTGAACGGCAAAACTGTAATATATCCGGGTTCATTTGACCCTTTCACAAACGGGCACCTGAACATAATCGCCCGGGCGGCAGGGATCTTCGAGAAAATCATAATCTCGGTCGGACACAACACTTCCAAGAAAACGACCCTCTCGACCGAGGAGAGGGTGTCTCTCATTGCCGAGGTGACCAAGGATTACCCCAATGTCGAGGTTGAAAGCTTCGAGGGACTGCTGGTCGACTACATAAGGAAAAAAGAAACCAACACCATACTGCGCGGAATGAGATGCCACTCAGACTTTGAGTACGAACTTCAGATGGCCACCGCGAACAAGCTTATGAACGAAGAGGTGGAGACGCTGTTTATGGTGACCGAAAGCCAGTTCTCCCACATAAGCTCATCTCTGATAAAGGAAATAATCTCTCTGGGAGGTTCCGCAAAGGGTTTCGTCCCGGCGGCGGTTGAGGAAAAACTGATCGAAAAACTCCGCCCGGCAAAAAAGCGGAGGAAAAAATAAAGTGAGACTTTCAGAAAGGGTAAGCAACCTCAAGCCTTCCGCGACTCTGACCATAACGGCAAAAGCCAAATCGCTTCGCGCCCAAGGGGTCGACATCATAGGGTTCGGAGCTGGAGAACCTGACTTCGACACTCCCGAGAACGTGAAGAAAGAGGGTGTGGCCGCGATTAAAAGCGGCTTTACGAAGTACACAGCCGTCGGTGGAATCGATGAACTCAAAGACGCGATAGCGGCGTCCCTGAAAAAAGACCACGGCCTTGAGTACGCAAGGGATGAGATACTGGTTTCCTGTGGTGCCAAACACTCGATATACAACATTACCCAAGCGCTTTTCGAACCCGGAGACGAGGTTATAATCCCGGCCCCTTACTGGGTTTCCTATCCCGACCAGGTAGCGTTGACGGGTGCAACCCCGGTGATCATAGACACAGACGAGCAAGAACTTTTCAAGATCACCCCTAAGCAGCTCGAAGCGGAAATAAACGAACGGACGCGGGCCTTTATTCTCAATTATCCTTCAAATCCCACGGGGACAACGTATTCGCGCGGAGAACTTGAGGAAATAGTCGAAATCGCCCTTGACGCCGGTCTGATCATAATCTCAGATGAGATATACGAGAAGATAATCTATGGGGAAACGGAGCACGTATCCGTCTGCTCTCTTAGCGACAGGGCTAAAGAATCCACCATACTTGTAAACGGGGTATCAAAATCCTACTCAATGACCGGATGGCGCATAGGATACGCGGCGGGGGATAAAAGAGTAATAAGCGCGATGGCGAAGCTTCAGGGACAGTCTACCTCGAACCCCTCTTCAATTTCCCAGATGGCCGCCCTTGAGGCACTTTGCGGACCGCAGGACCTGCTCGCCAAAAGGGCAAGAGAATTTGAGAGAAGGAAGAACTTCATAGTGAAAAGGCTGAACGAAATTCCGGGATTTACCTGCTTTGACCCAATGGGAGCGTTTTACGTGTTTCCCAGCATAAGCGGTTTTGTGGGCAAAACATACGGAGACAAGAAGATTGACGGGTCCATCTCGTTTACCGAATTCCTGCTTGAGGAAGCGAAAGTGGCCGTCGTTCCGGGCATAGCCTTCGGAAAGGAAAACCATCTCAGGATATCCTACGCCACATCCATGGAGAACATAGAAGAGGGCTTAAACAGAATCGAAGAGGCGGTAGGAACCCTGCTCTGATTCGAAATGAACTCCTTTAAAATCGGACTTTCCGCAACGCTCTCTGGACGCCACGCCGTCCAAGGCAGGGAAAGCCTTCGGGGAATAAAGCTTTTCACGGACCACCTGCGCAGCCGTGGCGGAGTTAAAACGCGGGATGGAGATTCCTTGGTGCCAGAACTTGTTTTCTACGATGACTCTAGCGTTGCCGAGAAAACAAGGGAGAACACCCGCCACCTGATAGAAAAAGATCGGGTAGACATACTGCTGGGACCGTACTCAAGTAGCCTCACGCTTGCGTGCGTCGAGGTCGCAGAAAAGGCGAAAAGAGTAGTTTGGAACTACGGCGGATCGCTTGACGACATTCCAGTCCGCACCCGGGGAAAGACTGTAACCGCCATAACCGAGGCATCTTCTTACTTCCATGCTGTAGTGGACATGATCCACGACCGCTACGGCGAGGCAGCCGAAATCACTGTTTTGCGTCTTGAGGGAAGCCGATTTTCCCATACCGTGAGTGAAGGAGCGCTTCTTCGTGCGGAAAAACTCGGGATATCGGCACAAGTCTATGATTTTTCCTCCGGCACGAAAGACTTCTCCTCCATACTCGACCGAGCGAAAGGCCAAGGCGCTTCCTGCGTGCTCTGCTGCGGGGGGATGGAAGACGATATAAATCTCGCCAAGTGGGTATCGAAGAACTCAGCCGACGCCTTCGTGGTGGTGGCAACGCTTGCAGCCGCAGTAAACGAGTTTGAAAAACGTCTCGGCAGGGAGGCCGAGGGTTTTGTCTCGACAAGCCAGTGGGAACCCACGCTTTGCGTATCCGTGGATTTCGGCCCGAGTCCCAAGGAATTTTCAGACGAATTCGCCCGCGCCTACGGATACACGCCCGACTACACAGCCGCACAGTCTTACAACATGGGGCTCATAATAGAAAAACTCATCGGGAAAACAGGAACTACGGACGAACAGACGCTTCTGAGCGAAGCCCTGCACTCTCGGTTTACGACTTTTTACGGAGATTTCCGCATAGACCCCGAGACCCTGCGCCAGACGGGACACCGGATGCTGGTAACCCAGTGGCAGGACGGGGAGAAGAAGATAGTTTTTCCGCAAGAATATTCGAATTCCCGGCTCATAATCTGAGGGGTGGTGGAGCCGACGGGAGTCGAACCCGCGACCTCATGAATGCCATTCATGCGCTCTCCCAACTGAGCTACGGCCCCGAACGAAACAGGATTATAAATCTAGTTCCAAGGTAAGTGTATGTCAAACCCGAAGGAAATTCGAGAAGTGGTGGAGCCGACGGGATTTGAACCCGCGACCTCATGAGTGCGATTCATGCGCTCTCCCGGACTGAGCTACGGCCCCACGAAAAACAAGAGTAAGTAGTTTATTTCAGGAAATATCACTGTCAAACTTTCAGTGCCGTATAACGCTTCCACTGTATTGTGGAAAGGATTATGTATAATTTTTCTTTTTTGAATAATTGAGGAGATCATGGGATGAATTCCGTTAACATAGGTCTTGTAGGCGCCGGAACCATAGGTTGCGGAGTTTATAAAACGATAAGCGAAAACACAGACATAATAGAAAAAAGAACCGGGATAAAGCTGCGCATAAAAAAAGTGGCCGATATCGACATAAAGAGAAAACGCCCGGTCAAGATCCCGAAAAGGCTTTTCACCACCGACGCGGACGAACTCATAAACGACGAGAGCATCTCTATAATAATAGAGCTTATCGGCGGAACCACGGCGGCGCGCGAACTGGTTCTGGACGCGATACGGAACGGAAAAAACGTCGTAACCGCGAACAAGGCCCTTCTGGCTCACCACGGCGGGGAAATTTTCAGGGAGGCAGCCGCAAACGGAGTTCACGTGGCGTTTGAAGCTAGCGTGGGAGGAGGGATACCTGTAATCAAGGCGGCACATGAAAGCTACGTGGCTAACAATATCCTCTCCATACACGGAATAATGAACGGGACGTGCAACTACATACTTCATAACATGTCGGAGCAGAAAAAAGGGTTTGAGGAAATGCTGCGGCGCGCCCAGGACGAGGGATATGCCGAAGCCGATCCTTCGTTTGACATAGACGGCATTGACGCCGCCCACAAACTCTCGATCCTGATAATGCTTGCCTACGGATTTTTCCCGGAATTCGACGACATATACGTCGAGGGAATAAGAAACATCTCCTCGACCGACATAAGCTTCGCCGAACAGCTCGGCTACAAGATCAAGCTGCTCGCCATAGCCAAGTCGACCGACTCGGGCATACAGGCTGGAGTTTATCCGGCCCTTATAAGAAAAAACACACAGCTTGCCGACGTAAAAGACGCCTTTAATGCAATCCACATCGTGGGAGACAAGGTAGGTCCGACAATGCTTTATGGAATGGGGGCCGGGATGCTCCCGACGGCAAGCGCTGTCGTGGGCGATCTGGTTTCAATAGCCAAAACCGTTCAGAACGGCTCGCAGGCTGCTCCTCCCATGCTTTATTCCGAGGATGCCGGACACAGGTCTCTTGTCGGCACCGACCGCCTTGCGGGACGCTACTACCTTAGATTCCAAGTTGAAGATAAGCCTGGCACTCTCGGGAAGATAACTACGGTTCTCGGGAAGTGCGGAATAAGCATAGAGTCCATAATACAGCAGACAAGAGAAACAAACGGCGGGGAAGTTCCCATCATAATAATGACCCATGAGTCGAGCGAGAAAAGCCTTAGAAAAGCGCTTGGGAGAGTAGAAAAATCCATGACGTCCGTTGCCGACGCGATTTTCATAAGGATTGAGGAGATATGAGAGAACAGGCGGCTGTAACCGCGAGAAAGATAATTACGGGCATAGAGCGGCAGGAACATCCGACGTTCTACAAGGATCTTCTGGATTCGCTTCCCGAGGGAGTGATAGTAGCTGACGGGGATCTCAATATAATTTCCGTTAACGAACCGTCTGAAACCATACTCAATATCTCAAGGCGAAAAACCGTCGGAAAGCATATATCCAGATTTCTGCCTGAAGAAATAACCAACCTCTGCACCAGGGCGGTGAAAGAGGAAAGGGTTATGCAGGAAAACGACCTGCTTTTCCGCATATCAAAGGACTCGTCGATCAACGTGGAATGCACGGCATCTCCCATACACGGAAACGACGGGAAAATGAGCGGACTCGTAATACAGATAAGAAACACGGAAAAGATGAACATGATGTCCATCATCAGCAGGAACTGTAGCCTTGAAGAAAATTACGAGACCCTGGTAAGAGGACTTGCGCACGAAATCAGAAATCCACTCAGCGGGATAAAGGGAGCAGCACAGCTTCTAAAAGGCACGTTGTCGAAAACGGAGAAAAACCGGTGTTCCAAGATAATAATAAACGAAGTAGAGAGACTGAAAGACCTGGTCGACAGGCTCGTCAAACCCTCATCTGTATCAACGCAGCATCTGATGTCTGTGGATATAAATGAGATTTTGATTGACATAATATTTCTCGAATCGAATCTTCATAAGAACATAGAGTTCAAGCACAAGCTCGACATTACCATTCCTCCCATACCCGGGGACTACAACTCTCTCAAACAGGTGTTCATAAACATCATCCAAAACGCCGTGAGCTCGATCAAGAGCGACGGGCAGATAACGGTCAGCACGAGATGGGTGACGGATTACAAGATACGTAATAAACACACTGTCATGATATCGGTAAAGGACAATGGAAGCGGCATACAGAAAAAAAACCTGAAAAAAATATTCACCCCGTTTTTTTCAAGCAAAAAGAAGGGAACCGGGCTTGGTCTTTTCATATCGAACCAAGTAATAGCCAAATACGGAGGAATAATTACCGCGGAGAGCTGGGAGGGAAAAGGCTCCGAATTCAAGATACAGCTTCCGGCAAGCTAGCGAATCATCCGCTCCTCGCCGCTCCGGGAAAAACAATGTAGCGCACAACGCGCCTACTAGAGGAATCAGATCATGAAAGACCGTATTCTGGTAGCCGACGACGAAGAAGACATCAGGTGGATACTCGAGACATCCCTTAAGAAATCGGGATTTGAAGTCGAGTGTGCGGAAAACGGAGAGGATGCCGTCCGAAAGGCCCGCGAGGAGGCGTATTCCCTGATTCTCCTTGACATAAACATGCCGGATATGAACGGGTTTGAGGTTCTCTCCCAGCTTAGAGACAGGGGAATTGACTCTCCCATAATATTCATAACCGCGCAAAATACCGTCAGTAACGCCATAGATTCAATGCAGCTCGGCGCCTATGATTACCTGACCAAACCATTTGATCTCGAAGAGGTGAAACTCTTTGCCGAGCGGGCGATAAAAAGCTACGATGCGGGAAGAAAAATAAGGCTGTCCGAAGATGCCGAGGAAAACATATCGTTTGAGGAAATAGTCGGCAGTTCGCCCGACATGCTAAACGTATACAAGATCATCGGCCGCACCGCCTCCAAGAACATCACAGTGCTTATATCGGGAGAAAGCGGCACGGGAAAAGAACTTATCGCAAGGGCGATACACTATAACAGCCCGAGAAGAAAAAAAAGGCTCGTGTCCGTAAACATATCCGCAATCCCCAAGGAACTTATGGAGAGCGAGCTGTTCGGATACGAAAAAGGAGCGTTCACGGGTGCCGCGGCCTTGAAGAAGGGAAGATTCGAGGAAGCCGACGGGGGAACCCTCCACATAGATGAAATAGGGGAACTTTCAACCGACTTGCAGTCAAAACTCCTAAGAGCCATCGAGGAGAAGCAGATCTACCGGCTCGGAAGCGAAAAACCAGTCCCGGTTGACCCCAGGATAATCGCGAGCACGAATAAGAACCTAAGAGATGCCGTCGCGGAAGGCTCTTTCAGAGAGGACCTGTTCTACAGACTCAACGTCATAAGCATAAACCTTCCTCCCCTGAGAAAAAGAAAAGAAGATATAAGCGAACTGCTCAAGCATTTTCTGAAGAAGTACTCCGCGGAACTCGGCACCGAGAAAAAGGTCTTCTCCAGCGAAGCGGAGCAGTTACTGATTACCCACAACTGGCCCGGAAACGTAAGAGAGCTTGAAAACACCATAAAACGCCTCTTGGTCCTAAGCCCCGATAGCATAATAAGTGCGAAGGAGACAAAAGACGCCATGGATTCGCAAACCAGCTACGGGGAAACTGAAACAATGGAGAGGAAAACCGAAGAACTTGTCCGAGTTATGGTAGAAAATTCGGACTTCTCGCTGCAGAACGTCCACGAGCAGGTAATCGGCAGAGTTGAAAAACAGTTAATCCAAACAGTTCTCGCGAAAACTGGCGGAAACATGAAGCAGGCGGCAGCTATACTGGGAATAAACAGGAACACGCTTTCAAAAAAGATAAACGACCTGGGAATAGAAAAGGGTTAAAGACTAATAGCCGAGCTTTCTCAAAGCGTCGCGGGCCGCGGACTGCTCGGACTGCCTTTTACTGCTGCCTTTTCCCCTACCCCTCAGGTCGGAAGGAATTGTGACCTCTACGGTGAAAGTCCTTTCATGCGGAGGACCCTCCTCGCTTAAGATTCTGTACTCAGGAGTCTGTCCAAAGATGCTCTGGGAAACTTCCTGAAGCTCGGTTTTGCTGTCGCGTGGGAAGTCGTTTTCCTCAATAGCGTCCCGAAACAACCCAGAGACCACCTCGAAAGTTTTCTCGTAGCCCGCGTCAAGATACAACGCACCTATAAGCGCCTCAAAAGCGTTTGCGTTATTTGACTCCCTTTTCCTTCCCCCAGTGTTCTCCTCTCCTTTCCCAAGCCTCATCTGTTTTCCCAAGCCAGTCGTCTCGGCGTATCTCGCGAAATTCGCGCCGCTTACCACTCGACTTCTGACCTTGGAGAGATCTCCCTCAGTGTGCGAAGGGTATTTTTCATAAAGAAGCACACTCACCATGCATCCCAGCAGGGCGTCTCCGAGAAACTCAAGTCTCTCGTTGCTAGGGCACGAGAACTCATTTGCGTATGAACTGTGGGTAAGAGCAGTTTCAAGCAGTGAGCGGTCTTTGAACTTGTAGCCAAGTTTCTGTTCGATCATTGGGGAAAAATATCATTAACGACATTTAAAATCAATCTGCCCGCCGCGGTGTCTAAATTTTAAGATTCTATGCACAATAAACGTGCATCTTTGGAAAAACGAAAAATCTTTCTTGGGGGAAAAAGAGATTTTTTTGTAAACGAAAATATAAATTGCGAAGCTGGCAGATTCTAAGAATATTGAATGATAATACGGAGTTGCAAAACGAAAAACTTTCCCTTCGCAAAAGAAACAGTTATTTTATACGCCGGTTTGGGTAATCAGTTCACTTCAAAGCGAAAGAAATGGTATATTTCTTGATACTTTAATGTAGATGAATAAATACGCGTAGGAGGATTTTATTACCATGAAGAAGATAGAGGCCATTATCAAACCGTTCAAACTGGAGGACGTTAAGGAGGCTCTCAGAGAAATAGGGATTCAGGGTCTGACAGTTGTCGAGGTAAAGGGGTTCGGCCGTCAGAAAGGTCATACGGAGCTTTACAGGGGTGCAGAATACGTCATCGATTTTCTCCCTAAAATAAAGCTGGAAATAGTAGTTTCCGACGATATGGTCTCCAAGGTAATCGAGACCATAAGAGAAAGCGCGAAAACCGGCAAGATAGGAGACGGAAAGATATTTATCTTCCCAGCCGAGGACGTAGTGAGAATCAGAACTGGAGAAAGAGGCGAGGATGCTATATAATTAGCGCTCGTACCAAATAATTTCTTTCTGAAAACAATCGCATTAAGGAGGATAATTGATCATGCCTACTGACAGCAAGTCAGGTCAGCCGGTTATTCCAAAAAAGCCGGCTGAACTAATAAAGTTCATAAAAAATTACGAGATTGAGTTTGTTGATCTCAGGTTTCTTGATTTTATAGGAATGTGGCAGCACTTCACTATACCGGCGGAGGAAGTTGACAAGTCATTTTTTGAAAACGGCCTTGGTTTTGACGGTTCAAGCATCAGGGGCTGGCAGGCTATTAACACAAGCGACATGTTGATTATGCCAGACCCAACCACCTGCAAGCGCGATCCTTTCATGCAGGCCGAGACTCTCGCCATAATATGTAATATTGAAGACCCCATAACAAGGGAGCCCTACACGAGAGACCCGAGAAACATAGCGATGAAAGCTATTTCTTTCATGCAGGGCACGAAGGTCGCGGACACCGCTTACTTTGGTCCCGAGCTGGAATTTTTCATTCTTGACGATGTCAGATACGATCAGAGTCCGCGTGGCGGATACTACTTCATAGATTCGGAGGAAGGCATCTGGAATTCTGGGGCCGACGAACAGCCGAACCTCGGTCACAAGCTCAGGCACAAGGAAGGCTACTTTCCAACTCCTCCTTCAGACAGCATGCACGACATACGTTCCGAAATGGTAAGCGTGCTTCTGAGCCTCGGTATTTCAGTTGAGGCCCATCACCATGAAGTCGCGACGGCAGGGCAGGCGGAGATTGACATGCGTTTCGCTCCTCTGGTCCAGATGGGAGACAATATGAAATGGTATAAGTATGTGGTAAAGAACGTTGCCCGGGAACATGGGAAAACAGCCACTTTCATGCCAAAGCCCGTCTTTGACGATAACGGTTCCGGAATGCACATTCACCAGTCTCTGTGGAAAAACGGAAAACCTCTTTTCGCCGGAAAGGGATATGCTGGACTGAGCGACCTTGCAATGTATTATGTGGGTGGAGTTCTAAAGCACGCAAGAGCCATATGCGCATTTAGCAACCCGATAACGAACTCCTACAGGAGGCTCGTTCCTGGGTTTGAAGCTCCCGTGAATCTTGCTTACTCCGCGAGAAACAGAAGCGCTGCGGTAAGAATCCCCATGTATTCTCCTAACCCAAAGGCAAAGAGAATCGAGACCCGGTTTCCGGATCCCTCGTGCAATGGTTATCTAACGTTTTCTGCTTTGTTGATGGCCGGACTCGACGGAATCGAAAACAAGATTAAGCCGGGAGACCCGCTGGACAAGGATATTTACGCACTGGGACCCGAGGAACTGAGTAACATCCCCTCCGTACCAGGTTCGCTCGAAGAGGCCGTAAAAGCCCTTGAAGAGGATCACGAGTTCCTGCTTAAAGGAGACGTGTTCACTGAAGACGTAATAGAGACATGGATTGACTACAAAACGGAAAACGAGATCAACCCGATCAGACTAAGACCCGTACCGTACGAGTTCACACTTTATTACGACGTGTAAAAAAGGAAAAAACAGATAAGAAAAAAGGGGTGCTTTCTCGGAAGGCACCCCTTTTTTTATGCTCTGCCGAAGGGGGGAGTCGAACCCCCACGGGCGCAATGCCCACAGGATCCTGAATCCTGCGCGTCTACCAATTCCGCCACTTCGGCTTTTATCTTTCTCTCCAGGATACAACGGTCGGATATGAATTCTTCTTTTTCAGGTTTTTGCGGATGACGGCTCGAATCTGTCTTGACACCGGAATTTCTCTTCCCACCATGCCGGTGGAGACGGCGGTATAAACATCGCTTTTCCCGCCTTTAAGAACCACGCCCGAAATACCGGAACTTATTTTCAGACTGGAATCCACTTTCTTCAAGATCTTCTTGGTCTCACTAGCCGATATGATCCTCTTGGTGCTCCTGCGTGTTACTATCTCGTCGGCCATTCTCCGCACAACGCTGTCTTTTATCTCTCGGTAATCGCTCTGTCTCTCGTTGACCGAGACCCCAGCGGCCTTGATAGTAGACATTATCACCGTCTCCGGAGCGGTGCTGAAATTCACCTGCTTGTCCTTAGGATACACGGTCAGATAGTCCTTGACCTTGAAAAAGAAATCCTTATCCATCCCCTGAATCATCCTAATTTCCTCAACGCTGTCAAGCAGCCCGTCTTTGATATAATAGGGGTTTTCAAGTCCCGCGTAATAAGCTGCGGTGGCACCATCGGGATCCTGATCGTTTCCAGCGCCTTGCACCGCTCCGTCAAGCCAGTTTACAAGGCTTGCCACGAAAAGATCGGCTTTCTCCGTCTCCACACCGAGAAAGCGGAAAAGTTCATTTAGCTGCGTGCGGACCTGGAAATCCACCCGGTTTGATTTCTGGTCCACAAGAGCGTTGAGGTTGACTCTTGATCTCTCATCTATCACCTCAAGGGATATGTTTCCGTCTCCAATGGGGAAGGAGCTGATGGAAAGACTCCATCCGCCGGCACCGTTCTGCGACTTTATTGCCTGGGCTAGCACTCCCTTGATTACGGGAATATCCTCAAGCGTTTTCTTTCTCAGCACGCCTTGTACGACCCTCACCCCCGATTTCGCTATATGTCTTGCCTGGACGTCGCTTGAGCTGTTCGCGGAGATCTCGTAGCTCACGCGGGTTGAATATATGAAGTCAATAACGATCGTGGAGAGTATGGCGATCGTTATGACGACAATAACAAGGACTATACCTCTCTGCGCTGTTTTCGAATCTGCTCTCCGCATCAGTCAGCCACCGGTATGGCAACAATCATGGAATGGACTTCTTCCTGTCCTCGGTCCCCCACCAAAACGATCTGGATCTGAACGGCTCCGGGAAATCCTCGCATTACTGACGAATCCCACTCCCATACTCTCTGCTCACTCGCCGAGTTCAGGGACCGCCCGCTAAGGAAATTCACCCGGAAACTCAGCACCCTCTCCGAAAGTGGGTACGCGGCTCCGGCCTCATCGTTTCCGATCCAGTAATTATCCTTCCTCATAAGGGCGAACATATTTTCGCGCTCGCCGCGGAGCGGAAGCACGTAATAGGATATCTCACTCTGACCGGACTGGGTGGAATAATGCGTTGGGTCCTTTGCAAAAGAAGTAAAGACAATCCTGCTATTCTCCCCTTCAAGCCTCCCGGTAAAATAGCGGTAGGTGGAGGAAGAAGTCCCGGCGTTGATATTCCCCCGGGGAAACGCATTCACCAAGTCGTGGCGCATCTTGAGCAGGATGGTGTTTGTCTCCTGGATCAGTTCGTTTTCCGTCTCCACTCTGCGTTTGGCGGTTATTAGCTGGGAAAAAGAACTATAGAGCATCGTAAGCACGATGACCGTTATAGTGACGGCGATAAGAACCTCTATAAGGGTAAAGCCGCTTTTGTCATCCCGAATCGACGAAGTTGATTTCATAGCTTTCCTCCCCGTCATCCCAGGTTATAAGAATATTTACGATGTTCATTTTCGCTTCGAACTGCGGCAGGTTGTAAGGAACGACCACGATATGCCACTCAAAGCCCGGATGGTTATCAAACTTTCCGCTTCTCTTCGACGCGGAGGGAAGCCCCTCGGCGTCAATCCGGGAAGCTATCTCGTCAGCAAGGCTCGTGGCTATGAGATAGTTTGTGGATCTTGTGGCAATATTTATATTGTGACCCACAATGCCGAGTATGGACACCATCGCGAAGGCAAGCAACCCCACAGCAACCATGACTTCAAGCAGCGTGAATCCGCAAATGCCGTTTTTCCAGGTTCTCATTCCGTTTTTCTCCTACTGCTCCGTCACGCTTTGAAGCCGGTTGTTAAACTCGACGTACCTGTCAAAAACTTTCGTAGCCCCCGTATAGGGATTAGTTGAAAGCGTGAAGAAATTGTCCTCACCGGTTCTCAGGTGAATAACCGCTGAGTCGACAATCCCAGTTGGCAGAAAAAGTATAAACGCGTCCCTTCCCGAACCGACTTTCCCTTGAGTTCTCTCTGTTTGTATGTCGTTGAAAAAAACTCCGTTGGGAAGATTCCTGCGGCCGTATCCGGAATCCTCTCGCGCCTGAAACTGGTTTCCCTCAAGAACCTCCGCCCAGTACTCCCCGGCGTCAATATCGAAAGAAAGCTTATATATCCGCTTTTCAAAGATGGACCTGCTGTAAAGATATCTTATTGTCGTTACAAGCCCTCTTGAAGCGCTGCGCAGGTTCATGTCATCTGTCTTGAAGACCCTCGGCATCGCCACGGAGAAAAAAGCTCCGAGCAGAAAAACAACCACCATGAGTTCAATTAATGTAAAACCTGCGGATTTTCTTCTCATCTGTCTCTGCTGGACAGATCGTCGTCTGAATTCCCCACCCCGTCGGGGCCATTAGACCTTATATAGTACAGTCCGTCCTCGGTCTGGTCGGTCCCGAAATATACAAACTCGTTTCCCCAAGGATCAAGCGGCACGCCTGCGGATTCCAGATAACGCCTCCACCTCCTGGCTTCCCTGCCAACCGTTACGGGTTCGACCAGAGCGCGTAATCCCTGCTGGGTTTCGGGATAAAAACCGTTATCAAACTTAAACAGCTGGAGCGCCTGCTCAAACTGCCTGATCTGAATCATGGCCTGTTTTTCCTTTGCCCTCTCCCCCTGACCTATCACGTTGGTGCCTACTATGTAGGCAAGCCCTGCTATGATAAGCACGACCACCATAATTTCAATCAGAGTAAATCCCATCTGGGATCTCATTTTCTCTACCTCCTGTTCAGTTTATTACCGAAGTTAGATTCAACACTGGTAAAAGTATAGCAAAGACTATAAAACCCATCACAACGCCCATAATCAGTATCATTACCGGTTCAAGAAGAGAAGTCAGAGTGGAAAGCATGCCATCGACCTCGGTGTCGTACATATCAGCCACTTTCGAGAGCATGTCTTCAATTTTGCCGGCCTCCTCCCCCACAGATACCATTCTCACTACAAGGGGCGGAAAAATCCCGGTCTGTCCAAGAGAGGACCCGAATGCCGCTCCTTCCGCCACCTTGACCCGGACATCCTTGATATTTTCAACGTAAAGACTGTTTCCCAAGACCGATTCGCTCACCTTAACCGACTCAAGAAGAGGAATACCGCTTGAAAGCAACGTTGAGAGCGTCCTTGTAAAACGGGAAATCATTACTTTTGAAGACATTTTCCCGAACACCGGTACCCTCAGGGAAAACCTGTCGTATACTTTTTTTCCGGAAGGCGTTTTTACGTATCTGTGCGCAAAAAAGAATACGACGGCCATAAAAACCAGAATCAGGGCGAAATTTTCCCTTAGAAAATCGCTTGCCCCTATGAGCACTACTGTAACAAAGGGCAGAGCCTTGTTGCTGGCCTCGAATATATCGGCGACTTTGGGAATTACAAAAGTCATCATGAAAACAAGCACCCCAAGCCCAACGATAAACATTATCGCCGGATATATCATTGCGCCCCTTATCTTCGAATTGAGTTCCTGCTGCTTTTCAAGAAAATCCGCGAGACGGTCAAGTACGACGTCAAGAGTTCCGCTCGCCTCACCCGCGCGGACCATGCTCACATAAAGATCGGAAAAAACGTTTTTATGCTCCTCGAGCGCAACATGGAGAGAACTGCCTTCACTCACTCGGCTTCGCACCTGGGAGAGAATCTCCTTAAGCTTCTGATCATCTGTCTGCTCGTAGAGAGCCACAAGCGACGTTTCAAGAGGAAGACCGGAAGAAACCAGAGTGGAGAACTGTCTCGTCATGACGGCAAGCTCCGAGGTGCTTACCCCGGTCCACGGAAGGCTTATAGACGAGCGGCGAGACCCGGTCGCTTCCTTTATGGAAGAGAGATAGACCCCTCCTTTTCTTAGCTTGTCGCTTGCGATCTTGACCGATTCCGCGCTTATAACACCCCTTACCGATTCGCCCTTGTCGTTAATGGCTTTATAGTTGTAAACAGGCATTTCCAGATACCGATGTTAAGGATAACCGTGGACTAGGTCTCCGCCAGTTCCTCTTCAGTGACCCTGAGCACTTCGTCAATCGACGTTATGCCTTTCGCAACTTTGTCGGCACCGTCCATTCTCAGGGTGACGAGTCCGTTTCTCAGGGCCTTTTCCTTAAGCGTGGCCGAATCCGGGTGGGTCAGGACAGTGTTTTTAAGTTCGTCATCAATAAGAAGTATCTCGAAAATCGCTATTCTCCCGGAGAACCCCGTCCCCATGCACTCCTGGCACCCCTTGGCTCTGTAGATCTTTCCTTCGGGACAAGACTCGCGCGCTAGCCCAATACGGCTAAGCTCCTCATCAATCGGTACGTACTGTTCCTTGCACTGCTCGCAAAGAATCCTGACAAGTCTCTGGGCTATGACCGCCGAGAGGGTCGAAGCTATGAGAAAGGACTCCACTCCCATGTCGGCAAGCCTGGTCACGGCGCTTACCGAATCGTTGGTATGAAGCGTGGAGAATACGAGGTGTCCGGTAAGAGAGGCATTCATGGAAATATCGGCGGTTTCCCTGTCCCTTATTTCCCCCACCAGTATAACGTCGGGATCCTGTCTCAGTATTGAGCGAAGTCCGTTTGCGAACGTAAGATCGACCTTGGTGTTGACCTGTATCTGGTTGATCCCCTGTATCTGGTATTCAACCGGATCCTCTACGGTAATTATCTTCTTGTCGGGAAGATTGATTCTCTGCAGGGCGGCATAAAGACTCGTCGTCTTGCCGCTTCCCGTGGGTCCCGTAACGAGTATGATCCCATGGGGACGCTGGGTAAGAGATTCCACAAGTTCAAGCTTCTTGCCTTCAAGGCCCAGCTGCTCGAAGCTCATAAGCACTGAAGACCTGTAAAGCAGCCTCATCACCACGCTTTCTCCCCACGAAGTGGGAACGGTCGAGACCCTTACGTCTATATCTCTTCCCCCAATCTTAAGCCTTATGCTTCCGTCCTGGGGCTTTCTTTTCTCCGCTATGTCAAGCTCGGACATGATCTTCACGCGCGAAATTACCGAAGACTGCACCGTCTTCGGAACTTTCGTCACGTCGTGCAGAATGCCGTCCTTTCTGAACCGGACCAGCACCTCTTTCTCGAAACACTCTATGTGAATATCGCTTGCGTGCTCCCTTACGGCCTGGAAAAGAAGCGTGTTTATGAATTTTATGATCGGGGCTTCGTCCTCGGCCTCAATCAGATCCTGAGGTTCTGTAAACTCCATTTCGGAGAGCCCGGAACCCTCGTTTATATCTTCTGAGACAACATCCTTGCCCTGTTCGTAAACCCTGTTGATGCTGTCGTTGAGCACGCGCTCAAGGGTAATATATGTTTCAAGCGAGCACCCGAAGCGGGAGCGCACTTCGTCAAGGGCATAGAGTTCCTGGGGCGGGGCGAATACGACTTTGAGCGTCCCGTTATCCTTGTTTATGGGAAGTATTCTGAATTTTTTCGCGAAACTGATCGGGAACTGTTTTATCAGTTCATAATCTATCTCGTCTTCCGGAATCGATTCGATCTTCTCGATTCCGTAGAATTCGGAAAGAACGTCAAGGGCCGGGAAATCCTTGAGTACATCTGTTTTGAGCAGTATGTCTTCGGTGTTCCGGCCGTTTTTCCCTTTCAGCTCTTCAATTCTCCCCATCACCTCGGGGTAGCGCCTGCTTATTATTTCGTCAAGAGCCTTCATTTCTTAAAAACTTCCCTATTCAAGCGTATTCAGGTCCCTTCTGTGAAGCAAGGTCTTTCTCCTCTGGTGATCCAGAAGCAACTGCTTCATGTCGCTTTCCGTCTCAACTATCCGCGGGGTAAGGAGTATCATCAAGTTGAGTTTCCTGCTCTGGTTGCGCTTGAACCTGAAGAGGTTTCCAATCAGCGGGATATCTCCAAGCAGAGGAGTCTTGTTGTGAAGCACCTCTTCTCTGTCCTGGACCAACCCGCCTATAACAAGGGTCTGTCCATTTTTGACTATAACTGACGAGTCGGCACTTCTAGTCGTGGTTGCGATACCGAACTGCGCTGTGTTAAGTCCCGCTGGAGCCTCCCGGGTGGAGGAAACTTCGGTAACTATGTCAAGGTTGAGGTATTCTCCTTCACTTATCTGGGGAGTAATGCTTAGCCTTATTCCAACCGGCAGTCTCTCAATCGTCTGAACCGTCACGCCGCTTGTGCCCACGGTGCTGCCCATCGGAAACGGTATTACGTCAGCCACCACTATCTCAGCCGGCTCATTGTCGGTTGTAATGATGCTCGGGGTTGAGAGAACATTGACGTCGGTCACGGAACTCAGTGCCTGAAACACCGCAGAGAACGAAGGAAGAGCCGGAAGCGGGCCTGAACCGTCGGCGTCAACTTCCTCTCCCACGACCCCAAGAAAAAGTCCTGAAAGACTGCCTATGGAGGTTGTTGCGATCGCAGGGTCGGCCGCAACTCCGAGGAGGCTCGGTATGCCCGGCAGCTGCTGTCCGACAAAACCGAGGTTGTCGCCTTCTATTCTAAGACCGAGACCGAAATTGGTTCCCAGCGCATTCAGGTTGTCAAGACCCACTTCAAGTATGGCAGCTTCCACGAATACCTGTCTTCTTCTTATGTCAAGCTTGTCCACTATCTGCTTGACCATTCTGTACTGAGTAAGAGAACCGATAACTATAATCGAGTTTGTCGCGGGGTCCGAAGTTATCTTCAGTCCATCGGCCGAAGACACGACAACGGAACCGCCACCGGTCTTACTGCTTCCTCCCCTCTCAATGGTTCCGCCTTGCGATCCGAGACCGCCGGTATTCCCACTTCTACTCAGGTTGCCCTCTCCGAGGCGGTTCGAAGATTGACCGGTTCTGCCGGACTGTTGCGTCTGGCCACGGGAGGAAACCGATGAAACCATAGCCCCCCCCCTCCCCTCCGCAAACAGATTCCCGAGAACTTCGATTATCTGCTCGGCATCGGCGTTTTTAACCGGTATGACGTAGACGTCCTGTTCAGCGTGTTCACTTTCTATGTCCAAAACAGCGATCGTTTCCTTTATCAGGGAAATGTCCCTCGGGTCGGCAATAACTATTATGGAATTCGTCCTCTCGTCATTTATCACTTTAAACCCTAGAAGCTCGGAACTTCCGGATACGAAGCCGTCTTTCTTGCTCTTTGAAGCTTTTCTTTTGGCTCTTTGAGGGCTGAATATCTCAAGCAGCTTGTAGATGACGCTGGCCGAGCTTGTGTTATGCACCCTTACGAACTCTATTTTCTTGTTGTAATCAAGGCTGGCCACCACTTCGGCTATCCTGTTCACGTTCTGCTCGTTGTCGATCACAACCAAGGTGTTTGACGGTTCGTAAGGCTTCATGAACCCTTCCTTGCTCACCAAGCTTCGAAGGGTGTTAGAGACCCCTTTGGCCTTTACGCTTTTAAGCTTTATAAGCTTCATCACGTATTTCTGGGAAGATTCTCCAGGGTCGAAATCCTGCCTCAACGGTATGCTTTCTGACTTTATCCCCTTTTTCGGAACGACCTTGTTGACTCCGTCCGCGCTCACGACCGAATAGCCGTTCATATCAAGCAGTATTTCAAAAATCCTAAACGCGTTTTCTTTCTCGAAGCCACCCTGAGGAGTTATGATCGTCACGTTCTTGTCTCTGATCTGGTCACTCAGGAGATAGACCTCAGAGGTAATCTCACTTATAGTCTTCACCATCTCCTTAAGCGTCATGTTGGCACGAAGGTTTACCATTCCCTGATCCTCGGGAATTTCCTCGTCCTTCTCTTCGAGGGTCTCATCAGCCGGAACCTCGGCAATCTCCTCACCCCCAGCTCCAGCGACTTCCTCGCTTGGGACCTCGGCAACCGCAGGCAACGTCTCCTCAGGTTTCTGTGCTTGAGACTCAGGCGTTTTCTGCGGCTCGGGTTCAGACTCAGCCACGACTCCCTCAGGCGCTAAATCGAGCGGGAGACCGGGTTCCTCAACGATACCCTCCACGGTCTCGTTGCCGGAAACCTTAACGGCGTCTTTGCCGAAGGGTCTTAAGGTTTCTTTGCGAGGGTCCTTTGCAGCCTCCTCCGCTAATAACTTCGCGGCCTCCTCGGTAACCTCAGCGGGTTCCGAGGGCGAATCTTCCCCGGATTCATTCTGCGCAGGCGCTTTTTTCAGTCTGGTACCCGGAGCGACAACAACCTTCGCTCTGGTAAGATCCGGCAGCGGCTCGGATTTCTCGGCGAAAGCCGGCTGCGGACAGACGACGGAAACAGAAAAAAAGAGAACCGCCGACAGAATCGGGAAAAGACTACTATTAAGAAGATATTTCATAACCTGTTTTAACCTCAAGAAACCGATTTTTCGCCGCAGACCTAGTAAACCGTGTACCGGTTGCTTTTTCTTTTGCCTCTCCTAGTGAAATCAACAGTAAATTCGCTCTGCCCCTTTAAGTCGGTCAAAAGCGAAAGAGCGTTCGGCACGTCGTTTAAAGCGACTTCATTTATCTGGTGAACTATATCCCCGTTTCTAAGACCCATTTTATAAAACACGCTTCTGCTCTTCACGCCGAAGATCTTGATGCCGTCATCGCGCGGCACAATTCTAGCCTCGGTTATTAAGCTTCTTGGTTCCGCTAGCAACTCATCAAACATCCTTCTCTCTATCTGGTACACGCCGTCGCCGACTTTGCTCACTCCCGAGGCCGACGACTTTTTCGACTTCACAGACGTCCTGCTTCTTTTGGGAGAAGAACTAGCGGCGCTTTTTGAAAAAACGGATTCAAGCTCATTTCCGCAGGTAATCAGTTCAGGACCTCCGGCGCGACGTATAGTCACTTCGCAGTCGTCTATTTTCACTACCTCCACTTTTTCGGATGCTATGAGGTCAACCAACTGCCCTTCAGAATAACCCTTTATTTTAAGATTTTCCATACTCTTTATTACTGCAACACTTTTGTTCGTTGAAGGATGAGTTCTGCTTTTGAGTATGAAAGTTCCCATGAGTTCAAGCTTAAGGGAGGTCTTCGGAGTAATTTCTCCCTCGAAAACCTCGGGAAGATCACCGGTGTCCGTCGGCCCCGAGTACCCACCAACTCCAAACAGATTCGTTTTCAATATCGAGTCGTAGTAACTCCTCGCACGATAAGGAATCTTAACCCGTCCGTACTTCTCCTTGTACAGGTGCTCGCCTGTCATACCGCCCTTGTCAGACTCTATTCTGTCACGCAAGCCGTTGTTGACCATAGCCGAGACCGAGTACGCGATGGCAACTATCAGCAAGACGTTTACGACCCATACATATTTCCTTAAAAGAAAAAAAAGCATAGTCAGTTCCTAAAATAATTCCGCATAATTTAATAGAATACCTTATTTTTTTGGCAATATCTCAATTATTATGCAACCTGCGGAAACGCAACGTCACGAAAACCCGGAACTCCCAAGCGATACCGCGCCATGATTTTTAAATGCCAATGCAATGTTCATTCACCGAGACTTCTTTCTCCCGCAGTGTGGACAACAGGGGATTTTTCAAGCACGACGTTAAAATACTGCCTTTCAAGATCATATATTTCAAAAGCAAGTTCCGAGGCCCGTTCGAATCCCCGCTCGCATGAATCGCTCTCGCTTATCTGTTTGAAAAGTACTCCCATATCGTACCATTTCTGGCCGATTCTGTTCATCTCCTCTGGGAGATCAGACCCGTAAAAAGGCGAAAGCACCGAGGAGACCTCTTCCAGAAAATCCCTGTAAAACCACCTGAAGGCAGCGCCGCAAACCCCTCTTCTGCATATAACTTGGTAAGTAAACCTGGAGGTCCACTTCCAGTCACTAATATCCTTCCAGCCCGGTAGATCCTCAGCCCACTTCTTTATGACTTCAACGCTTGAGGTTCCTCTGAGAGTGGTTCGACCTTCAAGCATCATCTCTGCGTTTTTCCTTACGGCACCGAAAACCATATCCCGAAGATCAGAACCGTTTCGAAGAGACTCCACTTCAACGCGGTTGTTTGAAAGCGGATACGGCCTCGCTTTGGAGCTTCTCGCTTTCGCCATATTTTCAAAAGAGACGGTCTTAAGATCTTTAAATGAGTTGTCCGCCACGTAAAAAACAGATTCAGAGTCATCGTACCCACATACCGCAATTACGTGTCCGGGGAAATGGGTTTTGGAGTCAAAATACTCAAGGTAACGAATATCTGCCTGTATCAGTACCGGGACGTCCCTGTCAATAGATTCCCTAAGGTCAGCCGAGGCCCGCTCATCGTCGTCCTCGTATTTCCAGTCGGTGATGTCAGCACCGAAGTTCCTGAGGAAATTAATTTCCATCAGGGGACCACGGGGCTGTATAATCCTGCTCGGGTTCATGCTCTCGTCACAAGAGTAATAAAAACCGAGCCCGGCTCCGAGCCCGAAACACATCTGCTCTGAGAGATCATGTCCGTAATAGGAGCATATGTCCCTGATCGCGGCGGAACCGCAGTGCACGCCTTTTAAGTGTTTCCAACCCTTTATTATTTTCTTCATAAGAAGCCGTAAAACGGAGAGATTAATATAGCCGGAAATCAATTTCCCATAAAGACCCTGACCCGGCCAGTCGATTCGCCGCGCGTAAAAATACCTTGATGATTACTGCAGAACGGATATTAGTAATCACCACTGCGGATAGATCATGCTTGAGGACATTCTTAAAAATTCGAGAAAGGCCATCGTGCTCGGAATAGGAGGTGGAGGTGATATAGTCGGAACCCTTCCAACCGTAAACCTGCTCGAGACGAATGGTACGCAATGCGTTCTTGGGGGACTCAGCTGGGAGCGCTTCACGATAGACCCCGACCCGGGACCCAGAAAACTCGAAGAGGCACGCAATGTCAGTGAGATAAACGACGTGGTCTGGAGATGTAACAAGGACTCCTTAACCCGGGCGGGAGCAAGATTCGCCGAGGCGGGGATGGCCGAAGTGCTGGGAGAAGAAACCCTTCTTGTCGATATCAGTTACGGCCCAGCTAAGGTTTTCGAGGGGATAACCGATGCTGCCCAGAAACTCGGCGCGGATCTGGTAGTCGGGATAGACGTCGGGGGGGACGTACTCGGATCCGGAGACGAAAAGGGGCTCATGAGCCCGCTTGCCGACGCCATAATGACCGCCGCACTTTACAGGCAGAGTTTCCGGATGCCCACCATAATGGGGGTATTCGGTTTCGGAAGCGACGGGGAACTGTCCAAGGAAGAACTTGAAAGATCCTTCGGCGCCATTGCGCGCAACAACGGAATGCTCGGAAGCTGGGGAATATCCGCAAAGACACTGAAGCTTATGGAAAAAGCCATAGGCATAATACCCACCGAGGCAAGCAGAGGACCCGTTGAATATGCAAAAGGCGCCTTCAGGACCACCTCAATAAGGGAGGGCAGAAGAAAGGTCGAACTTGATATAAGATCTACCGTGACTTTTTACGTGGACCCAAGGGTGGTTTACGAAAAGGTATCAAAACCCGCACAAGCGGTCTACGAGTGCGAAACGATAGGGGAGGCAAACACGAAGCTCAACGAAGCAGGAATAAGAACAGAACTTGATATTGAGATGGAGCTTTACGAAAATCTCGAGGGAAGCTAATAAAGCTTTTCGTGAATAAGCTTGAGTATGCGCCTTGATTCGTCCTCATCTCCCCATATGCCCACGCGGATATGAAGATCGGTTATTTCGGGCTTGTGGTACTTGACGGTTATGTAGACATCTTTGTCCTGATCACGAAGCTTGGCTTCAATCAGTGCCTTTCCCGCATCGCTTTCTTTTTTGGTTACCTGAAACTCCTGCTGTTCCACGATCTCCACCACCGCGAACCACACCTTGTCAAACGAGGCGGGCTCCTTGGTTTTTAGAACTCCCTTAAGATAAGCAGCAGCGCCCCCGCCGATCACACCACCCGCCACGACCGCACAACCCGAAGAAAAAACAAGCAGGAACAAGCATAAAAGAACTGTGCGACAGTTATTTGAAAGGAAATTCATCTTTACCCCCGGCGGGCTTTACAAAAAAAATCTATATGATTAATTAAGCTAACCTAGGGGGGAAAAGAGTCAATACGATGGAATCTTTTATATCAAAAAACAGATTGGTTTTTGGACAGGTTCCGCACTACCGTAAACATTTGGGGAGACAGCATAGGAGCGGCAGTCATAGAAAAACTTGAGTCCGATGAAGATACCGGCTGAAAAGCAAAGCAAAACTTCAGGGAGAACAATCTCCCTTGATATAGGAACCAAGACCATAGGGGTTGCTGTAAGCGACGAACTTGGGATCACGGCAAACGGCGTCTGTACAATCCGTCGCGAAAACGAAAAGAAAGATCTCTCGCAGCTTCGCGATGTAATAGAGAGATATTCCCCCCATGAAATTCTAGTGGGGATTCCCTACAACCAGGATGGTTCCCTTGGAAGCAGGGCAAAAGGCATAAAGAAACTCTCCGAACGCATTCGAGATTTTCTGGGTCTTCCAGTTAAATACTGGGACGAGAGTTTTTCCACCAAGACTGCGGAGAAAACACTGATAGACGCGGGTATGGGAAGAAAAAAGCGAAAAACGGTAATAGACAAGATGGCGGCTACAGTGATACTGGAAGAGTACCTTCTGAGCAGGAACTAGATAAACCTCAGGGCAGACCTGATATGCCATACGCAAGGACAAACGCAATAAATCTTTATTATGAAGAATGCGGAAAGGGAGATCCGCTCGTGCTCATCCACGGCCTCGGGAGCAGTCTTGAGAGCTGGGATGTACAGGTTCCCATCTACTCGGAGCATTTCCGCGTGATAGTGCTCGACAACAGGGGCTCGGGCCGCTCCGAGAAACCCGATTATCCCTATACGATGGAACAGATGGCGGATGACGCCGCGGGGCTCTTGGACTTTCTCGGGATAGAAAAAGCACACTTCGTTGGAAAATCAATGGGCGGAATGATATGCCAGTGGCTGGGTATAAAGTACCCCGAGAAGGTAAGCAAGCTCGTTATGGGATGCTCCTCCGCGCACAGGGACGAGGTCGGAAACTTGCTTATCAAAACCGCGAGGGACATAGTGGATAAGGCAGGACCGGGGGCGGGATGGGTTTTTGCACTTTTTCTCGGATACAGAAGGAAATATATCGAAGAGAACTACGACTCCTTAATAAGCAGAATCCAAGAAGTTCCCGTTGACCCTGATGCGGCCGCCGGATACAGAAACCAAAGTTACGCATGCGAGAACCACGACGTGTTAGCCCAACTCGGGAAAATCTCCGCGAAAACCCTGGTCATGTACGGAGAGCGGGACATCGTCACGCCTCCCGAGAGATCGAAAAAGCTTGTGGAATCTATACCGAACGCGGTTGAAAAGGCGTTTGCGGACGTCGGCCACGGATTCTGGAGGGAATGCCAAGCCGAGGTGGATAAAGCCGTGCTTGATTTTCTCACGAAAGACTAGCCACGCGGAACTCCGCCCAAAAAACGGCCGCAGTTCCTGCCCCGTAATCTATCCAGATCCTGCGGGCTTCTATCTGCCCGCTTTAAAAAACGCAGCCGCTGTACATGTGTATGCTTTTCTTTCCTCTATGACCTGTGTCGGTAGGTTAGCTGCACACCGAAGGTTCTGCCTTTGGAGAGCGGCGCGAACGAACCTCCCCCGAGTTGGGGGTGGAGCTCAACATAGCTTCCGTGTTTGACTCGGTCAAGAAGGTTCTTTCCGTAAAATCCGATTGAAAACCTGCCGTCCATCGGGGTGATATCAATTCCGGCGTCAAGAATTTTCTGCGCGGGAGTATATCCTTTGTTGTCATCTGTAAGGTATAAATTGTCGCGAAATGAATAGCTTATTCTTGAATTCATCTTCGCCCAGTTCGCAAGTCCAGTGTCATGGGTCGCGCCGACGCTCCAAGTCCACTTCGCGGCCCGGGGAAGTTCTAAAGCTAGGTCTTTTTCGTCAAGAGTGCCGTCTAGATTAAGGTCATGTTTTACCTTGGTGTACTCGGGATCTACGTATCCGACGAAACCCAAAAGAAAAAGCTTATCGGTAACGGCAATCAGCCCGTCAACTTCAAAGCCGAAGGCTTCTACATCCGCGGTGTTGTGAATTTCCTGAGCTATGCCGCCCAAGGCCACGGATTCTGGAAGAGTTATCACTCTCTGCACATCATCGATAAAGTTATAGAAAACCGCACCGTTCAGGATGCCTATGTTTGTTGATATCTTCAATCCCGCCTCGAAGGTATCGATCTTTTCTTCATCGTACGGTCCCGGGAGTTCCACCTCTGGGGCATAGGTATTTCGCAGATTATAGCCTCCGGAGCGGTATCCCCTGGTCCAGTGCCCGTAAACGTTCGCTTCAAAATTCGCTCCGCCGCCCATAAAATAGGCAACGCCGAGCTTGGGCGACCAACTGTTCCAAGTCTCCTCGTCGGTGAAATCAAGCGGGCATGCAGGTCCGACCGCAAAGTTGCATGGCGTTCCCTCGCTGCTTGTAATGGCGGCGGAGGAGGTTTCAGCTTCTCTCTTTTCATAGCTGTAACGGGTGCCCGCGGTAAGCATTATCCGATCCGTAAGGTCGTAATCAAAGGAGAGAAACACGCCTAGCGTATCGACGTAATAATTTCCTCCCAGATCTTGGGGGGGAATAACTCCTCCTAACAGATAACGGCGGTCATGATAATTTATCTCGTTTGTAAAGTAATAAAAACCGGTCGTCGCGTGGAGACTTTCGAAGAATCTGCCCGCGTAGCGCAGTTCATTGCTCCACTGGCGGTAGGGGGTCCATCCACGTATATTCAAAAGGTTTTCCGGCGAAGAATCGATATCAAGCAAGGCGGACCCGTCCGCGTCGTAAAGGCCAAATATGTTCGTTATGGTTCCGTCTCCGAAACCCACATCCCAATTCACCTGAGCGGAGAAAAAGTGATTTCTATGCTCCCTGAAGCCTTCCTCGTCGATGCTGAAATCGTGACTATTAATATTGAAGTCGCGCTGGTTCTGCCCCGCAGAGCCATCGCTTTCCGAATTCTCGTACCGGTAGCGCAAAACAAGGCTTACGTCATCCGTCGGATTCCACGTAATAACCGATCGTACCATTCGTGTGTCGTTCTCTCCGAAAGCCTCGCCCGTGTGGAAATTCTTAAACCAGCCGTTATCCTGATTTGTGTAGGCAGTTACCTTTATGCCGACGGTCTCGCTAATAGGGCCTCCGATTGTTCCCATGTAATAGCTGTTAAGGCTTTCCCCCCCTCCTTCAAACGTAGTGCGTGCCGATATCTCAAGAACATCTCCCGGTTTTTTCGTGTTAACCAGTATAGCGCCCCCTGTGACATTCCGCCCGAAAAGCGTTCCCTGCGGTCCCCTCAGCACCTCTATGCTTTCAATATCGAAGGTATCAAACAAGACGATGGTTGTCTGCCCTAGATACACGCCGTCGACAAATACCCCCACGGTCGGATCAACAGACGCTATGGAGTTGTTTATCCCGACACCGCGGATGGAAAAGTTGGCTATTGCCATTCCCGCGATGGAATCGTCAAGTGCCACATTGGGCACGCTCACTGCGAGGCTTTCAAGGTCGTTTACCTTCAAGGCTTCAATCTTTTCGGAACCGAAATGAGTGATCGCCAGGGGAACGTTCTGAATCAGTTCTTCTCGTTTTCGGGCGGTGACCGTGATTTTTTTGAGAAATACGCCGCTTACCCCGAACACATCCTGTGGAACTGCATCATCGTCCTGCGCAACCGCGTCACCGCCGCCGAGCGACGCTAGGAGCAGAGCTGCGAGAAACAAGCTTAAAAACTCCTTCATTCCTGATTTGAATTTCCTTTTAATTATGACGCCCTCCTTTTTGCCAGAAATTATAACATAATCCTGCACGAAAAATCCAAGTCATCAGAGATTATTGCATAACAGGACCTATAGCGCGACTTGAAACGCTCGGTCCTAATAAACGCACGGGCATGCTTCGCCACGCAGGGAAAATCAAGCTGCGGGAATGGAGTTTTCGATCAGAAGAATCGGTATGTTTTCCCTTACGGGGTAGAGATATTTTCCCCCGCGGCAGATAAGACCCCCCTCAATCTTTTCGGAAACCCGCTCTCCCGACCTGTCAACGAGAGTTCCGATCTCAACAAGTTCGTTAAGCCTGTCGATAATTTCCCGACCAGCCTCTTCGAGAGGTTCTCCGGTCTCAGGACACACGAGAATTTCAAGCAGTTCCTTGTCAATCATCGGTTTTGGAATTTGCGGTTTGCGAGGGCATCCACTGGGATGCAGGCGCAGGGGAACCTCCGCTCGCAAGAAATCTTCTAGGTTCCCAGCAGCTTCTGGTCTTCCTCATCCGATTTCTCAAAATAAAACTTGGGATCGCTCCGCCCGGCTATAACGCTCTCGTCAATGACGCAACGCGTTACCCCCTGCAGTGAAGGCACTTCATAGAAAACTTCAAGCATAATCGATTCTATAATGGCTCGAAGCCCCCTGGCTCCGGTCTTTCTCAATACTGCCTCCCCGGCAATGGCCTTTCTCGCGTCTTCCGTTACCTCCAGCTGCACCTTCTCGATTTCCATCATCTTCTCAAACTGCTTCACGATCGCGTTTTTGGGCTTGGTCAGAATTTCGACCAGCTGCTCTTCGGTAAGTTCGCTCAGACTGGCGATAATAGGGACTCTCCCGACGAATTCGGGAATCAGCCCGAACTGAACAAGATCCTCGGGCTGGACCTTGTTGAGAAGATTGCTCTCGTCCTCAGCAGTCCTGTCCGACAACTTCGCCCCGAAACCGATTGATTTTTCCCCGATCCTCGCACGGACAATATCCTCAAGGCCGCAGAAAGCGCCGCCGCATATGAAAAGTATGTTCGTGGTGTCCACCTGGGTAAATTCCTGCTGGGGATGCTTCCTTCCCCCCTTGGGAGGAACGTTCGCCAGAGTTCCCTCCATTATCTTGAGCAGAGCCTGCTGCACGCCCTCTCCCGAGACATCCCTTGTGATTGAGGGACTGTCGCTTGATTTGCGGGTGAGCTTGTCTATTTCATCTATATAGATAATGCCTCCACGGGAAGCTTTTTCGACATCGTAGTTTGCCGCCTGAAGCAGGCTTACGATCATGTTTTCCACGTCCTCGCCCACATAGCCGGCTTCGGTATAGCAGGTAGCGTCCACTATTGTGAAAGGAACATCGAGAATCTTGGCCAGCGTCTGCGCAAGCAGGGTTTTTCCCGAACCCGTGGGGCCTATGAGAAGTATGTTGCTTTTCTCCACTTCCACCTTGTCGCTTCTTCTCCTGCCGGAATCGCTGAACTGCATTCGCTTGTAATGATTGTAGACAGCGACGGAGAGCACTTTCTTGGCGTTTTCCTGACCTATTATGTATCCGTCGAGGAAGGACTTCATCTGCTGGGGAGTCGGAAAGGATTTTTTCGGCTTCGGAAAAGCGCTGTCCTTGGTCTTTTCTTCCGCTATTATCTGGTTGCAGAGATCTATGCACTCATCGCAGATATAGACGCCGTGGCCCGCTATGAGCTTGTTAATCTCTTCCTGATTCTTCCCGCAGAAAGAGCAGTAGTGTTTCGTTTCTTCTTTGCCTTTTCTGGGACTCATCCGGTTGCCTCCTCCCTCTCGGTAATTATGGCATCCACTATACCGTAATCAATGGAATCCTGAGCGGTCATGAAAAAGTCTCTGTCTGTATCGTTTGCTATCTTCTCAAGAGTCTGCCCGGTGTGCTTCTCAAGTATGGAATTCAACTGTTGTTTCACCCTTACGATCTCTCTTGCGTGTATTTCTATGTCGCTTGCCTGCCCGGAAACACCCCCCAGCACCTGATGGATCATAACCCTTGAATGAGGCAGAGCGTACCTTTTGCCCGCGGCGCCGCTGGCCAGAAGAACTGCAGCCATGCTCACGGCCTGCCCGATGCATATGGTTGAGACTTCGGGCTTTACGTACTGTATGGTGTCGTAGATGGCAAGACCCGAGGTAACATGTCCTCCGGGAGAGTTTATGTAGAGGTAAATAGGCGTTTCGGGGTTCTCGGATTCAAGGAAAAGAAGTTGCGCGATAACGACGTTGGCTACCGCGTCGTTTATGTCGGAACCTATGAAGACGATCCTGTCCTTAAGGAGCCTTGAGAAGATATCATATCCCTGATCGCCCCTGCTCGTACGCTCAATAACATAAGGTATGAAATCGGTTATCATCAAAAACCGATTATACTAAGCAGGTTATTCCTTGTCAATCTGCTCGGAGTCGGGTTCAACTTCCTCAACCTGAGCTTGCTCGAGGAGAAGATCCAAAACGCCCTGTGTTTTAATCTGGGACTCAAGATGCTCCATGGTCCCCGGCTGCTCGTAAGCCTTGTACACCTGATCGCGGGGGAGATTGTACGAAGCGGCAAGGCGGTCTATCTGCTCATTTATCTGCTTGCGGGTGACTTTTACGTTCTCCTTCTGCGCGATGCGGCTGAGAATTATCGAGGTCCTGACGCTCTCAGTAGCCTTCTCGGTAAATTTCGGCATTACATCTTCTTCGATTTCAGGCTCTGGAACTCCGCCCCTCTGCATATCGGAAACAAATCTTGCTTTTAGACTCTCTTCTTCCTTCTCAAGCATCGACGGCGGAACGTCAAACTGATTGTTCGAGAGAAGACTGTCGACTATCTGCTCCCTCATGGAGGAAAGCTGTTCGTTTTCGTGCATACGCTCAAGCTGTTCCTTTATGGCATCTTGCAGCTCAGAGACACTCTCGACTTCGAAATCCTTGGCGAAATCATCGTTTACCTCGGGAAGCACCCTGTCGTGAATCTCCTTTACCTTTACGGTAAAGCTGACAGTCTTTCCGGCAGCTTCCTGTATCAGGAAATCTTCCGGATAGGAAACTGAGAATTCCGCCTCCTCGCCCGTTTTCTTCCCAAGCAGGTTCTCTTCAAACTCTGGGGAGATTTGCTCTTCGCCCAGCAAGAATCTGACATCCTGCCTGTTAAGATCGTCTATGGTTTCTCCATCTTCAAATGTGCCGCTGTAGTCAACAAAGACATAATCACCTTCTTTGGCCGGACGGTCCTTCTCAATAAGTCTCGACTGCGCTGCCCTCTCCCTGAGTTTCTGCACCTCGGCGTCTATATCTTCCTCCGCTATCTGGCGAACGATTTTCTTCACGGAAATTGAACTGTAATCAGAGAGCTCAAAATCGGGAATCACCTCGAATTCAGCCGAGTAGGCAAACTCTTCACCGACTTTGACCTCATCTATCTCCGTGATGTCGGGGCGCGTCACCGGCAGAAGCGAGCGCTCCGCAAGGGCTTCTGACAAGGTGTCCGAGACTAGGTTGGACGCGGTTTCCTGGTCGACTTCCTTCCCGTACATGGATTCGACCACATGGCGGGGAACTTTTCCCTTTCGAAATCCCTTGACGCTGACTCCTCCCATCACCTCGCGGAACACTGAATTTCTTTTTTCCGCAACCTGTTCTGAAGAAAGGGAAACCCTGATCTTTTTCCTAGTGCTGTCAATGTCCTCAATATTTATCTTCATCTCGTCTAAGACCCCTCGGTAAATAATTCGGGTAACAATATATCATTATTTGCAAAATACCAACATGTCCCAAGCATAAAGCAGATCTTCAAATCAGAAATCAAATACTGGACTGTGACGCTTCATCTTAAGTAGCGCTCGCGGCTCGCGAATGTTTTTCCCGGTATCCGTAATGCCGTGCGAACAATAACAAGGCAAGGACAATTAGAACAGCTTGGGGGATAGCAGTTTCATAAGTGGGATATATTCCGAGAGTATCCACGTAAGGAATGAAATCCGCCGAAGTCGAGGAAATAATTCCCGATTCCTGGAATTCCAGTATTCCCTTGCCAAGCAGTATGAAGCAGAGCAGGTAGAGGAAAATGCTCGCGAAGGAAAAAAAGTATTTAAGAGGAATCCTGAGGGTAAACCTGTACATAAGAAAAGCTATGACGAAAACAACCGCTACTCCCGCAACAAGCCCGTAGACCACGTGGGGCATGGATGAACCTGTCTGATAGAAAAGGGCCTGATAGAAAAGCATTGTTTCGAAAGCCTCTCTGTAAACAGCCAGAAACGAAACAAAGGCAAGAGTAAATCCGCTTCTACGGGTAAGCGCGCCCTGGGTTTTGGAGCGGACGTATTCCTTCCATTTTTTTACATCTGCCTTTGAAACAAGCCAGTAACTCACGTAGAAAAGAACCACGGCTGCCAGAAGAGAAGTTACTCCCTCGACAATCTCCCTTCTCGCTCCCGAGATATCTATCACGGTCCTTGCCGCAACCCAAGTCGCAAAACCCGCAAAGATTGCAACCACCCATCCATAGTGGACGTACCTGATCATCCCGCGGTTACCTGAATGCGCCAAAGCAGCGATAATGGCCGCGATTATAAGCAGAGCCTCAAGCGCCTCTCTCAGTATTATGGCAAAAGAATTAACGAAACTCAGGTATTTGCCGAGAGACGAACCGCCTTTGAGGATACGTTCCGACTCGAGAAGATCCTCTTCTATGCTCGCTTTCAGATCACGAAGCTCGGACGAATCCCGGTCTGACATTACCCATGACCTGAAAAATCCCATTTTCTTCTCAACCTCAAAAACAAGCGCTCTCTTTTTCGAGACCAAAGCAGGCTCGATTCTCTGAAAACCCCCCAGGTACCCGTCGAGAGCCTCCTCTAACGCCTCATCTTTTCTTCCAGCTTCGTAAAGCTCTATAGCTCTTTCAAGTTTTCTAATGGTATGGGCTATAGCCTCAGAAGCTCCACCGGCAATTCCGTCCCGAAGGTAGGCGGTTCTAAGGTAAAAAAGCACGTCCCCGTCACTGCCCCCGGTCCCGGCATCAAGAAGAATCTCCGCGTTGCTTGCGAGGGCGAGATTTTCAAGTTTCCTCATATCGTCCGGGATGTCCTTAGAAGAGAATCTCGAGCCGCTTCCTCCTGAAGGAATATCCGGATACCCGAGCGAAAGAACGTAAAACGCCACATCCCACTTCTGTTTTTCGTCAAGCACCCTTTCAAACGAGGTCATGGCGGTACCTTCAATCCCGAAAGTGGTGGTGTTGTAGACTTTAAAGGGTGAGAGCCCGAGATTTATATCGGGGTCCGTGAAATCCGTGGGAGGAGGGTTAAGAGTCTTGGAGAAAGCATCATCCGGTCTTCCCGAGAGCCCGTGACAGGAGGAGCAGTTCTCCGCGTAAAGCGCCTTTCCGCTTTCGTAATCAGGAATCTTTGCCGGGTATGGCTTTATGTCATAGGCCGAGATGATCCGCCCCTTGAGTTCACCGGCAAGACTTTCCACCTCGGAGGTGGGACCTCTGGATACTATGATTGAGTGAAGGCGCGCAAACTTTTCGGAAAAATCCGCCGTCTCTTCTCTCTTTTCCACAGCCTTTTCCCACAGTTCAACTGCGGCGGAAGAGAAATCCAGCATCTCCTGATACTCAAATTCGTTTATGATCTTCCCGTCTTCAACAGCGTTTAGGTAATCTCCCCCTATGTAGTCGACAAGAGAGAGGATCCTATCCATCTCTCCCGCGTAGGAAAGTCCCGGAAAAAGAAAAAATATGAGAACGGTTACACGGAAGAGACTTTTTCTAAGCATGGTTTATAACCATTTCCACATCTGGGAACTGGGAAGCGTATTTTTTATCATTCTAGACCTTTATTGTCAATAATTCTCACTGCCGTTATCTTTGAAGACAGAAAGGAAATCAGGTGGACAATTCAGCTGATTTTCTCCTTGGCAAATATTTCTCAAAAAATATTCTTGACATCCTAGGTCCAGGATGTTATTAATTTCCATCCTGGATATCAATTATCCATGATATCTATCACTTGTACAAACATAATAAGCTGCAAAAGGAGGATGTTAAGAAATGGTCAATTATATAATACGGTGGAAACCACTTTTAGCCTTTTTCCTGATTTTCTCACTAGGGAGCACACAGGTTTCTCTCGCGGGTACGGCTTCGGAGGAAAGGATAAAAAGGCTTGAGGAACAGATAAAGATTCTCGCAGACGAAATAGAAGCCATAAAATCCGCTTCGGTAACGGAGCCTCCCGTATACGAAATGGAATTCGGGGTGGCCCCGGCAGCTTCAAAGGTCTACAGGGTTGACCAAGGAGTATCTTTTGGAGGATACGGTGAGCTGCTCGTAGCCAATGTAAAAGAGGATTCACACGACGTAGTGGATACACTGAGACTGGTTCTCTATAACGGCTACAAGTACAACGACCACATAGTTTTTAACTCGGAGATAGAGTTCGAACACGGCACAACGGGAAGCAACAAGGACGGAAAAGAGGGTTCGGCGTCGGTTGAGTTTGCGCTGATTGACTTTCTTATCAGCGATCAGTTCAACCTGAGGGGCGGTCTTCTCCTGGCTCCTTTTGGAGTCGTCAACGAAGTTCACGAACCGACGACGTTTTACGGAGTAGGCAGGCCTTCGGTTGAGAGACAGATAGTTCCCTCTACATGGAGAGAAGCGGGAGCCGGAGCACACGGAACGTTCGATCTGGGTAGCATAGGAGCGCTCTCATACAGAGCCTACGGAATGTCGAGTTTCGATTCGCGGGGATTCAAGGCATCAAACAACAGGAGTCTTCGGATAAAGGGAAACAGGGCTAGGTTCGACGACATAGCTTTTGTCGGAAGACTTGAATACGACCCGATTCCGGGAGTCAAGATCGGAGGATCCCTGTACTACGGCAACACGGGTCAGGACGAGGAATTTAACGGCCAGACGATAGACGGTCTTTTCAAGATGTACTCGGTGGACGCGCAGTTTCAGTACGCAGGACTTGACTTAAGGGCGCTGTCCGTGTGGACAAGTCTTGATGACGCTGCACTTATAAACCAGAACAACGGCCTTGAAGGCAACAAATCTGTCGGAGAAAAACAGTCCGGCTGGTATGTTCTCGGAGGGTACAACATCTTCTCCATGCTTAACTCGGGAAGCAAGTACATGGAGTATCTTGCGCCTTTTATCCGGTACGAAAAATACGACTCTCAGAAGGAGGTCCCCACCGGGTATGAAAGAGACCCAGCAAATAATAGGACCGAATATACTTTCGGGATAAATTACAAACCGATTTCAAACGTGGTAATAAAAGCCGAATATCAGAAGCTTGACAACGAAGCAAGTGAGGCGAAGGATCAGTTTAACTTTGGGCTCGGATATGTGTTTTAGGGTACGAGACTTAAATCCGCGATAAACGGGCGCGGGTTTATGTTTTTTTTCTCTCTTTCTCTCTCTTCACAAGGGCAATATTCAGATAGAATGTTGCCCTTATTCTACCATGACTATGAAAATCCTCATGTTAATAACGCTTGTGTTTCTTTTCCATGGTGCAGAAGACGCCTCCGCCAAAGTCCTTCTTACCAAGGGCAAGGCGCTTGAACTTGCTTTCCCGAAAGCCGACGAAGTGGAAAAAAGGCATGTTTTTCTTACCGAGCGCCAAGCCGAGAGCATACGCAAGATGGCCAAGGCTGAGGTAAATTCAAGACTCTACACCTTCTATGTAGCAAAGTCCGGCGGAAAGGAAACAGGCTACGCGGTTATCGATACCCATACTCTTCGAACCCTGACTGAGACCGTAATGTTCGTAATAAACCCTGACGGGACGCTTCGCCACGCCGAGATTCTTGCGTTTTTTGAACCCACAGATTACATGCCGAGCGGAAAATGGATAAACTTGTTCCCAAGAAAAACCAAGCTGGACAAAATGAAAGTAGGCAAAGGAATCCCCAATATCACAGGAGCAACAATAAGCGCCAGATCCTTTTCAACAACCACAAGAAGGGTTCTAGCCGTCTATCGGGTTATGTTCGGGGTTCCGGCTGATTCATAATTAGCTGTCCAAGAGAGAGAAATGAAATTCTTTATCTCAGGAGATATAAGAAAAAACGACCTGCTGAAACTCGTCGTCCTGCTCACGACGATTTTCTTTCTCTTTTTGTGGCTAACCAACCTTCTGCTTTTTTTGAAGGTGGGATTCAGTTATGAAAGCGTCGTCGAGTACTACAGGGGGTCCGAGGAGAGCTTCAGGCCTCCGAGAAGCTACCTGGGGCTACTTGAAGAAGCTCATTTCCACCTTTTCTCAATGGCCGTTTTGCTTGTAACTCTTAACCACCTGTTCCTTTTCACGAACAGAAGTTCCGCCGAAAAGCTCCTCGTGATAATCGCGTCATACGGTTCGGCTTTCCTCGATATAGCCGGCGGCTGGCTCGTAAGATACGTAAGCGCCGAATTCGCTTATGTTAAGATCGGTTCTTTTGTCGTCCTTCAGATATCCCTTCTGTATCTAATCGCCATCGTAACGGTTTACCTCTATAGAAAAAAGCCCGAATACCCGAAGCCACCGCAATGACCCCGGAACGCTAGGGGCACACGTAAGACCCGAAGCAGGATTTTTCCTCTCCTTTCCCCCCGACAACCAGAAAACCCAGGGACTTATCCCTCTGGACAAACGTCTGCGCGCCGGGCAGACCAAGAACCGAAACGGCTGTCGAGAAGACATCAGCTTCCGTAGCGGTCCTAGAAACGGCAACGACAGAAGTCACGTCCCCGGCAGGCCAACCCGTTCTGGGATCTATTATATGGGAGTATCTTTTCCCCCCGTGCTCAAAGTAGCGTTCGTAATCCCCCGAAGTCGCAACACCCTTGTTCACAAGATCAATATTTGAGATGATTTCACTGTCGCTCCCGGGCTTCCTTACTCCCACATACCAGAATTTCTTGCCGGCGGGAGGATTCATCGCATATATGTTTCCCCCGAAATTCACAAGTCCCCTCGTGATCCCGTTTTGCCTGGCAATCCTTACCATCTCGTCAACCGCGTAGCCCTTTCCGATGGCACCGAAATCGAGTCTGAGGCAATCCGTGTCAAAGAAAACCTGAGATTTGGCTTCGTCTATCTTTATTTTCCGAAAACCTGTACACCTAAGCGCACTGTGTATCCGTGATTTCTCGGGCAGCCGTCCCGCAACGGTTTCAGCACGCCAGAGCTCAAAAAGACTACCGATAGTTATGTCAAAAGCTCCGCCGGTAATTTCCGAGTAATTAACCGAGATCCGCACGAGACGCAGAAACTCCCCGGGAACGGATACGGGACGGGCCCCCGCGTTTCTGTTAACTTCCGCAAGGACGCTGTCGTCCCTGTAGTTGCTGAAAAGCCGGTCTATTTCCTTGGTTCTCTCAACGCAGGCATCGACAACCCGGTGAAAAAGCTCCTCGCTCGGGGAATAGAACTTGAGTTCTACGGTTGAGCCCATCGAGTGAAAAGATCTCTCGTAGAGATGCTCTGTGCTTTGAGAACAGGAACAGAAAAGCAGAACTAGAAGCGCAATCAGGCGCATGTTTTCGAAATTACGTAAACCGTGTTTCTGCGAGAGGAGGGAGTCGAACCCTCACACCCTAAGGTACTAGATCCTAAATCTAGCGCGTCTGCCTATTCCGCCACTCTCGCTCTTTAAAGTCAAAACCGGCAAGTGCCTGGAATCGCATTCCAGACAGCGCCGCAAGACGCAAAATGAAATGGGCTGCGAGGGATTCGAACCCACGACCGACTGATTAAGAGTCAGCTGCTCTACCAGGCTGAGCTAGCAGCCCGGAAACAGAATAACAGAAAAGAAAATAAATGAAACCCGCAACACCAGTCAGTGGAAACACCTGAAAAACTTCCGCCTTTTTGAACTATCCCCAAGGATCGTATATTTTTGAAGTTGTGGAAAATCTAATAAATCACTTCAGAGAATACCACAATGCTTACAGCTCGCAGATAGAAAACCTACTGCTGTCCATTCTGATAGTGGCGGGGTTGCTCTTCCTCAGAAGAATTCTTATCTCCCTCATATCCAAGAACACAAAAGATCCAAAAACCGTTTATCACTCCAAGCGCATTATCGGGTACTCCCACGCTTTTCTTCTCATAATACTGCTCGGCAGCGTGTGGATAAAAGGGTTCGGTTCCATAGGAACCTACCTTGGTATCGCCAGTGCAGGTATCGCGATAGCACTTCATGAAACCATTGCCAACATCGCCGGATGGTTCTTCATACTCTGGAGAAAGCCCTTCGTAATAGGGGACCGAATACAGATAGGAGACACCAAAGGAGACGTAATAGACTTAAGGCTGTTTCAGTTCAGCCTAGTCGAGATCGGAAACTGGGTGGAAGCGGAGCAGAGCACGGGCAGGATTATACATGTTCCAAACAGCCATGTGTTAAAAGAAAGAACCGCAAATTACCACGGCGCATTTAACTACATATGGAATGAAATACATATTCTCGTAACGTTTGAGAGCAACTGGGGAAAAACCCGCGAAATCCTTGAAAAGGTAGCGAAAGAAAAAATCGACCCCTCTTGGAAACAGGCAGAGCAACAGCTCCACTTAGCCGCCGAGAGGTACATGATACATTTCTCAAAGCTCACTCCGGCGGTTTACATGTCGGCAAGAGAAAGCGGAGTGCTGTTCTCAGTCAGATACATGGTGAACCCGAGACAGAAAAGGAGTTCGGAGCAAACCCTGTGGGAAGCGATATTAAGCGAGTTTAAAAAGCATTCCGACGTTGAGCTCGCTTACCCAACAACGCGCTTCTATACCTATACGCAGGAGAGCACGGACAAAACAGATCCCGCTCCATGAGCCGGGACGGAGGAAGTCTACTAAGAGTTGTCCCACCAAGGACCTCTATTCGGGCCTCAAGATGGCAACTGCGGCCGCCCCGGGGTTTATGTACTTCCTAGCTACCCTCGCTACATCATCCACCGTAACGGCGAGGATTTTTTCCGGGAACTTTCTGTACTCGTAAGTACCTATACCGTAAAGCTCGTCAAACCCGACTGTGGACGCCTGGGCGGAGTTTCTCTGAAGTCCTATCTCGAAGCTTCCGACTATGTAGTTTTTCGCCCTCTCAAGTTCCTGCTCCCCAACACCGTTTAAGACGAGCCGAAGTTGTTCCCTTATAGCTCCGAGCGCTTCTTTTTCCTTCTGAGGAGCGGTTCCTATATAGACTCCGAAATAGCCACCTTCCATCCCCGGAACGTAAAACGAGGTGACCGCGTAGGCAAGGCTTTTTTTATCCCTAAGTTCAATAAAAAGTCTCCCTCCCTGACCAGAAAGAACGGTGTTGAGCACCTCAAACGCGTAGCGGTCCTGGCTCCTAAACCCTGGGGCGTGAAAACCGGCTATAATGTGGGTCTGGGCCTTTTCCCTTTCAAACTCGATGTTCTCCCTTGCGCTGGAAAGTGCGGATTCACGCGGCGGTCGAATCTTTTTAAAACCGCCTTTTTTCATGCCGCCAAACAGTTTTTCAAGGACGCCAAGTGTTTTCTCCGTATCGATGTCGCCCGCAACGGAAATGACCATGTTCTCGGGTCTTATAACTTTCTCATAGAATCTTGAAACGTCGGTCGAGGTAAATCCGCTTACGTTCTCCTCGGTCCCAAGAACGTTGAACCTGTAAGGGTGACTGAGAAAAAGGGTGCTTAGAAAATTTCTTACCGTCTTTCCCGTGAGATTGTCTTTCTGTCTCTCTAAAGCGGCCAGGATTTCCCTTCTTCCCCGCTCCATTTCCTCATCGGAAAAAGATGGGTTAAGTATCACGTCGGAGAAAATATCCATGGCTCCCTCAAAGTTTTCGCTTAGGGCGGAGAGGGTTACGCCGACGCTGTTTTTCCCCGAGAAGCCGTCGACCGTTCCACCTAGCCCCTCTATCTGGGTGGCTATATCTTCAGCGGAGCGGCTTGATGTGCCCCGGGTGAACATCTCGGCCATGAAGTTTGAAATTCCGTTTGTGCTCTCGTCCTCATACCTGAGACCGCCTAGAAACACCGCGTGAACAGAGAAAAGCGGAACGGCGGGATTCCGTTTCAAAAGAACGCGGACACCGCTTGAAAGCTTGTATTTTTTAAACTCCGCCTGAGGAACGGGACCCTTTTTCTTTTCTTTTTTGGAGGTTGAGCCGGGAAAAACAAGGGCTTTTTTTAAATCCCGCTCGACCTCCTTGGTTTTATCTTTCGGAAGCAGCACTCCCGCGGTGAGGTTTTTCCCTATCAGATACTTCCTAGCTACGCGCATTACATCCTCCGAGGTTACGCTGCTAACCCTCTCGAGGTAGAGCTGTTCGTAACTGTAATCGCCAGTTTCAATCTCAAAGTACCCGAGTTTTCTTGCCTGGCCCTGCATCGTCTCCTTGGCACGGATGAAGTCCCTTTCTATGTTCGTTTTGGCACGGGCAAGTTCCTCAGCTCCCGCGAGCTCGTTTTTTATAAGCTCTATCTCCGCTATTATCTCCTTTGAGGCCTTTTTGACCTTGCCGGGATCAAACACCCCGCCCACGACGAAAAGACCGCTTTCCTTAAGGCTGTACGCATAGGCGTATATGTCATTTACGGTACCGTTCTGCTCCTTTAACTTTCTGTAGAGCCTTGAGCTCTCCCCAGTGCCGAGGATGCCGCTTATCACGTCAAGAACCGGCGTGTCCGCGTGGCTTGCCGGAGGGGTGTGGAAGGCGAAACTGAAGTAACCCGTGCTTACGTCGCGGCCAATAACGAAGGTTCTAGTGCGTTTCTGCTCGGGCTCTGGTGGAAGTTCGCACGCAGGGGTTTTTCTTTTCTTTATCTTCCCGAAAGTCTTTGCCACCGAGCCTTTTATCCTCTCGGGATCAAAATCCCCGACCACAACAAGAATCATGTTGTCCGGGGAGTACCACTTCCTGTAGAAATCCAAGATTCCGTCCCTAGTGAAACTTCCCACGCTCTGCTTGGTTCCTATTATGGGTCTTCCGTAGGGATGAACACTGTAGGCGGTGGAAAAAAGCTTCTGGCTGATTACCCTTGAAGGAGAGTCCTCCCCCCTTCTTATCTCTTCCTGTACAACTTCAAGCTCCTTTTCGAGTTCCGTGGGGTCAAAAGCCGAGTTCTCCATAACGTCGGATAGTACGTCAAGCGCCATGGGCAGGAAGCGCCGCGCGCTTACGATGTAGTAAACCGTCTCGTCAAAGGAGGTAAAGGCGTTTATGTCTCCGCCGCCCGCCTCGACCATCCCTGCTATCTCCCCGACCCGCCTTTTCTCCGTCCCCTTGAAAAGCATGTGCTCGTGCACGTGAGCAAGACCGTATTCCCCCTCCTCCTCGCACGCGCTCCCCGTTTTCACCCACACGTTGACGGCGACGACCGGAGAGGAATCGTTTCTCTCTAAAAGTACCGTCATGCCGTTATCAAGACTGTATTTAGTTATTCCGCCAACACCCGGCAAGGTCTGCGCATTCAAACTCATAAGGTTTACTCCCGTAATCAGAATGAACAAAAAAAGTAATTTGAAAACCCCGTTCATCAACTCCGGCCGCATGAAGAAAAACCTCTAGGATTCGTCACCAGCGAGGGTTTCTGATTCCTTGCCCCGCGATTTTGCCTTCATGGCAAGCTTCCAGGCGCAACGTCCAAGCTCGAGGAAAAAATAGCAGTAAGTTATTACGACCGCGACCACTCCAGGATTGGTAACAAGCGCCGTAATAATTATGGAACCCGCAACAAGAGTGCTGAAAGGCCCGAATCTGGCAAACCGGGGAAATTTCCTGTGAGGAACCTCGCTTACCATGACAAGTCCCACGATAGGAACGAAGAAGAGATAAAAAGACTTCATAAGAGGCGTAGCCATAATCTGAAACTCGGAGAAAAGAAGTATGGGAGAAAGGATAAGTCCCGCGGCCATCGGACTCGGAAGACCCGTGAACATGCGTTTTTCCTTGGTTGTGAACTGCACGTTAAAACGCGCTAACCTAAGCGCCGCGCAGACCACGTAAAAAAGCATCGCCATCAGTCCCGGATTTCCGTAACCTGAAAGTCCCCACACGTAAAGAAGCACGGCCGGGGCCACTCCGAACGATACAAGGTCGCAGAGAGAATCATAGGATGCACCGAAGCGGCTTTCCGAGTTAAGCGCCCGGGCTATTCTGCCGTCAAGCATGTCGACAAGCACCGCCAGGCCGATAAAGGCTGCGGCCCACCAGAACCGATTGAAAAGCCACTGTTCGGAAACGGCGGTGGAGCCGTAGTCTCCGTAAATGGAAATCGAAGTCGCAATCGACGCAAGCCCGAGCGTAAGACCCAGGGTCGTGAGCAGGCTCGGCAGTATAGGAATGAGTCTTCCCGGACGGGGAGACCTTCTCCTTCTCTTTTTCTTCAAGTTAACCATGCTATAACTGTCCTGCCGGCTACAACCTTCTGCCCCACCTCGACTCCCACCTTCACGTCCTCGGGCAGGTATACATCCACCCTTGAACCGAACTTTATCATCCCGAATTTTTCCCCGATTTCCAACTCATCGCCGAATTTTGCGCGCGATACGATTCTTCTCGCGAGGAAACCGGCCACCTGAACTATAACCACTCTAACGCCACTTTCGCACTCGATCAGGGTTACAAGACGCTCGTTTGCATCGGATGAATTTCTCTCAAAGGCCATTTTGAACTTCCCGGGATAGTAGGTGGTTCCGACAACCCTGCCCGAAACAGGAGATCTGTTTATATGGCAGTCAAAGATCGAGAGGAAAATACTTATTCTCCTTGTGTTCTGCTTAAGGTAGCCGTCTTCGAAGGTCTCCGAGATATCTATTACTTTCCCGTCCGCAGGACAAATCACGGAACCCGGGTCAAGCGGAGGAAGATCCCTCTCGGGATCCCTGAAGAAATAGACAAAAAAAGCGGTCAGCAGAACAAGAACAAAGAAGAGAAAGAAAAAACCCAGAAGCGCGGAGAGAAGACAGAGTGCGACAGAAACAAAAATTACACTGAGTCCTTCGCCTGCGACCCTCAGAAACCCAAAATCCATCAGTTCTTGTCTTTATCAACCAGCTTTTTTTGGAAAAGCGAGCTCATCATGCCCCTGAGCTCGGCTCCGACGCTTTCAATCGGATGTTCTTCCCCTTGTCTCAAAAGCGCGTTATAGGTGGGCCTTCCGGCCTGATTCTCAAGTATCCACTCAGTGGCAAACTGCCCGGACTGGATCTCCCCGATTATCTTTTTCATCTCCTGTTTGACGGAGTCGTTTATGAGCCTCGGGCCTCTGGTTATATCTCCAAATTTGGCCGTATCGCTTACCGAGTAGCGCATGTTCGCTATTCCGCCCTCGTATATGAGGTCGACTATCAGCTTGACTTCGTGGCAGCATTCGAAATAAGCCATCTCGGGCGGATAACCGGCCTCGACAAGTGTTTCGTATCCGGCCAGGATGAGGGCCGTGAGTCCTCCGCAGAGAACCGACTGCTCCCCGAAAAGATCGGTCTCAGTCTCATCCTTGAAAGTCGTCTCTATAACACCCGCCCTCGAGCATCCGATGGCCCGGGCGTAAGCTAGGGCAAGGCCTTTCGCGTTACCCGTCGGATTCTGGTGAACAGCAACGAGTCCCGGCACCCCCGCACCCCCGACATACTGGTCTCTCACAGTGTGCCCGGGAGCTTTCGGAGCGACCATGAACACGTCCACGTCCGCAGGAGGTTTGATCTGTCCGTAGTGAATGTTGAAACCGTGGCTGAACATAAGAGCGTTTCCGGCAACCAGATTCTTTTCGACATGCTCATGGTATATAGCCGGCTGATAAGTGTCAGGAGCAAGCATAACCACTATGTCTGCGGATTTAGAAGCGGTTGAAACGGTCTTTACGCTAAAGCCCGCCTCCTTGGCCTTTTTCCAGTTGGCTCCGTCCTTAATATCCGCGACCGTGACCGAGATTCCGCTCTCTCTTAAGTTCTGGGCGTGTGCGTGGCCTTGGCTTCCGTAACCTATGATCGCAACTTTCTTTTTCTTAAGCTTAGACGGATCAATATCCTTATCGTAATAAACTTTCACCGGTTATATCCTCCTTTACTTGCTTTTCTTGTTCGCCCGGGACATGGCGACGGTTCCCGTTCTTGCGATTTCCTTTATCCCGAAAGGTCTTTGAAGCTCAATAAACGCCTGAAGCTTCTGCTCATCCCCCGTAACCTCGAAGGTGTAGGATTTCGGAGACACGTCAACGACCTTGGCCCGGAATATGTCCGCGACCCGGAGGATCTCCGCCTTGGAATCGGCCTTCGCGTCAACCTTAATGAGAACCATCTCTCTTTCCACGCGGTCAAGCTCGGTCATGTCAACAACCTTGATCACGTTAACCATGTTGTTGAATCTTTTTATTATCTGCTGAATTATGGCCTCGTCGCCGGTTGTGACCAGGGTTATTCTGGACGTCCCCGGTTCCTGCGTTTCCGCAACGTTAAGACTCTCTATGTTAAAGTCCCTCGCGCTGAAAAGCCCCGAGATTCTTGAAAGTACTCCGGCTTCATTGTCTACCGTTATTGATATGGTGTGCCTCGATTTCATGGAACCTCCAAACTATGGTGAAAAAGTTATCAGGGAAACGCAATTATACCGAATCCCCGAAAAATGTTAATACCCCCGGTCGAAGAACCGGCCGCCGCTCAGGCTAGCCCTCCGCAGTCCCCTTAAGAATTTCTCCAAGCTCCCCGTTTACGTGCATGTCGGTACATATATCGCATCCGCCTATGAAATTGCCGTTAACGTAGAGTTGAGGAAGCGTCGGCCACTGCGAGTAGTCCTTTATTCCCTGACGGATCTCCGGGTCCAAAAGAACATCTACCGTTTCGTAATCCACCCTGTAAAAATTGAGGATGCTCACCACCTGGGCCGAAAAACCACACCGGGGCGCATCCTTTGACCCCTTCATGTAGAGAATAATGGGGTTCTCCTCGATCTGACGCCCTATTTTTTTCTGTATATCCGACATTTTCCTGCTCCTTACTTCTTAAGCTTCTCCCACTGATCATCCGTGTAGGTTTTTATCGAGATGGCGTGGATCTCAGATTCCATGGCGTCTCCAAGCGCCGCGTAAACAAGCTTGTGACGTTCAAGCGGCGGCTTGCCCCTGAACTGCTCGGACACCACGACCGCCTGAAAATGGGTCCCATCCCCTTCGACCTCTACAAACGACGTTGAAATACCCCGTTCTATCATCTCGCGAACCTGCTGCGTTTCCATCACAGCGGGAAATTATATACGCATATCACGGCGTTTCCAAGAAAAGGCCCAGGGCCAAGCTCCTTGCAAAAATCCCCGGCTGTTCTATTCTTAAAAGTGCCTGAGAAAAGAGGTTTCCAAGAACATATGAAAGCAAAAGATATAATGAACAGCCCAGTGGTTACTGCCAGCGAGGATGACTCGCTCGAGCAGTGCGCGCGCAAGATGCTTGAGTTCGGAATTGCCCAGCTTCCCGTAGTAAACGATGAAGGAATGCTTGTCGGGTTTGTCTCCGCAAGTGATTTTATCGCCAAAAAAACCACCGTTTCCTTCTCGAGAACCGAAATTCTTCAGCTTTTCGGACAGTGGTTTAGCAAGGGAGAAATCGAAAAAGTATACGAAGATGCGGGACGTATTACCGCAAAGGAAATAATGAGCACCCCAGCCATATCCATCGGCCCGGACGAATCGGTAATAGAGGTATTCGAAAAACTGGCCGGAGACGGCATCCACAGCGTCGTCGTGGTCAAAGACGAAAGACCCGTGGGGCTTATCTCGGTATCGGATTTTCTGAAACTCATCGTAAGATAATCCACCTCCCGGTCCGCCGGCCCATCATGAAAAGCTTCGGAGTATCAAAGGAAAAACAGACGGCACTTGCCAAAGAGATGGAACGTCTGGGCATAAGGGAAGAAGATATAGAGGAAACTTTCACGAGATCCTCGGGACCCGGGGGGCAGAACGTAAACAAAGTAGCCACCTGCGTGCAGCTGCGACACCGCCCAAGCGGTATTACAGTGAAGGTTATGAGAGAGCGCTCTCAGGCGCTTAACAGATTCCTAGCCAGAAGAAATCTCGCCGAGAAAATCGCGACGCTGCTTTACGGAGAAGATTCCGCGGAAAAGAAAAAAACGCAGAGGATCATAAAACAGAAGAAAAGAAGGAAAAGAAAAACAGCGAAAAAGCTGGCCGGGGACGGCGCAAACGCCAAGTGATGAGCTGGCAGTTGCCGAGTGCGTAATGAGAAAAGCTTCCGATTCAGAACGTGACGCTAAAATGCAGGGTGCCAAAAACAGACCCGCGTTTCAGTGTCCCCTACGGAAATTACGGTGCGTAATGCTTTTTTTACTGCTCTGCCCCACAGCGGTCGAAGCCGAGACCCTGACGGGCAAACCTTATGTAACTGACGGCGACACGATCAAGATTTCAGGGGAGCGAATCAGGCTAGAAGGTATTGATGCTCCGGAGACAAACCAGCGATGCAGAGATGCAGCCGGCAAGAATTACGGCTGCGGCCTTGCCGCGACTGCGGCGCTTAAAAACAAAATAGGGCGTAACTCCATAACGTGTAAGAGTGCAACGCGTGACCGCTACGGGAGGCTCCTCGGTACCTGTTACCTGAATGAACTCGACCTGAACGGCTGGCTGGTTCAAAACGGTTACGCACTCGCTTACAGGCGCTACTCGAAACGCTATATCGCCAAAGAGAAAGAGGCTCGCGAAACCGGCAGCGGCCTGTGGTCCGGAGAATTCGTTGCCCCTTGGAACTGGCGAAAGGGAGAACGGCTCGGCGATTCGGCAGCCCCGCATTGAAAAATCGGGAGTTCGTGTTAAGGTCTCGCGTATGGAAAATGAGGTCACAGCTTCTCCCGAGGAAGAACACGGACTCTCCGAAGACTGGGTAGTTTTCGGACCGGCTTTCATCCTTATAGCTCTCGGGCTTCTTTTTCCCTACCTATCTCTTCCCAAGTTTTCGTGGACCCCCGATTCTGTGGCCAAGGTTCTCAGCGCACAGAACATCTCTCTTTCCCTCTCGCTGGGCGTGGTCTTCTTATTTTTCTCAAGCTTCGGCATCCGTATGATGGGCGGATCGGTCGCCCGCTACGTCGTGGGCTTCCCCATGGTCTTCGCCCTCGCATGGGCATCCAAGTTTCTGGCCGGAAACGCAATGGCCAAGGAATGGGGCGTGAGCTACGTAATCTTCGCCCTTTTCATCGGAATGCTCGTCGGCAACGTTTTCCCCAACCGCTTCCGGGAAGCGGTCCGCACAGAGTACTACATCAAAATCGGGCTTATCATCTTAGGTTCAAACATTCTGTTCGGCAAAATACTCTCCGCGGGGTCGGCGGGGATTCTACAGGCCCTGATCGTTGTGCTCGTCATCTGGTATGCCTGTTACTGGGTCTGCAGAAAGCTCGCCGTGGATTCAGAGTTTGCCGCCATGCTTTCCACGGCCGTTTCAATATGCGGAGTGTCGGCCGCCATTGCAGCCTGCGGGGCCATAGGAGGAGACAGAAAAAAGCTCTCCTACGTAACCTCCATCGTCCTTATAGTGGCCGTCCCAATGATGCTGATTATGCCCTGGGCCATAGAGCATTTCCAGATTCCCGCAGCGATCGGAGGGGCATGGATCGGAGGAACAATTGACACCACCGGGGCAGTGGTGGCAGCAGGGGAACTGGTAGGAGAATCGGCGATGAACGCCGCCGTCGTGGTGAAGTTCTCGCAGAACGCCATGCTGGGTCTCGCGGCATTCGCTCTTTCCCTGTGGTGGACATTCCGTCAAGGTGCGGATGAAGGGGTAAAGCCGTCGGCCGGAGTCATATGGGAGCGCTTTCCCAAGTTCATCCTAGGCTTCATGGCAGCATCGCTTCTTTTTTCCTTCGTCGTGGGAGATGATCTCGTCTCCCAGACAAAGGGGCTCATGAAAGGACTTCGCGGCTGGTGGTTCGCCCTTGCCTTTGTCTGCATAGGCCTTGAGACCCGCTTTTCCACGCTAGTCAGCATGGAGGAAGGCCGCCCAGCCTACGCATTTCTCATAGCACAGGGAATGAACATCATCTGGACACTGATTGTGGCATGGATCCTTTTCGGCGGCCTCTTATTCCCTGCCCCCGTTCTTTAGGCGTTCCGATCGCTCCAGAGATATTGCCAAACCCTCAAAGCCAAGTACCTTAATCCGACAAATATTCTAAAGGAGTTCGCGAAAATGAAAGCCATTATCTATCATGAATTCGGAGAAACTGACGTCCTTAAGTACGAGGAAGTAAGCAACCCGGAGCCTGGACCCGGAGAAGTGCTGGTAGAGGTAAAATCCTCTTCGATAAACTTCGTCGATCTCAGGCTTAGAAGCGGGAAATCCCCCCGCCCGGTACCCCTGCCGCACATCGGGGGAGTAGACGTGGCGGGCATTGTCTGTGAGAAAAGCGACGACGTATCCGACGTGGAAATAGGCCAGCGGGTCATAGTCATGCCGGCGGTGCGCTCGGATAGGGGACTCGAAATAGTCGGGGTCAACCTCCACGGAGGATTTGCCGAATACGTAAAGATACCTTCATCGAATGTTGTAGCGATTCCCGAAGGACTTTCCTTCGATGACGCGGCGACGATTCCCACCTGTTACGTTACCGCCTGGTACGGCTTTTGCGAAAGAGGAAATATCGGCAAGGGAGAGACGGTCCTCGTGCACGCGGCGGGAAGTGGAACGGGGAGCGCGGCGATTCAGGTGGCCAAGCTTTTCGATTCTTTCGTGATAGCTACCGCAGGAAGTGACGAGAAACTCGAAAAGGCAAAAGAAATCGGGGCCGACGTCACCATAAACTACAACTCCTCGGATCTTGGAGAAGAACTCAAGCAAGTCACTAAAGAACACAAGATAAACATGATCTTCGATCCCGTGGGAGCTTCCGTGTGGAAGGAGAACACGCAGTATCTGGCCCCCGGGGGAAAACTTCTGCTAATCGGTGTCGCAGGAGGAGGGGCCACTGAAGCGGCCCTCGGCCCTCTTATCATGAAAGATCTCTCGGTACTCGGAGTAACGGTGTTTAACGCCCGGGCGGAACATTTCGAAAAAGTCGCCCAGCTTGCCGGTGAAGGAACTCTTAAACCTTCGATACACAGCAGGTTTCATCTGAGCGAAGCGGCGGCGGCGCAGAAAATTCTCGAAGACCGACAGCAATTCGGAAAAGTCATTCTGAACCCATAAGGAAAAGCCGGGGGTTCAAGGTGAGCATCAAAAATCTGTTCGCGGCGGTCCTGCTTTCCCTGGTAGTTGCTCCTGCCGCGTGCCTGGCAAAAGCGTCGCCTTGTCCCGAAAGCATAATATCGCTTACCTTAGCCTCAGACGAGATACTGGTTGACATAGTCGGCGACAGGAAAAAGATAGCCGCGCTCACCTATTTCTCGACAGACCCGCTTATTTCAAACGTAGTGGGAAAAGCGCAGGGAATTCCCCAGGTCCGGGCGAACCTGGAACAGGTAATCGCAAAATCGCCGGATCTCGTGATAGTAGCGGGCCACACTAACCCGAACATACGCTCGCATCTTCAGACGGCAGGAATAAATGTTCTCGTTCTCAACGAAATCATCTCGCTTGGAACCATAAAAAAGAATATAAAAATGGTGGGGGAGGCTGTCTGCGAGGAGTCCGCAGCAAAGAGCCTAGTGGAAAACATGGAAAGACAGATCGCCGAGGCCAGAGCAGAAATTCCCCCGCAAGCAAAAGCTCCGACGGTTCTTTTCTACGGAGCTCCCGGGTTCACTGTCGGCAAACGCACTACCATAAACGACATAATAGAGAGTTCCGGAGCTATCAACCTCCCGGCCCGCCTCGGACTAAGCGGATACAGAAACATATCGACCGAATACGTGATCCAGAACAACCCTGACCTGGTGCTTACAAGTAGTTATAATCCTTCTCATCCGGATTTTGTCGGCCAGATGTTCCAAAATTCAGCTTTCAGGGACAAAAAGATTATAGTCCTTGAGGGAAAACATCTCGATGCCGCGTCTCACTACGCGGCCCTCGGTGTAAGCAAACTGGTGACCCTGATTTTCAAAGCAAAAAACAATGCCGACCGGTAAAAAAACGCTTTCCGTATACGCAATACTTGCCTTCCTGCTTCTGCTGACCGTCGTTGCGTGCGCATCGCTCGGGGCAGTAAGCGTTCCCTTTGACGAGGTGCTCAGGATAATAGCCCGCAAATTACTCTGGTTAGATGTAGGAGGGGAGATTGAGAAAACATACGAACTTATCGTATGGGACGTGAGACTTCCGAGAGTCCTGCTCGCCGCGACTATAGGCGGGGGCCTCTCAATTGTGGGAGCTGTAATGCAGGCAATGTTCAGAAACCCCCTGGCCGAGCCCGGAATACTGGGCTGGTCAAGCGGAGGAGCGTTTTTCGCCGTTCTGGCAATCTACACCGGCGTTTATCAGCGGTGGTTTTTCCTGCTTCCGCTTGTCGCCTTCGCGGGCACCCTTCTTACGGCATATGCGGTCTACGGAATATCCCGCTACAGGGGTTTTGTCGAGAACACGACGCTTCTTCTCTGCGGAGTGGCGCTCGGAACGCTTTTTGTCTCTCTGACGACTTTCGTGCTCTCCATATCGAGCGCATGGTCCATGAAGGAAATGCTTTTCTGGATAATGGGCGGAGTCGATTCACGCACATGGACACATTTCGCAATGGCCGCAGCACCAGTGCTCCTCGCCTCGGTCGCCCTGCTTTTCTACGCCAAGAACTTAAACGCAAGACTCCTAGGCTACGAGACGGCAAAAACCATCGGTGTTGATATCGAAAAAACGACAAAACACCTCATAATCCTCTCCTCCCTCATAGTCGGAGCAAGCGTGGCGGTAAGCGGCATAGTCGGTTTCGTCGGACTTATAATTCCGCACTCTGTAAGACTCATAATCGGAGTAGATCATCGTCGGCTTCTTCCCGCGAGTTTTATCGCGGGAGCCATATTTCTTCCTGTAGCCGATCTCATAGCAAGAACCGTCATGAGCCCAGAGGAACTGCGGCTCGGAATAATCACTTCCCTTGTCGGAGTTCCTTTCTTCGTATTCTTGCTGAGGAAAAACTTTAACGGGGATAAAATCGCGTAAAATGCAGAAAGAAAAATCATCCATGAAAATATCGGGTCTTAGCTACGGCGTAAACGGAAAAACCATAGTTGCCGACGCAAGCTTTGAAATCAAAGGGAACGAGCTTCTAGGCATAGTTGGCCCCAACGGCGCCGGGAAATCCACGCTCCTGCGGCTCCTTACCCGGATAATCCATCCCTCCGGAGGAGACATTCTGCTTGACGGAGAAGATATCTCCCGATACCAAGCAAGAGAGCTATACAGGAAAATATCTTTTCTCCCCCAGAGTTCCTATTTCGATTTTCCGCTGAGCGTACTCGAGGTAGTGCTCATGGGAAGGTACCCGTATCTCGGAATTTTCGACAGCGAGACCAAAGAGGATATAAAGCACGCCGAGAACTGTCTTTCGCTCGTGGACATGGACGGGTTCTCTCGCAGAAAAGTGACCACGCTTTCCGGGGGGGAGCAGCAGAGGGCATTGATTGCGAGAGTGCTTGTGCAGGAAACCGATTTTATTTTTCTTGACGAACCCTCTTCCCACCTTGACATACATCATAAGTTCGCCCTTATGGAACTGCTTAGGTCGGTTGCGCAAAAAGGAAAAGGAGTTGCGGTGGTTCTACACGATCTGGGTCTTGCAAGCAGGTTTTGCGACAGGATACTGGTGCTTGAGAGCGGACGGATCAAAGCCCTAGGAGAACCATCCCGCGTACTTTCTGAAGAACTTCTTTGGTCAGTGTTCAAGGTAAGAGGTTCGTGGGATCCCGGAAGCGGAAATCTTCTTGTTTTCCAGTGAATCCGAGGAGGTTAGAACCGTTTTTTATATTTTCAGGCTGAGAATTTGACAAAAAAATTCGATTAACTATATTCTGTTGCCTAGTTTTATTAGGGCCCATAGCTCAGTTGGTTAGAGCAGCGGACTCATAATCCGTCGGTCCCTGGTTCGAGTCCGGGTGGGCCCAGAATTGAGAAACACAGGCCATGAAGGTTCGCAGAGAGAAAATCGAAGCAACTCCCTCCAAAAGCGCAGAAAATACCACTTTTTCCTCTAAAGAGCACGCTGAGACCGCTTTGCCTGAAGTAAAAGACTATGCAAGAACATATTGAAAGCCTGCAGAAGCTTCAGACAGTTGACTTAAGAATCAGAGAGTTAACGGAAGGACTCAGAAAATATCCAAACGAAATCGACAATCTTAAAAAAAACCTCCTGGAAAAAGAAGAATCAATAAAGCTAAAGGAAACCAGCCTCTCGGAACTCAAGGAGCAAAGAGACGGCCTCGAGTCGTCGCTTCGCTCCAATCAGGAATCCATAAAAAAATCCGAGGAGAGGCTGTTTGCCATAAAAACCCACAAGGAATACGAAGCGCTTCAGAAGGAAATAACCGATACCAGAAAGGAAAACCTCGAAATAGAAGACAGGACAATCTCCGTAATGACAGAGATTGAAGAGATCGAGGCGGTGCTTGCCGAAGAAAAGGAAGACTACGCGTCACTAAAAGAACAATCTGCGGAGCAAATCGCGGAAAAAGAAAAAAAGATTGAAGAACTCCAAATTTCCCGTGAACCGGCGGAGAAGGAAAAAAGCGAAATCGTATCAAAGATAGACCCGAAGATACTTCCGCTTTACGAAAAAATCTTCAACAGAAACGGTAGAGCGCTTGCACTTGCCGAAAACGAGAAGTGCACAAGCTGCAACATAAACATCCCCCCTCAGCTCTACAACGAAATACTGAAACGGACAAAGCTGGTTCAGTGCCCGAACTGCAAGAAAATTCTTTACACTGGCTCATAACCGTTCAAGCGGTTATCTTCCAAAGAACATGCCCTCTGGAAAAATAACCGAAGTCTACGTAGACGGAGCCTCGAGGGGAAATCCAGGAGAATCCGGCATCGGGGTTCTTGTAATCCGTCCCGACTCGGGCAAAAAGGAGATAAGGGAGTACATCGGCAAGGGAACAAACAACGAGGCGGAGTACAAGGCGCTCATTAAGGCCCTCGGTTATCTTGCGGCCGAAGGAGGTCCCGCCGCAAAGATTCACACGGATTCTCAACTCGTCGCAAGCCAGATGAACGGGCTCTGGAAAGTAAAGGATTCGAGGCTAAAACTCTTGTACTCAGAAGCGAAAAGACTCGCTTCCCGGCTCCCGGCACTCGAGATAGAGTATATCCCAAGGGAGAACAATACCGACGCCGACAGGCTTGCAAACGAGGCCATCGATAGATATTTTAATGACTAGCGAGTCGGCCGCGCGGTCGCCCGCGGCTTGTACGCGGGAGGAAAGTCCGAGCTTCGCAGGGCAGGGCGCTGGTTAACGACCAGGTGTCGCGAGACAACGGAAAGTGCAGCAGAAAGTATACCGCCTAGGCGCCGCAGGCGCCCCGGCAAGGGTGAAAAGGTGGTGTAAGAGACCACCGCTCCGAAAGTGATGGAGGAGGCAAGGCAAACCCCGCCCGAAGAAAGACAAATAGGAAAACACCCGGACAACTCTCCGGTCAGGGCGGCCCGTCCTGGTTTTCGGGTAGTCGCTTAAGGTATTCTGGTAACAGATATCTCAGATGGATGACCGTGCTTGACGGAACTCGGCTTACAGGCCGACTCGTTTTTTCCCATCGCAACCCGCGCCCGGATTCAATAATCTCTCCCCCGTCCCATTGCTTCACATCCATAGAACGACTTATTGCCCCCGCTCAGCCGCTTTCGCCATGCTTTCAAGGACCTGTTCCTTGTAGTCTCGTGCCAACTCAAGGGTCGGGTCAAGAAAAAGAGCGCGCTCCAAACTCTCAAACGCTTCCTCCGCTTTACCGGTTTTAAAAAGCGCGATGCCGATTTGAGAATGAGTAACTGCGTTATCGGGTTCGATCTCGGCGAGCGCCTTATAACGGTCCGCTGCTTCCTCGTAACGTTCCTGAAGCAGCAGTAATCCTGCAAGACTACTTAAAGCCTCCTTAAAATTCGGTGCGGTTCGCAAAGCATCTTCGTAATGGACCTCGGCCTCGTCGTGGCGACCCATCTTCCGAAAAGACTGGCCCGTGAGATAATGCAGAGTAGAAGCCAAGGGAAAATCGGGCATTAGCTCAAGGGCCCGTTTCATGCTCGAGACGGCTTCCGGGTAGCGGCCTAACCGGTAAAGCGAATCTCCCATTCCGGCGTAGGCCAAGGTGAAATCGGGATCTAATTCAACAGCGGAGAGATACCACTTGAGTGATTCCTGATGCAGTTTTCGCCCGCGCAGATCCTGGGCCCGGGAAAAAAGAACTCCCGGGTCACGCGGATTCATCTCCATGCCGAGTTTCACGCTGAGATCAAAGTACTTGTCCGCCTCGCCGTGGCGACCCATCTTCCTTAACCCCTGACCTATAAGAGAATGAATCCCCGGCGCTGTAGAGAAGTCAGGTTGAATCTCAAGAGCCCGTTTCATGTTCGAAATTGCCTCCTCGTATAGTTCCAACTGAAAAAACACCGTTCCCATGCCCACGTGGTTAAGAGGTTTGTCGGGTTCCAGACTGACTGCGGCACGATACCACTTGAGCGATTCCTCGTAGCGCTCCTGCCTCCTAAGCGCCTCTCCCAGATTCCGAAAAGCCTTCGGGTTAAGCGGAAAGATTTCCAGGGAGCGGCGAAGATAGCTCTCCGCCTCCTCAGATTCGTTGAGCCTGAGCAAGGCTATGCCCAGATTCTGATGAGCCACCCATGATTGAGGATTAAAAGAGATGACATGCTTAAACAGGGAAACCTCGTTTTTGTAGACGCCTGTCTGGTTCCAGGTAGCAACGCCTAGTAAGGCGAGCAATGCCAAGGCGATGCCTTTTGCGGCAGATTTGCTGGACACGGATGGCAACCTCTGCACGCCGCGCGTCGCGGCGGCAGCGAAAAAAACTATAACCCCGGCCCCAGCTAGGTACTGATAGCGATCAGCCACGAACGATTGGCCCATGTAGTTGTAGTCGACGAAACCAAGAGTAGGAGACAGAGTGACCGCGAAAAAAAGCGCGCAGGCAAGCGGTCCTCTGCCTATTCGGTGCCGCAAGGTCCAGAAAGCCAAAGCAACCGCTGCCGCCGCAACGACGTAAACCCAGCCAGCAGGGTCCGCCGCGTCAATTTCCCAGCGGGGATAGACCACTGCTAGGTCTACGGGCCAAAGAAGCCTTTCCACATAGAACCATAAGGCGCGTGAGGCGATAAGCACCCGCTCGTAAACTGAATAGTCAAAAGAAAGGGCAGTATTAGCTTTGTAAAACCATGTGTCGAATCCCCCGACGATAAGTCCGACAAGAAAAAACGGCGCCGTCAGGATAAAATCCCTCGGCGTAACACGATCCTCTCGCCACCACTGAAAAATCAGGAGAGTCACGGGCAAGGTGATCGCAATCGACTTACAAAGCAAAGCGACTGCGAACAACAGAAGTGCCGCCACATAGCACCTTGAGCGAGACATCTTGATAAAACGCATCCACATAAGAAACGCACTCAGGTAGAACAGCGCTGAGAGCAGATCCTTGCGGGAAATCACCCAAGCAACCGATTCCACATGCAGCGGATGCACAGCAAATATCGCCGCAGCGAAAAAAGCCCCGGGAATCTCCAAGCGCAGAAGCAGGCGCCAGAGAAGCGCCGTGTTTGCGAAGTGAAGCAGAAGATTAAACACGTGATAGCCCAGAGGGTGAAAGCCCCAGAGCTTGTGATCAAGCCAGAAAGTCGTATAGAGAAACGGCCAGTAGTGACTCTCCACGGCATCTCTCTGCAGGTAGGCTGTCGCGGGATCAAACCAAAGCTGCCAGATACCTCCCCAACTCGAGACAGCCTTGAGCTTCGTTAAAAGAAAATCATCCCACACAAACTCCGCCTGAAGAGCCGGAGAGTAACTTGCCGCTACAAGAAGACCCAGAATCAGCAGCGATGCCACGGGACCCTGCAGCACCCCAAGCCCCGTAACCCTTTCCCGAAAATCCGCCAGGGTTCCCGCATTCTCCCCATCAGGCCTGTCCCGCGTCATAAGGCGGGAATCATACCCGCCGGATGGTTCTAAAGCAAAGCTTGTGCTTTATCCCACAATTCCCGCATAGGCAGGTTCGATATGGTAAGGATTGTCTGGAAAAAAAGCTGGGCGGATTACTTGATAACGACTTTCAGGAACTCTTTTTTCCCGACCTTAACCTCGAAAACAGCTTTGTCGGGAAACTCCGAATTTGGATCGGTGTACTTATCCCCGTCTATTACAAGCCCTCCTTGGGATATGAGCCTTTTTGCCTCCCCTTTGGTGCTGACGGAATCGGACACTTCCAGAACAAGATCAACTACCTTGCGGGAGCCGGGAATGTATTCCTTTTCCTTGGCATCTTCCGGAAAAGATCTTTTTGAAAACTTGGTTTCAAAATCTCTAGCGGCCTCCAGCGCGCTTTGCGAGTCATGAAGCCATGAGACAATTTCCGAGGCAAGCGCTTTTTTCGCTTCCATAGGATGGCGGGCTTTTAGCTTTCGTATCTCCTTTTCATCGCGCATGCTCAGAAGAAGATAGTACCTCCACATAAGATCATCCGAGATCGACATCACCTTTCCGTATATATCCTGAGGAGATTCATCAAGACCTATGTAGTTTCCAAGGGACTTCGACATCTTTTTTACTCCATCGGTTCCCTCAAGTATCGGAAGAAACACTCCTACCTGCGGGGGCTGTCCGTAATGTCTCTGGAAATCTCTGCCTAGCAGTATGTTGAAGGTCTGATCCGTGCCGCCAAGCTCAACGTCGCAGTGCATCTGTACTGAGTCATACGCCTGCACCAAGGGGTATATGAACTCCCTAAGAGAAATCGACACCCCCTCTTTGTATCTCTTTGAGAAATCATCCCGATCCAGTATCCGAGAAACGTTAACCAGAGAAGTAAGTCCGAGAAGCTCTTCTGATCCAAGGTCGCCGAGCCAGCGGGAGTTTGAAAGAACCCGGGTCTTTTTCTTGTCAAGAACCTTGAAAACTTGGCGCTCGTAGGTCCTTGAGTTTTTAGCTATCTCCTCTCTTGATATTGACGGGCGGGTTTCACTTCTCCCCGAGGGGTCTCCTATATAGGCAGTAAAATCCCCTATGAGGAAAAGAACCTCATGGCCGAGAGTCTGAAAATCGCGAAGTTTCTTGAGAATGATCCCGTGGCCCAGATGCAGATCGGGAGAAGTGGGATCAAACCCAGCTTTTACCTTGAGGGGGCGGTTGCTCTTTGCCGAAGCTTCAAGCTTCAAAAGGAGCTCTTCTTCGGGAATTATCGCCTCGGTCCCTCTTTTTATTACCTTTAATTGTTCCTTCGGATCAGAAAAACCCACCTGAAAATTCCTCCTCGTCGCGTGCAGAGAGTGTTCATGGAAGGTCAGTTGATCCCATAAGATACCTGTCGCATTCCCTGGCGGCCTCCCTTCCCTCATTTATCGCCCACACAACAAGACTTTGCCCCCTGCGCGAATCCCCCGCCGCGAAGACTCCCTCGATGTTCGTCATGTACTTTCCGTACTCAGCCATGGCATTTGAGCGCTCGTCGGTACAGATTTTCATCTGTTCCAGAAGTCCCTGTTCGGGCCCCAAAAATCCGAGAGCCAGAAGCACGAGTCCGCATGGCCACCTCTGCTCAGAACCCTCCACTTCCCTAAACGTCATCCTTCCGTCGTCTCCCCTGTACCACTCAATGCGCACGGTCTCAAGTCCCGCTACTCTGCCTTCGTCGTCGCCTATGAATCTTTTGGTCAGAACCTGATACCTTCTCGGATCTTCTCCGAAAACCGCCATAGCTTCCTGCTGACCGTAATCAAGCCTGTACACCCTGGGCCATTGCGGCCATGGGTTGTCCGCGGTCCTCTCGGTCGGAGGCTTGGGAAGTATTTCAAATTGAAGAAGGCTCCTGCATCCATGCCTCATGGAGGTCGCGACGCAGTCGGTTCCGGTGTCGCCGCCCCCGAGAATGATCACGTCTTTGTCCGCGCCGGAAATGTAGTGGCCGTCGTTTAGCCCGCTGTCAAGAAGGCTTTTCGTGTTGGCCTTTAGAAACTGCATGGCGAAATAAATCCCCTCAAGGTCCCTCCCCTCAATCGGAAGATCTCTGGGTTTGGTCGCCCCCGTGCATATCACTACGGCGTCGAAATTTTTTATGAGTTCATTCCCGTCAACGTCCTTTCCCACTTCAGTGTTGGTAACGAACTTGACTCCCTCCTCCGCTAGGATATCGACGCGGCGGTCAACGATTTTCTTATCAAGGTGAGGGTTGGGAATTCCGTACATTAGGAGTCCGCCGATACGGTCATCCCTCTCAAACACCGTGACCAGATGCCCGGCCTTGTTAAGTTGCGCGGCGCACGCAAGTCCCGCGGGTCCGGAGCCTATGACTGCCACTTTCTTTCCGGTTCTAAGTTCAGGAGGCTCGGGCATGATCCATCCCTCCTCAAAACCCCTGTCAACTATGGCGCACTCTATGCTCTTTATGGTAACCGCGGGTTCGTTTATCCCCAGAACGCAGGATCCCTCGCAGGGAGCCGGGCATATGCGGCCCGTGAATTCGGGGAAATTGTTCGTCTTGTGGAGCCTCTCAAGAGCCTCTCTCCAGAGGCCCGAGTAAACGAGATCGTTCCACTCGGGTATAAGGTTGTTTATCGGACATCCTGCGGTCATTCCGCCGATTATCTGACCCGTCTGACAGAAAGGAACCCCGCAGTCCATGCACCTTGCCCCCTGGGTCGCTAGCTCTTTTTCAGGAAGGTGCCCGTGGAACTCGTCCCAGTCGGCGATTCTCTGGGCAGGATCCCTGTCAGGCCCGAGCTTTCTTTTGTAATTCATAAAACCTGTGGGATCGCCCATTTAAGAACCTTTCCTCCGTTCGAGTCTCCGTGTCAGTTTCCGCTTACGCGCGCGAGATCTCTTTTGTTTTCTTCAAAGGCCGCCATAAGGGCTTCATCGCCGGAAAGACCGCTCTGTTGCGCGCGGTTTATGTGCTCAAGCATTCTCTTGTAGTCTTTCGGTATCACCTTAACGAATCTGGGGAGACTGGTGGACCAGTTCTCAAGAATCCGTTGCGCTACCTCGCTCCGGGTGTACTCAAGATGCTTCCTTATCATCCCGAGAAGTTCCGCTTCGTCATGCTCTTCCACGAACTCAAGGAACACAGACTCCGTATTGCATCTTCCCGCAAAATCCCCTTCGGGGTCATAGACATACGCTATGCCGCCTGACATTCCTGCCGCAAAATTCCTCCCCGTCTGACCCAGCACCGCGACGCGGCCCCCGGTCATGTACTCGCAGCAGTGATCTCCTACCGCCTCCACCACGGCGCGGACCCCGCTGTTTCTGACGCAGAATCTCTCGCCGGCAACACCTCTGACGTATGCCTCCCCTCCGGTGGCCCCGTAGAATGCGACGTTTCCGATTATTATGTTCTCCTCGGCAACAAAAGTGGATTCCTTAGGAGGATAGATGATCACCTTGCCCCCTGAAAGTCCCTTTCCCGTATAGTCGTTTGAGTCGCCCTCAAGAACAAGTGTCATGCTCTTGGGAACAAAGGCTCCAAAACTCTGTCCCGCCGAGCCGGAGAAATGAAGTCTTATTGTATCCTCCTCGAGCCCGTCAAGACCGTATCTTCTGGTAAGCTCGCTTCCGACAATGGTTCCTACGGTCCTGTTTACGTTTCTTATAGGCACGGCAGCCTCTACCCGCTCGCCTTTTTCAATCGTCGGGCGACATATATCCATCAAGACGGTTTCGTCAAGAGAGTCCTGTATGCCGTGGTCCTGTTCTATCTGGCAGTAGGTTCCCCAGTCCTCCGGGACTTCGGGACGGACGAGGATACTGCTGAGGTCTATGCCCTTGGCCTTCCAGTGGTCAAGCGACTTTCTCATCTCGAGGCGGTCCGTTCTGCCTATCATCTCGTTTACGGTCCGGAAGCCCATCTTCGCCATTATCTCCCTGAACTCCGCGGCGACAAAATGCATGAAATCAACCACCTGTGCCGGGTCTCCTGTGTATTTCTTTCGAAGCTCTGGGTTCTGCGTAGCAACTCCTACGGGACAGGTATCAAGATGGCAGACCCTCATCATTATGCATCCGAGAACTATCAGTGGAGCCGTTGAAAAACCATACTCCTCGGCACCCAGAAGGGCAGCGATAGCAACATCCCTTCCGGTTTTCATCTGACCGTCCGTTTCGAGGACCACCCTGCTTCTGAGATTGTTAAGAACCAAGGTCTGATGCGTTTCAGCTATGCCTAATTCCCAGGGAAGTCCCGCGTGGTGTATGCTGCTTTGTGGGGATGCGCCCGTCCCCCCCGAGGTCCCGCTTATGAGTATCACGTCCGCGTGACCTTTCGCCACGCCTGCGGCTATGGTGCCGACGCCGACCTCTGAAACCAGTTTCACGTTTATCCGGGCATGCTTGTTCGCGTTTTTAAGATCGTAGATAAGCTGCGCCAGATCCTCAATCGAGTAAATGTCGTGGTGCGGTGGCGGCGATATAAGCCCCACTCCAGGGGTCGAAAGTCTCACCTTGGCTATCCACGGGTAGACTTTTCTCCCTGGAAGCTGTCCCCCCTCTCCAGGTTTTGCACCCTGAGCTATCTTTATCTGTATCTCATCCGAGTTCACCAGGTATTCGCTCGTGACGCCGAAACGGCCCGAAGCTACCTGCTTTATGGAGCTTCTCCTGAGGTCTCCGTTCGGATCGGGAGTGTATCTGTCGGAATCTTCTCCCCCTTCGCCCGTGTTGCTCTTGCCGCCGATGCGGTTCATCGCGATTGCCAGGCTTTCGTGGGCCTCCTTGCTTATCGCCCCGTAAGACATAGCCCCGGTCTTGAACCTTCTGCATATGCTCTCAACCGACTCCACCTCGTCAAGCGGTACGGGGTTATCCGAGAACTTGAGATCTATGAGGCCGCGGAGCGTGAAGTGCTCTTTTTCCTCGTCGTTTGCAAGCTTGGTGTATTCCTTGAATTTTTCGTAACTGCCGGTCTGGCAGGCTTCCTGAAGCTTGTGCACGGTGCGCGGATGGTACATGTGCCGTTCTCCGTCGGGCCTCCACCTGTAAACCCCTCCGGTTTCAAGCGTCGCAGTCTCAACGTCCCTTTCAGCAAATGCCCTCGAGTGGCGCTTTATCGCCTCTGCGGCTATGACATCGATCCCCACTCCCTGTATACGGGAAGCTGTCCAAGTGAAGTATTTATCGACAAACTCGGTGTTAAGCCCGAGCGCCTCGAATATCTGGGCTCCGTGGTAGCTTTGCACCGTGGAAATGCCTATTTTGGACATTATCTTCACTATGCCCTTTACAAGACTTTTCACGTACCCCGATACCGCTTCCTCGTAAGATATGCCCACGAGCATGTTCTGGTGAATCATGCCGTTTATGGTCTCATAAGCCATGTAGGGCGCTACGGCGCTTGCTCCGTAGCCTATGAGAAGCGCCATGTGGTGAGTTTCTCTCGGCTCGCCCGATTCAATGACTAGTGCCGCGCGCATCCTGTTTCCGTTTCTTATCAGGTGATGGTGAAGTCCCGAGACCGCCAGCAAGGCGGGAACGGGGGCGTTTCGAGCGTCAAAGCCCCTGTCCGAGAGAACCAGTATGTTGGCACCTTTCTCTATGAGTTCGTCAGCACGGGCGAATATCCCGGAGAGAGCGTCCTCGAGTCCTTCTGTTCCCTTTTCAGGATCAAAAAGAGTGGGAATCACTTCGCAACGGAACTTCTCCCCCTGAATCATCTTAAGCTTCTCAATCTCGGGATTAGTCAGAAACGGAGTCTCAAGCTCTATTTTCTCGGAGCTCCTCGCCTCGGGCCGCAGTATGTTGGCCGTTGTCCCGAGCGTAACCATGGTCCCGGTTATAAGTTCCTCGCGTATGGCGTCAATCGCGGGGTTTGTTACCTGAGCGAACATCTGCTTGAAATAGTTGTAAAGAAGCTTCGATTCGTCAGAGAGCGCCGCAAGCGGAGTATCGACTCCCATGGCTCCCACCGGTTCGACCGCATTTTTTGACATCGGGCCCAGAAGAATGCGCAGATCCTCAAACGTGTAGCCAAAGACCCTCTGCCTCGTAAGAAGCTCTGAGGGGTCATAGTCGGGTGGTGTCTCGGCGGGCTCTTCTTTCATCATCCCGGAGAAACTCTCCATGTTCTCCTCGAGCCACTTCCCATAGGGGTTTTCCGTCGAAAGCCTCTGCTTGAGTTCAGAGTCCCCGACTATGCGGCCCTCGCAGGTGTCTATAAGAAGCATCCTTCCCGGAAGCAGGCGACCCTTGTAGCTCACCCTCTCGGGCGGTATGTCAAGCACTCCCACTTCGGAGCCCAGCACCACGGTGTCGTCCTTGGTGACGTAGTATCTGGTGGGACGCAGCCCGTTTCTGTCGAGCACCGCTCCCACTTTTTCGCCGTCTGTAAAAGCTATGGAAGCGGGACCGTCCCAAGGTTCCATAAGACAGCTGTGAAACCTGTAGAAATCTTTCTTCTCAGCCGACATGCTCTCGTGCTTTGACCACGGCTCGGGAATCATCATCATAACGGCGTGCTCTATTGAGTAGCCCGAGAGACACAGAAATTCCATTGCATTATCAAAGGAGGCGGAATCACTACCCTCGGGAGCTATCACGGGAAAGATCTTTTCTATATCGTCGCCGTAGAACTCGGATTCCAAAACAGCCTGCCTTGAGTGCATCCAGTTTATGTTTCCCCGAAGGGTGTTTATCTCCCCGTTGTGTATCACGTACCTGTAGGGGTGAGCCCTGTCCCAGCTTGGAAACGTATTCGTGCTGAAACGCGAGTGCACGAGCGCTATCGCGCTTTCCATTAGATCGGACGTGAGGTCCGGGAAATAAGGTTCAAGCTGCCAGGTAACGAGCATCCCCTTGTAAACTATTGTTCTGCATGAGAGGCTGGGAACGTAGAAATGCTCGTCGTGCCCCGCGGTCTTTATTTCCGCCTCGGCACGCTTTCTTATTATGTAAAGTCTTCTCTCGAAGCCGTCTCCGGCAGGGGTCCCGTTCCCCCGGCCTATGAATACCTGCCTTATCGCGGGCTCACATCCCAAAGCGGTCGCACCCAGAGAGGAATTGTCGGTGGGAACGGTCCGCCAGCCCAAAACGGTCTGGCCCTCCCCGGTGATTATATTTTCAAGTGTCTTTTTCGTTTTCTTCCCAACGGACGGGTCGGGAGAGAGGAACATCATTCCGACTCCGTAATCCTCCTCCGCCGGGAGGGTAATTCCCTCGGTTCCTAGAGCCTCGACGAAAAATGCGTGGGGTTTCTGAAACAGTATTCCGGCTCCATCTCCCGTGTTCGGCTCGCATCCGCACGCTCCACGGTGCTCGAGGTTTTTGAGCACGGTTATGGCATCGCGGATTATGGAATTCGACCTTACACCCTTTACGTTAACGACGAATCCTATCCCGCAGGAATCGTGCTCAAACGCAGGATCGTAAAGCCCGTTTTTTTCGGGAAATTTCTTAACACTCATATAAACTGTCCGCCTGTTGTGTCGTTATGAAAAAACAAAGCGAGAACTGATGTGGCGCAAGCAACCTCATTCATACGCCATCGGGTAATTATAACATAAATCCCGAACTCCGCACACGCCCCGCCCATGGTTATAATAAACAGTATAGAGATGACAACTAATCCCCAAGAGAGTAAAGAAAAAGAAGACCCCGGAAGCGTAATTCTCTCTTTCCACATGGAGTCAAGCGCCACCTTGTGGAACAGGATATTCGAGGGCTTTTCCTCAGAGATGATCCTTGTAAGCAGGTTTGAGGGAAAAGACAGAAAGGCCCTTGAGATACTCTACAGGTTCGGCTCCATGGTCGCGAAGAGATACCGAAAGTGCGCAGTCGAGCCCAGAGTCTACGGAATAGTCATAAAAAAAGATGTAAGTGACGAAACCGAGGAAACGATAAACGAGTGGATGGATCTCATGCGCAAGCTTCGTCACGAAATAACCGGGTTTCTCTAAAAGACCGTATCCCCAGTAATCACCCTGCGAAGATCGCCCTCACCAGTTCTCAGGTAAAGAAATCCGTTCGCGTCAACGCGCTCTACCACCCCGCTTATAATTTCGCCCGAGACGTCAACCGATATCTCCTCCCCAACAAATCCCCACCTCTCGATCCACATATCCACAATCGCTCGCGTCCCGCGGCGACGAAACTCACGGTAGAGACGGTCAAGGGCGCTGATAAGCTCGGCGCAAAACTTTTCTCTACCGACCTCTTCCCCAAGCAGTATCGAAAGAGAAGTGGTCTTCTGTGAAATATCCTCCATCTCGCGGCGTATGAATTCCTCGGGCAGGTTGAGGTTGACCCCGATTCCGATCATAAGATAATCAATCGCGCCGTCCGAGGTGCCAAGCTCTGTAAGCACCCCGGAGATTTTTCTTCCGCCGACCAGAATGTCGTTCGGCCATTTTATCGTGGCGTCTACACCGTAGCCGGAAAAAACATCCACAAGCGCGCAGGACGCAAGAAATGTGAAAACGGAAGATTCCTGAGGGGAGATTTCCGGGCGAAACAAGGCTGAGAGGTAAAGATTGCTGCCCGCGGGAGATACCCACCTGCGCCCGAGCCGCCCCCTGCCCGCAGTCTGCGAATCGGAAACCACTACCGTCCCGTCCGTGGCCGTGCCCTCACCTACGAGTCCGAGAAGAACATCGTTTGTGGAACCTACTTCGTCATAGACAAAAAGCTTCTCCCCGACCGTCTCCGTGGCAAGATGTTTTCTTATTTCCGAGATTTCCATTAAGACAACCTGCTCCTTTTCCGAGATATTCAAGTATTATAGTCGCAATCCAGACTCAAGAGAAAAACCCCTGTTTCCGTGAAACAATTTCTTTCCAAAAACCTTGCGGTACCGCTTATCGCCTACGTGACAGTCATAACGGTGATAATTGTCTCGAGAACGGCGATCAGCCGCGAGTACGCCCTTTTGCTCTCGGCAGGGGTTATGCTCTGGGTTCCGTTTCTCCTTGATCGCCACAGTGCGAACGTTTTGAGGTTCGAGCTGCGCGGACTACTGCGGGGAACGGGGATTTCTCTCGCGGTGCTTTTCGGCTACCTGGTCTGCTTATATCTTCTCTCTTCTTACTTGGGAAAGACGGTTAAGTTCACAGAGCCGACGGCGCTTTTCGTGTTTACGCATCTTGTGGCCATAGCATTTCCCGAGGAATTTTTCTTCAGGGGGTATATACAGAGAACACTCGGCGGCGGGTGGAGCGCGATCATCGCGGCAAGCGTGCTCTTCGCCTTGGCGCACCTTCTTGTAATCTGCGTATTTGCCGGTGGGGGTGTCTGCGGGCAAAACACTCTTACCTTTTTCCCTTCGCTTGTCATGGGATATCTCTACATGAGAACCGGGACCATATGGTCAAGCGTTTTCTTTCACTTCGCCGCAAACATCGTCTACCTGTCTTTTAGGTTGATTTAGTATGAATCTTCGAAAAAACCTCTTTTCCCAGTCAAGCCCAAAATAGTTCTCAAGCCGCAGAGTTCTAGAAATATCACACAGTTACGAGTATAGTTTTCAAATGAAACAGTTACGGGCCGGGCTCTCCCAGATTAACCCGAGCGTGGGAGACATAACCGGGAACACGAAGAAAATAACCGAAGCGATCGAGGCGGCGCGAGGTCTCGATATAGACATCCTGTGTTTTCCCGAGCTTGCCGTAACGGGCTATCCTCCCGAGGACCTTCTTCTTAAAACCGAGTTTATCGACGACAACATCCGCGCTCTTGACGAAATAAAGAAGCACTGCCGGGACAATATGGCCGTCATAGTGGGATTCGTGGACAAAAAAGACGACATATTCAACTCTGCGGCGGTAATCCAGAGAGGAGAGCTAATCGACATATATCACAAGCTCCGCCTCCCAAACTACGGGGTGTTCGACGAGAACCGCTATTTCCAGTCAGAAAGACGGTTTCCCGTGTACTCAATGGGGAAAATGACCTTCGGGGTCACGATCTGCGAGGACATATGGTACCCCGGAGAACCAATAAGAAGCCAGGTTCTGCTCGGAAACGCCCAGATCATATTCAATCTCTCCGCGTCTCCCTACTACATGGGAAAGCCCGTGGCGAGAGAAAGAATGCTTGCGACGAGGGCGGTTGACTATAACACCATAATAGCCTACTGCAACATGGTCGGGGGACAGGATGAGCTTGTATTTGACGGAAACAGTATGTTCATAGACGAAAAAGGCAATGTCGTCGCCACCGCTCGCAACTTTGAGGAAGAGCTGCTTGTCTGCGACGTTAACACCGAGAGGGTTTATAAATCAAGACTCAACACACCTACCATAAGAAAAACAAGATACGAACTTTCTTTCGAGGAGAATCAACTGGAGGCGTTTGCGCTTAAGTCCGCAAAGGCGAAGCGCAAAGTGAAAATCCCGCAAAAACAGGTCATCCCTCAGGAAGATCCGCTACGATGCGCCTTCTCCGCTCTTGTCCTCGGCACAAGGGACTACATAAGGAAAAACGGCTTCAAAAAAGTGGTGCTCGGGTTAAGTGGCGGGATAGACTCCTCTCTTACTGCCGCCGTTGCCGTAGAAGCCATCGGACCCGAAAAAGTCGTCGGAGTCTCCATGCCTTCAATGTACAGCTCCAAGGGAAGTGTTACAGACGCACGCAGGCTTGCGCGCAATCTCGGAGTGGAACTTCTCAGCATTCCCATAGAGGACGTTTTCAGGTGCTACGAGGGAATGCTCGCCGAGCTTTTCTCCGGAATGGAAGACGACGTGACTGAGGAGAATATCCAGGCGAGGATAAGAGGAAATATTCTTATGGCGCTTTCAAACAAGTTCGGGTGGCTGGTGCTCGCAACCTCGAACAAAAGCGAGTTGGCAGTAGGCTACTCGACGCTTTATGGGGACATGTCCGGGGGATTCGCGGTGATAAAGGACGTGCCCAAGGCCATGGTTTACGAGCTTTCCCATTATTACAACCGCTTGCGGGGAAAGAGGATAATACCAAAATCAGTGATTGAAAAACCCCCTTCAGCCGAGCTTCGCCCCGGCCAGAAGGACACCGACTCGCTTCCTGAATACGACACGCTCGACAGGATACTGAAGGCTTACGTGGAAGATGGCCTCGGGGTTGACGACATAGTAAAGCTAGGAGAAAAGAAAAACACCGTGCGCAAAATAATCAGGATGGTCAACACGAACGAATACAAAAGAAGGCAAAGCGCCCCAGGGGTAAAGATAACGTCGCTTGCCTTCGGGAAAGACCGCCGCTTCCCTATAACCAACCTCTACAGAAAATAAAAGCGGTTAATCACTCAAGCGAGAGAATAAACTCAGAAAGACTGTCAACAGTCTCAAGAACCTCCGGGTTAACTTCGGACTCGTCGATAGATATCCCAAACTCCTCTTCAAGCTCCATAATGAACTCAAGAGTTGATACGGAATCGACGCCTACTCCGAGTTCAATCAGCGATTGCTGGGCCGAGATGTCCCGGGGTTCAATATCAAGATCAAACTTGCTTACGACAAGCTGTCTTATCTTCTCCTCTAAAGCTTCTTTTCGCACAGTCACTTGAGTTTCTCCCTCAAGACCTTGCCCGCTGGGCTTCTTGGAAGCGCATCCAGAAATTCCATCTTCACGGGAATCTTGTAATCCGAGATCTTGCCCCTGCAAAAATCCACGACTTCCCGCCTCGTGAGACCGTCTGCAACGATAAAGGCCTGTACCTCTTCGCGGCCTCCCGCGCCGGGGGCGCCTACCACCGCAGCTTCAGTTATTTTCTCATGAGTCATAAGCAGGCTCTCGACCTCGTAGGGATCGACCTTGTTCCCCGAGATGTTTATGAAAAGCTTTTTTCTTCCGCGAATGAAAAGATACCCGTCGCTATCGAACATTCCGAGGTCCCCGGTATGGTAAAAACCGTCAACGAAAACCCTCTCGGTCTCTTCAGGAAAATCTACGTAACCATCGGTCATGGAGGGGCTATTTATAGTGATCTCGCCGATTTCCCCGGCCGGAAGTTCGCTACCATTCTCTGAAACTACCCTGACAACTACGTTTTCAACCGCCACTCCGACCGAAAGACGCTTCTCCACTATGTTCTCCGCGACATTAATCGTCATAACCCCGGTCTCAGAGGAACCGTATAGCTGGCGGGGATAGGTACCGAAAGCACTGTGGAAGGAGAAAAACGTCTCCTCTGCCAAAGGGGCCCCGGCCGAGATAACATGCTTTAACCGGGGGAAATCGTAATCTCCCCGGCTAGCGCTCCGCGCTAGGGTCTCAAGCATGAACGGGACAGCGGGGAAGACGGTTATTTGCTCTTTTTCAAGCACCCCCAAGACTTCTCTTCTTACGAACTTCGGAAGAAAATAGCAGCACGCCCCGACGCTTACGGCGCTTACGAAGTTTCCAAGGCCGTAGGTATGCGATATCGGAATCGAAAAAAGAATTCTGTCCCCGCTGTCCCAGTTTATGGTAGCTGTATGGTTTCTGGCAAGGGCTATCATGTTGCCGTGGCTTCTCGCGACACATTTAGGTTTTCCGGTGGAACCCGTAGAGAAAAGATAGATCGCCTTGTCAGCAAGAGAGTTTCCAGGCGGACCCGCGGGGGCGTCACCCGTAAAATCGTCCCGGGTTACGGAAACGGTTTTTATGCCTCCAGAAACTGGAGTCACGGTTTGCTCAAGGGACTCGTCTGTGACGATCAGAGCAGGCTCTGAGAACTCAAGGCAGTGTTTTATCTCTTCTGTTCCGCAGGCACTGTCAATCGGAACGCAAGCAGCTCCGAGCCTCGCGATCGAGAAAACGGACACGGCAAGCGAAAGCGAATTAGGAAGAAAAACGCAGACTCTATCTCCCCGTGACACTCCCCGCTTGAAAAGAAAGGAGGAAAAACCGTCAACAAAACCGCAAAGCTGCTCGTAGCTGTAGGTCTCTCCCTCGTACCAGACTGCAGCTCCCCGGGAATTTCGCCCAAGGTTCGAATAAAGTATTTCGCAGTAGTTTCTCATCGCCCCGTCACGGGAAAAGGGGAACTTGTCCGAGCGCCGTTTCCTCGGAAAATCCGAAAACGATGTTCATGTTCTGAACCGCCTGGCCCGCAGCCCCTTTCATGAGATTGTCAAGAACCGATACGACAACAAGGTAGCCTTCCCGCTCGCAGAACCCCAAGGAAACGTAATTGGAACCCGAAACAGACGCCATCCCGGGCGGCCCGTCGCAGATCCGGACGAAAACATCCTCTTCGTAGAACTTTGAGTAAAGCTCCCTCACCTCCTGAGGAAAGACCTGCGAGCGAGGCTTGAGGTACGAAGCGGCCATTATACCTCTTTTAACCGGAACGCGGGTGTTAAAGAAAAGAAGCTTTTTTGAAACACCGCAAAAATCAGAAAGTACTCTAAGAATCTCATGCTTCTGGTCTTCTCCTCCAGTATCCCGGGCAGAGACATCTTCCTTTACCTCGGTGTAGTGACTCTCCGGCTTCGGGGCCCGCCCAGAAGTCGAGAAAGAAGACTTGATATCTACTATAATGTCGTCTTCCGCGTCATATTCTTTTAGAAAAGGGGCTATTCCAAGGGAAACGCAGGTTGAATAGCAGCCCGCGTTAGCGACCAAGGAGGCGTTCTTTATCTTCCCGCGGTTAAGTTCGCTAAGACCGTAGACCGCCCCGGAGAGAAGCTCTGGAAATCGCGGTGCCGTGCCGTGGACCCGGGAGTAATCGGCCGGATCAGAGAATCTTAGGTCCGAACTCAGGTCAATTACCTTCGCGCCCGTTTCAAGGAACTTCTGCACGAAAACAGAAGAAGTTCCTCCCGGAAGGCAGGAAAACACGACATCGAGCGGCTCCGAGTAAGAAATTTTTGATACGGAGCTCAGGTAAAGGTCCGCGTAGCCCAGAAGGTGCGGGAAGGCCTCGTCCGCCTTTTTGCCCGAGAATTTCTCAGACGTAAGCAGGCGCAGATCCGCGTTCGGGTGGCACGCCAGAAGGGAAAGAAGTTGCTGGCCGACATAACCCGTAACTCCAAGAATTGCCGTTTTAAGTTTCATTTTAGGAAACCGCCTCGGTGTGGTGAACCCGTCCCGATTAATATAGCTTTAAAAGCGCCTAGGAAAAAACCGGGGCCGGCGGAAAAAAGGCTTCCCCTTTGTCTTCAGGCATTCTGAGCGGTCGCCGTCCGAAAGACTCGGTCAATCCACTGCTCCATGCTTTTGCGCGAGGTCCTTCCTATAAGCTCCCTTACCTCGCTCATGGGAATCACGGCCTTGGCGTAGGACCTGTGCCCCCCGGCACTTCCGATTTCGCTGAAAAGTTCGAAAAGCAGGCGCCCGGCGCTTTTGACGGAGCCGCTGTTTCTAACGGATATGACTACATGGGAACCGGAAATGATTCCGAAGGCTACCGACCACTCGACCCCTCCCACTTTCATTCCCATGTCCGCTACCTGAGAAATCAGGTGCTCCTTTTCTATCCTGCCTAAGTTCATGAAGATTATTCCGTCATTTATCCAGTGCTTGGAAAGCGCCTCGCCGTAATGCTTGATCTCCTCTGAATACAGGTTCCTGGACTCTATTTTCCTGAGAAGCCCCAAGTCGGCCTGATTGTAGAGGTAGGTAAACGCTTCCAGATCGTCAAGGTCGGCACCTCTGTTGAGAATCATGGTGTCAGTCTTTATGCCATAGAGAAGGGCGGTTGAGAGTTTCGCAGAAATCTCAACCTGTGCGGCTCTCAGGAACCGGGTCATGATCGTCGCGGTAGCACCTTCCTCGGAACTTATTTCGGTGAATTTCGCGTCGCATTCGGGAGTTCTCGGATGATGGTCGATAACCGAATCGATATCCGTAATCTCGCCTCTAAAATAAGAAGGCTGCACATCTACAAGCGCTATGGAATCGAAATTCTTTACATCCTCATGGGAAATCACCTGCAGATCTATGTTCATAAGCTCTACCATGGCCACGTTCTCGGGCCTTGAAATCTTCTCTCCAAGGTAACCTATGGTCGCCGTTTTTCTGTTTCTCCTGAGAAGAGTCCGAAGCGCCAGGGCGCTTGCTATGGCATCCGGGTCAGGCTGGTTGTGAACGAGTATAAGAAGTTTTTTGGCGTCCTGGTGAACTTCCCTGAGCAGCCTTACCGAGATATCCGATCTCGCGAGCTTTTCCTCAAAAGATATCTGGCTGTCTGCAACTTTCTCGAATCTTACGTATCTCGCTATATAGCCATCCTTTCGTCGCTCGCCGTCAGCAGAAACAACTATCGGGCTCGTGGGGTAACTGCGAGCAAGAGACAACAGAAATTCTTTGCTTGAGAGATGGTTGTTCACAACTATGAGGGTAAAGGTTCCCCCCTTACTAAGCGCGTCCTCGGGAGAGTCAAGCTGTATTACCTTGCCTCTGTTTCTAAAAAGACTCATCAGGAGAACTTCAACTTCCCCGATGAACATATATCTTCTCTCCCCGTTCGTACTCATCGTATCAGAAACGCAGACAGCTACCTTTGGCAGGCTGCGCTGAGCTCCTCCGTGAAGCTTGAAATTCTTCCAAGTACTTCCTGCCTTTGCACTCCACCGTCCTCAATTATTCTCACAAGCGCGCTCCCGACGATAACAGCGTCTGAAAAGGATGCTATCGCGGCGGCCTGGCGCGCAGAAGACACCCCAAATCCCACCCCTACGGGAAGTTCCGAGCGACGCTTGATTCTTCCCACGAGATCCTCGAGATCGTAGTCCATATCAGGGCGTGCTCCCGTGACCCCGGTGACCGAAACCACGTAGATAAACCCCGAGGCGTTCTGCGACACCATCTCTATTCTTTCCTCGGTGCTCGTCGGTGCAAGAAGGAAGATACGGTCAAGCCCCTCCCGCTCGACATGAACGCTGAGTTCCCCGGCTTCTTCGGGCGGAAGATCGACAACCAGAACCCCGTCCGCCCCCGCCTCGCGGGCGTCGCGGGCAAAACGCTCAGTGCCGTAGGAGAAAAAAGGATTGTAGTAGCCGAAAAGTATTATGGGAATATCCGAGCGGAACCTTATTCTTCTAACGAGAGAGAGCACGTCGGAGAGGGATGTTGAGTTCGCAAGAGCCCGCTCAGAAGCCGCCTGAATGACCGGTCCGTCCGCCATGGGGTCTGAGAAGGGAATGCCGATTTCAACCATGTCGACACCGCTTGCCTCCAAGCGGTCAATAATCTGCTCGGTAAAATCGATATCCGGATCCCCGGCGGTAACATAGCAGATAAGAGCCGCTTTGTCCTGCTCCCCAAGCTCGCGGAATTTTTCCTCTATCCTTCCCATGTGCTTTTAGAAGACACCGGCTTTCTGGCACAGGCCGGAAACGCAGAAATCGTAAGCAACCAGAATGAAAATGAAGCTCCAACCTTCCCACCTTTATATACACGCTTATGGGCATTGTCAAGCGCGCGACACAGGAGAAAAACCGGTTTCACATAAAAGAAGAAGCTGTATGTATGTCTTTATCCCCCCTGCCCGAAAGACAGATAACGATAATCTGCTCGTGGGACATCGAGGGAGCGATCTTGCGCACATGGGCGACGGCGTGAGCGGTCTCAAGTGCGGGTATTATTCCCTCAACTTCCGAGAGAAAGGAAAACGCAGAAAGGGCCTCTTCGTCCGTAACGGACACATACTCAACCTTGTCCGAGTCCTGAAAATACGAATGCTCTGGGCCCACGCCCGGGTAATCAAGCCCGGCTGCAACAGAGTGAGCGCCTTTCACCTGGCCGTCAGCGTCCTGAAGCAGGTAGGTTTTGCTTCCGTGAAGAACCCCTACGGAGCCCGCTGTTATGGTCGCCGAATGCAGATCACTCTCAATTCCGTGGCCCGCTGCTTCAACACCGATTTTGCGCACGCCCTGCTTCTCTATAAAGGGAAAGAAAAGACCCATGGCGTTTGAGCCGCCTCCAACGCAGGCAACAAGGGTGTCGGGGAGCCTTCCTTCCGCGGCGAGTATCTGCTCCCTCGCCTCGCGTCCGATTACTGACTGGAAATCCCTTACCATCATCGGGTAGGGATGGGGACCGGCGACGCTTCCTATTATATAGAAAGTGTTTCTGACGTTAGTGACCCAGTCTCTCATGGCCTCGTTCATGGCGTCTTTAAGCGTCTTCGTGCCCGAGCCAACGGGCATTACCTCGGCACCCAGAAGCTTCATGCGGAAAACGTTTAGTTCCTGGCGCTTGGTGTCCTCCTCCCCCATGTATATCACGCACTCCTTGTTCATAAGTGCGGCTACAGTGGCCGTTGCAACTCCGTGCTGTCCCGCCCCGGTTTCGGCTATTATCCTCTGCTTGCCCATTCTCTCGCAGAGAACCGCTTGGCCTATCGTGTTGTTTATCTTGTGTGCTCCCGTGTGGGCGAGATCCTCTCTTTTAAGGTAAATCTTGGCGCCGCCGAGGCTCTCAGTCATCGCGCGGGCGTAGTAAAGCGGGGTGGGCCGCCCCACGTAGTGCTTCAGGTAGTAATCGATCTCCTCGTGAAAGGTCTTGTCCGCCGCGGCCTCCTCGTAGCCCTTCTGAAGCTCTATCAGAGCCGGCATCAGGGTTTCCGAGACGTAGCGGCCACCGAAATCCCCGAAATGACCCCCCACGTCAGGGTAGCTGTATTTCCGGTTAGTTTTGCCCATCACTCACAGCCTCCATGAACCTCTCAAGCTTCGTATGGTCTTTTATCCCCGGGAAACTCTCAACCCCGGAACTTACGTCAATGGCGTAGGGACCTACCGCCCGTATGGCATCGCGCACGTTATCCGGGTTAAGTCCTCCGGAAAGTATAACGAATTTGTCCTCAAGTTTCCGGCGAGCGAGAACGTCCCACGAAAAATTCTCTCCCGTCCCCCCGTAGGCGTCGGGAGAGTAAGTGTCGAAAAGAAAAGTGTCCGTATCGTATAGATCGATCGTATCAAGACTGTCTGCGTTTTTTACCCTTATGACCTTTATGTAGCCCTCGCCGAACGCGGCGCAGAACCCAGGGGTCTCGTCTCCATGGAATTGGTAGACGTCAAAACCCGCGATCTCCTTTGCCTCGCGCAGGGAAGCCGCTTCAGCGTTAACGAAAACCCCCACTTTCGTTACAAACGGGGGAATCTGCCTGATCACCTCTCCTGCCTCGCGGGGCGTAATGAACCTCGGGCTTTTCTCATAGAAAATAAAACCGAGCGCCGAGGCTCCGAGCCGCACGGCGCAGAGAGCGTCTTCCAAGTTAGTTATCCCGCACACTTTTACTCTAGTCATTTGCGGGTAATCCTAACCGATGAGACAGAATTAATTAACCCGAATTTAAGCGCGAAAAAACAAAAGCCCTCCCGCATCGTCTCCAATGCGAAAGGGCTTCAGCCTAACAGATTAATAAGGAAGGAGAAAAAAACTTGTTCCTTCACGCGGATCCTAGAAGTAGGCCTGAACCTGCGCTCTTACCATCGACTCATCAGACTCTACGCCAGCGAGATCCTCTTCCCTCTGGAAAGTATAGTCAAGCTGTATTTTCCACTTGTGATTACCGCTTAGGTAGTAGTTAAGTCCCTGAGTGAATGTCCACACATTGTCAAGATCATTTCCTGCGCCTTCATCAAGAGTGACTCTCGCGTACCTTGAGGCAAGTTCAATTTTCTTCGGAATCAGAAAGAAACCGCCTTGGACTCTGAAACCATAGTCATAGGCTGTCTCGATACCCGTTTCATCTGGATTCACCCATCTTCCGATATACTCGCCGATGAGGTTAAATCTCGGGTCCCTGTAGTTCACGTCGGCGGTAAAAGAGGTTGCTTTTCCACCAGCCGACAAATCTCTTTCGCCTTCGTGAATTCCGATATTGCTGTCTTTGCTACCTTCCTCAACATCTATACCGGCAACAGCGACTCCTACTATCAAGGTTGGTTTCCTAGCAAAATTCTCTTTTATCTTCTTTGCTTTTCCGCCGAGAATGGCCGCTTGAACTCTTCCTGCCCAGAGCACGCCCGTATTATCTTTGTCGTTTTTCACGTTCGCACCCTGACCCTGAAAAAGACCGAAATCATAGCGAATCATCCCGTCTCCCAAAAGACCGTAAACACCTCCACCGATATCCCTGCCGTACTCAAAGTAGTCGGTTATGATAGAGCGTCCGACCAGTTGAAGCGCGGAAGAGGAATTAAGCCGCTCCTTGTTAAATGGAACCTTGTACTGACCCACTACAGGAACAAGAGCCCTGTTCTTGGCAAACGAAAGCTTTATGTCTTTCAGTTCCCCGTTTCTTGAGAGATCGTATTCAACTTTATATTTCATCCACGGAGCAAAGGCGTTACCGTCCCACACTACCCTGAGCCTTCTTACCCTGAAACCGAGACCCTCGTTGTCACCTCCGTCAGAATTTATGTAATTGGCCAAGAACTGGCCGCGAAGCCTCATTCTCATCTTGTAGTTCTTGTCCGCGGTCTGGAAAGTAAGACCCGTGCCTTTTTTAGTTTTGACCTTTATTTTGTTGTACCAAGCTTTGGTGTCCGTGGCCTCGTACATCTTCATGTTCATCTGCTGGCTCTGCTGCTCGAGCATTTCTATCTTCTTCTTCAGTTCCTCGATCTGGGCCTGAATACTGTCCTCGCCGGCGTTTGCCTGCAGGGGCATAAAGGAAAACAGCGTCATGAAAGACACTGCCAAAACTGCTAAAAATCTCATCTCTCATGTCCTCCTTAGGTGTTTATTACTATGCTTTGAACAACTGTGAGCTAATGATATGCGCGAATGGTTAATTCATAATAAACGAATTGTTAGTTCTATGTTAAGAGGCCGCACCGAGCAATTGATGTACACCTGCGCATTCTGTAAATTAAGAGGGAAAGCATATGGAAAAGCTCATAGCGGTAGTAGATGACGAAAAGGACATACTCAACCTTATAACCCACCACCTGAAGCGCGAGGGGTATCAGGTAAAGTCCTTTCAGAGCGGAAAGGATTTTCTGCTCTACATAAATTCCGTCCCGCCGGACCTGGTGCTGCTTGACATAATGCTCCCCGGCCTAGACGGCTTGGAGATCTGCAGGATCCTGAAAAGCAAGACCTCCACTGAATCTATACCAATAATAATGATCACCGCGAAATCCACCGAGGCCGACATAGTCGTGGGCCTCGAACTAGGCGCTGATGACTACATAGTGAAGCCCTTCCGTACCCGTGAGCTTGTCGCCAGGGTGAAAAGCATCTTGAGAAGATACGCGATGAAAGATCCTGGAGACGGAACGCTTCGAGTCGGTCCCCTCAGCATAAACCCCGCAAGCTATGAAGTATCCGTTTATTCACGGAAAATCGACCTCACCACAACTGAGTTCAGAATACTCGAGACCCTAGGGGAAGCGGAAGGAAAGGTGTTCACCCGCGATCAGCTGCTGAAAAGAAAGACGCTGTGGGGAGACGAAAGGGTGGTTTTTGACAGGACCATAGACGTCCACATAAAAAACCTGAGAGAGAAACTGGGTTCCGCCGGTAAGATGATAAAGACTGTGAGAGGAATCGGTTACAAACTAGAAGAGATCCAAACAGCTTGAAGATATTCAGAAAACATTTTCTATACCTGCTTTGCATAGCCGCCGCCGCGGCCCTGCTCGCGGTGCTGCTTCCCCCCGGGCGCGGCCCCCTCGGCTACATCATTTACGTGTTCGCGTTTGTCGTGTTCGGATTCATCCTCTCCTGGATCATCGAAAGGGATATTCTCAAGGACTTTTCAAGGATATCAAAGGCACTTGAGCATTTGCCCGAAAAGCAGAAAAAGGCCCGGAAGACGGGCCGCAAGGTAGGCGGCTTTGACACGGGGGTTTCGATCTCCATAAGCGAACTCTCAGAGAGAATTTCCCTTCAGATGCAGTCAGCTGAGAGAGAGGGAAACCAGCTTAAAAGCATAATCGAATCCATGTGGGAAGGGGTCATAATAATATCGAGGGAAGAGGAACTGCTGCTTCTAAACGACACCGCGAAGGAAATGTTCGCAATAGACGACGCGGCCATCGGACGACCCTACATGGAAACCGTGAGAAACCCCGACCTCCAGGCGCTTATCTCCCGGATGCAGCGGAAGAAAAAATCGGCCACCCAGGAAATATCCGTGCTCTACCCCCAAGAAAGATCATATCTTGTGAGCGTCCGCGTGAGTCCACGCTACAGGGAAATCGTGGTAGTGATATTTGACATCACGGAATTCAAAAACCTTGAGCGTATAAAGGCGGATTTCGTGGCGAACGTCTCCCATGAGCTCAGAACCCCGCTTACGTCCATAAAGGGATACATTGAAACCCTTCTTGATAAAAGCTACGACACAAACGCGGAGAAAAAAAAATTTCTCGAGATAATAGAGGAGAACACCGACAGGCTCATAGCCATAGCCTCAGATCTGCTCGTGCTCTCCGAGCTTGAAAGCGGGGAAACCGATACTCAGGACTCAAGGAAGGGGGACGAAGAAATCGATATAAGGGAAACGATCCTTCGCTCCGTGGGTTCGCTTGACTCCCTTTTCTCGAAAAACAGAGTCAATCTTTCCCTTGAGATAGAAGACGGCATGCCCCCTTACAGGGCAAACAGGTTCCTCGTGGAGCGCATGTTGATTAACCTCGTTGAGAACTCGGCCAAGTACACTCCCGCCGACGGTTCCGTTTCTGTCCGCGCCTCGGCACAAAACGGCTCCCTCCGCATAGAGATTGAGGATAGCGGAATTGGAATTCCCCCGGAGCACCACGAGAGGATATTCGAGAGGTTCTACAGGGTGGATAAGAACCGCTCGAGGGAAATAGGGGGGACGGGGTTAGGCCTCAGCATAGTAAAACACATAGTGATACAGCACGGGGGAACCATAGCCCTCAGAAGTACAGAAGGCGAGGGGAGCACTTTTACGGTCGAGCTTCCGCACCGCGATCAGTGAGCGCGGGAGACGGTTAGTTCATCTCCGAAGTGTGCTGATGCTTAAGCACCTCTCCGGTGGCTATGTAATAGGCGTCCTCAGCTATGTTCGTCGCGAGATCCGCCACTCTCTCAATGTGTCTTGCGACATAGATGTAGCGAAGTGCCCTGTTAAGCGTGGAAGGGTCCGACATCACGAAGGTTATGAGTTCCCTTACTATCTGGGGCTCGTAGTTATCGACCTCGTCGTCTTTCTGGCATACCGCGACTGCCAGCTTCGCGTCCCGCCTTATAAACGCATCGAGGCTCTCTCTCAGCATCTCCATCGCCTTATCGGCCATCTTGGGAATGTCCACAAGCGGCTTTATCGGCGGGTAGTCGGCCATGAAAAGGGCCATTCTCGAGATGCTAGAGGCGTGATCCCCTATCCTCTCGAGATCGTTGTTAACCTTCATTATCATGGTGACGGTCCGAAGATCCTTGGCCTCGGGCTGGTAAAGAGCCAGGATCTTTACGCAAAGATTGTCTATCTCGATCTCCATGGCGTTTACCTGATCGTCGGTGCTGATCACTTCCTGCGCAAGGATCATGTTACCCTCCCTGAGGGCCTTTATGCTCTTGGCGATCATGCTTTCGACGAGCGACGCCATCTCAAGCAGTTTCTTGTTAAGAAGCACGAGTTCCTCTTCGTACTTTATCATCCGTGATCGCTTCATCGAGACGCGCCTCCTAGCCGAACTTGCCCGAAACGTAGTCTTCGGTGTGCTTTTTGGCGGGGTTAAGGAATATCTTCTCCGTGGTGTCAAACTCCACTATGTCACCTATGTACATAAAGGCCGTGTAATCCGAAACCCGGGCGGCCTGCTGCATGTTGTGGGTCACGATCACTATGGTGAACTTGCTTTTAAGCTCCGTAACCAGATCCTCTATCTTGGCCGTGGCTACGGGATCGAGCGCCGAGCACGGCTCATCCATCAAGAGCACGTCCGGTTCAACCGCTATGGCCCTTGCGATGCAGAGTCTTTGCTGCTGGCCTCCCGAGAGGCTCATGGCGCTGTCGCTAAGCCTGTCATTTACCTCGTCCCAGAGGGCTGCGCGCTTGAGGTTCTTCTCTACGATATCATCAAGAACAGATTTTTTCTTGATCCCCGCTATCCTCGCCCCGTAAGCAACGTTTTCGTAGATTGACTTCGGAAACGGGTTTGATTTCTGAAATACCATGCCGACCCTTTTTCTAAGATCGGTGATGTCGACGTCGGGGTCGAATATGCTTTTGCCGTTAATCGATATCTCCCCTTCGACCCTGCAGTCGTCAATGAGATCGTTTAAGCGGTTAAAGCAGCGAAGCATCGTGGATTTGCCACAGCCCGAAGGGCCTATAAACGCCGTTACATGTCTTCTTGGGATATTCATGTTGATGTCCCGAAGGGCCTGCTTTGCACCGTAAAAAAGGCTCAGGTCTTCGACTTCGACCAAGGGATCGGGGACGGGCTTTGCCTTCTCTTGTTTTCTGGCCTTGGGAGCCGGGGCGGCTCCGTTTATCTCTGGGGCTCTGAATTCTTGTCTCTCCATCGGTTCTCCAGACAGCATTAAATCTTCCTCCTCTACTTATACACTATAAAACTACACCGCGGAAGTCGCATATTTTTTCCTCAGCCTGTTTCTTATTATTATCGCCGTTATGTTAAGAACAACCACTATCAGTATGAGCAGAAACGCGGTCATAAACACCATGGGTTTCGCAGCCTCGGCGTTTGGAGACTGAAAGCCGAGATCGTATATGTGGAATCCGAGATGCATGAACTTTCTCTCGAGATGAAGGAAGGGGAAGTGCCCGTCTATGGGAAGATCAGGCGCAAGCTTAACGACCCCCGTTATCATAAGCGGTGCCACCTCCCCAGTGGCCCGGGCGACCGCGAGGATAAGACCCGTGAGTATGGCCGGAAGCGCGCTCGGTATAACTACTTTCCAGGTAGTCTCAAACTTAGTGGCCCCAAGTGCAAGCGAACCTTCCCTTATGTTTCTCGGAACTGCCGCAAGCCCCTCCTCGGTCGCAACTATCACCACCGGAACAGTGAGAAGAGCCAGGGTAAGCGACGCCCACAGTATGCCTCCCGTGCCGAAAGTCGGACTTGGGAGAGCTTCCTTGAAAAACACCGTATCGATTATGCCCCCTATTCCGTAGAGAAAAAATCCCACTCCGAAAACCCCGAACACTATCGAGGGAACCCCGGCAAGGTTATTAACGCATATTCTGACTATCCTCACCATCACTCCCTGCCTAGCGTACTCCCGCAGATAAAGCGCCGCTACGATTCCGAAAGGCATGACCACTATGCTCATGATCAGCACCATGAGCACCGTGCCGAAAATGGCGGGGAAGATTCCACCCTCGGTGTTCGCCTCCCTCGGGTTATCGGTAATAAATCCCCAGAACCTCTTTACGTAAAAACCGGCTTTCTCCGCAAATCCCATGTCGTTTGGGCGATAAGCCATGACGATTTTCCCAAGCGGTATCACCTTCTCGTTTCCATCCGCTGAGAGCATCACCGCCTCGTTTCTGTTAAGTTCCGAATACAGCGCTTCAAGCTTAGCCTCGCTTGCCTTGTAGCGCTGCTCGTACTCTTTTATTCTCAGGCGATACTCAGCCTCCTTCACCGGGTTATCCTCTCCGCGCATGGAAAGTCCCCTGAGCTTGAGGCGTTGCCGCTCGATCCCGTAGTTTATGTCCCCTATCTCACCTTTCTCTATCTTGAGTATCTTGGTATGTATCCTGTTTGCGTCACGTATTAGATCATCAAGAATGGTGAAAGCTTCGGGATTCCCGCCCGGGATAACCCGCCCTTCCCTCCTTATCTCCTTTAGGTAGCCGTGATAATCTCCCCATTCGCGTCGCTCAAGCACCACGGCGTCGCGGGGATAGTCTCGCGACGCTATGTCCACCTCGTCTATCCATCTGAAGTCAAGGCCGTAGAGATCCCTGTTTCCTATCTTAAGCTTGATGCGGGACTCCGAACCGCTCGCGCCGTCTTGTCCCCGCACGGATTCCCTCGCGTGAAGCTGCCCCAGGTAGACAGAGCCGTCCCTGAGCGTGTAGCGCCCGATGTCCGCCGGCCACATCGAACCCAAGCCCTTTGTGGCTATCAGAAACAAAAGCCCCCCTATCATCACAAGCGTGATCATGAGAGCAAGGCCCGATATCCAAATGTAGGCGTCGCCTGCTTTCCAGAACCTAGGCATCGGACTGCGCGTACTTCCTCCTGAGTCTCTGGCTTAGAATTTCCGCCAGGGTGTTAAGCAAAAAGGTGACCACAAACAGCAGAATCGCCGTCAGGAAAAGTACCCTGTAGAGGGTTCCCCCGTGCGGGGCCTCGGGAAGCTCAACAGCGATGTTGGCCGAGAGAGCCCGGAAGCCGTTAAAAAAGCTCCAGTCCATAACCGGGGTGTTACCAGTGGCCATGAGCACGATCATCGTCTCTCCCACGGCTCTTCCGAAACCTATCATGACGGCCGAGAATATGCCGGCGCTTGCCGCAGGCACAACTATCCTCATGGCCGTCTGCCACCTGTTGGCCCCGAGGGCCAGAGAGCCCGCGGACAGAGTTCTAGGAACGCTTGAGAGCGCGTCTTCGGAGATGGTGAATATGATGGGAATCACTGTAAAACCCATCGCGAATCCCACAACCAGCATGTTTCTCTGGTCGTAGCGAAGATCGAAGAGCCTGAAAAACCAGTCCTTAAAGTCTCCGGCGAAAATAAGGCTCTCAAGGGGGCCGTTTAACCACAAAGAAAGAGCGGCCGCTATTCCTATCACGCCCACCAGCGTGAAAAGCTCGGCCCCCACGCGGAACCTCCCGGAGAAGGAAAAGGGAAAGCGGTGCCAGAGAAAAAGCATCACAAGCGTAAGGCCGATCACTATAAACGGCATCACCACGATCGCAACGAAGATGTTCTCAAGCAGCGGCGCAAGCCAGAGGCCCGCGAGAAAGCCGAGCACCACGCTCGGAAGCGCCGCCATCACCTCTATAACAGGCTTAACAACATTTCTTATCGAGGGATGGAGAAACTGCGAAACGCAGATTGCCGCGAGGACCGCAAGCGGTATTGAAAGTATCATCGTGTATATGGCGCCCTTGAGGGTTCCATAGGCAAGCGGCGTCAGGCTGAACTTGGGTTCGAACTCGTCGGTTCCCCCCGTCGACTGCCACACGTAGCGGGGCCTGTCATAGCCCTCATACCATATTTTTCCGAAAAGAGTACGGAAGTTCGTCTCGGGATGCGGGTTGTCAAGATAATAGCTTGAAAGCACCATGTCCGAATCCACGGCCACCACCCCGTTCGCCTTCGGAGAGAAGGTAAGTCCGGCATAAGGAGCTCCTCCGCCCGGAAAATCAAGCTGCTTTGTGGCGGAAGTCGCCTGGTAAAGCGAGATGTTTCCCGAGATGTCGGAAGCAAGAAAGCCCCTTCCCCTCTGTGACGCGGAAAACCTGTCGACCGCAGCGGGAAGCGGGGGGAGGACGTGTATCTTCATAAGCTTGCTTTCCCCGCCACCGCCCGTAGTTTCAAACCACACGCTCACGTTTCCCGCGGCATCACCGACAATGAGCGAACGGTGACCCAGAAGGAACCCTATTTCAGTAACTGCCACCCCGGGATTCGCGGTAGCCGCAAGCGTGGATTTGAGTTCCGGAGAAGACGGATCTGAAAGCGACCAGTGATAAAGCTTCCCGTTCTCCGTTGAGACATAGAGGTTTTCAGTTTCGGAATCGATCTGCACTCCGGTTACCGCGGCTCCTTCAAGTTCCCCGGTAAGATCAGCCGTGAATATCTCCGTTTCACTCTCCCCCAAAAACCCTTCCTCCTCGACCTCAGCGTAGGTGAGAAGACGCCCGGACGCCGTGTAGGCCGCGACCACGGGGGTCCCGGTCTCGGGCGAACTCTGGTAGGCAAAGATTTCTATGGGTTCCCCCGTTATCTGGAGAGCTTCTCCCTCCCTCACTTTTGACACTATGGTCCTTTCCGTCCCTTCGCGGAACTCCACCCTGAAGCTGACATCGAAAGGCACTACGCGACCCTCCCTGTCGGCAATCGCGTAGGACGTGTTGCTTTGAGCCTTATAAAAAGAGGTATAGCCAGCTGTCTTGTGGGAAATCGTGTGGGTCTCAAGGAGCTTGGGTTCTTCTTCAAGGGCAAAAAAACGAACGGACCCAAGGGAGTCTACAGTGAAGAACTGTTCCCTGTGCTCATCCACCCCCACATCGAAAATACGTATTTTGTCGGCAGCCGCCCCGGGGCCCAAGCGGTCCCACATCTCCGAGACGGTTTCAAGTTTTTTCTCGGGGCTTTTCCAGAGAGGAACAGCTTCGATTCCTATAAAAAAAAGTATCGCTATGATGCAGAAAATGATTCCCGCGCCGCCGACAAATACCACGTGCCTTGCCAGCCTGTCGTAGAGCTTTCTTCTCCGTATCTGCTTTTGCTTGGAACTCTCTTCGATTCCAAGCTCGTCAGTTTTATTGCTTGACAATGAAGTTACCTTTCATCCGAAATATCAGGCATGAAAAAGAGGGATTAGAACCCGACCTCCTTTGCTCCTACAAGTACTCTGAGCTCGGAGACTTTGGCGGCTGTCAGGGGCAGATAGCCGTCTTTTATGACTATTTCCTGTCCCTCCTGGCTAAGAATGTACCTGAGGAACTCGAGGCGAAGCGGATCAAGCGCTTCATTTGGTTTTTTGTTAATGTAGAGGTAGAGGTACCTTCCAAGCGGATACTTCTTGCCGACAATATTTTCGAGACTGGGACCAAAACAGCCCTTCTCCACAGACTTCGCAATCTCGATTGCCTTTACTCCGGATGTTTTGTACCCGATGCCGCTGTAGCCGATACCCTGAAGATCCTCGGTGATTCCCTGCACAACGGCGGAGGATCCGGGCTGTTCCTTGACGGTGTCCTTGTAGTCGCCCTTGCAAAGCGCCTTCTTCTTGAAGTAGCCGTAGGTGCCCGACGCGGAGTTTCGTCCGTAAACGCTTATCGGCTTACCGGCCCAATCGCCGCCTAGTCCTGCCGCTCCCCACGTGAAAATATCGGAGCCACCCCCGCATTTTCTGTTCTTTGAGAAAATGGCATCAACCTGCTTTATCAAGAGACAGCTAAGCGGGTTGTCCTTGTTTACGTAGACCGCGAGCGCGTCAATTGACGTCGGAACCGCGGTCGGCTTATAGCCGGCTTCCTTTTCAAATTCGTCAATCTCTTTTGATTTCATCATTCTTGACATGGGTCCGAACTGTGAAGTCCCCGCTATGAGGGCCGGAGGAGCGGTACTTGAACCCTTGCCCTCTATCTGGCATCTAACGCTGGGGTAGAACTTTGCGAATCCCTCGCACCAGAACGTCATAAGATTGTTCATGGTGTCGGAACCCACGCTGTCTATGTTTCCAGAAACACCCGTCACCTTAGTGTAGGAAGGTATGGCCGGGTCAACAGTGACTGTCTGGGCAGAGGCGACCGGACCGAGGGCGAGCGCGCAGATGACCGCCACAAACACAAAACATGATTTAACACTCAAATTTTTCACTACGGGAATCCTCCTTAAGATAGTGAAAAACAGATCAAACAAGCTGGATTAATTAAAACCCGGAAAGGTTAAGTGCGTGTTAAGAAGCAATTAAAGGAGGGTAAACAAAAATAACGAGGGAGAACGACGCAACCGGAAGAAAAAAGAGCCGCTTGACAGCGCTAGCGTCCGGTTTCTTTGGCAATTATAATGCGATTGTTGGGAGCCTTCCGGCTTGCCTCGTAATATTCCATGGCTTCGGGCATCCACTTGCGAAGATTCTTTATCCTGGTCCTGTAACCTGGGTGGGTAGAAAGAAACTCAGGCGGAGCGCCCCGTCCCGCAGCTCCCATCCTCTCCCAGAAAGGAATCGCCTCGCGCGGGTCATAGCCCGCCTTCGCCATATATATAAGGCCTATCCTGTCGGCCTCGGATTCCTGCTTTCTTGAAAACGGCAGGGCGACCACGAGAGTGGTTCCGATCCCGTAGGCCGCAAGAACCCTGCTTTGTGTTTTCTTGTCCTTTTTGTTCATGGCCGACGCCAGGGCCGCAGAACCCATCTCAAGCAGTATCCCGAGAGTGAGTCTCTCCCCGCCGTGGCGCGCTGTTGCGTGGGCGACCTCATGGGCCATCACAGTCGCCAATCCCGCATCGGTTTTGGCAACGTGCATCATTCCCGTGTAAACCCCGATTTTCCCGCCGGGAAGCGCGAAGGCGTTTACCATCTTGTCATTATCGAAAACTGTGTATTGCCACCTGAGATTGGGTGTGTGTGATACCGCCGCTATGCGTTGGCCGACCCTTGTTACGGTCTGGGCGTAGTGCTTGTTTTTCGAGACCTTTTCGGTCTCAAGCATGCCGAGATACGCACTTGCGCCGAGCTGCATTTCAAACGCCCGGGGGAGGAGGATTAGCTGGGTTCTGTTAGTGATCGGAACTTTGGCGCACGCAACAAGTAGGAGCAGAAAAAGCAGAACTGCAACCGGAAAAAAATTCTTCCTTTTGAGTATCGACCTCAATTCCCGTTAATTCTCTAGGCCCGCAAGCCTGCGGGCCCAAGATAAAGTAAAAATCCTAGCCTTCTATGCTAATGGAATCAGGAAAGATCAGCTTCCCTCATTCTCTTCATGCCCTCGTCTATGTCATCGTCAGAACATGCGTAGGTGACGCGGACATAACCTTCTCCCTGGCTTCCGAAGGCCGTACCGGCAACTACGGCAACCGCCGCGCGCTCCACGAGCCTGTCGGTGAACTGCTGAGAGGTAAGTCCCGTGCCCGAGATGTCGGCAAACGCGTAAAAAGCTCCGTCGGGCGTATCGCAGGTTATGCCATCAACACTGTTTAGCCCGGCAACCATACGGTCCCTTTTCTGCTCGAGCAAAACAAGCTTGTTCTCGACCCAGTCCTGCGGTCCCGTGAGCGCCGCGTGCGCCGCTTTCTGTATGAACGCCGCCACGTTCGTTATCGAGTCCTGAAGGAATATCGAGAGCTTATCGATAACAGGCTTCGGAGCCACGGTCCACCCTATTCTCCACCCCGTCATGGCCCAAGTCTTTGAGAACGTGTCTATGCAGATCACCCTGTCGCGTATGCTCTCTATCGAGGAGATCGAGAGATGCGGCTTTCCGAAGGTGACCTGAGAGAATATCTCGTCCGATATAACCATCACCTGGGGATGGCGCTCAAGCATGTCGGCTATCTCCTGGGGATTTTCCACTAGGTGGCCGTTAGGCCTCTGGGGGGTGTTTATGATCACGAGCTTTGTTTTAGGAGTTATGAGTTCCTCAAGCTTCTCTACGTCGAACTGCCAGTCGGGCTTCGTTAACGGGGTATGCTTTATCACCGCGTTTGCGTACTTTGCCCATACCTCATCGGGGGGATACCCTGGGTTCGGAAATATCACCTCGTCCCCGTCCTCAAGAAAAGTAAGAAGGTTCATCGTAAGGGAGTGCTTAGCTCCCGCTGTCACTATGACCTCATCTGGCTCCGTGGGCCTTCCCCGCTCAAGCATCTTCTCCGCTATGGCCTCCCGAAGCTCCGGAAGTCCCGGTCCGGGATCGTACCTTACGTAACCGTCTCTAAGTGCCTGCTCCGTAGCGTCAAGAACATGCTCCGGCGTATCGAAATCGGGTCCCTGATAATCACCCTTTTCAAAGTGAATGATCTTTTTCCCCGTTTTCCTCTCAAGTTCCCTCGCGACCCTCATGCTCGCCCACTGCTTGGGCGGAACAAAGTGCTGGGTCCGCGAACTGTATCCATATGATGACATAACTTCTATCCTCCTTAAATATGTTTCAAAAAGCTAAGATTCCGTTTTTACAAGCAGTCCCGAAGCAAGCTGCGAGAAAACCGCGTCTGCCACCTCTCCCGCGTCCATCGAGAAATCGTGATGAACCATTACCGCACCCACGGCCCCGTAGAGCATGAGGGCTCGGAGCCTCGGGTTCTGTCTCACGAAGCTTCCTTCGTCTATGCCTTTTTCTATTATTCTCTCGTAGAGTCTCACGCGACTCATTCTCCATTTTTCGGTAAGTTCGAAGTGCTCCTTTAGAAGATGGGTCTCGTCGCGGGAGAGGATCCGAAGAACCTTAAGGTTCCGTCTGTAGAAAGTGAATATGGTCGCAAGCAGTTTCCTAAGCTTAGCGGGAGCGGGATCTGAGTTTTCTATTTCCTTCTGCAAAAGCGTCTCTATCGCCTCGAAGCTCTCCTTCAAGATTTCGAGGTAGAGGTTCTCCTTCGAGGAGAAGTAGTTATAGATTGTTCCCTTAGATACGCCAATCTCCTCAGCTATCTCCTCCATGGTGAGTTCATGATAGCCTTTCTCGGAGAAAAGATCGGTTGCGGTCCTCAGTATCTCGCCGCGACGGCGGAATTTTCTGGATGTTTTTGCTGCTGACGTGCTTCTCTCGGGAACGCTTGTAGCTTGAACCATACCTCACCCACTGACTGACTCGTCAGTCAGATTAACAATTTCCAAAAAAGTTGTCAAGCAGAAATTTGGAGAATGGGCTAGAAATACTCGCGGAGGTTCTCTGGCAATTCTTATTGGGACAGCAATTTGCCGTCAGGACCGCATATCCGGACGGGTAAAACCGTATATCTCACTCATTCGTCTTCGAAACTCCCTTTGACCTCCGTGGGCGGGATGGCGGACCCGGAAAACCTCCCTGTCTACCCGCAGACGCTCTAGGCTAAAAACCGCGTCGTTTCCTATGGCAACCAATCTTTCGGGCTTCAAAAGACAGATAAGTTCATAAAGCATTTCCTCTCCCGCTTTTCTTTCGCAGGCGTTGTGCCTGCGGTTTGTAAAAGGATTTTGGGGCTTGTGCGGATGTAGCGGGAAAACGTTCCAGAGAAATACCGTGTCATTAATCTGGTCAAGAACATCCCATACGACAGTGGCAGTACCCTCATTTATCATGCCTTTTGTCGGCTTTTCAATCGAAACACCCCAGCGCTTTGCGTGGTTATTGAGGTGCGCGTCATCAGTGAAAGCCAGCCCCGTTCTCCTGCCACCTCGATGCCCGAAATCGCGCCCGACCCAGAGGGAATCGACCCCCGATTCCGTGGCCGCAATCAGTATCTTAAGCAGAGAGTCGCGTCGTATCCGAGCCGCGCCTTTGCGGTCGCACACTGCGCAGCACTCGGAATAGGGATTAAATGCATCCTGAAAACTAAGGCCCTCTAGTGTTTTTACAAACCCTTGGTGCGTCATGATCCCCTCCGCGCCTGCGGCATCATATCTGCGGAAACCAATCCGCATACGTAGGACCTAATATAAACGACATCCCCGGGGTGGGAGAAAATCTTTAAATTCACGAAAATTCCCTTACCATAATATCTTCGATGAAAAGGATACTGGCCATTCTCGCATTCGGGGTCATTCTAGGTGTGGGCCTTTGCATGTCGGAGAACGTATCGAGGCATGACGCTGAGAAACCCACTCCCAAGACCCCGGTGCTTGAGCCGCTTGCGGAGCGGCTTTCAAGAGCAACTATCCCGGTCACCGTTCCCACAGCCGCCGTGGGAGAAGCGCTTGAGCGCAGAACGCCGAAACGGGTGTCAGGCTTGAGGAAAAACGTTCTCGGAGGACGTTTTATCCAAAGCGAGCTTAGCTGGGATCTTGTACGCTCGGACCTTAGGGTATCGGGCCGCAGCGGGGCGCTGAGCGTAGCAACCGAGCTTAGCGGAGAGACCCGCGCAACGGGAACTCTTCAGCTGATAAGAAAGTTTGACGTGAAAGCGCGCGGCGACGTACTTGCAAGCGTCTCCCTCACCGCAAATCCGACCCTCGAAACTGACTGGCGCATCTCCCCGAATCTCTCCAAAACAAAAATAGACATACAAAGAGCCGATATTCCGATAAAGCGCATCGGAAATCTTGACGTAGGGAAGCATATAATTCCCGGAGTTCAAATCACGGCTGAGGGACTTCGCACGCAACTCAACCGAAGCGTGGCCCGAAGCAATTTCTTCAGGCAGGCAGCCGAAAAAGGCTGGAAGAGGCTCTGCGGTTCAACGCCGCTTGGAGAGGGCTCGGGGCTCTGGCTTGAGACAAAGCCCGTAGTCGCGCGCGCGGCGCAGGTCCGCATCGGTCGCAAAGAAATCCGCTCCACGATTGGAGTTGAAGTAAAAACGCGCATCCTAACCGAAAAGACGCAGCCCAGATGCCCCTTCCCGAAAGCCCTGCTCATAGAAAAGCCCAAGCCAGGAGGCTTCGAAATCGTCATTCCCACTATAATCGATTACGAAACGCTTGAGCGGACGCTTGCCGAGGAGACAGTCGGCAAGTCTCTCGGCAAAAACGTCTCCATAGTCATAAAGGCAATAAGGATCCGCCCGCATGGAGAGCGGCTTCTGCTTGAAACCACGGTGGCAGTGGAAACGGATTACCTATACGGCACGGGGACCAAGGGGATCCTGTACGTGCTTGCCGAACCGAAACTAAACCCTAAAGCGCAGACCATAACGCTCGAAAACGTAAAGCTTGAAACTGATTCGCAGAATGTGCTTTTCTCAATGGCGGGAAAGGCCGCGGAACCCCTGCTGCTGGAGGCCGTCTCAAGGCGCATCCCCTTTGACCTTGGCCCGAAGCTCGAGGAGCTTAGGAACCGGTCAGAGGACGCGATTTCGGCGCTTTCATCAGAAAATGTCTCGGTTACGGGCAAAGTGAGGCGGGTGCGTATAACGCGCCTTGACGTGGGGCCCGAGCACCTGCGTTTAGTCCTAACGGCAGAAGGCAGGGTGAGAGCAAGGGTACAGGCGATTCCCTAGCTGAATTCTTCCGCATCCGGGAGTCTTAGGAAGATTCCGAAGGGCGGTTTTTCTGGTACACTTTTCAGAGGAGAAGATCATATGAGCGTATGGGGAAAAATAATCGGCGGCGCGGCGGGATTCGCGCTGGGCGGCCCGCTCGGGGCGCTGCTCGGCGCCATGGCGGGACACGCGTTTGTCGACACCGGGGAGCGGCCGACCGACACGCGCTCGAGAAAGCAAGTCGCCTTCACGGCCGGGGTTATAATACTCGCGGCCAAGATGGCGAAAGCCGACGGGGTAGTGAGGGAAGAGGAAATCGAGGCTTTCCGCCAAACTTTTAATCCGATTTTAAGAAACGAGGTGAAAGAGGCCGAGGTAGCACGCATCTTCAACATCGCCAAAAAAGACTCGGAGGGTTTTGAGCCCTACGCTCAACAGCTTGCCGAGATGTTCAGGGGCAACCCCGCGGTCCTTGAAGAGCTTTTAAACTGCCTGTTTCTCATTGCCAAGGCCGATAACGTCTACCATCCAAAGGAAAACGAGTATCTCGAAAGCGTGGCCGAGATATTCGGGCTGAGCGAAGCGGCATTCAGGCGTATCCGCGCTGCGCACGGTGTCGACAAGCCGGATCCGTACGAAATCCTAGGAGTTGCGAGGGAAATTCCGGACGAAGAACTCAAAAGCAAGTACCGCGAACTTGTCCGCGCCCACCATCCCGACACGCTGATCGCCCAAGGCGTTCCCCAGGAGTTCGTAGACGCGGCAAACGAGAAGCTCTCGGTCATAAACGATGCGTACGACCGGATCGAGAAGGAGCGGAAGGTGGTCTGATCCCACTACCTGGACGATCCCCTATAACACCCTAAAAGGAGAATCATCCCATTGAGCGAGACGATCGCCCTTTGCTTCAGCGGCGGCAAGGACAGCGCCATGGCGCTTCAGGAAATTCGAAGGCGCGGAGGATACCGCGTGGCGGAACTTGTGACGACGGTAACTGACGCCTACGACCGGGTGAGCATGCACGGAGTGCGCCGCGCACTGCTTCGCAGGCAGGCAGAGTCCCTAGGTCTGCCGCTTATGGAAGTCGTGGTACCGCCGGAATCGTCAAATGCTGTCTACGAACGGGAAATGGGAAAGGCGTTCTCCAGGATTCGCGACAAGGGCATTCGCCAAGTCGCCTTCGGCGATATATTCTTGGAAGATCTCAGGGATTACAGAGAACGACAGCTTGCAGCCTCGGGACTAACCTGCCTCTTTCCTATATGGAAGCGACCGACACGGTCTTTAGCCCAAACCTTTATAGATGAGGGATTCTGTGCGGTAACGGTATGTGTTGACTCAGAGGTGCTGGATAAGTCTTTTGCGGGGCGCCATTTCGACATAGCGTTTCTTAACGACCTTCCAAGCAGTGTCGACCCCTGCGGGGAGAACGGCGAATTTCACACGTTTGTTTTCGACGGACCGATATTCTCCCACCCGATTGAGTTCACAGGCGGTACGGTAGTTGAAAGAGATGGTTTCTTTTTCTATGACCTCTTGCTAAGTTAACACCGGCAAACTGGGAATTCTTTCGCATCTAACTCAATTTATCCGCGGGAGATGTCTGAACTTAGACGACCGGCGAAGTATATCCGCAAGAGCTTTTCGTTCCTCCCAGTTAAGCTCGGATGCTATCTCGGCTATAACTTCGAGAACCCGCCGCTTCTGCCTATGGCGCTCCAGAAACATCTTATCCAGGCTCTCCCGGTAAGCTTGAGCATTGAATTGCTCCGCCTCGAGAATAGCGATTACCTCCCCGCTCAGCTGACGTCTTACTTTTTTCCTCTCCGCATCGGGAAGCGCAGTGCGCAGTTTTTCCTTAAGCTCGGCGCGCCTTGCTTCCGGAAGGGAAGATTGGTCAAGTAGGGCGATTATACGCTCTCCCCGCTTCACTTGATGACGGTCGCACCCTCGCCCAGTTGCAAAACCTATGAGAACAACTCCCAGGACAACCAACAACAGTACTAATAATCTGACCGGGTTTCTCATAACAATCCTTCCTCGTCGTCAAGCAGCTGCTCGATAACGCTCTCGGGGGCCACATGGGAATCCGCTCCGCCGTAGCTCATCACGCCTGCCAGGAACCCGACCGCAAGAAACAAGGCAAGGCAGAATGCGGGAACGGGCGACCAGAACACCCTGAAAACCCACCTCAAGGCTCCCTGTCTCTGCGGGACGAGCGACGCCGCGCTTATTATTCTCCCGGCCAGGTCACCGGGGACCGGGGGAACGTCATACGTGCGCAACAACTCCTCAAGTTTCCTGTCCTTATCCATATACCTTCTCAAAGATAACGGCCCATCTCCCGTCTGAGTGTCGCCTTGGCCCTCATTAGTAAAGAGCGAATCGCCGAAACGCTTATCTTCATGATCTCGGCGGCGTCCTCATGTCTCAGTTCCTCGTAGAAGCACAGGATCAAAGCGGTTTTCTGTCTCGGAGGCAACCTCTTAATCTCCCTTGCAAGCAAGGCCTTCTCCTCGCTCTCGGCAACCTTGCTTTCCGAGTCGGGGTTTTCATCTTTTGGTTCAAGAGATTCGGGGACCGCCGCCTCGGCGCGTTTTTTCCTGCTGTCAAGACAGAGATTCACCACCACCCGGTAAAACCAGGTAGTGAACCTTGCTCCCCTTCGAGGATCCCATATATCCGGGGTCTCCCACAGCTTTATAAATGCCGCCTGCACTATGTCTTCTGCTTCCTCACGCCTAGCAGTGTAGCGGTAGGCAAGCCGGTAATACCTGTCGCTATGCCTCCTTACAAGCACGGCGAACGCCGCACGGTCGCCTTCGCCTACACGTTCAAGCAAGCTTTCATCGTCCGGTGACTCTTTTGCCATGCGGTTTGTTTCCATCTAGCCGTGGCCGCAGAGCGCCACCGATCTTATTGCTGTTTCCGCGCTATTTGCCGGCGCACTGCCCGGAATCTTTTTTCTTCTCTCTGTGCTTTTCTTTCTTGGCGGCCCAGTATTTCTTTACTTCTTCCTTTGTAAGACTGCCGTTGCCGTCAGCATCCATCTTGGCGAATTTTTTCTCCACGTGGGCCATAAACTCGGCCTTTGAGATAACGCCGTCAGAGTTTGCGTCTTTTTTCTCGAACATTCTGTCCATTTTAGCGGACTTTCTGGGGCAATCCGCTTCCTTACCACAATCTCCGCAATGGGCCGAGGCAAATGTCGCCCCACCGAGGAACAGAACCGCCAATACGGAAAACATCAGTGCTTTTCTCATTACGCACCTCCATGTGATTTATGAATTTAGAACTAGTCTACAATTTTATACGATTGAGAGAGAAAAAGTGTTCGCGGTGAATAGAAACAGGTCTGTTTCTTAACGACTTTTTTCTCGCGTTTGTATATTCTAGCACTATATGATTGGATCTAAGCAATCTAACACGGAAAAATTTTAATGCTTGAAAAATTCCCTTATTGTTCTGGAACCTGGCAATACCGACGAATCGTAAGTGCAACTGTGGTTTTGGTGGTTTGGTTTATGTTTTTGGGTTCTTCAGAAATCCAACAGCATCCCAAGACATTTCACAATGCAAAGATGCTGTTGGCAGATATTCATGAACAGATCGACCATTTAGAGACCTTTTATTGTAGATGCCATTATGTTCGCAAGAATTCAGGCGGTGACATAGACCGCAACTCTTGTGGCCTTAAAGCACGCAAAAACGAGGACCGATCTGACAGAGTTGAATGGGAGCATATTGTGCCTGCATCTTGGATTGGGGAAAATCATTCTTGCTGGACACAAGGACATGATCTGTGCGTTAAAAATGGAAAACGATTCAAGGGTCGAAAATGTTGCATGGAACCAGGGGTTGACCAAGAATTTATGGTAGCACATAACGACCCGCACAACCTTTTTCCAGCTAGCGGAGAATTAAATGGTGACCGTTCCAATTATCCCTATGGGACTGTAAATGGAGAACCGCGTAAATATGGATCATGCGACTTCGAGCTAGGAGGTTCGCCGAAAGTAGTCGAACCAACTAACAGTGTTCGCGGTGAAATTGCTCGCGCAATGCTCTATATGGAAGACAGGTACAAGGTAAATGTGAGAATGGCACGCAAGGAATTGCTTAAATGGCACAAGGACGATCCACCCGCCAGTTGGGAGTTGAACCGTGCAATGCAAATCGAAGTTGAAACCGGACTGGAAAATTCCTATATTACCCCGTAATTTTACGTGCGATTCTCTTACTCTTATTCGCAATAAGAGGTTTTTCCGCTGAGAAATTTAAATTCGATTTGTTCTTGGCCGGCCGTAAGATTTCTCTTTTAAAATATAAAAATCTTCAATTTGGGCCCCTAGGTGCAACTAGTTGGAAAACTCACACAGCGTCAACCCCAACCCCGTCAATTATCCTCTCCACCCTCTTCTCCCACGTGTATTCGGCAGCGTCCGAGCGGGCCCCTTCTGAAATCCGAGCGCAGAGCTCCGAATCAGCAAGCATGAGGCCAAGCGCCCGAATAAACTCCCCCCCTTTATCAGGAGGAGTAACAATCGAGTTCTCCCCCGGCCTCAATATCTCAAGAACCGACGGAACCCCGGTAGCAACAATGGGTTTTCCAGCGGCCATATACTCGAAAAGCTTAAGCGGAGAAGTAAACTTCCCTGCCTCCGTCCCGTCCCTTATCGTTACCTTGGACGAATAGGGCATAACCAAAACATCTGAGGCAAGGAGGTAAGAAGGTACTTCCCGTTGTCGCACAAACCCCTCTATTTTGAAATTGGCCGATCCATCTTGCCTCACCATCTCGCGCCAAAGCGCGTTGTCCTTCTCCCTGCCCCCGACAATGAGAAACTCGACTTCGGGCATTTGTGCCGCGGCACGCACTAGAATCTCAAGCCCTCTTCCCCTGTAAGTATTCCCACAGTAGCACACTATTTTTCTCCCGAGCGGAAGACCGAGACGCTCCCGGAGCGAGGAAATGTTGTGTTCTCCTTCGAATGCCTCCCGTTCGAAGCCGTTCGGTGCAACTATGGGATTTTGCCCCGTCATCCCGAGGCAGAAGTATATGTCGTGTAGCCCCCGCGAGTTAAAGGACATCCCGAGCAGGTTCTTCGAGCGGGAAAAAGAACTTATTATTCTTTCGGCCGCCCAGTTAACCGGAGGGTGGTGAGCATCGTAGACCGTCGGAACCCCGAGAGCCTTGGTCGCGAACCAAGCAAAAACAAGGTCCCTGGTGAGCACAAAATCAAAATCATTTCTTTTTCTCCGGGCATAAAAAGCACTCAAAAAACCATGTAGCGGCCGCCTAGCAGGCCCGCCCGAAAGCGCAATCGAGGTTACGCGAAAAGGAGTCTTAATACCGTAATATGAAAAAAGTCTTTCCTTGTTAACCCGCCCCGGCAGGACGCACTCAACCTCGATTCCCAGATTGGCCATCGCCTGACACATCTTGAGCATGTGAACGGCGCTTGCCCCTTCTGTAAAGAGCGGGTGGCTTCCTACGTAAAGCACTCTCAGTCCTTCGTATTTTTTCATCCGGGCTTAAACCTTAAACCCTCTTTCGGCTTTATTTATAACCCCGACCGATCTTCGAGAGGATTGCTTGCGTAAAAAGCGGATACTTCGGGATCAGAAGCTCGCTTGAGGCTATTTTACCTTGAACGCCGTCCATTCTTAAATCCAAACCGTTCCCGGTCACACACCCGTACCAATTCAGTTAGAATTAGCCCCATGAATCCACTTCTCTCGATCGATATCTCATACAGAGCGATAAGGAGCAACAAGGTAAGATCGTTTCTTACCACTCTGGGAATAATCATAGGTGTCGCGGCGGTAATTTCCCTTGTATCGATAACCGGCGGCGCGAAGAAAATGATAGAGGGACAGCTCGCGTCCCTCGGAGCCAACTCCCTGGCAGTAAAGAGCGGAAAAATTACAAAGAGCGGAAAAACCCTCCTCGGGGGTAATGTAAAACCACTTACAAGGAAAGATGTGGAAGCGATAAGAAATCTTGAATCGGTCAAATACGTCTCAGCGATATCCAACACGACCGCCAATGTGGTCTCGGGAAACAGAAACGTTTTTACCGCCGTGATAGGAACAGGAAAAGACTTCATATTCATAAACGACTGGTTTCCCGAGAGGGGAACGTTTTTCAATGAGATTGACGTAAGGGAAGCGGCCCTCGTCTGCGTGCTGGGAAAGACCGTGAAGGAAAATCTGTTCGGAAGCCAAGACCCTATAGGAAAAAACCTGAGAATCGGCAAATACACCTACAGGGTTATCGGGGTGATGTCCCCGATCGGTCCCACTCCCAGCGGAAAAGACCAGGACGATATCGTTCTGCTTCCCTACACCTCTGTTCAGAAGAGGCTTGTCGGAACCAGATCGCTCGACAGAATCACGATTTTCGTGGACCCCTCCTACGATCTCGCTCTCGCCCAAGGGCAAGTGGAAAAAGTTCTGCGAAGACAGCACGGGATCAAAGACGAAATGGAAGACGATTTTTCCGTAAGAACTCAGCAAACGCAGATAAACACCATAAAGAACGTCTCAAGAATCCTTACCGTGCTTCTCGGAAGCATAGCGTCGATCTCGCTTGTTGTGGGAGGAATCGGGATAATGAACATAATGCTCGTCTCGGTAGGGGAAAGAACAAGGGAAATAGGCATCAGGCTCGCCGTAGGGGCTAAGGAGAAAAACATACTGGTCCAGTTTCTAATCGAATCCGTACTTCTTTCCCTTGTAGGCGGCGCGATAGGAACGGCGGCCGGAATACTGATCTCCAAGTTAGCTTCGGCGATAACCGGCTGGCCCACCCAGATATCCGTGCTGTCTATAATCGTGGCTTTTCTGTTCTCAGCCCTCGTCGGTATAGTCTTCGGCATATACCCCGCGAAAAAAGCGGCGGCGCTTAATCCAATAGAAGCTCTGAGGTATGAGTAAGAAATCCAACGCCCGCCCTAAAAAGATCCTTTTCGTCTCTCCCAATCTCGCGGCCGGAGGAGCTCAGAGGCAACTAATCAATATCGCTAACGGCTTGCACCGCAGAGGATACGAAGTCTCGGTCTTTTTGTTCTATGACAAAGGAAACTTGAGGAATTCCCTCGATAAAAACATAAAAATATTTTCCCCATGCTCCATAAAGTTTCTGCAAAGACCGAAGCTCCTCGGGATCCTTTATGGAACACTGAGACTTCTGGGGATCGTAGTGACCGAAAAACCGGATCTGCTCTACAGCAGGCAGTGGCCCAAGATACCAGTCGCCATAATAGGAAAAATCCTGAAAGTTAAGACGGTTTCAGTTGAGGGGAACAACCTTGAACACACGCTTCTTCTAAGAAAAAGACCGCTTCTATTTCGGATCAGGAAACTGTGCGCGCAACTCTCGGATAAGGTGGTCGCCAATTCCAGAAGCCTCGCCTACGAAGTAAAAGAGGTGTTCAGTCTAGATTCCGAAGTGGAGGTAATTTACAACGGTATCGACATCGAGGATATAAGAAAAAAATCAAAAGAGGAGCAAAATCACAAATGGCTTGGAACCGAAGCGCCTCTCATACTCGCGATGGGGTACCTAAAGGACGAGCAGAAAGGGTTTTCTTATCTCCTTGAGGCCCTTGAAATCGTAAACCGCTCAAAATCCGCACGACTGATAATTATCGGAAACGGCAAAAAGGAAAAACTGGAAGAACTCTCAGAGAGACTTTCAATAAGAGACAAAACGGATTTTTTCAGTACGGTCCCTAATCCTTTTCCCTACATGGCAAGAGCCGACATCTTTGCGTGTTCTTCCTTATACGAAGGACTCTCAAACGTTATTCTCGAAGCACTGGCTCTGGGAAAACCGGTGATATCCACGGACCACAAACACGGCGCAAACGAAATCATCGAGAACGGAAAAAACGGAATTCTCGTACCCATAAGAGATCCGCAAAAAATGGCGGATGCCATCCTGAAAGTACTGGAAGACGGAGAACTGAGGCAAAGTCTGGAAGCAGAAGCGAAGAAAAGATCGGAGAACTTTTCAAGAGATAAGATGATCTCCGGATACGAAAAACTCTTCGGCGACATGTAGCGCGCTATTCCCGAAAGAGACCTAGTCGCCTGACCGAAAGACCATCCCACGACACCCAGAAGACAAACGCCGCAAGCCACTGCGGAAAAGGCGTTCCTATGATAATCCCGAAACCCAACAACATAAAAAACAGTCCCGGAACTATAACCATCCTCAGATGTCTGTTAACCAAAGCCAAAGGAGCGCAAGACTCAAGCAGTACCGTCGCGCCGGCCAGACAGGAAGAGAGCCAGACCTTGCTCCCAAGCCAAAAAGGTAGCCACTCTATGAGCGGATCGACCCTGTCTCCCGCAAGTCCCTTATTTACGAACAAAGTTGCCATGTATTCAGAAGTAATCCACTCCAAATTGGGGTTTCTTAACTTCGAGATCCCGGCCGCGCAGAAAACCAGCGTGATCATCACCCAGATCAATCTTACGGGCCACTGATACGCAGGGCTTGGTTTTTTTACGCTCGACCCGAATGGCCACCACCCGTACCTTCGCTTAACCACCGAGTCAAGGGAGAAACCGTCCCCGCAACGGGAAAAACACAAAACGCAGAATATAACGAGCATCAATGATTCCATATGGTGCGTTTTGGCGAAGCTGTTTTCCATCCCGAGCAGATAAAAGCCCACTAGAAAAGAACAAAGAGTGCTGAAACGCGTAAGGAACCCGAGAGAGCTCAATAGAAGACTTGCAAGCCACAGAAACCCTAGAAATCCGAGAATATCAGCGGAGAGAACCGGTATACGGAAAAAATCAAAGATAAATATCGGATGCCAGAGAACATCGGGAACCTTGGCCCACTGGGAAAAATCCTTTCCCAAATAAAGACACAGGATGATTCCGTAGAAAAGAAACCTGCATATTCCAAGATTCCGGGGGTCAGCATCCTCAAAGAAAAAACCGGAAAAAGCAGAACTCAATTTCCCAGAATTACTACTCATCCTCAGGTAACCCGTATTTATAAGAATAAACCAGCTTGGTTTCGGGAATAACTTCTTGTGGCGGTACATCGGTCCAATCCCACTTGGTTAGGTAAAGATTCATGGAGACAATAGGTGGGCTGCCGTGAAGTTTTTCCCCGCGGTTATGTTCATATTGCGCAAGCAGGTAGTCAAACAGTATGCGAAGCTCTTTTTTGGTGTCTCCCACAGCACCGCTTTTCTTATAGGGAAGCAGACGTTTTATATTTTCTTTGAGGTCTGTTTGATCCACCGGCAGGAAGTTTAGACGCCCAAGAGCGGATTCGAGTTCTTTTTCCTGCTTACGGGCAAAAGATTCCCGGTTGAGAATCCTGTTTATACCCTTCTCCAACCTGACTTTGTCAAGAGGCAAGAAAGCTTTTTGGCTGTCCAGTATCACCTCTTTTCCGTCGCTTGTCAGTCCATAAAACTCAAAACTCGAAGCTATAGTTACTGGATTAGACTTGCTGAACATCGAGTAATTCGAAAACGGCCAGATATCGGGAAGGGGAAAAACGACGTATAACCCCTGAATGGTTATCAGGGTTATTACAAATACCTGTACGCACCTGCTTCTCACGGTGTTTTTATTCATAAACTCTGCCAGCGGAAAATTCGGTTGCCGCCAGTTCTCTCAGAAGGAGATGTCCCCTGAACGCAAAAACCGACTTAAAACTCGGTAGAAACACTCTTAAGATGATAAAAAGTTAACCGGATGCTGAGGGCTTTTTGTTTATCTCCAGATTAAAAAACATCCGATTAATAATTACAAACAATCTCTCGAGGGGCAAGACAGTCACCTCAAATACACATGTTTAAGCCTCTGCGCCAAATAAAGGGCCGCTAGGAAATGAACAAATTCCACAACAAGGTAAGTGATGCCGGCGCCCATGTATGAATATTTTGGAACTAACACAAGCAATAAAGCAACATACCCCAATATTTTAAACATACTGACTGCCGTTCTCAGTCCAGGTCTTCCAACAGCCAGAAGCAACGGAGTTAGCCAGAATGTGGCTCCCGTAAAGAGAACCCCTATTGTCAGCACCCTCATGGTATTGGAAGCGGGCACGTACTGGTCACCGAAAATGAGGCCAATGAACTGTTCCGTAAACAGAAGTATTACGATAAGAACCGGTACTATGAATTTTAGCAGGCTCCTAACGGAAAACTTCACGATTTCAACTAGCCTGTCATATAAATTCAACGTTGAAAGACTTACAAGCTTCGGGAAAATTGCCTCATATAAGGGATCCGTAATCCTCCCAATCACTTTGATGACAGCCCTTGCAACTTTGTATAAACCCGCAGCCTCCGTGGTGAAAAAATATCCCAGCACCAAAACGGCGATTTTCCCCTCATTGGCTATCGTCAACGTCGCGTTAAAGCTCGTGTTGACCAGAAACCACGTTATCTCTCTCATCCTGTGCGAAAGAAGTCCTATTCTCGATGAAAACCAACTGCCAAGCCCCTTATCCCTAAGCATCCTGCTGACCACTATCTGAGTCAGTAAAAATTCAAAGAACGAAACGGCTACATAGGCGAAAAGTACACCCCTGATTCCGTAACCGAGATATAAGGCTATCAATACGGAACTCAGCTTAAAAACCGCCTTTGATGACTTAACGAAAACAATCGTTTTGAACTTGTCAAACACCCTGAAAAGTGCTTCGGACGTGGCATTAGCGGTAGCAATCACTAAGCTGAAAGAAAAAATCAGGACCAGTTCAAACCCGTCAGGAGATTTTATGAATACATCATTAGCCACTCCGGCAAGCAAAACACAGACCGCAAAAGCTAAAAGACCAGTTGCAACGTCAACTAAGTAAGAGAATTTTATCATTGATAAAGCATTGTCCGATTCATTTTTCTCCGTAAACTCACCCACATATTTCACAACGGATTCCCAGACTCTGAAATCAAGAAGAGAACTTACGATTTTCACGTAAGCGACAACCAAAGTCAGCAGACCAAAGAGTTCAAGCCCAAGAAATCTTGCCAGAATAATCATTTCCACTATGTTAGCAGCGGATGGAACGGACTTTGCCACAAAAAGCCAAGACACGTTTTTCGTAAGTTCCTTTTTGTCCGCTTTTAGTTCATTCATTAGGTACTTACCATGCTCTTTTTGAGGCTATTGCTGGATTGGGCTCGACGTAACAACCGTGAAACGCCCATAACTTGCAACAGTAAAATCAGGATAGCTTTGTCGAATCTGTGAATGCACCCACTTGTTGTCTTCAACGAAATACACAAACCGATCAGAAAGATAAGGAACTACACACTCCATTGTTTTCATGATGGCTTCGGAGTCATGGACACCATCGTCAATAAAAATATCGATTTTGTCATGGCCCAGAATGTCCCCCAAGTGTTCATGATTATCTTCATACTGATCAAAGTAATGCAGTTCCGGCATGTTATTTGCGAAAGCTCCCAAGCCCTTTAGCTTGTCAATATTCGCATTGAAATATTCAAGATCAATATCGAGACCTATTATCCGTCCAGATTCAAACAGATCGCACCACAAGGCAAGACCCGTTCCCTTTAAAATGCCGAGTTCTATGAGAGTAAAAGAGTCAGAGCTGGAAACGAAAGGGGCAAGATATCTTGCGTACACTTTCCCGTAATCATGAAACAACATGCGATCCCCCCCTTGCATGAGTCGACGCTCCAATTTGGCTTTGGTATGCGAATCATGGTGCTCGCTCATAACTCTACGAGGCAAACCGCCTATATATCCTCCATATTTTTGCTCTGTCTCGATCAGCCATCTTAGATTCCCAGGTCGCGAAGAGTTGTTTTTGCTAAGATATATTTGTTTCCGAATGTAAACTCTGGCAAAACGAATGTTTCGTTTAATAAAACGCCACATGCTCAAAATTTGATTCCTCCTATAATTTACTAGGTGAAAAATGTTGGAGCATAATATATTTCTATTCAAGTTAATGCTTTTATAGCAAGGATTTTACGTGAAGAGCTCTCTTACCAATGCGCTATAACATACTCTAATAGGAGAAGAATAGATTATTGTGAGGAGATTTGCGAATAATGAAAACACTATTGATAACGGTATTTGTTTCGGTGACCGCGTTCACGTTACCATTCAAAGCTGAACTATTCAGATTAAGCACATACGGAAACTGCACAATTTATAAAGAGATAAATGAATTCAATGATGAATTAAAAGGCTATCATCTTACATATAGCTTTGAAGGGACGGTTATTACAGTTCCGCACCGAAACCCGGTTATCAGGTCCAAGGCAGTTTCCGCTACACTTCAACCCTATATTCAGAGGTAATGGAAGAAATATTTAATGCGAGCAACGCTGATCGGATTTAGCGCAATCCTTATGTGGTCGCTGCTGGCCCTTCTGACGGCCTCATCAGGGAAAGTGCCGCCATTCCAGCTTGCCGCGATGTGTTTTTCGATTGCCGCCTCCATCGGACTGATCGCACTTTCCGCAAAGCCGTCGGGCTTTCGCAATTTGCGCCAGCCCTTGCACATATGGTTTCTCGGCGTTGGAGGACTGTTCGGCTATCACTTTTTCTATTTCACCGCACTGCGCAACGCACCGGCTGTTGAAGCGAGTCTGATCGGCTATCTCTGGCCCCTGCTTATTGTCGTTGGTTCAACGTTCCTTCCCGGAGAGCGGCTTGGCTGGCATCACATAACAGGCGTACTGGCTGGTCTGGCGGGAACAGTGCTGATCGTTTCGAAAAACAGCCTTTCTTTCGATGATAGCTTTGCCTTCGGCTATGGCGCGGCGCTGCTCTCCGCCTTTACCTGGGCTGCCTACTCTCTTCTGTCACGGCGGTTCGGCGCGGTTCCGACCGATGTCGTCACCGGATTCTGCGCAATGACGGCCACTCTTTCGCTCATCTGCCATCTGGCGCTGGAACAGACCGTCTGGCCGCAAGGAACCGGACAATGGCTCGCCGTCGTCGGCCTCGGCCTGTTGCCTGTGGGTGCCGCCTTTTACGCTTGGGACTTTGGAGTCAAACACGGCGATATCCGGGCCTTAGGTACTGCGAGCTATGCAGCGCCGCTGCTTTCAACCCTGATCCTTATTGCATCAGGTGTCGGCCAAGCCGACTGGCGCATCGCTCTTGCCTGCGTCCTGATCACCGGGGGTGCCGTGCTGGCCGCAAAGGATCTGTTGTTTGCGTCGGCGCGCCAAGAAGAACGGGCAGAGGAATGATGCGGATATTCGAATACGCCCTCGGTTCGCCACAGTTCGGCAGCCGCTAACAATACTTCTTTTATCCCTTGTCCAAAGCAAATGAGCGTATATATTTCAGAATAGATGAACGAACTACTCGAAAGCTTCATAAAGCACCTCTCGGACGAAAGAAACTATTCGGAACACACGGTAAAAGCCTACAGGGGCGATCTTGAGAATTTCTGCGATTTTCTCTTAAAAGAGGAAAAGAAAATCGAGGAAGCAGACGTCGCAACCATAAACGCGTACATCTCAACCCTCTACGGAAAAAACTCCCCTGCTTCGGTCGAGAGAAAAATATCGGCCGTGAGATCCTTTTTCTCGTATCTCGTAAAAAAGAACATCGTGGCACGGAACCCCGCAAAACTTGTGCGCACCCCTAAAAAAGAAAAGCATCTCCCCGTGTTTTTAAGCGTGGACGAGGTATTCAATCTCGTCGACGTAAAGGATCCTGAGAATAGCCCTCTTCGCGTGCGTGACAGGGCGATTCTTGAGCTTCTTTACTCAAGCGGCCTACGGGTAAGCGAACTCGCGGAAGCCACCCTCGCCAACTTGAGCATAGGAGAGGCGATAATAAGGGTGCGCGGCAAGGGGAACAAAGAGAGGATAGTTCCCGTGGGATCAAAGGCGCTTTCCGCCCTAGGAGAATATCTACAGATAAGGGAAAAGTTAAAACCCGTATCTGATCATATATTCCTTAATTCCAGGGGAGGCGGGATAACCACGAGAAGTCTCGCGCGGATAATAAAAAAATACGGTCTTGTCTCCGGGATATCGAAAAACGTAAGTCCCCACGTGCTTAGGCACTCTTTCGCAACACATCTGCTCGCGGGCGGAGCCGACCTTAGGGCGATCCAAGAGATGCTCGGCCACGCAAGCCTCTCGACCACTCAGAAATACACCCATCTCTCGGTCGAGCGGATAATGGAGGTATACGACAAGACCCACCCGAACGCCTAGGCGCTAGGGAAAGGAAGAAAGACTATGAGCCAGTTTCACGGAACAACGATACTCTGCGTTAAAAAAGACGGCCGGGTGGCCTTGGGGGGCGACGGCCAGGTGACCATGGGGGCGACCGCGGTAAAACATAACGCGAACAAGATAAGGAAGATGTACGGCGGGAAGATCTGCGCCGGCTTCGCGGGCTCGACGGCTGACGCCATGACTCTTTTTGACAAATTCGAGGGAAAGCTTGAAGAATTCCGCGGCAGCCTAGAGCGTGCCGCGGTCGAACTTGCGAAGGAATGGAGAACCGACAGGATCCTTAGAAGACTCGAGGCCCTGCTTATAGTGGCCAACGCGGAGACCATGCTTATAATTTCTGGAAGCGGAGACATAATAGAGCCCGACGAGAGCGTGATAGCCATAGGATCGGGAGGTCCCTTCGCCCAGGCAGCGGCCCTAGCTCTTGCCAAGTACTCGGAGCTCTCCGCCACGGAAATAGTTGAGCGCTCCCTTGAGATCGCAGCCGGTATCTGCATTTACACAAACAGCCACATATCGATAGAGGAAATAGAATAGATGTCCCAGGAATCCTATCTCACCCCCAGAGAAATAGTATCGGAACTTGACAAATACATAGTCGGACAGAACATGGCCAAAAGGGCCGTTGGCGTCGCACTTAGAAACAGGTGGAGAAGACAGAAGGTATCTCCTGAGCTCAGAGACGAGATTTCTCCCAAGAACATACTGATGATGGGACCCACCGGGGTCGGGAAAACCGAGATAGCGCGGCGTCTCGCGAAACTCGCTCAGGCACCCTTCGTAAAAGTAGAAGCGTCCAAGTTCACCGAGGTCGGCTACGTAGGGAGGGACGTTGAGTCGATGATACGGGATCTCACGGAGATAGCCGTCAACATGGTGACCGAGGAAGAGACCTTGTCCGTTAACACAAGGGCCAGAGAACTTGCCGAGGACAAGCTGATTGACCTGCTCGTTCCGACGCGCCCCGTCACGGAGGCGGATGGGGACATCGACGAGGCAAAAAGGAAAATGAGCGAGACCAAGAAGAAGATGAGAAAACTTCTCTGGGACGGAAAGCTTGACGACAGGGAGGTCGAGATAGAGATAACGGCGAGGTCACTCCCGATACAGGTGTTCAGTCAGGCGGGAGTGGAGGAGATGGATCCCGGGATCTCGGAGATGATCGGAAGTCTCATGCCCAAGAAATCAAAGGTGAGAAAGGTGAAGGTCCCTGAAGCCATGGACATCCTCACCGAGGAGGAAGCCCGAAGGCTGATAGACATGGACAAGGTAACGCAGCTCGCTTTAGAGAGAACAGAGAACTCGGGGATTATCTTCATAGACGAGATAGACAAGGTCGCAGGGAAAAACGGCGTTTCGGGCCCCGATGTTTCAAGGGAGGGAGTGCAGAGGGACCTTCTCCCGATAATCGAGGGAAGCAGCGTAACAACAAAGCACGGGATGGTCAGAACCGACCATATACTTTTCATCGGAGCCGGGGCGTTTCACGTCTCAAAACCATCTGATCTAATACCCGAACTCCAAGGGCGTTTCCCAATAAGGGTAGAGCTTGAGGCGCTCACAAAAGACGACTTCATACGAATCCTCACCGAGCCCAAAAACGCGCTCATAAAACAGTACACCGAGCTTATGAGGACCGAGGATATAAACCTCGTATTCAGCGAACAAGCGGTGGAAAAAATAGCTGAGACCGCTGCTGAGGTTAACAGCTCCACCGAGAACATAGGGGCGAGAAGACTCCACACCGTTCTTGAGAAACTGCTTGACGAGATATCCTTTAACGCTCCCGACATGAAGGAGAAGAAATTCACCATAGACAAAAGCTATGTCGAGGAGAAAATAGCCGACATCGTCAGGGACCGTGACCTCAGCAGGTACATACTCTAGGGAGCTTTTGTCATAACCCTCGCTTTTAGTTAGATTTTCTGAAAAACTCCTTGGAGCCAAGATGGATTTTAAAGACTACGACACAGAAGGCTTTTACGACGAGGTCTTCAAGGATAGTTCCACCCCGTACGAGTGGACTCGCTTTCTGACCGACAAAATAGAAAGCCTCTCCGACGGAGAACTCATCGAAAGGCAGAAAGCTGCCGAGATGAACCTCTTCGAGATGGGGGTCACGTTCACCCTCTACTCTGAGAAGAAGAAAGGCTCAGAAGAAAACATCTTCCCCTTCGACATAATCCCGAGAATAGTTTCAGCCGAGGACTGGGAGATAATCGAAAGGGGCCTTAAGCAGAGAATCCACGCGCTTAACCTCTTCATAGACGACATATACAACGACCGGAAGATCCTGAGGGACAAAGTGGTCCCCAAGGAGCTTATCCTCTCAAGCAGAGAGTTTCGCTTGGATTGCGTGGGTTTTTCTCCACCGAGGAATATCTGGTGTCACATCACGGGAACAGATCTCATAAGACATTCTGACGGCAACTTCTACATCCTGGAGGACAACCTCCGTTCCCCTTCGGGCGTTTCCTACGTGCTTGAGAACCGCGAGCTGCTAAAGCGCACGTTCCCCAAGGTGTTTGACGCGGTGGAGATAATGCCGATAAGCGATTACGGGCTCCATCTTCTGGACACTCTCCAGTATCTGCTCTCCGACAGAACGGCGAATCCCAAGGTGGTGCTTCTCACCCCGGGGATCTACAACTCGGCCTACTTTGAGCACTCGTTTCTGGCCAAGGAGATGGGAATAGAGCTTGTCGAGGGAAGAGACCTAATCGTAGTCGACAATTTCGTTTACCTGAAAACCACTAAGGGACCTGAGAAAGTAGACGTCATATACAGACGGATAGATGATAACTTTCTCGACCCGCAGGTGTTCCGCCCGGATTCCATGCTTGGAGTTCCAGGTCTTTTCAGCGCGTACAAGGCGGGAAACATCGCCATAGCGAACGCCCCCGGAGGAGGAGTAGCCGACGACAAGATAATATACGCCTACGTGGAGAAGATAATAAAGTACTACCTCGGGGAGGATCCGATGATTCCGAACGTGCCGACGTATATCTGCGAGGAGGACGAGGCCCGAAAATACGTGCTTGACAATATAGAGAAGCTGGTAGTGAAACCCGCAAACGAATCCGGCGGATACGGGATAGTGTTCGGTCCCAAGGCCACCAAGGAAGAACTTGCCCGGGCTAAAAGGAACATAAAGACCGATCCAAGAAATTACATAGCGCAGAAGACCATGGCGCTTTCTAGGGCCCCGGTGATAGTCGACGATCACTTTGAGGGACGCCACGTCGACCTAAGACCCTTCATTCTCTACGGAGAAGAGATATTCGTCCTGCCGGGAGGCCTCACCAGGGTGGCTCTTCGCAAAGATTCGATGATAGTTAATTCGTCCCAAGGCGGGGGAAGCAAGGACACGTGGGTTCTCGCTCCCGGAAATAACAGCGGGAGCAAAGGAGGCAAAAAATCCTAAGCCGCGTCGCAGAATCAATATACTGGATGAGCCGCTACGCCGAGCGCGCAGGAAACACCGCAAGGCTTATAAGCACTAATCTCGGCCTGGCTATCGACACCCACGACTCCGTTGAGCAGGAGTGGGATCCCATAGTAAGGGTCACGGGGGACATGGAACTTTTCAGAAGCCTCTATGAAAGCGCGACCCGAGAGAACGTAATAAACTTCATGGTGCTTGACCGCAACAACCCCAACTCCATCATCTCCTGCGTTAACCACGCCCGGGAGAACGCAAGCTCGGTAAGGGAGATAATCTCCTCCGAGATGTGGCTTCTCATAAACCGCTTCTACCACCGACTAAACAGCAACGAGGCCAAAGGGAAGCTGCTTGACAATCCCGGCAAGTTCTGCGAAGTGTCAAAAGTGCAGAGTCTTCTTTTTCACGGCTCTGGGTACATCAGCATATCCCACGGGGAGGCGTGGCATTTCTCGGAGCTCGGAAAGCAGATGGAGCGGGCCGATAATACCTCGAGAATACTTGACGTGAAGTACTACACCCTGCTTCCCAAGGCAGAACTTGTGGGAACGTCGATAGACAACATGCAGTGGATATCGCTTCTTAAGTCCTCAAACGCCCTTGAGACCTACAAGGCAAAGCACCAGCAGATATCGATAGAGAATGTGCTTAACTTCCTCATCCTCGACAACCAGTTTCCCCGATCGATAATCTACTGCGTCGCGCGCGCCGACGAGTCGCTTCACTGCATATCGAACAGCCCGGCGGGCACTTACAACAACGAGACCGAAAAGAAAATGGGGAGACTTCTCTCCGACCTTCGATTTATAAGCGTGGAGGAAATAATAGAGCACGGAATGCACGAATACCTGAGCAGTTTCCAGTCCCGCATAAACGAGGTCGGAAACCGCATATACGACGATTACTTCAGCTATAACCTAAAAAACGGCGTCCTTAGTGGCTTTGACGATATCTGAGAGGAAAAAACAAAATGACTTTCTGCGTGGGAATGAGACTCAAAGAAGGGATAATCGGCCTCGCCGACAACCTCATAATAACGGGAAACGAAGCCATACGGGCAAAAAAGGTCACCTCCCACAGGACCGGGAATAACTCATTTTTCCTGATGACCTCGGGTCTTCGCTCCGCAAGAGACAAGACGATCACCTACCTTGACGAGGCGCTTGAGCACCCCGAAGAACCCCTTGACCGTATCTATAAGGCCGTGAACCTGTTCTCAAAGCAGCTTCGAAAAGTAAAGGAAGAAGACGGAGAGGCGCTTTCCGAGTCGGGATTTACCTTCAACATGTACTCCATAATAGGAGGGCAGTTCGAGGACGACCCCGAGCCACAGCTTTTCCTAGTCTACCCCCAGGGAAACTGGATAAACGTGGGAACCACCTCCCCTTACGTGATAATAGGCGAGTCGAAATACGGAAAACCGATTATAAAAAGAACCCTTACCTACGACACGAGCCTAGATACCGCGCTTCGCATCGCGTACCTCGCGTTTGATTCAAGCCGCATAAACGCCATAGATGTCGATTTCCCGATAGACGTGATCGTCTACAGAACCAATTCGTTTTACCTCGAGCAGTACCGCTTCAGCGAAAGCGAGCTGGCCTATATATCCGAGTGGTGGCAGGAGAGACTCAGAAAATCGGCCGAGGAAATGCCTGCCGAATGGGTAAGGAAGATCCTTAACGGAAAACCCCAAAGTGCTGCTTAGCATAGATCACAACACGACCTACTCCTACGGGAGAGAAGTTGTTCTGGCTCCCCACACCGTTAGGCTCCGCCCGAGAGACGGCGGCGGGCAGATGACCCATATGTTTTCGCTCAGGACCACTCCCCCCGAAGCGGGAAGAAGCGTAAATTCCGATCTTGACGGGAATGTCACCATTACCCTGTGGTTTGTGGGCGAATTCGACCGCCTGGTGATTGACACCGGCTGCGTCGTTGAGACGCTCAGGGAAAACCCCTTTGATTTCATCCTCTCCGATGTAAGGTTCCTCGATCTGCCCATGCAGTACCCGCCGGAGCAGAAGGCCGCCTTGGGACCTTATCTGGCGGTGAGCAGAAAAACCGCCCTTGCAGTCACAGAACTTCGCGAGACCATTCTTTCTCGGACTCGGGGAAGAACCACGGATTTCATTCTCTCGCTCTGCGAGCACATACACGAAAACTTTCCTCATGTGGCGAGAGATGAGGGAGCCCCATGGCCCGCCGAGAGAACCCTCAGGGAAAAAAAGGGCTCCTGCAGGGATATTGTGGAGCTTTTCGCAAGCGTCTGCCGTTCGACGGGACTCGCGTGCAGGCACGTAAGCGGCTACGCCCTAAGTGAAAGGAGCAGGACAGGGAACGAGCTTCACGCCTGGGCAGAGGTCTATTTGCCGGGTGGGGGGTGGAGAGGATATGACCCTTCGGCAGGTCTTGCGGTCGCAGACCGACACGTAGCGGTCGCAAGCGGAGCGACCCATGAGCTTATCGCCCCTATTTCGGGAAGCTTCTACGGAGAGGGCGCCGAAGCCGAACTCCAGTTCCAGGTAAGGGTAAGGAAAACGGGGAAACGCGAAAAAAAAGCTCTGGGGCTTCTGTAAATCCAAGAAAGCTCCCCCTAACGCCCCTCCCTAAAAAATCGTGCGATCAAGATCCGGTTCATGCTATAATGGAAATTTGAGGGGAGTATCAGCTATACCTAAAGAATGCAGTAAGGGGGATTATCAACATGATTCGCAGGAAACTAATATCTCGGATAAAAGCGCTTTTCGCCACGTTTGCCGCGGGAGCAATCTTGATTCTTATCAGCAGCACGGGAGCCTATGCCCAGGAAGCGTTCGGCGTAAGCAGCGTTTTGCTTGAAAAAATCACGGTCACGGCGCGAAAGCGGGAGGAGCCGATCCAGAACGTTCCGCTCTCGGTAACGCATTTCAGTTCCGAGCAAATTGACACCCTTAAGGTAAGAAACCTTGAGAGTCTCACGGTAACGATGCCCAATGTCGCGCTTGACGACATCGGGACCGTGGGAGGAATTGCCAACTTTTCGATTCGCGGATCCGGGATAAACAGTTCCATCCCGTCTGTCGACCCGACAGTGGGAATGTTCGTAGACGGCGTGTATTTCGGGGCCAACATCGGCGCCTTGTTCGATACGTTTGATATTGAAAGCATCGAAGTGCTGAGAGGGCCCCAAGGAACGCTTTTTGGCCGTAACGTGATCGGAGGCGCAATACTTGTGAACACAAAAAAACCCGGCGACAGCCTTGAGATGTCCGTTCGCACCTCGTTTGAAGGAGGCGGAGAAAGCCTGAACTCCTATTACATGGGCACCGTCGGAGGTCCGTTAAGCGAAACCGTCAGCGCCAGGATAACCGCGTACACAAACCAGGATAACGGCTGGTTCAAAAACCTCCACACCGGCGAAGCTTTCGGCGATCTCGATATCCGAATGGTACGGCCGGTGCTCGTCTGGGAACCCATGGACGACTTGAGCCTGGTGCTCCGATACCAGTACGAGAGGGTTGACGGCGACGGCCCAGCGGCACAGAGTCACACGAACGGGTTCGGTGTTACAAACCCATTGGTTCCCTTTGACCGCGACAGCCACGACTTCAGCATTGACGAGAAAGGCAAAAGAGAAAACGATGCTCACTTTTTCACGGCCCAGATGGACTGGGAGGTGGATTTCGGTGGCGGAACGATAACAAACATCTTTAGCTGGCGCGATTCAGAAACCTCCTCTTTAGTCGACCTCGACGCTTCTCCGCTTAATCTCCTCCACGCGGAGGCATGGAGCAACTACAGTCAGTTAAGCAACGAGTTGCGTTACTCGGGCAGGTTTCTCGAAAAACTCCACGCAACCACGGGAGTTTACTACTTTACAAACGAGATTAACTACCATGAGCGCCGCTCCCTGCTTACCGGCGCTATTTCTCTGCTCGGAGGCGGAAATTACGACATTGAAACTCTGGGTCTGTTTCTGTCCTTGGACTATGATCTCACGAGTCAGTTGACGCTCACCGCGGGCACACGATACACGCGTGAGAAAAGAGAAGCCGAAATAGCCCGGATCGATGCCATTCAGCCCTGCAACATCGTGGAAGGCCCAGCCTGCGAGTTTGACTTTACAGGCGAGGAAACTTGGCACAGTTGGTCACCCAAGCTAGGCGCCGCCTATTACATAAGCCCCGGAGCCAACGTTTACGGACACTGGACTAGGGGATTCCGCTCGGGAGGCTACAATCTGCGCAACCTTATTCCCATTGAGATCCAACCCCCGGGACCGTATGATGAAGAAAAGATCGACAGCTTCGAAGCCGGATTCAAGATTTCAAAAGACCGCGGACGTCTCTACGGGGCGGTTTTCTACAACATGATTGATGACATGCAGAGGGAGATCAACTTTTCCGATGAAACACTACCCGGCGGCATAGTCCAGCTGATCGACAACACTGCCGACGTTGAGATCTACGGATTCGAGCTTGACGGACTGTTCGCCATCACGGAGAGCCTGTTTCTAGTCGGTTCGGCGGGGTACCTGAATCCCGAGTACACCAAGGTGAAACAGGACCTGAATCGCGATGGCACCTTGGATGAAAATGACTTAGCCCTTGAGGTTCCCCGCGCCGCAAAGTGGACTTACAGCGTGGGACTTACTCACGACACGGGAACGACTAACTGGGGTCGGATGACCTCCCGCATAAGCTACGCTTACCGAGATAAGGCATATTTCACCGATGACAACAGGGGCTACATCATGGAGCAGAACATCCTTGACGCAGGAATTGACATAACTCCCGCAAACGGCCGGTTCTCAATCGGTCTTTACGGCAAGAATCTGCTTAACGAAGTCAAGCATGGAGGCGACAGCCAGCTACCCGCCACGCTGTCGGGTCTGGCGGATCTGGGTGGCACGTTCTCGCCGCTTGCCAAAGGCAGGATTTTTGGAGTGCAACTGACCTACAGGCACAGGAGTTAACGGACCGGTAACCGCGGAAAGACATCTTAGACTTAAATTCCATCTCCGCCCGCAAGCGGCTTTCTCACTTGCGGGCGGATTTTCCATCCGGGACACGCCATCTTAGTACTCTGCCCCGAAATCTGAATTCTCATATATGATTATCCCCGGGTGTTGTAATAAAAACCCCGGTTGCTATATAATGTTTTTTTCGCAAAAAGGAGTTTTTCATGGACAACTCGGCAAAAAGGGCAGAGATACTGGTTGAAGCCCTCCCGTACATAGAGGCCTTTCACGGCAAAACCGTAGTGGTCAAGTACGGGGGAAGCGTCGCCAGCGAAGATCTCGCGAATTTCGTGCGTGACCTGATACTCATGAAATACGTCGGGATAAAACCGGTAGTGGTGCACGGGGGCGGCCCGCAGATCCAGGAGCATCTCGACAGTCTGGGAATAAAATCCGACTTCGTCGCCGGGCTTCGAGTTACAGACGAGCAGGTAATGGAAGTGGTAGAGATGGTGCTTGTCGGGAAGATAAACCAGCAGATCGTAACGTCGATAAATAAACACCAGATGGAAACGGTAGGACTTTCGGGCAAGGAAGGAAAACTCATAAAGGCCAAAAAATTCGATCTGCAGAAATTCGCCGCCGAGCACAAAATAGACATTCCCGAGGACTCGGACCTCGGGTACGTCGGGGAAGTCCAGGAAATAAACCCCGAGATAGTCAAGGTTCTTGAGAGCAAGGACGTCATTCCGATAATAGCCCCGATAGGCGCGGGGGAGGACGGAACCACCTACAACATAAACGCGGACCATGCGGCGGGAAAAATAGCCGGGGCACTTCGCGCCGCAAAGCTCATACTGCTTACAAACGTGGACGGCATACTCGATAAGGAGGAAAAGCTCATATCCTCCGTGACGAAAAAGCAGGCCGCAAAACTTATCCGCAACGGAACAATAAACAGCGGAATGATCCCGAAGGTGATGTGCGCGCTTGAAGCCTTGGAAGAAGGGGTAGAGAAAGTGCACATAATAAACGGAAAGGTGAAAAGGGCTTTGATACTCGAACTTCTTACCGATTCCGGAATAGGGACGGAGATAACTCTTTGAGGTAAGAGGATATGAAAGACCCAAGGGCAAAACACCTGATGGAGACCTACAGCCGTCTCCCCATAACGATGCAGAAGGGAAGCGGTTCGTGGCTATGGGACACCGAAGGCAAAAAGTATCTTGACTACACAACTGGGATAGCCGTTAACAACCTCGGGCACTGCCACCCGAAGATCAAAGATGCCATAATCTCCCAAGCGGCTACTTTAGTTCACACCTCAAACCTCTTTAACATAGAAAACCAGAGCACACTCGCAGAAATGCTCATATCAAACTCGTTTGCGGACAGGGTGTTTTTCTGCAACAGCGGAACCGAAGCTGTTGAGGGTTCGATAAAACTCGCTAGGAGGTGGGGAGCGCAAAACGGCGGAAGACACGCGATCATCTCAACAGAAGGAGCTTTTCACGGAAGGACTTTAGGGGCGCTTAGCGCGACGGAATCGGAAAAATACAGAGAGGGATTCTCTCCTTTTCTTGAGGGATTTCACTTCGCTCCCTACGCGGACCCCGACGCGATAGCCCGCCTGGCCGCCGAGACAAACCCCTGCGCGGTCATTCTCGAACCGGTGCAGGGAGAAAACGGAGTCATCGTTCCGCCCCCGGGATACCTAAGGCAAGTAAGGGAGATATGCGGGGAAAACAACATTCTGCTCATACTTGATGAGATCCAAGTCGGGATGGGAAGGACGGGAAAACTGTTCGCCTACGAGCACGAGGACATAAGGCCAGACATAGTGGCTCTTGCAAAGGCCCTCGGCGGCGGTGTGCCGTGCGGTGCGGTTCTGGCCACGGAGGAAGTGGCGAAGCACTTCACTCCCGGGGCACACGGAAGCACTTTCGGCGGGAACCCCTTGGCCGCGGGGGCGGCATGCGCCACGATCGAAACAATACTCAAAGAAAACCTGCCCGAGAGAGCGGGCAAGCTCGGGAACTATTTTCTCGAGAAGCTTGAAGAAATACGGCAAAAGTATCCCGAGTACATAAAGGACGTAAGGGGAAAAGGGTTTATAATCGGGGTTGAGTTTTTTGACGGGGATTTCGCGCGGGACTGTTTTTCGGCTTCGGTTAAAAACGGACTTTTAGTTATTCTTACTGTCGAGCGCGTGTTTCGGATTCTCCCTCCGCTCAATACGAGCGAGGAGGAAATTGACTTTGCCGTCGCGGCAATAACGAAATCCATCGAGGAGGTAGTTTCAAATGGGTAGGAGTCTTCTTGCAGTCTCTGACCTTAAAAAAAACGACTTCAGGGGAATACTCCGTCGCACGGGCGAACTAAAGGAACTTAAAAAACAAGGCGGGAGTCCCAAGAGCCTTGAGGGTATGTCGGTAGGCCTTCTCTTTGAAAAACAGTCGACCAGAACAAGACTTTCCTTTGAAGCGGGGCTTTTTGATCTGGGCGCCCAGGCGGTTTACATGAATCCTGCGGACACTCAGCTCGGAAGGGGAGAAACCATAGCCGACACGGCGAAAATTCTCTCCTCCTATCTTGACGGAATAATAGTAAGAACCTACGGACAGGAAAAGGTTCAGGAGCTCGCGGAGAACTCGTCAGTTCCCGTTATAAACGCCCTTACCGATCTTGAACATCCAACGCAGATAATCTCCGATCTTTTCTCGATCTCGGAGCAGGGAGTGGACCCAGAAAGTTTCAAGCTTGCCTTTCTCGGCGACGGAAACAATATCGCCAATTCCTTCGTGGCCGCTTCCGCGATAATGGGATTTGATCTTTCGGTTGCGGTTCCCCCAGGACATGAACCCGACCCGACAATTATGGGCGAGGCCACGGAACACGGAAGTTCCAAAATCGAAGTCACCTACGACCCCGCCTCCGCTGTAAGAGATGCCAACGTGATCTACACCGATGTCTGGGTAAGCATGGGAGAAGAGGGAAAGGGAACTGAGATTTTCAGGCCCTTTCAGGTAAACAAGAAGCTTCTTTCCCTCTGCAGTAAAGACCCATTGATAATGCACTGTCTCCCGGCACACAGGGGAGAAGAGATAACCGCGGAAGTCATGGACAGTCCGCGCTGCGTCGCCTTCACGCAGGCCGAGAACAAGCTTCACGCGGGAAAGGCCATACTTGAATTCTGTCTTCAGGATTAGCCGTAAGGCTTAGTCAGTAAATCCGCATGCCATGATCGAATCTGGCGTTTAACCGACTAGCGCAAAAACTCTTTTATGTTCCGTGCGGCCTGTTTCGTCATTCCCTTAACGGAGGCAAGTTCTTCGGCGGTGGCTCCTTTTATTTTCTCCACACTCCCGAAGTGATTAAGAAGCAGAAATTTTCTTTTTTTCCCTATACCCGGAACGCCGTCCATCTGCGAAGCCAGGGTTTTATCCTTCCTTAGTCCCCTGTGATAGGTAATCGCAAAGCGGTGGGCCTCGTCCCTTACCCTCATCAGGAAGTAAACACCCTTTTTGTTGGAAGAGAAATCGCAGGGCTCGCCATTTCCATGCACGTAAATCCTGTCAACTCCGGATCGACCTTCGGTTTTCGCTATAGAGGCAAGATCGACCTCATTTTGCACCCTGCAGTCCTGAAGCGCGGCGTAGGCAGCGTTTAGCTGTCCCTTGCCTCCGTCTATAAGAATGAGGTCGGGAAGATCCCAGTTATCCTCCGCCGCCCTAAGAGCCCTCCTGTAAACTACCTCGTACATCGACCGGAAGTCATCCTGCCCCGTGGTGGCCGTGATTCTGTATTTTCTGTACCTGTCCCTCTCCGGTCTCGCGTTTCGAAACCTTACGAGCGACGCGACCGTCTGGCTCCCCTGAATATTTGATATGTCAAAACACTCTATGGTATAGGGAATCCGTTTTATCCCGGCTGACTTTCTTATGCTTCGAAGAAGCGTGCCCTGCCTAGCTTTTTCCTCGGCCTTTCTCGAAGAACTTTCCTGTGCGTTTTTCATGGCGAAACGCACAAGCTCGTTTTTAGGCCCTCTACGGGGGGTCTCGAGGTAAACACGCTTGCCTCTTTTTTCGGTAAGCCACTCTGAGTACCCTTCTCGGTCCCTTATGGAAAGAGGCAGCAGTATCCTCTTGGGGACGTAGTGATCTGAGAAATAAAACCTGCCGAGAAATTCCCTCAGGCATTCGGCCTCATCGCCGTGGAGACTCTTTACCGAAAAATCAAGCTTGTCGACCACGGAACCTCCTCTCGAAAGCAGAACGGTAAATTCGTACTGTTCCGATTCCCGGTAAAAACCCACTATGTCCATATCTTCAAACTTCGAGGAAGTAACCTTTTCGATCTCGGCGTTTTCTCTCAGGCTCACAAGCTGATCCCGGTAGTAGGCCGCGTTCTCGTATCTCCCCTCCTCCGAGGCCTTTTGCATCATCTCCCTGATCATCCTCACGAGTTTTTTCCTCTCTCCCCGAAGAAACGATGTCGCCTGGCGTACCAGTTCTCCGTAGTTTTCCTCCGAGATCTTGCCCGCGCACGGCCCCGAGCAAAGCTTCATGAAGTAGTTAAGACAGGGACGGGCCCTGTGTCTTTCGAACTTGCCCTGAGTGCAGTCCCTGAGAGGAAAAAGTCTGTGGACAAGATTTATTGTGCTTTTCAGAAACTTCCCAGAGGCAAACGGACCGAAATAAAGCGCCCCGTCATCCCGTACTCTCCTTGTGCGTGAAAGCCTGGGGAACTTATCTCCCACGGAGAGACGAAGAGAAGAGAAAGTCTTGTCGTCCTTAAGCCGTATGTTGTACTTCGGCTTGTGGCGCTTTATAAGGGAATTCTCGATGAAAAGGGCTTCGCTTTCTCCCTCCGTCACCACGTAGTCGATCGAGTCGACCTCTCTTACCAGATAGGAAATCTGTCCTCTGTCCCTTCCCCCCTGGAAATAGGACATTACGCGGGAACGAAGGTTCTTGGCCTTGCCTATGTAAACAGGGGTGCCGCCCGCCCCTTTCATTATGTAAACCCCGGTTGTGGAGGGAAAAGATTCGGAAAGCTCAAGAATTTTTTCACGCATAAGATGTAAAAATCAGAAGCCGCTATACGTCAAGGTCCTTACCACTGGTCTTCTAATTCCTTAATTAAACAATTTATTTGAGGCCCGTTGTTGCCACTGACATTAAAATAAGAGCTGATCCTGCTTCTCAAATTCTTGGCTTTTCCTGTATAAACAGGCCTGCCGGATGCATTTTTCACAATATATTTTAAATAATTGAAAATATTTTTCAGATTATAAAGCTATAGAGACAGCACCAAGCTGGCGTGAAAATTGTCGGAAATATGCATTGAAAGGAATTCAGGCGGGGCAGCCTCTTAATAATTTCAAGACGGCTGCTGGAATGTTTTATTTGTTTTTTTCAACTCGGTTAAAACCACCGAAATCGTAATCAGCGTATTGATGGCAAGTAGTATCAGATCCGTGCGTAAACCCATTACCATGCTTGGCACGAGTCCAAAAAGCGACAGTAAAAACACAACTAGGCTGATAGCCGTAACAACTGGGATTACTGTACCGAAGCTTCTTCCTTTGCATAGAATTGAGGTAAGGACCATAGGTGCCATGAGAGCAGTACCCATGAATCCCGACACAGCAAGAGATATAATTCCCTGAGAGCTCTTCATGGCAACAATGAAAGCGGCTATGCAAAATACCAGTATCACTAGTTTCACAAAAACAATAGGAGATACTTTTAACTTCCTGCTAAACCTGCCAAGAGCATTGTTAATCTCAGATCCAAGAGCGAAAAACTGAGAGTCGGATGTGGACATAGCTGCCGCCAGAATACCTATCAAGGCAACGGCACCTATAACAGGATTCTGCTCAAGTATCAGTTTACCGATGAACTCCGGACCCGTTTTAGCCGGTATTGCAACTGCACCGTATAAACCAATTATAAGGCCCGCTATCAGAAGCAGGAAGGTGAAAGACGCATGCAAAACCGGGATTTTGCGCCTCTCGTTCAAACCCTTCAGAATGCTGAGCCTCGAGGTCAACTGAGGTTGCGACACAGGCAGCAGCACAATTGATATAAATCCCGCAATAAGCCACTGAACCGATAACAACCCCTTGGGGCCGGGAGTAGACAGCAGTTCAGGTTTCTCCGCCGCTACGGCCTGAACTAATTTCCCAAGACCTCCAAAGTTATCCAAAACAATGAACGCCATTATCCATATAACGGTAAACAGTACAACTCCCTGAAGTGAATCACAGTACATAATACCCCTGAGTCCTCCTATGGAAGAGTACAGATACATAAGAAACAGTATAATGACAGCCCAACCCCACTGGGGAACTTCATAGGGAACAATATGGGCTAGAATGCCCGACGCTCCTTTTATTTGAATTGCTATGTAGGGAACGAGAAATATGACAAGGCCCAGAACATACACGAAAACTCCACGGGAACTAAAAGTTTCACGTACCAGATCCGATATGCTCCGAAAATCCGTTGAAGAGATCCTTTCCCTTAATTTGAGTGAGAGCCAAAGCGTGAAAACGGCTAAAGCCATATCGGTAACGCCAAGAAATATCCATGTTCCCACGCCGTGTACGCGGAAGAAATTGGGCATCCCTATCAATATGAATGTACTGTAGAGGGTAGCAAAAAAGGTTAAGAAGCCAATTATAGTTCCAAGACTGCCGCCGGCAAGAAGGAACTGATGCTCATCCCCTTTGTTTTTCCTGTTTCCTATGACAGCGAGGGATATCAACACTGCAAGATATACTAGTGCAACCGCAACAAATGCCATTCCCCTGTTCATGTCTATTTCTTCCTCTTATATGAGTAGACTACCCTTGGTCACCGGACGTAAGCATTGCCAAAACAAGCAGCACATATATGCAGAGTGATATTCCCAACCCAGCCCAGAGAGTCCTAGGGAGTCCCAGAAAATATGGCTCCGCCACTCCATAGGGAATTACCAGAGGAGTGAAAGACACCGCCGACAGAATAGATACCGCCACCCCAAAGAATATCCATCGATTCTTGTTATTCATATCTAAAACACAACTGCCTATTAAGGTTAGAGTTTCTGAAGAAACCAACCTACTAAATCTACAAGAAAGTGTCAAATAGATTAAGGCTAAATATAAATTTCTTTACAATTATAGACAAGTTAAATATGCCGATAACCTTTTCATCTGCAAGTACCGTTTTCCTGATATTGATGTAGTTGAGAAAATGGTTTTGCCATTTGATCCTTTTCGTTATACCCGCAACAGGCAGGGTTAAAAACAATCGAGGCTGACGCCGCTGGAATTTCCTTTCAGAAAAGCTCATCTCGCCTTTCTTGATACTTATATTCCCATGCGTTAGGATTTCCCTTAACCATGAAGACCGATACCCTTTACCTTGAAACCTACGGTTGCCAGATGAACGAGTATGACTCGGACAGGATACAGAACGCCCTCGGCGCCAGCATCACCAGCAACCCCAAGGAAGCCGATATAGTGATTGTAAACACCTGCGCCATAAGGGAAAAGGCTGACCAGAAGGCGCTCAGCAGCCTGGGACGGTTCAAGCACTTAAAGGCGAAGAACCCGGAGCTTATAGTCGGGGTATCGGGATGCGTGGCGCAGCTCTACGGGGAGGAACTCATCCGCAGGATGCCGCATCTTGATTTCGTGCTCGGGCCCCGCGCGATCCCGGGACTCCCGCGGCTCATAGAAGAAATAAGAGAGAAAAAATCAAGGCCCGTCGAAACATCTTTCGACGTGGAAGAGCCCTTCGATGTACTTCCCTACCACCAGGAGGGAAAACCCACCGCGTTTCTGTCCATACAGCAGGGATGCAACAAGAAATGCGCTTACTGCATAGTGCCTACGGTAAGGGGCTCTGAGGTAAACAGGCCGGTTGAGGACATAACCTCAGAAGCGCATTACCTTATCGAAAAAGGCGTAAGGGAGATAACCCTGATAGGACAAACGGTCAACTCCTGGAAACTGGAGGGGCTTAAGTTCGGGGACCTGCTCCGGGCCCTTGGGGAACTCGACGGTCTTGAGAGAATAAGGTTCACGACTTCCTATCCAAGAGACATAACGAAAAAGATGGTGGAAGCGATGGCGGATGTGCCCAAGGTATGCCGCCACATTCATCTGCCCGTGCAGTCGGGCTCCGACAAGGTGCTTAGACTTATGAACAGGACATATACCAGGGGCTGGTATCTGGACTCGGTTAACAGGCTCCGCGACGCCATGCCGGACATAGCCATATCTTCTGATATAATAGTAGGGTTCCCCGGGGAGACCGAAGATGACTTCGAGCAGACGATGAGCCTTGTCGGGGAAGTGGGTTTTGACAGTTCCTTCTCGTTTAAATACTCGCCGCGCCCGGGAACTGTTGGTGAGGAGCTTTGGAGATCGGACGAAAGGGTTGGAGACTCGACGGCGGGCGGGCGGCTCGCGCGCCTTCAGGAGTATCAGAGGGAAATCACTCTTGCCAAAAACATGGAGAGGGTAGGAAAATCAGAACGGGTGCTGGTTGAGGAGGAGAGCAGAAACGACTCCTCGTGGCTTTCCGGGAGAACCGAGCATAACAGGATAGTCAATTTCCCTGGAGGAAAAGAGCTTATCGGAGAAATGGTGGACGTGAGGATAACCGAAGGACTTGCGAATTCGCTTAGAGGACAATATCTGAATTAAAACAGGGAGGAGAGAAAATGTTTCTTGAGATGAAAGTTTCCTGCATAGTTGCCGACCCGTTTACCGACATGCCCGTCGTTATCCTAAACGACGAGGAGGGAGAAAAAAGTCTTCCGCTCTGGGTAGGATTCGAGGAAGCAAGCGCTATAGCCATGGAGATCAAAAAAACCCCAAGACCGAGGCCTCTCACCCACGATCTTCTGAAAAACGTAATCGCCGCCACGGGCTACGAGGTCAGCGAAATAGAGATTACGGAACTTCGGGAAAATACCTTTTACGCGCGTCTTCGCATCAAAAAAGACGGAGAGGAACTCCTTGTGGACTCCCGTCCGAGCGATGCCATAGCCATAGCGCTCAGGACGGGGTGCCGCATCATGGTTGACGAAGAGGTGATAAAAGCGTCCCTGAGCGTAAAGGTCGGGGACAAGGGCCAGAGCGCGGGCGACATCCTAGAAGACATGCCGGATGAGGATTTCGGCAAGTACAAGATGTGATCAGCGGTTGCGGAGCATATACTCCTCGAGGAATTTTCCGTCTCCCTCAATCACGTCGAAAATCTCCCCGCAACGGTCACACTCTATGTTGATCCGCTTCGCCGGGTAGCTTATCCCGCAACTCATAACGAACCAGCCGAAAAGAGAGTACCTCTGCTTCGGAACCACCCACGGGTCCCCAACGGAGTACCCGCAGGCACAGACCACAGTTTCCCGTGCAGGAGGGCTCATACATAAACCATGCGGGTGCAGACCTCCGCTCCCACTCTAGATGCCGTGGTAACCCTCTTCTCCATGATCCGTTATGTCAAGACCCTGGCGCTCTTCGTCCTCATCGACCCTGAGCCCTACGAGCATGTCAACAACTTTGAGCACGATATAGCTCACTATGGCGGTGTAGACGACCGCGAATATGCCCCCGTAGATCTGCACGCCGAGCTGCGCGCCTATGTCCAGGTCTGCAATCGACCCGCCGTAAGAGGTTGAGGCGAAAATCGCAACCAGTATGATTCCCACAAGGCCTCCGACTCCGTGGACTCCCACGACGTCAAGTGCGTCGTCATAACTGAACCGAAACTTTATATAAGTAGCCGCTATGTAAGCCAGTATGGAAGATGCAGCCCCTATGACTATGGCTCCAAGCGGTCCCACTGTGCCCGAGGCGGGAGTTATGGCGGCAAGACCCGCGATGGCCCCCGTTACGAAACCCAAGGCGCTAGGCTTGCCCGATCTTACGCTTTCCAGGAATATCCAGGTGAGGGCGGCAACGCACGGAGAAATCTGGGTCACGACAACCGCCATGGCTGCCTGTCCCCCCGACGCGAGAGCGCTTCCACCATTGAACCCGAACCACCCGACCCAGAGCATCGCGGTACCGATCATCGTAAGAGTGAGGTTGTGCGGGGGCGCAAGCTGGTTGGGGTAGCCTCTTCTAGCGCCGATCACTATCGCCGCCACCAGAGCCGCGGTACCCGCCGTGATGTGAACTACTATTCCTCCGGCAAAGTCGATCACTCCCTTGTCTCCAAGGAAGGAACCTTCCCCTCCCCAGACCATGTGCGCGATCGGGAAGTAACAGAATATCACCCACAGTCCGGTAAACAGAAGCATCGCCGAGAACTTCATTCTCTCCGCAAACGACCCGATTATAAGTGCCGGAGTGATAATCGCGAAGGTAAGCTGAAAGGCGAAGAACAGAACTTCGGGGATTGTTCCCGAAAGAGTGTCAACACCCACTCCGTTTAGAAAGGCCTTTGAGAAACCTCCCACAAAGGCGTTCATCCCGACCTCTCCTGCTACCATGCCGGTGGTGTCAAAAGCCATGCTGTAACCGAAAATGGTCCATATAACCGTTACGACCGCAGTAATAGAAAAACACTGCATAAGCACAGAAAGAACGTTCTTCTTGCCGACAAGGCCCCCGTAGAAAAGCGCAAGTCCGGGAATCGTCATGAAAAGAACAAGCGCGGTTGAAGTCAGTATCCAAGCGGTATCGCCCGTATCAAGTTCACTCGCCGAAGCGGGATCGGTGAAAGCAAGAAAAGCAAAACCAAAAAAGAAAACCAAAAGTGAAAGCGTTTTTTTGAAACTCATCGCACACTCTCCTCCTCTTATTCCATGTTCAATTCCCTAAGTATATCACATAATTGGGGCCCGAAAACACGACCTCAAAAAGCGTCATCCAGTCTGCTAAGCTGCTCAGGGGAAAGTCTCCACCCCGAAGCCCCGCAGTTCTCAACGGTTCTTGCGACCGAATCCGCCTTCGGAATCACGATGACGTTCTCCTGGCAAACGCACCAGTTAAGTGCAACCTGAGCTTCTGTCTTTCCCGTCTCGACCGCTATCTGAGACAAAACTCCTAAAATTCCTCCCCGGCGGGTTCGGCAGAGCCTTCCTGCGTCAAGCGGGGTATAGGCCATCACGGTTATGTCGTTATTCTGGCAGTAGGGAAGCAACTCTTTTTCTATATCTCTTGATCTAAGATTATAGAGCACCTGGTTTGATACTATCGGATAATTCGGAAAACAGTGCTGCGCCTCGCGCATCTGTCTCACGGAGAAATTGCTCACCCCCACGTAACTCACGCATCCGCGGTCAACCAGCTTCTCAAGCGCTCTCATCGTCGCGTCTATAGGATAGGCGGGATTCGGCCAGTGTATCTGGTAAAGATCTATGCAGTCCGTGCGAAGCTTCTCGAGACTCGCCTCGCAGGATCTCAGCACGCTGTCATGGGCGAGATTCCTTCCCGAAACCTTGGTAGCTATGATGACTTCGTCTCTGAAAGGCAATACGGCCTCGCCAACTATGTCCTCTGTGTAATACCCCTCGGCGGTATCTATGAGCGAGGCCCCCAGTTCGATCCCGGCTCTTAGAGGCTCGACCCCTCCCTTGTAGTTCCACGTGCCGAGCCCGATCTCGGGAACGAAAACTTCCGTTTTTCCAAGTCTCTTGAGGTTCATCTCATTCAGTTCTTGCAACCTGATGGGACGCGCCGCGAATCTACTCGTCCGAGTGGATGAGTTTGTAGATTGCCGCAGCGAAAAAGCCTCTGATGGAGTTCGCACACAGGTAAATTCATGAAGACCCTGAGATTCCCATTATGATTATTCCCACAGGCACCGCAGAATTAAAAAGTCCCTATGAACTCGACGAAATATTTATTCATTCAAAACCCTTCGCGAATTCTGTTTCCATAACTATTTAGGTGAAAGACCTCGTCGGGGCTTTTCCTCGATTTCCCAGTGGCGACCCGTCTTTTGTCAAAGTACCCGAACGGAAGTACCGTCAGGACGTCAAGCTCATTCGGCACTCCCAGGTAGCTTTTAAGCTCCTCTTTCTCTATTCTTCCTATCCAGCAGGATCCGATCCCGTGGCTCCACGCCACAAGAACCATGTTCTGAGCTGCTCTGGTGCCGTCGATCTGGTGCCACTTGCTTCGGGGGTCCACCAGAAGCACTACCGCGAAAGCCACCTGCACTATGAAACTGCCACTGGTGCAGTATTTTCCCATTTCCCGGAGCATCGCCCGGTCATTTATTAGCACAAACTCCCACGGCTGATTGTTGTGGGCACTTGGCGAGAGCCTGCCCGCCTCTATGACTTCCATTATGATTTCGTCCGGGACTTCCCCATCGGTGTAGCTTCTTACGGAACTAAGGGATCTTACGCACTCATAAACGTTCATAACTACCTCCAAGGCTTATTAAAAGTTAGTATACCGGCTTTGACCGCACGTAAGAACGGGCAAAAGCTCAAGGAAATTCCTGAGAGGCAACACCGTTTCTATGTCCAAACAAATTTGGATTTCCCTCTGGTCAAAGAAGCGATTCTCTCTTCAAGGTTCTCGGCGACGTTAAACGGCGCTGCGAAACTGAAACGTACGTCTTCGGCGCGCTCGACGCTCGTTATCGTAACCCCCGATTTTTCAAACAGAACCCGTATGGAATTCTCATGAGCGTATGAAAACACCAGATATCCGTTACGCACCGGAACGTGTTCCTTTATCTCAAGTTCCCCGAGGGCAGTTCGCAGACAGTCCGTGTATGCTCTCAGGAGCCCACCGGGGCCGAGCTTTATCCCTCCGAAATACCGGCTTACAACCGCCACTACCTCCCCTATGCCGCTGTGTTCCAAAAGAGTAAACATGGGCCGTCCTGCGGTTCCCGAGACCTCTCCGTCGTCGCCAAAACCTATATCGGTCCCGCCCGGAGCGCAGGCCACAAACGCGTAGCAGTTATGGCTCGCCGCGGGGTGAAGGTCCCTTACGCTTTCTATGAAATCTTCGGCGTCCCGTCTTGTGGCTGCCCTGCCGACGGCAGCCACAAACCTGCTTTTCTTTATAACCAGTTCAGCAGTAGAGGCTCCCACGGGAACCTTGTAGGAAATATCTTCCACGCTCTTTGCCTCCGCCGGAGAAAAATACCCTATCAACCGCCACGCGGGCAAAATCCGTTGCCGGTCGCAGCGGATTACCCTCTGGGGGTTTTTCACTGTATAATGATTCGCGGCGGGATTTACCGCGCGGTGCGCGGCTCCCAGAATTTGCTTTTTATCCAAAAGGACTGAGGCTCGGCAGCCGCCTAGCTTTTCAGTCCCGTAAAATATTTACTCGTATACAGTTGGTCAAAAAAACAAGCATCTCCTCCCTCATTCTGCGCTACAGGTACTCATTTCTAACGGGTATCGCCTCCCTCACTATGGTGGATCTGGCCCAGCTTTCGGTTCCCATAGTAATCCAGTGGATAATAGACGAACTCACCCTGCAAAGCGCGAATTTTTCCCTCATAACCAAGTACTCACTCTACATACTCGGCCTTGGGTTGTTCATGGCGTTTTTCCGCCTCGGCTGGCGGTATTTCATAATGGGCGGCGCGAGGAAAATAGAGTATTCGCTCAGAAACGATTTCTTCAAGCATCTCCAGAAGCTTAACTTTGATTTTTTCTCGGGAAGAAAGGTCGGCGATCTGATGGCGCACACGGTAAACGACATAGAGACTCTCAAGTTCTCCTGCGGCCTCGGACTGCTCATAGCGTACGACGGAATATTCCTGTTTTTCTTCATCTTCGGCGCAATGATTTACATTTCTCCGGAGATGGCCTTCTACGCGTTTTTGCCGTTTCCCGCACTTGCCGTCTTTGTATACAAGTTCGGAAACATGATAGAGAGAAGGTTCCAGCGGTCCCAGGATTCTTTCTCGGAACTCACCGAAAGCGCGAGGAAGCCAGTCTCGGGAATCAAGGTGGTAAAGGCGTTCGGGCTTGAACAGGCCGAGGGACGGGATTTTGACCGCGCAAGCGCAGATTACCTTGAAAAGAACGTACACCTCGTGAAGATCCGGGCGGCCTTCCAGCCGTTTATATATTTCGTACCCTCACTAGCAATGGCCCTGTTTCTCTTCTTCGGCGGAAAGGGCGCGATCGGCACCGAAATAACCCTAGGGGAGTTCACCGCCATACTCGTCTACCTAATGATGCTCGCTTGGCCCATGATGGCAATGGGATGGGCAATTGATCTTTTAAAAAGGGGAAACGCTTCGATAAACCGACTAAACGACATTTTCGCAGTTGAGTCAAAAAACGCGGCTCAGGAAGGGGAGAAGGATTACGAACTCAAGGGAGACATAAGATTCTCCGGGGTTTCCTTCTCCTACGACTCCACCCCGGCTCTGCGCAATGTTGATCTCCATATGCCCCGAGGAACAACTCTGGGAATAACGGGACTTGTGGGCTCCGGGAAGACCACGCTGATGAAGCTGCTCATGAAAATCCACGAACCCGACTCGGGCGCAATAACGATCGACGGGATCGATATAAGGGAGATATCGAGAAAAAGCCTCCAGGATACCATCGTCTACGTGCCGCAGGAAATAACCGTGTTCAGCGGAACGGTTTATGACAACATCACTTTCATAAACCCGAACATAACACGCGAGCAGGTAGAGCAGGCTGCCAAAACGGCGGGGATATACGAACAGATAATGGAGTTTCAGCAAGGATTTGATACCGTGGTGGGAGAACGGGGACTCAGTCTATCGGGAGGGCAGAGACAACGCTTGGCTATAGCGAGAGCCCTGGTGCTCAAGCCCGAGGTCCTGATACTCGATGACGTGCTTTCGTCTCTTGATCCACAGACGGAGAACACCGTGATAACAAACGTGATAGGGGCAATGCGCGGGCGCACCGTGGTGATAATCTCAAACAGGATATCCTCCGTAACGGGGCTCTCGCGGATCGCGGTAATGAAAGACGGACAGATAATCGAAAGCGGGGGACGGAGAGACCTCGTGGAGCGACGCGGAGTTTACTACGCGCTTGAAAAACTGCAGTCGGCTTAGGCAAAACAATGAGCGACTTGGAGAGAAACAGAAAATCAACCTACGATCTTAAGATACTGAGGTGGATTCTGGGATTTTTGGGAAAGTACCGCGGTTACTTCGCCCTGTCCCTTCTTCTGATGATCGCTACCGCAGCGCTTGAAATCACGGTTCCCTACCTAATCAAAGTCGCGGTCGACGACTATATCTATCCCACCTGGAGCAAAGCGGAGGGAGGAGGAGAAACGGAGCGTATGCTCTCGGGACTCGAGGGGAAGTCCGTACTCGCCCTTGTGGACGGAGAATTCCTGGTTGATTTCTCAAAGCTCTCCTCCTCAGAGAAAGACAGAATCGAGCGCTCGGGCGTTGAGTTCTCCGAGACAAAATACATCGTGGTCAACCCCGGGGAATTCGAGGGAGACGAAAAACAGGAGGTTCTGGGAATAATAGCCCGAAACGCCTCCCTGTTCGAGAGGACCGAAGGAGTCGCGTTTCTGCCTCATTCAGACCTTGACTCACTCAGCAAAGAGGAGGTATCGCTTCTCCGCTCAAAACAAACTAAAAGGCTCGGGACCCTAGCTCTCTACGTGGTTTTGTCCGTGATCGGAATTTTTGTCTTCACCTCGGCTTTTACCTACATTCTTCACTACTCGGGCCAGAAAATAATGCACGACATGCGAAACCATACTCTCTCCCACATACTCTCCCTTCCCCAGCAGTATTTCGACCAAAACCCCGTGGGCAGGATAACCACCCGGGTCACAAACGACGTAAACGCCATAAACGAGATGTACACCTCCGTTCTCATACATTTCATAAAGGACATCATAATCATAATTGGCACCTTAGTGATCATGTTCAGGATGAATGTCGGACTCACGCTTATAATCGTCGGGCTTACCGTGTTTCTGACTTTCACGGTTTCCATTTTCCGAATGAAGCTTCGACTGGTGTACAGGGAAATTCGAAGGACCATAGCCAAGCTAAACGCCTTCGTCGCTGAAAGCATGAGGGGAATTGTACTCCTTAAGCTTTACGGGAAAGAGGAGAGGAACTTCGAGAAATTCTGGGAGGTAAACAGGGAGAACTACAGGGCAAACATACGGCAATTGTGGGTCTACGTGATTTTCCGTCCCTCCATAGAGTACGTGGGCATAGCCGCGACCGGAATAATTCTCTGGTACGGGGCGATCAGGGTGATGAACCTTGACCTTTCCCTGGGCGCGCTGCTCGCGTTTCTCTACTACGTAAGGATGATATTCAAACCCATACAGGAGCTCTCGGAAAAATTCAACGTCTTCCAGTCCGCAGTGGCCGCCTCGGAGAATCTCTACGACACTTTGGCTGAAAAACCGGAGGCAACCGGGTCTATGGTACCTGCGACAACCGAGGGTACGCTTGAGTTCCGGGGCGTATGGTTTTCGTACAACGAGCGGGAGTGGGTGCTTAAGGACGCATCCTTTGCAATAGGACCGGGGCAAAGCGCTGCTTTGGTGGGAATCACCGGAGCGGGAAAAACGACCATCGTTAACCTGATCCTTAAATTCTACAAGCCCCAGAGAGGGGAAATCCTGTTTAACGGCGTGAACGTAGAAGAGCTGTCAAACGAGTACCTGCGCTCTAACGTAACCGCCATTTTCCAGGATCTGTTTCTGTTCGAAAAGGACGTCTCGGACGAAAGAGACGAGCGGGATGGCCCGGCTCCCGAGACCCAAAGGCTATCTTCCGGACAGACCCAGGCCCGCTCGATTGAAAAAGCGGTCAGGAAAAATTCAAAGCTCCTTATAATGGACGAGGCCACATCCCACCTGGACGCAGAAACGGAGGAAAGGATACAGGGAATTATAAGGAAAAATGCGGGCGCCCAGACAAGGCTTATCATAACCCACAAGCTCTCGACCCTGAAAAACGTGGATAACGTAATAGTCATCCACAAAGGGGTGGTGGTGGAGCAGGGAACTCACGAGAAGCTCCTGGAAAACGAAAGCATTTACTACACGCTCTATGAGTTTCTAAGAAAAACCGCCGCAGATCCGGATCCGCTCCCAAGTGCCAGCACATGACATCCGACTAAGGCCTAAAACACTCCGAGAAGCTTAAAAGCCATCAATCCGACGGCAATGACAAGCGCCACCCTTATGTATTTTTCGCCCCCTCTTACGGAAAACGTGGCGCCGAACCATCCTCCGATCGAGTTCCCCGCGGCGAGACAGATTCCTATAAACCAGCTTATGTTCCCGCTTAGAAAAAATATGATGATCACGGGAATTGTGTAAAGAAGGACCACGATCACCTTGTGCGCGTTCACCCTAGCAAGGGATGCTCCCATAAGATGGTAGAGAGCCGCCATTATGAAAAGCCCCACGCCGACCTGGATAAAACCGCCGTAGAACCCTATCAGCACAAGCGCCGGGTAGAGAATCCACCCCCGTCCCGATCCGTTGCGCCCGCCGAGCAGGTTTCTGAAAGAATCCACATTGAGGAAAAAGGAGACGCAGACGAAAATAAGCACTACGGCCAGGATCTTCTCGAAAAGCTCATCCCCAACCCGCACCGCCGCAAACGCTCCCACCAGGACGCCCGGGAGAGTAAAAGCCGCGAGTTTGATGCCGGTTTTTACATCAGCGATGCCCTCTTTTCTGAAGGAAAGAGTCGCGAAGAAATTCTGAAACAGGATCGCCACCCTGTTTGTTCCGTTTGCGACAGTGGGATCGATTCCAAGAAATATGAGCACGGGAAGCACTATGCTGCTTCCACCGCCCGCCATCACGTTTATTACTCCTGCCAGAACACCTGTGAAAAAGAGCAGAATTAGAGAAAGAAGATCGTATTCGTACATGTTGCCCAGCTACCTGATCAGTATAATCGCTCGGTCAGAGCTCCGGAAGGTCGTAGTAATCGCCAGCGTCCTCGGTGTAGATATTGCGCTCGATTGTGAGCCCAGTCGCGCCGTCGAGGGTACCGGCGGCAATCGAGACGCGATCCTCGCCCGTCGGTTCCCAGAACAGGTTGCCGCCGCAACGCCCACAGAACCCGCGCCTGGCTAAATCAGAAGACTTGAACCAGACCAGGGTCTCGTCAGACTCGAAAACGAGGTTGGCACGGGGTACCGAGGTCATGGCCGTATGATGACCGGATGTCTTGCGGCACTGCGTGCAGTGGCAGGCGATCACTGAGCGCAGGGGACCGGTAGCCTTGTATCTGACGCCGCCGCAGAGGCAGCCGCCTGTGTGGATATCCATCACGTCGCCCTCCTGATCCTATTTCCTTCATAACATAATTAGAAAATCGGCTTTTACAAAATAAGTCGAAAAGTCGCATGTAGAAGCTGCTTCATCTTCTTTTATTCTCCGTCTTCGGGGGTTATCGTATTCGCATGAGCGCTTTTAAAGTCGCCCTTGTTCAGACCCGGGTGCATAAAGACAGAGAAGAAAACCTAAAAAAAGCCATATTAAACGTAGAAAAGGCTTCTGCCCTCGGAGCAGATATAGTCTGTCTTCCGGAACTTTTTCTTACTAGGTATTTCTGTCAGTCAGAGGACACAAGCTGTTTTGACCTCGCCGAGCCCATCCCTGGTCCTGCCACAAACAGATTCTGCGGGGAGGCAAAAAAAAGAAGGGTTTTCATCGTATGCCCGCTTTTCGAGAAAAGGGCTTCTGGCGTATATCACAACTCTCTTGTACTTATCAGCCCTGAAGGTGAGATACGCGGCATTTACAGAAAGATGCATATACCGGATGACCTAGGCTATTTCGAGAAGTTCTACTTTGCTCCAGGAGACACGGGGTTTTCCTGCTTTGAAACCGGCTTTGCAAAAATAGGAACGCTTATCTGCTGGGACCAGTGGTATCCCGAAGCGGCGCGCATAACCTCGCTCAAAGGAGCGGACATGATTTTTTATCCGACCGCCATAGGATGGCGCACGGACGAGGACGAGCGTTCGAAAAATACCCAGCTTGAAGCTTGGAAAACCGCCCAGCGTGCCCACGCTATCTCAAACGGAATTTACGTCGCGGCCGTTAACAGGGTGGGGTTCGAGGAACTGGGAAAAACAGGCGAAGGAATAGATTTCTGGGGAAGTTCCTTTGTATGTGACCCGGAAGGGGTAGTGATTTCCGAGGCATCGGGCGAAAAAGAGGAAATCATCCTGGCTGACATAGATCTTCGAAAGCTTGAGGAAACCAGAAGAAACTGGCCTTTTCTCCGGGATCGAAGAATTGACGCCTACTCGGAGCTTCAGCAAAGGTTTATTGATAATGATTCCGGGACCTGAAATTGAGTGACTCGCACGCGGTTCGCTACAGACTTCCAGCTGAATGGGAGCCTCACGGCGCCACATGGCTCGTGTGGCCGCAGAACACAAGGGACTGGCCGGGAAAATTCCAGAAGATAAAATTTGTTTACCGCAAGATCGTAAGCCACCTTTTAGAATCGGAGAAAGTAAGAATAATCGTCAATCCCGGAGAAACCCGGAAGCACGTTAAGAGTTTTCTCAAAAAAGAATCAGTTGACCTTGCCAACGTAGAGTTTTACGAGTGCCCGACCAACAGGTCCTGGATACGGGACTCAGGACCTTTTTTCGTAAGGGAAGATTCCGCAGAGCCAAGCATTCTGGATTTCAGGTTTAACGGATGGGCAAAATACCACGACTGGGAAAACGACGACCTGGTCCCGGGATTCATCGCCGAAACCCTCGGTATTGACCTGTTAAGTCCAAACCGCCTCGGAAAGAAAATCGTTCTTGAGGGCGGAAGCATTGATGTAAACGGAAAAGGTTCTCTCATCACGACAGAGCAGTGCCTTTTAAGCTTGGATAAACAGGCAAGAAACCCTTCCTTCGAGAAAAAAGACTACGAGGAGATATTTTCCGAGTACCTAGGCGCAACGAATGTTCTTTGGCTGAGCGAAGGAATTGAAGGGGATGACACAAACGGTCATGTCGACGATATATGCCGGTTTATCGACCCCTCGACCGTTGTTTTATCTCTAGAGGACAGTCCCGAAGATCCGAACTGCTCACCGCTTCGCGAAAACCTCGAGATACTCCAAGACCTTAGACTCGAGGACGGGGGGAAAATCGAGGTCGTGCCTCTTCCGATGCCCTCCCCTCTTTTTTTTGACGGCGAGAGGCTTCCGGCGACTTACGCCAATTTCTATATCTCAAACGAAAAGGTTCTAGTTCCCACCTATAACGACCCGAAGGACCGTGAGGCACTCGGCATACTGTCGGAGCTTTTTCCCGCAAAGCGTGTCGTGGGAATAGACTGTGTTGATCTTGCGTGGGGATTCGGAGCTATTCACTGCATGACAAAAGAAGAGCCTGTCCGCTAACTCTGAAGACTCGAATCAAATCCGTCGTCCCTAGACTGTGCTCACGCCCTCGTATTCAAGAATCGCCCTTTTTATGTCCAGACCCCAGCGGTAACCGTGAAGGTCCCCCGTTTTGCCTATGACGCGGTGGCACGGCACCAGGTAAGCAACCGGGTTTCCAGCCACAGCGTTCGAAACGGCTCTTACGGCTGCCGGCTTTCCGATCGACCTCGCGAGATCTGAATAGGACAGGGTTTCTCCCTCTTTGACTTCCAGCAGTTTTTCCCAGACCCTGAGCTGAAACTGCGTCCCAAGAAGCAGTATAGTAGGTGGCCGTCTTTCCGGAGAGAAAAGCACTTCCCGCAATGCCTCGGCCGTCTTCCCTTCATCTCTACAGTTCTTCGGGTTCTGCCATGTCTTCTTGAACTTTTCCATATGGGTCTGCGGGTCGGAGCGGAAAAAACTCATATGACATATACCTTCTTCGCAAACTCCGACAAGGCATTTTCCAAACGGGGTGCCATGAACTCCGAAGACAAGGCGAATCTCAGCCCTGACTCTCTTCTTTTTCTGAGAGGAAACCTCTTTTGCATTAACCAGAATATTCCGCCATAGGAGGCTCTTGGAATTTTTCAAGACACTTTTGTTGTGGTTATCAGTATTTATCAGCCTCAAGACAGAACTACCTCCTTCCGAAAATAGATCTCGCTATTATCATCTTGTGTATCTCGTTTGTACCCTCGTATATCTCCCCGACCTTCGAATCCCTGTAAATCTCTTCAACCTTGTAGGTGGAGGAGTCGTGGGCGAGTTCCACCATGAGCCCGAGGCCTCCAAATATCTGAACCGCGTCACGGGCCATGGTAACGCTTATTTCCGAGCCGTAGTACTTGGCGGCGGATGTCTCGAATGTTGGGAAAGGATCCCCCTTGTCAAGGCAGAGCGCGGCTTTCAGATACAAGTTTCTCGCGTTTTCTATCTCCACCGCCCTTTGCGCCAGCAGAAACTGCCAGTATTGAAAATCCGCTATCTTCTTTCCAAAAACCTCCCTTTGGTTCATGAACTCTATGCACTCATCAAACGCCGACTGAGCCATCCCCACTCCGCTTGCCCCGATCCCGGTCCTTCCGTAAAGAAGAGAGTTGACCGCCACTCGGAGGCCGTCTCCTTCCTTCCCTATGAGATTTTCCCGGGGCACCTCCACATCCTCAAGATATATGTCGTAGGTAAGCTCCCCCCTGTTTCCGAGTTTTTTATCCGGAGCGCTCACGGAACAACCCGGCGAATCAAGATCGACCACTATCATTATGGATTTGTCTCCTCCCACGCTTGCGAGCAGGGTAACGAAATCCGCCACTCCGGCGTTTGTTATGTAGCGCTTGCGGCCATTTATAATGTATTTTTTGCCCTTTTTCCTGGCTTTCGTTACGAGAGACTCGGTCCTTACGTCAGAACCTGACTGGGGCTCGGTCATCGCAAACGATGCCACGGAAGTTCCGTCGAGGGCAGGAGCGAGATATTTTTCCTTTATGTGGGGGGAGCCCATGGCTAAGGTCTTTCCCGAGAGCAGAAAGTGGGCATTTATCGTTCCCGCCACGCTAGCGCTTATGTAGGCCAGTTCCTCGGCCATGACCGCAGCTCCGCATGCGGGGTAGGAGAGGCCAAGTCCCCCGTCTTCCTTTGAAAACGGAATCCGGAAAAACCCTTCGGCCGCCATTTTCCTGAAAAGCCTGCGGGGAAAGTTCCTGTTTCTCTCTTTTTTCTCTCCTATATCCCGGGCCAGTGGAAAAACCTCTTTTTCCGCAAAGGCCCTCACCTTCTGTCTAATCTCCCTCGTCTCCTCGGGAAAAAGGTGCTCCTTGTAAAGCTTGGTCTGCATTCTTGAGGGTAACTTGCGCATTGTGCTAACTCCCGAAAAGATCGTGTTTTCAGAAAGACATCTCGGCAGATATCCTGTAAACAGTCTAACCAACTATCGGAGGAAGGTTAAAGCCGTCCCCAAGAGGCTAGCGCCCCGGAGGTGCAGGCAGGAACCGCGCCTTCTCACGGTCTTAAAATTCAAGTAAAATGAACCCGAGCAAACCCACGCGGAAGGAGGAAGCAATTGTCTTCGACGGGGATCGTCGTGCCCTACTGGGCGGACGTAAAAAAAGATGATCTTACCTATTTTTCGAAACTGGCCGAGAACCTAGGATATCATTCGATCTGGGTTCCCGAGATGTGGGGGCGTGACGCGTTCTCCCTTATATCCCACATGGCTTCGGTCACGGAGAAAATCAAACTGGCCACGGGAATCATCTCAGTCTACAGCAGAAGCCCAGCGCTTATCGCTCAGAGCGCCGCAACTATGGATGAGTATTGCGGGGGAAGACTGATTCTCGGCTTGGGAATAAGCAGTGTTTACCTGAATGAATACTGGCACGGCACAAAATTCGAGAGACCTATCCGCCGAACGCTTGAATGCGTCGAGATAATAAGAACGATAATCGCGGGAAAAAGGGTTAACTACGACGGGGAGATCTTCAGGCTCAGAAACTTCAGGCTTCTTTTCGAACCGCTTCGAAGCGAGATTCCTATATACATAGCGTCCATGGGACCGAAGAACATCGAGCTTACCTCCCGTGTCGCAGACGGCTGGATTCCCTATCTCTGCCCCGTGAGTCTCATAAACGAGAGGAAGAAAGTACTCGCTTCCGGCGAAAGAGAAATAACGGTAGCTCCGTTTTTACCGGCAATGGTTTCCGATGACCGAAGCGAATCAAGGGAAATCGTAAGAGAGTTCGTGGCTCTCTACGTATGCTCCATGGGAGATTACTACCACAAGCTTGTGAGCAGCTACGGATTCGGAGAGGAAGCGGACAGGGCAAAAAAACTCTGGCGCGATAACAGAGCAAAAGCAATAAAAAGCATAAGCGACGAACTGATTGACCTTGTTTCCGTGAGCGGATCCCCGGATGAGGGAAGAGAGAGCCTCAGGGCGTTCGCCGAGAACTCCGATCTTCCTATTTTAATGTTTCCCTACAACGCCTCGAAGGAGCAGATGGTCTTTGCCATGAAGGCGCTTGCGCCTTGAGGGAATAATTCGACTAAGGGTCAGGTCTTGAAATAATTTTCCGTCTTTGTTATAATTTACCGTATGGCAAGACCCTTAAGACCGGAATACCCAGGAGCGATCTATTACGTCTCCTCCGTAGGAAACAGGGGGCAGAGCGTCTTTCAGAACTCGGCCGACGGCAACGCGTGGATAGAAATTCTTGAGGGAGTATGCGGAAGGTTCGGCTGTCGCTGCTTCGGCTACTGCCTTATGTCCGACGGATACCATCTCGTCATTGAAACCCCGAAGCCTAACCTCTCAAAAGCCGTAAGACAGTTAAACGGAGTTTACACCCAGCGCTCAAACAGGCTGCACGACACAGACGGCCATGTTTTCCGGGGAAGGTATAAATCCATAGTCGTTGAAAAGGAGAGATACCTTCTGCCGCTTATGACCCACATTTTTCTCCTGCCGCTTCGAGCCGGCTTCGTAAAACATCCGAACCAGTTTAAATGGAGCAGCTGCAGGTATCTCTACAGAAAAGATGAAGCGCCTGAATATATCGACCTTGAATGGTTCTCCGAGGGCTTCTCCTCGGACACAGACAGTTTTGATGAATTTTGGGAGGAGAACCGTTCTCGCGACGTGATCTCGGAGACTCGAAAGCAGATATATCTCGGCGATGACAAATTCATAGAGCTTGTGCAGAAAAAAACCAAGAAAGGACCCCACTCAAAAGATATTCCCAGGTATCAGGTCACAAAACCCGCATCAAGCGTCTTAAACGGTCTCGAGCGAAGCGGGCATTCAAGGGACGAGGCCATAGCAAAGACCTATCTAACCGGGGACTACACGCTAAGGGAGGTCGCAGACGCAGTCTCCGTTCACTACTCGGTTGTAAGCAAAATCGTAAGCGAGTACGAAAAAAGCTCCACCCGCCCGCAGTAAAAACTCTCATCCAAGTCCCGAGAGTTCCTCGACCTCGTCCACCATCGCGCCTATTACGTTAAGTCCTGACTGCCAGAAATCGGGGTTGTTTATATCCACTCCTACCCCCGAGAGAAGCTGTGCCGGAGAAGCGCTTCCCCCAGAGCGGAGAAGCCGCATGTAATCGGGAACGAAAGATCTTCCCCGCTCCAGAAACATTCCGTAGAGAGCGAGGGTAAGCAGTTCGCCGAAGGAGTACGCATAGCAGTAAAATGGGGAGTGTATGAAATGGGGGATGTAGAGCCACCAGTAAGAGTAGTTTTCGGTGAGGGTGACAGAATCTCCGAACATCTGCCGGTTGGCCTCAATCCAAAGCTCGTTTATCCTCGGGGTCGCAAGCTCCCCTTTCTCTCTTCTTTCGCGGTGCAAGTTCTGCTCGAATCTTGTAAGCACCGCTTGTCTGAAAACCGTGGCCATTATGTCCTCAAGTTTCTCCGCTACCAGAATCAGCCTGCCTTCCCTCTCCGTCTCCACCTCTTTTAACCGATGAAACACGAGCATCTCAGCAAAAACGCTCGCGGTCTCGGCAGTGGTAAGAGGTGTGTGGGCCTGGAGATATCCTTGGCGCCTCGAGAGATACTGGTGCACTCCGTGACCGAGTTCATGGGCCAAGACCATCACGTCCCTGGGTTTTCCGGTGTAGTTTGTAAAGACGTAGGGATGCACGCTGGGAACCGTTCCGTGACTGAAGGCACCTCCTCTTTTTCCGTCCCGAAGTTCGGCATCTATCCAGTTTTTCTCGAAAAACAAAGATGCAGTCTTTTTCATCTTGGAAGAAAACTCTCCGAACGAAGAAAGTACGATCTCCTTTGCCTTCTCCCACGGCACCTGTTCCCTCTCTGAGCCCAGTGGAGCGTAGCGATCGTAGTCGTAGAACCTGCGGTATCCGAGAAGTTCTCTTTTAAGGCTGTAATAGCGCCTTACGAATCCAAAACTCTGCTCGCACGATTCAAGAAGCGTGTTCACAGCCCCGTGGGATATCTCGTTGCTGAGATGCCGCGCCGACATGGGATCTTCGTAGCTCCTAAGCCTGTCGTTTATCGAGTGGTCGTTTACAAGCGTGTTGAATATATAGGTAAGCACGTGCGAGTTTTCCTTAAGTCCTCTGGTAAGACCGGACCAGGCCGTCTTTCTCTTCTTTCTGTCCGGATCGTAGAGAAGGGAAAGAGTCCGGGACTGGTTCAGCCTCTCGACCTTGCCCGAAAGCCTCACACGAAACTGGATATTGTTCACCACCTCATCAAAAAGCCTTGAAAACGCCTTCTGTCCAGTGTTTGATTTTTCCTGAAGTATTTTTTCCTCGGGTTCCGAGAGGGTGTGGTCTCTGTACTGTCTTTCCTGCTCAAGGAAATGTCTGTATCCCGAAAGTTTCGGGTTATTCAGTAGTTTCTTCGCCCTTTTCTTGGGAACTGAAACCCACTCTACGTAAAAGAAGATAAGCTTTCTCTGAACTTCAGTCGCCTTCTGCTGCATTGACGAGCGAAAGGCACCGGTTTCGGGGTTCCGAGTGTCGGTAGCGAAAAGAAGGTAGGCAAAGGAAAGTATTTTTCCGATTCCCTCCGATAAGTGCTCAAGCTCCCTTACCGCTTCCGCGAGTTTCCCCGCAGTAAGCGAAGAAGACTTTATCTTGCCCCTGTACTTTTCCTCAAACCTGTCGGCACGCGCCGATATTCTCTCGAAATCCTTCTCCAAGCGGGGATCAGAAATTCCTTCGTAAAGGTCTCCAAGATCCCACCTTACGTCTTCTGCTTTCGCCATGTCCATCTTTCTAACCCTTTGTCGGGAGCAAAAACAAATTTACTCCTGAAGCAGGTATATGTCCTCAAGCGCCCGTCCCCTTTCCATGTAATCCATTCCATAGCCCACGAGAAATCCTTCGTCCACCCTAAAACCCACATAATCAGGTTCTGGACCCCTTGGATTTTTTCCCCTTTTGTCCACAAGCGCGCATATCCGAAGCGAACCCGGGTTTTTAGATTCCATGTACCGGAGGATAAACTTCGCCGTCTCCGAAGTGTCAATTATATCCTCAATGATTATAACGTCCCTGCCATTCACTTCGCATTCAATGTCTCTTACGAGCTCGAGACGCCCCGGCCGTGTCGCCTCTCTGTAACTTGAAACCCTGAGAAACTGTCTTTGGACCGTCACGGTCACCTGCGCCAGAAGATCTTCAAAAAAGGGACGCGCTCCCTTAAGAACACAGACCGCAACGGGAGTTTTCCCCTCGTAGTCTCCTGAAATTTGCTTGGCGAGTCTCCAGACGGCGTTTTTTACATCGTCTTTTGAGAGAAACTTTCTAAGCGTGATACCTTCTAGGATTTCGGTTTTTTCAGGCAGGACCCTGTCCCCCTCAAGTGTTTTTTCAAGTTCAGGACAAAGTTCGATCACGGAACGGCGAAGAAATTCCCGCTCGTAAACGTCAGAATCGACAATCTCTCCGTTCCACACCAGTATATCCAGATCCATTTTTCTCGGGCCATAGCGATCCTCCCCTGCACCCCTTCCAAGGGCAATTTCCACCCCCTTAAGCAGGACTTTTAGACGTTTGCGGCCGAGACGGGTTTTTACCAGCAGGGAACCGTTTAGGAAATCCCGCTGCTTCCGGGATCCTACAGGTTTGGTTCTTATGAATTCTGACTCTCCAAGAACATTGAGTTTTTCGCGGAGCATTCGTTTGGCTACGCTTACGTTGTTCTCGGCATCTATGTTTGAACCGACTCCGATAATGACCGTGTTCACACCCTGATACCCCGTCTATCTCTCTCTTGCTTCGGTCACCGAGACGGAGTCGGCAAAGCGGAGCGCTCCGGGTTTTTCCACCTTTACAGAAGCCCACCTGACCGCGGGGTCCTCAAAAACTATATCGCATATGCCGGCGGCGACTCTCTCAAGCAGATTAAAACTGTTTGTCTCTACAAAGCTTATGATCTTTTTGTTCATGGCCTTGTAGTCAATAGTATCTTCTATATCGTCGCTCGCCGCAGCTTTTTCCCCGTCAAAATCGATAGTGACGTTTATAACTAGGTCCTGGAGGGTTTCCTTCTCCCAGTCATAAATCCCTATTATCGTGCGAAGCCTCAGGTTTTCGATTTTTATTATCATCTCAATAGGTAAGGCTCTTTCCCCCGTCAACAAAGAGACACTCTCCGGTGACGTAATCATTTTCCAGAAGATAGTTAAACGCGTTAATTATATCCTCAATAGAACCCGGCCGCTTCATCGGAGCACCACGAGCCATCTTGCGAAGATAGTCTTCCCCCTGCCCCGGAGGCGCAAGAATGGCTCCCGGACAAATGGCGTTTACACGGAAACCGGGAGCGAGTTCTCTGGCGAGCATTTTCGTTAAGTGATAAAGGCTCTTTTTGCTCAGGTTGTAGCAGAAATGCTCTACGGGGGTTTTCTTAACCCTAGTGTCAAGGAAGTTAACGATAAGCCCTCCGCTTGTCCCGGCAGAAAAAGACTGGGAGAGGAACAAAGGAGCCTTGAAGTTTACGGCCATATCCGTTTCAAGAAACTCCGGGGTCACATCATGGAACCCGATGTTCTCGAAAATCGAGGCATTGTTAACCAGAACGCAGAGTCCCTCAAAGTTTTTCATGACTTTCGGAACAAGCTCTCTCGCGTCATGAGGAGATGAGAGATCGCATCTGAAAAGCTCGCAGCCCGCGCCGCTCTCAAGAATCAGCTGCCTTGTAGCAAGGGCTTCTTTTTCAGAGGAATTGTAATGAAGGGCGATATCGTAGCCCTTTCGTGCGAGGTTAAGGGAGATTTCCTTTCCTATTCTCACCGCCCCGCCTGTAACTAAAGCCGCCTTTTTCATTTCGCCGGGAAAGCAGCGGTTTTTATGTTGCGCACGTCGCGAAAACCGCCTAGGGGTATATATTGATATATTATCACTATTGTTTATGATAAGTAAATTTAAAAGCGGCCCGCGCAAGCGAAACCCCGGTCGTCTTTTTACATGAATCAAACGCGCGGCGCGGCAGATTTTCAATGTTCCCGCGTGGATTTCTCCCCGAGGATGAAGAATTGGAAAGCCTTGTAATCAACTGCATAAGAACACTCGCCATGGACGCTGTCCAGAAAGCTAAATCCGGCCACCCGGGAACCCCGATGGCCCTAGCTCCAGCGGCTTTCGTGCTTTTCGACAAGTTCTTGCGGCATAACCCCCAGAATCCGAACTGGCCCAACCGTGACCGCTTCGTACTTTCCGCAGGTCACGCTTCCATGCTCCTCTACGCTACTCTTTACATAAACGGATACGACATCTCGATTGACGACATGAAGAAATTCAGAAGCCTTCACAGCCTCTGCCCCGGTCATCCGGAGCTTGGAATCACCGCCGGAGTCGAGACCACAACCGGACCTCTGGGCCAAGGAGTCTCCAATTCGGTCGGAATGGCCATAGCGGGCAAATGGCTTTCGGAGCACTTTAACCGACCCGGTCACAACATCGTAGACCACCTCGTGTACTCGATCTGCAGCGACGGGGACATGATGGAGGGCATTTCCTCAGAAGCCGCATCAATAGCGGGTCATCTGGGGCTTGGAAACCTGATCTGGATATACGACAGCAACAGCATAACCATCGAGGGCAGCACCTCGCTTGCGTATTCAGAGGATACGGAAATGCGCTTCGGTTCCTACAACTGGCATGTGGAAAAAGTCGAGGACGCAAACGATCTTAAGGAAATAGAAGGAGCCCTTGTGCGTGCACGGTCCGAAACCGAGAAACCCTCAATTGTCATACTCAAAAGCCAGATAGCCTACGGAAGCCCGAACAAGCAGAACACGTGTGAGGCTCACGGAGCACCGCTTGGAGATGAGGAAGTCCAGCTTACGAAGGAGTTTTACGGATGGGACGCCCCGGGGGATTTTCACGTCCCCCCCGAAATCCTCTCCTACAGGGAGGAGACTATCGCTAAGGGAAGCGAGACCGAAGCGCTTTGGACTGAGAACTTCAGGAAGTACTCAAACGAATATCCAGAACTCGCTCACGAGTTCGAGATGCTTGAGAAAAGAAAACTGCCCGAGGGATGGGACAGCGATATCCCGTCTTTTCCCTATCCGGCCGACCCGGTTGCGACGCGCTCTGCGAACTCAAGCGTAATTAACGCCATCGGGAAAAAGGTGCCTTGGTTCATGGGCGGCGCCGCAGACGTGGGTTCCTCGACGAAAACCTATCTTAAGTGCACAACAAGCTTTTCCGCAGAGGACCGTGAGGGAAGGAACTTTCATTTCGGAGTCAGGGAACATTCAATGGCTGCGATAGCAAGCGGCATGTGTCTTAGCGGACTCAGAGCTTACGCCTCGACCTATTTCGTCTTTGCCGATTACATGAAACCTTCAATGAGGCTTGCTGCCTTGATGAAACTACCCGTCATCTACATTTTCACCCATGACAGCATAGGGGTAGGCGAAGACGGACCCACGCACCAGCCCATAGAACACCTCGCGGCCCTGAGGGTGACACCCAACATCGACGTCATCCGACCCTGCGACGCGAACGAGCTTGCGATTCTGTGGAAACACGTGATGGGACTTTCTGACCGTCCCGCAGCGTTCGTTCTCACAAGACAGAATGTTCCGGTAATAGACAGAGATTGTTACGCCGCGGCCGAGGGAGCGCTTGCTGGCGGATACGTGATAGCGGATTCAGACGGCACGCCCGACATCATACTGATATCAACGGGTTCTGAAGTCCACATCTGCCTTGAAGTGTATGAAAAACTGCGTGAGACTGGAGTAAACCCCAGGGTGGTGAGCCTTCCGTGCTGGAGCCTTTTTGAAGCACAGCCCCAGGAGTACAGAGACAGTGTTTTGCCGCCTTCTGTGCGCGTGAGAATCAGCGTCGAGGCCGGAGCAACATTTGGATGGGAAAAATTCACGGGATCGGGCCCTAACGCAAAGGCCTACGGAATAGACTGCTTTGGAGAGTCGGCGCCGTATCAAGATGTGATGAACAACTTCGGTTTCAACGCGGAAACCATCCTCAAGGAATGCCTCGAACTGCTTGGTAACTAAGGCCGTGTCCACTGAAAACAAAGCCGGTTTCGAGTCGCAAAACTACTTCGAGTACCTTGACGATTATCAAACCGTAATCAAATCTGAACTCCTTAAGCTTGAAAGAAACCGATTTGCCGAAAGATTCTTCAATTATGATTATCTGCTCTGGGCTGATGATCCTTCGGAAATCACAAACCGTCTAGGCTGGGTTCACCTCCCCGAAGAGATGCTTCGGGTGACGGATGAAATTGACGATTTCTCAGAATCCGCAAGGAAAAAAGGCTTCACCGACGTCGTAGTTCTGGGCATGGGGGGATCAAGCCTCTCCTCCGAGGTTTTCAGAAACATATTCACTCCGCAAGAAGGTTTTTTGCAACTAACTCTTCTCGATACGACGGATCCGGATTCCATCCTTAGGGCTCGAAACAACCTCGATCTTCTGAAAACTCTATTCGTGGTCTCCTCGAAATCAGGCTCGACCGTGGAAACCGTTTCTCTGATGAAATATTTTTACGGCGAGCTAGCGGAGAAAACTGATTCTGCGGGAGAACATTTCGTCTGCATCACTGACCCGGGCTCAGAACTCATCGATGCGGCCAACAAACATGGTTTCAGCAGAGTGTTTATAAACGATCCGAATGTCGGCGGAAGGTTCAGTGCACTTTCCTACTTCGGTCTCGTGCCGGCTTCTCTCGCCGGGATCAATATACGAAAAATACTTCAGTCGGCCGCTTCCGTGCTGTTTGAACTTAAAAGCGCAGTCGGAAGAGACTGCCACGAAAGCCTCTCTTTTCGCCTAGGGGTTTTTCTCGGGGTCATGGCCAGGGAAGGAAGGAACAAGCTGGGTTTTGTTTTTTCGAAAAAACTTTTTCCTTTCGGTTACTGGGTGGAGCAGTTGATTGCCGAAAGTACCGGAAAAGATGGTACCGGCATCCTTCCCCTGCTTGATGAAGCAAGCATTGGAACACCGCGACCCGGAGAAGACAGGGCTTATATACTCCTTTCCTTAAAGGAAGACGAAGAAATAGACGCTGTGGCCAGGCGTCTAGTGGACGGAGAAGTCCCCTTCGTGAGAATAGCCGTTGACTCGCCCGATCAGATCGCAGCGGAGTTTCTGCGCTTTGAGTTTGCGGTTGCGGTTGCCGGAAGCATCATGGAAATAAATCCTTTTGATCAGCCCGATGTCGAATCCGCAAAGGCTTTCGCCAGAAACTTCCTCAAGCTCTATAGAGAGACTGGCGAGCTTGAATTCGAAAAACCCGATTTTTCCGAAAACGGGCTTGTCTTTTCAAGTAACAGAAATATAGAATCCTCCGAGCATCTAATAGAGACTGTCTGTTCAAAAAAAAGAGGGTACATATCGATTCAGGCGTATGTGGATCCCAGAGAAGAGAATTCAAAGGAGCTTCTTTCCCTCCGTGGGCAGATCGAAAGCATATCATCCGTGCCTGTAACTCTGGGTTTCGGCCCGAGATTCCTGCACTCAACCGGCCAGCTTCACAAGGGAGACTCCGGAGAAGGGTTTTTCATTCAGATCGTGAGCCGGAACGCAAACGATCTTCGCATACCTGACGATGTCGGCTCTCCGGAATCGGTATTTTCTTTCGGGATACTCAAGATGGCACAGGCCACGGGCGACTTCAAGTCTCTTGACGAAAAAGGAAGGGGGATAGTAAAAATCGACATTCCGTCAGAGGTTGCGGAAAACATCGCGAAGATTGCCCGGCTCTTTTCAACTGGAAAAACTGATTAACCTTAAGATAAAACGCTGAACACTCCTCTATCACACGCAATCATGTTCTCCGACTGCAGTTAAGGCGCGTATACGGGAACCGCAAGGACTCAAGCCGCTTCACCTGGGACAAGATGCTCCACTCCTCCCGCAAAACCTATTATGATATCGCTTGCGACCCCCACAAAAAGACCGTGTTCAACTATCCCGGCCCTTTTTGACAGACGATCGGCGAAAAAAGAAGGATCACTAATCTCTCCAAAACCCCAGTCGACAATAAAATTACCCTGATCCGTCAAAAACGGAGAACCGTTCCGAGTAAGCCGCAAGCGCGCCGCTCCTCCAAGGCTCTCAAGGTAACCTTTTTCAGCTTCGAGGGCGAATTCAAGCACCTCGACGGGCACGGGAAAACGCTCTCCCAGCCGCTTTGAGAGCTTCGACTCGTCAGCGACGATTATGTTTCTCTCGCTGTTCTGGGCAAGTATTTTTTCTCTCAAAAGGGCGCCTCCGCCCCCTTTTATAAGATTGAAGTCGGAGTCGATTTCATCTGCTCCGTCAATAGTTACGTCAATCTTTCTTGCCGAATCAAGCTCAACGAGATGAAGGCCCAAGGAATGAGCGAAATCTTTCGTTCTCTTGGAACTTGGAACGCAGGATATGTTCGAGAGTCTGCCGTCCCTTATCCGTTTTGAAAGCTCCTCTATGGCAAACTCGGCCGTTGACCCAGTACCGAGACCAACGAGCATCCCGGTATAAACAAAGTCAACAGCTCTTACGCCCGCAGCCTTTTTAAGTTCTTCCTTTCCGCTCATTATGAAAAAAGAGTTAGCAAAATTATCCCGCGTACCCAAACACTTAACACAGACATAATACTATACGAATAATTACCGGATACGGTAACAAAAGAGATGAAATTTTCCGAAAGCAATTACGAAAAACAAGTGTCGGCTCCTAAAGCTTTCCCCAGTTACAACCCCCCTTGTTCTTAGGGCGCGTATCGTTTTGTTTTGGCGGAAAAAGCTTATATACTTGATAATGAGGCTAAATTACCAGATATAAAAGATAGAGTGGGTTATGGAAAATCTAAGACACATACTCAAACACAAAGGCAGCAGCGTATGGTCGATAGGGCCGGATGAGACCGTGTACAAAGCCCTTCAGATGATGGCGGAGAAGGAAATAGGGGCTCTGCTCGTGCTTGACGGAGAAAAAGTCGTTGGGATATTCTCCGAGCGCGACTACGCGAGGAAGGTCATACTTCAGGGAAGATCGTCAGCCAACACTAAAATAAGCGAACTTATGATAAGGGATGTCATCTATGGTTCACCCGATGACCCGATTCAGGAAAGCATGGCGATCATGACGGCAAATAAGATAAGACACCTTCCGGTAATAGAAGACGGCAAGCTCTGCGGGATGGTGACAAGCGGCGATATAATAAATCACATCATCTCCCGCCAGAAATTCGAAATTGAAGCGCTTAAAAAATACATAACCGGAGGCTACTGATCCCCGACTGTCTGTAATTGATAAGGAGCAGGATTTATACGCTCCCGGGGTCCTACGCGGTCAGTTGTTCCTGAACCTTTTCGCAGTCTGAGTGGAAACTCTTTGCGACTTCAAGAAATTCTATGGCTTTTGACGCCGAGGCGTCTCCGTCCCTGTATTCACTGAACTTACGCGAAATATCAAGCCACTTATCATCGGTTTCCCCAGTTCTCACAACAAGATTCTCAAACTCCCATATCGTCTGCTCCGGAGTGAACGGATCGACAAGCTTGGTGTAGAGGGGAACATGGGCGCTGTCTGAGCACGCCAGATAAAGTTCGTTTATGCACGCTTCGTAGTCGCCGTGGAGGAAAAGGGCCTGAGCCTGTTCAAGACGCCTCTCGGCATCTGCGAAAACCGGGATTTTCTCTTCGACGGTAACCCCGGCGCACTCTCCCCTTACTCCCTGCTGAACGGCAAATTTCTCTTCTTCGTGCCCCCAGTCGGTGTAAAAGTCCGGGTCGTCCTCATACGAGGGAATCGTGTTGAATTCGGAAACCGCTTCCTTTATGTACTTGGCGCCGAGTCTTTTCATCGTGAGGTCAAAATGCTCGCCGTCTTCTTTTTCCCTCTCGTATATCTCAAGCAGCCTCTCGACAACCTTGGGAGCGTTTCTGGTCGGAATCTTGGTTACCGGCATGGCAAGACGCGAGTCGTCTCCATAAAGTCCCCCGCCGAGGAAAAGCATCTCCGCCGGAACGCTTCTCCCCTCTCTGGTTATGGAAGCCCCCTGAAACCCTATGCTGGCCGAGACATGCTGGGCACATGCGTTGGGGCAGCCTGATATTTTGATTCTCAGGTCCCCGAGAGTTTCCTTGTACTTTCCAAGACCGTTACCCATCATGCTGGTAAGCTTAGTCGCAAGACCCTTGGCCGAAGTGATGCCCAGACGGCAGGTATCGGCGCCCGGGCAAGCGGTTACATCCTCAAAAGTGTCCGCACCCGAGTTGGAGACACCCGTCTCTTTAAGACCTGCGTAAAGTGAGGGAATCGCCTGGTCCGGAACCCACCTGATCACGAAGTTCTGCTGGATCGTTATCCTTATTGAACTGTCGGCAAAGGCATCTATCATGTCCGCAAGCGCTCTTGCCGTATCAGACGGAACATCCCCAAGAAGGACTCTAACGTTAACGATGGAATATCCGTCAACCCCCGCCGGGGAAACGTTTTTCTGCCGCCACTCCGCAAAATCCGGGTCGTCCTCAACCCAGCCCGGAGCTTCTGGAAGGTCATGTCCGTTCAGTCTGGGGGTTTCGTGCTCCTGGTCAATTTCCTTAAGATAGTCATTCCAGGAAGGATCAACCTCAAGCGAAGCCCTCTCTTCCTCGACTACCTCCTTGAACTTATCAAAGCCGAGTTTTCTCACAAGAAATTTCATCCTCGCCTTCATCCGCACCTTCCTCTCCCCGTACCTGTCAAACACCCTGACTACCGAAGCGGAAAAAGGTATCATCTCCTCAACTGGCATGAACTCGGTCCAAAGATGTCCAAGCGAAGGTGAAGCGCCGAGCCCGCCGCCCACGTGAACCTGAAATCCGCGCTTTCCGTCCTCTTCCCTGACCCTAGCACGAAAACCCAGATCGTGGATGCGCACTCCGGCGTTATCAACATCAGGATTGCTCTCGAAGCAGACTTTGAACTTCCTCCCCATGTTCTGGCATATGGGATTGCGGAGCATAAACTCCTTAAATGCCTCGGCGTAAGGAGTCACGTCGAAGGTTTCTGTAGGCGAAGCGCCGGTTATAGGGGAAGCCGTGACGTTTCTTATGGTGTTGCCGCATGCCTCTCGGGTGGTGATTCCCGCGCTCGCAAGATCCCTCATCATGTCGGGAACGGTTTCAAGATTGACATAGTAAAGCTGCGCGTCCTGACGGGTCGTAAGGTGAAAGAAACCGCTTGCGTACTTGTCCGAAACGTCCGCAAGCCTTCTTAGTTGAGCAGAGCTCAATTTCCCGTAGGGAATCTTTATCCTCTGCATCTGGACTCCTTCCTGACGCTGGGCGTACACTCCCAACTGAAGTCTTATCTTCTGGAATTTTACTTCGCTTATCTCTCCGTTCCTGTACTCGGAGATCTGATGCTCAAACTCGTCGATCTCGTCCTTTACAAGTTCAGGCAGTGCGACTGTCTCTTCATCCATGTCTTCTGGCTCCATCAAAATCCTTTAATATCTCCCGATATTCTAACACAAAACAAATATTTTTTTGAAATTAGGCTTGCGTGCTACTCTGGGCCGAAAGCCACCTCTCAATCACCAGAAGAATATAGCCAAGCTCCCGTTCCGTAAGCTTTTTTCCCTTGGGAATACCGTGCCACTTCAAAAGACAACTTCGACAGCACGTGGCCGTGGCATGCTGGGCCCGAAACACCGGATGCCCTCCCCAGGGGGTCTGCTTCCCGTCGTTTGCTGGCAGAGCTGGGGCAAGCCTTTTCTGAAGAAAATCCCTTCCGTGCGAAAGCACCGCAGGAAGCCCCTTTTCCCTGAGATAAAGCACCTCTTTCGGATTCAGCTTAAACCCCGAGCGGAACCGAGATCTGCGGAGCCTTCTGAAAACATTTTCCAAGCTCTTCTCTCCGCCGTTTTTCTCTTTATCCATGGAAGAAATTCAGTGCTTCTCTGCTCTGAAGAAAAAATCCCGCATTCTCCCCAGGACTTCTTCCGTTTTCCCGCAGAAAAAAGCGCTCCCCGAAACGGAGTTTATAAAGAACTTCCCGTAATACTTTGACACTATGCGTCTGTCAAGAACCATGACCACGCCGCGGTCAGTCTTCGTGCGTATGAGCCTCCCGAAACCCTGCTTGAATCTCAGAACTGCGTGGGGAAGTATGTACTCGCGAAACGAATCGATATCCTGTTTTTCCATGTACTCGATTTTCGCCTCCGTAACGGGATCCGTTGGAACCTTGAAAGGAAGCCTGCATATAACGACCATACTCAGGGAATCCCCAGGGACGTCAACCCCCTCCCAGAAACTGTCGGTCGCGAAAAGCACCGAGTTTCCAAGCGTTTTGAATTTCTCAAGCAGCAGACCTCTGGGCATCTCTCCCTGTTTAAAAAGGGAGATGTGCGCGAATCCGCTCTCCTCAAGGATCTTCCCTGTCTTTTCGTAAACCCTGTTAAGCGAAGAATAAGACGTAAAAAGCACCAAGGCGTTTCCGTTCGTTATGGAAATGGAGTCGGATAGTATCCGCGAGAGAGAATCCTCGTAGTCATCACGTCCAGGCTCGGGAATGTCCGCCGGGACCAGCAGCAGGGACTGCGTACGAAAATCAAACGGGGAATCGACGATCAGTCCCCTGAATCTCTCGTCATCCGAAAGCCCAATGTTTTTTTTCTGAAAATCGAAATTCCTGTCCACGGCAAGCGACGCGGAGGTCATAACAACGGTCTTTGTCTTTGAGTAGAGCTTTTCTGAGAGCTCTTTAGACACGTCAAGCGGAGAGAGGTTGATGGAGCAGAAAATGGCCGCGCGTCTACGGTTTCCCTCAAACCACCTGATGTGACTCTCGTCCCCCTCGCCGAAGAACCTTGCTATGACTTCGCGGAAGGCAAGGGATCTTTTAGCAATGCCACCGAGTTCGGCGGTGAGTTTTATGTGGGAATCCGCGTGCGGTGAGGGCTCAACCACTCCCAGAAGGTGGCCAATCTCGTTTTCAAGCGAGAAAAGAGATTTTTCAAGCGCTCCGAAGCGCTCTTCCACGCCGGTCCATTTCTCATTCCGCACAATTTCCTCCGTAAGCCTAATGCTTATCGCTGCTTCCCCTGATATCTCCGCCCCGAAACCGTAAAGCGAGTTAAACACTTCTTCGCTCACGGCTTCGATCCGCTCGACGGCGGCGGCAAGAGCACCGCCCGAGCGCTCGAAAACCCCCCTCAGGGCGGAATCCTTTTCCCTCTGTGCAAGATGAGAGATGTAGGATAGGATCCCCTTGTTCCCGCCTTTGCTTTTCCGGGAGCGGAGCCTCGAGAGGGTTTTCATAATCCCGTGCTTGCTCAGTTTCAGGCTGAAATGCGAAGTCGCCGCCTCGGCAATATTGTGCGCTTCGTCGAAAACGACCTTCGCGTAGCGGGGAATTATCCCGAAATCCGAATCAGGTCCAGCAGTCCCTTTTATTGCGATATCGGAGAAAAGCATATGGTGGTTAGCGACCAGCACCGAGGCTCTTGAGAGCTCTCTTCGGGACTTGAAGAAAAAGCAGTTTGAATAGTGGGGGCACTTCATCCCCGGGCAGCTTTCGCTTTCTGCAGACACCCTGTCCCACACGTCATCAGGAGGCGTGAAGGCAAGGTCGGAAAGAGAACCGTCCGTGGTAGTCTTCGCCCACTCGAGTACGTCCTTCATTGATCCTCTTTCTCCGTCATCTATAAAATCGAAAAGATCCTGTCCCACGGCTTCGCCGCGCAGAAGACAGAAATAGTTTCTCATTCCCTTAACAAGCGCGTAATCGAACTTCTTCGGGAAAACATCCCGAAGGAGCGGAAGATCCTTGTTTATCAGCTGTTCCTGCAGATTGATAGTGTTTGTAGAGATCAACACCCTTTCATCGTTGTTAATAGACCAGAGAATGGAGGGGACGAGATAGGAGAGAGTTTTTCCGGTACCCGTGCCGGCCTCTATCATCGACAGGTATTCATCGTTAAAGGCATCGGTTACGTTTGAGAGGACTTCGAGCTGCTCGTCTCGGTATTCGTATTTCTCTCCCAAAACCCGGGCCACGGGACCTGCCGGCAGAAGGTATTCCCTCGCGGATTCATTATCGACGCGTACCGTCTCTCCCGGAACAAAAGGCTCAATCACAACGTATACATTTTCGACCTCGCTGTCCACTATGTAGAAACCGACCCCCTTATTTCCGAAAGCCGAGGCAACGGCCACATCCTGAGGAGAAGGTTCTAGGTTGCCCGAGGGATGATTGTGCACAACCACGTTTCCCGTCTTCGCCGCGGCAAGGATCGCCGGAACCGCATGGCGGTTGCCACGGGCAAAGACCCTGACGTCGTAAACCAAGGAATTATCGTTTATTTTCCCGACGAAAAAAACCTCGTTTCCGTGGGCCTCGGTTATCGCCTCCCTGATGAATTCGGCAGCCTCGGGAGTAAAGTGGTCCTCAATCATATCCGCTTAATTTTACACGGAGGCGTTAATAACAAAACTTCCCAGGAAATGTTGCCTTGCCTCTTGAGTTTGAATCCCACTCTGTCCACCATCTTCTCCAATCCGTACCAGTTGCGCTATGATCAGATATTGTTGCACTCCCACAAGTTCTTACTGAATATTGAAACAATTGTACGCTTGAGTACAGAGAGCGTTTCGCTCAGTGAAGAAATCTTCCTTGAGGATATGGCCCACCATATACGTCTACAGCGAGAATCACGGCGGGGTCACGTGCTGCTGTTCATGCCCGCGTATTACGTAGAATGGCAAATAAGGAGGACTTTCCGCCCTGTTGTTCGAGGGTGACGTCAGGAACGAACTTTCGCCCGTTCAGAAGGAAGCACTTGACCTGTTGGGAATGGCGGAAGAAGATTTCTGGGGCAGTCTTGTCACCCAGCAATGTGATTGATGATGTCCGGAATCAGAAAATTCGCAAAATTGGAAAGCAGGTTCCAGAATTATTCCCTTTGTTTTTTTTCAGCAAGTTAAGGAAATCCCTATTTTTGTCCGAACTTCTATGGGAAGTTGTCCGTAATCTTGAACCGCAAACCAAATTTTTAGAAGTGCCCTGAATGCTATACTGGGTTCGGTGTGCCGAATATCAGGTTTTTCGCGCTTGAATTCTGTTTCAGCTCTTCGTTAGGAAAAGTCCGTATCCGAAGATCCGAGGGATACACATCCAGCTCCTTCCGGTGCCGCTCAGACAATTTGCCGGTTATTCACATCGAAAATCACTGTCTTCAATAAACCTTTTCATAGTTTCTGAGTTCGGCCCGTCCGAAGCATGCTGTTTCATGTAAGTCGGAATTCGGGTGTGAATAAACAGAGAAGCCGGTTTGGTAGGCTGCTGTCCAGACGGCCCGACGAAGTCGAATGCCTCCGAGGCCAGAGAAATCACCTCGCCTTCTCTGTTTAAAACCGGGCCGCCACTCATGCCGCCGCGAGAGGATGGCGAGAAGAATTCGGACAAATACTTCCGGGTTCCGCGATAAACGGCCGTGACTCCCTGCAGGTTTCCCGCCGGCCTGTAATCGGCGGCGGTGCCGATTACAATGACAGGGTCGCCACACCGAAGCGAAGAGGAATTGCCGATTTCAAGTTCTCTATATCCCGACAAGGCTCCCGGCGCCGTTTTTATAACGGCGATATCACATTTTCCCGGTTCGTTCTGTGTTTTGGAAACAGTACCCTTGTGAACTTCGCCGTCCGCTGTTGTAATGTAGACTTCCAATCCCGTTTCAGTGACCACGTGTCCCGCGGTGATGACGGTACTGTCGTCATATATAAAACCGGAACCAACTGATATTTCCGAGTCTGATGACACTTTCAGGCTCACGGCTCCTTCGCGCTCTCTTTTGTATACATCGTTCATGTGGTCAAACTGGTCGATCGGAAACGGGTTGTATTTGTCGCCGAACGCGTTATCCGTAGTTTTCCACTGGTTGTCATCCCTGTACTGACCGGCGTTTGCGGGTTCCCGAAGATCGGGAGCCGCGCTGTTGTTGTAAAGCTGTTTTAATTCCTCGGGATTCGACCCGAACTCGTAGGAACCGGGAATCGGCTGATAAAATGCGTAAACCCAGAGCTTTTCGGGCAGCCCACGTGTCGTGAAACCAAGAGGTATCTTTGTTCCGGATACCGTGGAGACCACTTCTCCATTGCGATTGAGTACGGGCCCTCCACTCATTCCTCCTATTACGGGCGCCAAATGGTATACTCTGTCGCGCGGCAAATCACATCTGGATTCCACCCTTCGGCAGTGTGACTCATCAAGCGCGGGTCCCATCGTAACGATCCATCCTCCAAGACCTGATGCTATGGAAGTCTGACCTATTACGATAAGCATGTCATCTTTTTCGGGTCTTGCGTCGGCGATTTTCAGAGGAACGGCATCAATCTCCCGCTCAAGCTTAAGCAGAGCCAAGTCGCTTGTTCCTGTTTTGTCATACCATGCGACTTCCGCGCCTATAGTTTCGCCGTCAAATGTCTGGACGTGCATGGTATTATAATTTTCATTTATCGAGTGCGCGGCTGTGACAACATGGCGAGGAGCTATAAGCCAGCCTGTTCCCAGTCTTCGACCTGATCTTATCCGCAATACCGAGCGGCTTATCTTCTTTACGGTTTCGTAATCATTTTCGGTCGGGGATATGTCCCCAAGGGCGCGACTGTCCAGGTTCGGATAGTAAATCTCTCTTTCGTATCCTCCCCGCTCGGGAAGGTCGCACTCTACGGGAGGTTCGTAACCGGGTGGCGGCGGTTCAGACGTTTCGCAGGAAACCGCCACCAGAAAGAAGATAGCAAGCAAAAACGGGAGGAAATTTCTTAAGCGGAATGTCATGACAAAGGTACTGGGGGGATCCATACCTTTCCTCCGTTTGGGTATCGCTTTTCCCATGTTACTGGTATTCTAACATTCTGACAGTAATTTAAAAAAGTCGGGACTCTGCCTGTTTTCGTAGATGTTGCCTTGCCCCTTGGGCTTCGGTAGCCTGTTTTGCGGGTTGGGAGGGATGGCCGAGTGGTTTAAGGCGCTGGTCTCGAAAACCAGTGGGGTCTTTTTGGCCCTCGTGGGTTCGAATCCCACTCCCTCCGCCAGTCAAAAAATTCAAACCAAACTCTCTCTCAATTCACAAGGCCAACAAGATTAAATCCTTCTTTTTTCCCTGCCCACAAAAGTAACCCCTTAGGATAAAAAATTGTCCTAACATCTGTGTTCCTCTCTAAAGAGAAAGCTCCCCAGCACCCTTTTTAATATAAAACTTATCTGCCAACTATAGTATGTAGAACTAAAGTTAGCAAGAACATATGCTTTAACAGCGTAAAGTCATAAGTTCATGAGTAAAACCACTCTAGAAAAATTTGGTCAGAAAGTACGGGAAGAAAGGCTTAAACAAGGACTTTCGCAAGAGGAGCTTGCTGCAAGGGCAAGAGTTCACAGAACTTACATTGGAATGATTGAAAGAGCTGAGAAGAACATAACTTTAGAAAACATAGAGAAGATTGCGACGGCTTTGAAGTTAAAAATAAATGACCTGTTAACATTTGAATAATACAAACAAAAACATCCTGAAAGATTTTGGAGTAAGTGAGCAAACCTTTTACGAAGCACTAAGGTCAAGTCCAAATGCAAGGGGCTATATACTAGGTGCTATCAGTGAGATATTGCTTAAAGACCACCTTGAAGCAAAAGGTTATAAAGTAGTTAGAATCAAGGAGAAACCGAGTGGTGGCAACAAAGCGAAAAATGACCAAGCAAGAGGCGATTTTTACATCAGAAAGAAGGGGAAAAAGGCCAAGAAGTGGCTAGTAATCGAAAGCAAAGGATTAAAAAGCAATTCCGAGTTTCGAGGTGGAAAACTTGATAATCCTAAGAAGGTTTTCAGATTTCTTAAAAATCGCATATTTAACGTGCAAACCAAAGAGGCAATTTTCAACAAAGGGTCTGATAAATATTCAAAGGCAAAGCTATCTTTCAAAAAGAAAAACCCGAGAAAAAGGTTTCCCGATTTCAAGTGGGACCATAATTTCCCTGGACCAGAATGCTATAATCTTGACGACCTTTGGAGCAATGAAGATGAACTTAAAGAATGGGTTTTTTCTCTAGACAAAAAATTTTTCACAGAAGATGCTTATAGAGATGTTGCAGGTGCTATTGCAATACTGGAAACTCACCAACCAACTAGAAGAAAAGGAATTAAAACCGATATAATTCAGGCTGCTCCACTCGTTAGTGATTTTAATATTATGAGTATCGATTTATTTTTGAGAACTGGAAAGCATGAGTTCGTATTTACAAACAGTGAAAAAATTAGTCATTCTCCAACATCACCGGAACATTTATATCAGAATTACACAATTGATATATTGGTCAAAGACAAAAAAGACAACCCTGTAATCCAACCTCCTTGGTATGATGATATTGATATTTGCATACAAGAAACGAACCCAATGTATAGAAAAATCGATCACTCGCAAATAGATGATAGGTAGTCAATTGCAACCCCTTATATATGTAGGCATTTGAAGACCGACCCCCAAATCTTAGCGAGATACAGAAGTTATTTACAATCCTGAAACACTTCTGTATTATCTCTTTTATTGCATCATTGATAATTAAATCCTAGTATTGGTGTGTACAGTAAACAGACCAAAATTCAGGTTTTCTATTAGTAAAAACTATGAGTCAAATTACACTTCCCTTATTTCCCCCTTCTGAGCAAACATCTTCCTTAGAAAAAAGCGATAAATTACTAAAAGTCTTTGAAGATGTTCATAACCATATTTACGCTAACGATGGCTTGTTCCCAGAACAGGCTTTGGAAGAAACAATAAAAATACTTTTTCTGAAAATTTTCGATGAAAAAAACAAAAAATTTGAATTCAAAATTACATCATCAGAGTATGAAAACATTATCAACGGGAAAAACGAAAGCGATTTTCTTAGCAGGCTCTACAAGCTACAAGAAAACACTTTTACTTATTTCTCGGACCTCTTTGAAAAAGATGAAAAAATAAAATTAAAAGATAATTCGCTTGCTTTTGTCTTCAATAAGCTTCAGAACATTGACCTTCTAAATTCTTCAAATGATGTTAAAGGTCTCGCTTTTCAAAAATTCATACATGCCTCGCAGAGAGTTGGGAGAGGACAATTCTTCACTCCTGAACAAGTGGTTAAACTGTGTGTTGAAATAATACAACCAAAATCAAACGAGAAAGTCCTAGATCCAGCTTGCGGAAGTGGGGGTTTCCTGAGTTCAACTTTGCAATATATCTACTTAAACGAACCTGGTAAAGCTAAAGATTTCGCTAGAAACAATGCTTATGGAATCGAGATAAACAAAACGGCCGCTACGGTCGCAAAAATGATGATGATTTTAGATGGCGACGGTTTCTGCAACATTATCCGACATGACTCATTATCTGATTGGAATAGTATTGATGCAGAATTAAATAAAACCAGCAAAACCAACTTAAAAACATATCGAAATTATTTTGATATTGTTCTCACAAATCCACCTTTCGGTACACAAGGCAAAATTACTAGTAAATCAATACTTAAAAACTTTGACTTAGGTTACAAATGGAATGAATTTGATTCTAAGTTTTACAAAAGCGGGGACCTGTTGCATGGACAGGTCCCGGAAATCTTATTCATTGAAAGATGTTTAAAGTTTTTAAAACCTGGAGGTAGAATGGCAATCGTTTTACCCAATGGTGATTTTGAGAACTCTAGCCTTTCTTATCTTCGTAATTATATAAAAGAACAAGCGGATGTGCTTGATATTATCAAGCTACCTCAAGAAACATTTATTCCATCGGGTACAGGAGTGAAAACCTCTATTTTATTTTTAAAAAAGAAAAACGATGAAAAACCAACTGAAAAAATATATTTTGCTCAAGTAACAAAATTGGGCTATGCAGGAAACAAGAATGGGTCTTTAATTTATAAAAAAGATAATTCAGGAAATATACAAAAAAATGAAAAAGGAGAATTCAAAGTAGATGAGGATATTTCTGATGTTATTTCTTCATACATAAATTTCAAAAAAGATAAAAAATTTAATAACACTGAAAATGCCTTTTTGATAAATAGAGACGACTTAAACTACATGCGACTGGATTTCGAGTTTTATAAACCGAGCTACAGAGAAACCGAGAAAATTCTTCTAAAAAATGGTGCTAAAAGACTTGGAAATTTACTGGATATAAAAAAAGCGAAGTCAAGCAAACTTAAGCAAAGAAATCTCACCGTTCGCTATGTAGAATTGTCCGACATTAGCACACAGTACAATGAAATAACAAATGCGACAGAGCAGCTTGTTCATGAGTTACCAAGCAGAGCATCATACGAATTAAAAGAGGGTGACATAATCACCGCTGTAGCGGGCAACTCCATTGGTACAAATAACCATGTTTCAGCATACGTAACAAAAAAATATGATGGCTGTATTTGTACAAACGGATTTAGAGTTTTCAGTAAAAGAAAAAGAAATACACTAGACAAAGAATCCTTATATCAACAGGGTTCTAATTTTGACGAAGAAGTATTAAACCCATTTTATCTATTATATTTTCTTAAGTCTAAATATTTTCTCGACCAAGTGTATCGATTCAGAACCGGGGCTGCCATACCATCATTGTTAGATTCTGATTTACTTAATATTTTGATTCTAGTCCCAAGCAAAGAGGAACAGAATAGAATAGGAAAGATCGTAAAAAAGGGTTTTGAGCAGAGAAGAAAATATCAAGATCAAATTAACAACTTAAAAATTAACATATAGTCTAGAAAGAAATTATTGCAAAAGTCAGCAAACTGGAAGAAGGGTCACCAAAGTAGAACGAAAAACTTGAATGGGCACCTAAGACGCAAGATCAAAAGTGAGCCTTCTTCTTTCCAGGTCAGCTGACACGAGTTTTACGCGAACATCCTCTCCGAGTTCAAACCACTTCCTTTTCTTGCCCTTGTGTTTGTAAAGGTGCTCGGGGATGAGTCCTTCGACGAAGTGTTCCTTTATTTCTATGAATACTCCGAAGGGATGTATGCTGAGTATTTTCCCGTGGAATACTTCGCCCACGCGAGTTTTCATGAAATTCGCAGTCTCGAGGTTCATGAACTGACGTTCCGCGCCCTCTGCCGCCCTCTCCAGAATCGAGCAGCGTTCGGCAATCTTTTTGAGAAGAGCGGAATCGTAGGAAGGGTCTTTTTTTTCCAGTATATCGTCGACAATCCTGTGAACAACAAGATCGGGATACCTTCTTATGGGCGAAGTGAAGTGGGTGTAATCATCTATCGCAAGACCGAAATGGGGAACATGCTTTGTCGAGTAGACAGCTTTTTTAAGCGCGCGCAGAATCATGAAATTTATCTGTTCCCGGTCCCGTCTTCCCGAAGCGGTCTTCATCACCGCCTGAATGTCAGGCTGTTTTGCTCTTGCTCCCAGGTTCGCCTTGATTCCTATTTTGAGAAGGCTTTCGCGCAACTGCTTTATTGAATCCGGGTCAGGAGGCTCATGAATTCTGTAGATCGATTCGAAACCGTTTCTAAAGACAAAGTCCGCAACTACGGAGTTAGCCATGATCATGAACTCCTCTATTATCTCGTGGGCCGTGTTTCGCTTAAACCTGTCGACGTCTCTTACCTCTCCTGAGGAATTGCGAAGCAGCACAGCCTCGGGAAAATCGAAGTCAAGACCGCCTTTTCCGATTCTAAGCTCCTTGAGCTTGCCATAGAGCTCTCTCATCACAAGCAGGGAAGAAGTTATGCTTTTGCTAAGTGAGGAGGAGGCAGTACCATTTCCCTCCAAAACGGCCGCGGCCTTGGAATAGGTGAGCCTCGCGGAGCTTTTTATCACGCTGTTGTATATCCTTGAGTCTTTAAGTCTTCCCGAGGAATCAAAATCCATCTCGACTGTTTTGGTAAGCCGTCTTTTTCTCGGTCGCAGGCTGCAGAGATCATTCGAGAGCCGCTTGGGAAGCATGGGAATAACCCTGTCCGAGAGATAAGTGCTGGTGGCCCTGCGCGCGGCCTCCTCATCGCACGCGCTCCCGGAAAGCACGTAATGAGAAACATCCGCTATGCTTACCCAGAGTCTGTATCCCTTGCCCTTGCGGATTCTTTTTATGCCCACCGCATCGTCAAAATCCTTTGCGTCATCCCCGTCTATGGTGAAAATGGTTTCCCCCTCAAGATTCACCCTCGCCGAAAGATCACCGTTTGAGAATTCCGCGTTCAGGTTGCCGACCTCTTTGATCACGTTGCGCGAAAAACCCTTCGGAAGACTGTACTCGGAAATAATCCCTTTTTTCTCGGTTTCGATTTCTCCAGATATCCCAAGACGCTCGGTCACTCTCGCCGATGTTTTCCCAAGCCCAATCTCTATAACCACGAGTTCCCCGTCGGAGAAGCTCCTTTTCCCCCCTCTGCTTTCAATCTCACACTCGGGAATCTCCGTCTTTCTCGGGCATGCAACAAAACCCCTTGGGGTTTTTCGCAGGTCGGCCAAAACCCTCAGGGAGTTCCCGTTTGACAGGCCGTTTGACCCGATCTTTTTCCGGTTCCCGTTTAAAGTGTGACCGGGAAAATTCGGACGCCGGTGATCTTTCCCGGCGGATTTTTTCCCGTATTTTCCAAGGCGGTAGCGCCCTTTGGAGGTCCTTTTGATCGTACCCTCAAGAACCATGCGCTCAAGTGTAGCACGGAGGTTTTTTCTTTTTCTCTCGGGTATCTTAAGCTCCCGGAGAATTTTTTGCTCGGAGAGGCTTTTGCCCTCTTTTTCGCTAAGCAGCCTCAGTACCCGTGACTCCCTTTTACTCAACATTGTATTAGTTCAGCTCTCCAGCCGCGGTGATTCCCTGTTTTAAGAATTGAAATTTGCGCGGTCTTATATACAATAGTGCCGTTTTTATTAATTCTGCTTACTGGAGTTTCGTATGCTTAGAACAAACATCCTCGGAGGAATTCTTATAACCGCACTCGTTCTCTTTATAATCGGTTTCGGAATTTCCCTCAAATTTTCACTTGACTGGTCTTTTTACTTCAAGACTCTCTCGGTAGTCGGCGCGGTCGCGCTTGCGGTTTCCTTGATAATCCACCTTATACCTTCAAGAAACTGATCTGGTACGCGGAATTTCTTACCAGTTTTTTCTCCTATTCACAAACCCCTAAGCGCAAGGCCTACTGCAACTGTCATCTTCGGGGCCAGATGCTCGATGTACTCCGAGTCAAAACGCGAATCCGAAACAGCGATATTGCGAAAAGGATTTGAAATCTCAACTGATGTCCCCGTAGCATCCCCTAACGCGTCAGGCATGGTAGCGATCTTGGAAGATCCCCCAGAAAGGATTATGCGGGCAAGCCCGCCTCCTGCATCGTCCAGAAACGTTTTTATCTCACCCACGGCACGGGCGACAAAATCGGCGAAAACAGAGGTTATCTCATCATATCTGCCGTAACCCTTTATGCTGCACTTTATTCTCTCCGCCTCCTCATAGGTGATCTTGAACTTCTCCATAAGGCGGAGCGTGACCCATTGCCCTCCAAACGGAATGTCTCTCAGCATGAAAGGCACGCCGTCGTCCAAAACGCTCAGATTGATCACCGACGCCCCAATGTCTACAAGTGCCACTTTCTCGCCGCGAACTGCACAGGAAACCGCGTAGGCGTTTGAAAGGGCCATGGCGTCAATATCAATTACCCGAGCGCGAAGGCCCGCGGTGGAAACCAAGTTTTTATATCCCTGCGCCGTTTTTTTCGAAACCGCAGCGATCAGCACCGGGACCTCCGCTGATTTTCCGTTGCGCCGGAAAAGCGGAGTATAGCTGTAATTAACCCCGCCAACGTTTCTCCGAAGACTGGTGCTCACAAGGTCCGGAACAAGCTTTTCCATGTCATTTCTGAGAAGAGTTTTGGGAACACTGACGATTTTTAAAGCAACGGCTTCGCCGGAGAGACCTATGGCTACCCTTCTTGCCTTTATGCCGAGTTTTGAAACAAGATTTGAGATGACCGCCGAAACCACGTCTCCCTTTGAAACCGACTTGCCGGTTATAGCGCCGCTTGGGAGCATAGCCTCTCCAATATTCTCAAGCCGGTAATTTCCGCCCTCGTAGGCAAATTCCACGACCTTAACGGAATTTGAACCTATATCCACTCCAACCATGGAGTCTTTCCCCTCGGAGGACGAATCCGGGCGGTGAAGTTTGCCAAAAGCCAATTTTTTAAACGGAGAAATCAACAAAACGAGGATGGAAGACTACTCTTCCAAAAGGTCGTAATATATTTGTACTTCCCTGGAATGGGCTTCCGGGGGAAGATTATCGAAACTGGCCGTGAAGAAAAAGCTTTGCGCCGGATCAAGTATATCCCCTTCTTCAACAAGGGCAGAGGTTGCGGCAAGGGCGTTTCCGTCCGAATCCTTCACGAAGATAACAACATAGACCGACTGCACGGGGAAATTCGCCGTGTTCACGACGGCGCCGTTAAAATCCACGCTCCCGTCAAAGTTCTCAGTCTCGAGAACGGGCCCGTCAAGCTCGACGGCGGATTCTTCCGCGATACAGGCCGCAAGGAAAAGAACCCCAAAAACAAAGGATATTATCAGAAAACTTTTTTTCATTTTTCCGGTTTAGTACCCACGTTTGAAATCGAAATGACGTTCCTTGAGTCCGCGGTTTTTTCCTCCGGAGATTTTTTATCCTCCGAAGCGTGATCTTCTATTATGTCTCCTAGCACCTTGTGCATAAGCTTAAGGGCACTTATGGAGTGTTCCTTCAGGTAACCCTCTCCGCCAAAAGGTATCTCTTCTTTTCTCCTTCTGAGAAACAGATGAAGAATGAAGGCCTGGTTGTTAAGCACCACTAAAATGGCTACATAAAGCAAAAAGTTGTCGGCGAAGACCTTTTTCATCAACGTTTTCGTATCGGAGTCGATTTTAACTATGCCGAGCGGCCCGTCGGCCTGCGGAGCGAGAAACGGAACGGAAACGGAAATCTTCCCTGCATATTTCTCAACCGAGTATCCCTCGGGAGGATAAGAATTTTCCAGAAAATGCCCGGAAGCTATTTCATTTTCTCCCTGTTTCGTAAAAGTGACGCTGAAAAACTTTGGGGAAACGCCGAAAGTGTTAAACAGTTTTTCCCTGCCCAGCCTTTCGTCAAGAAAAAGATAGAATTCGTCGCTTGTGGATGCTTCCCCATGGTCTCTGTAAAAGGTGGTTGCCTGGTCCCCTATTGTTTCGGCAATAGCTCGTGTCCTCGTGACGAATTCTTTTTTCGCGTTGTCAAACTGGAAATAAAACACCACCCCTATAAGGGCGATAATGCCCAATTCAACCATGGATATTTTGAACAACAATCCAAGTTTTTGGTTCAGGCGCATTTTACGAATTCTTCAAGTATCTTGCGTAATTTTTTGTCTTGGGAATGACGGAGAAGCATGAATATCATTCCGGCAAAATCCTTTTTTATCTCTCCGTCAAGGCTTCTGTAAAGCTTAACGAGCATCTTCTCCTCGTTTGTGAGAACCTCGAGTTCCTGCTCGGATATGGCTTCTTTATCGATGAATCTTTTGAGTCTCTCAGCCCTTGAAACGCTCCATATTTCTTCAACCTTGACCCCCAATATTGAAGATATCTGCCGGCAGCGATCAAGAGAGGGTGCGTCAACCTTCCCTGTCTCAAGCTGATGTATATACACGCTTGAAACGTCAAGAGATCGAGCTAGATTCTCCTGTGTAATTTTTTTTCTCTTCCTTATCCTCTTTAGATAATCTCCAAATTTCATTTAAAACTCCTCCGAGAATAAAATAGTCCTATGTATGGCAAGTTTAACCTAATGTATATAACAAAACAACTTGGCAAGACGCACCTCGGCTAAGACAGTTTAAAAACCTGGAACAGAAAAAAGAATCAGAACGACGCGCAGGTGGCTTTAACCTCGCGCAAAACCCCCTGCTGGGAGAACCTCTGCTTGTACTCCTCGATAATCCTGTCTATTCCGGGAGCGGAGTCGGCATCAGGCGGGACGAGTATTATAAGTACCTTAGTATCCTCTTTTATCAGATTTCCTGCGGAGTCCGTGTACTGTCCATAGGCATCTAAGACGGTAAGACCGGCTGGAAACTCCACAGTGATGGTATCTTCGAGAAAACCTTCCCACTGCTGATCACTAACGACCTGGGGATTATCCGCATCTCCACGCCCGAAAAAAAGCCTGTATTCGGTATAGGGTTCGGTGCCGTCAGGACATGGGTTTGTCTGTGCCTCGGAAGAACATGAAAGGATAAGAGCGCAAGCCGCAAGAGCGACAACAGTGGCGAGAGCGCCAGACATCCGATTAAGCTTCGACATAAATCACCTCGCTCAAGTGTCCCTGTAAGAACGTGACAAAATGATGTGCCCGGAGGCGGAATCGAACCACCGACACGAGGATTTTCAGTCCTCTGCTCTACCAACTGAGCTATCCGGGCAGAAACAAACGGGCTTTAATTCTACCCGAAGAAAATATTTCGTTTCAAGAAAGAGTGCCTCTTCGTTCATAAACAAAGGGGCCTCGGCCTTTTTTAAAAGAACCGAAGCCCCCCTGAACACAGAAAAAAGAGGTATGGAGAGATGGTTTTTTCTTCTGCGTTGTGGTTGTTTTCCTTTATCTATACGTCAAGCCAGTAAAGAAGCTGTACGGCAAATCCGTGCTGATCATCTCCTCCGGCGAAATAAGCGTCGTCTCCGTCTGCCTTGTCGTACCTGTACTCAAGTCTCGTCTCGAAGTTCCCCACGGACTCGAAAGGAGTCAATATGAGCGTTGAGGTAAACTCGTAAAGCTTGACGCCCGCCAAACCCGTGAAGTTTCCGTCATCGTCATAGTTTCTTATTTCCTCGTCATCAACATATTCACCCCTGAGAGCGAGTGACATGGAGTCCGCAAGACTCACTATCGCGTAACCAGCAAAACCCCAGCGGTCTCCGCCGTAGTCATGCGACGTATACTCGAAATCGGCTATCAAGGTGACTTTCTCCATGAGGGTCATGGTACCAACGACCGTGACAAGGGTCCTAGTATCGCCGTCAGTATCGCCGAAGTATCCAGTAACGCCGAGCCAGCCGTCGTTTGGCAGATTAAGCGCGATCTGGCCTTCAAATGTCTTGCCGTCGTCTTCATCATCAAGCGCATCCCAGTCGTTGCTCAGGCCAAGCGCGAAATCAAGCGATCCGGCACTGAAGGTGGCGCGCACACCGCTATGCGCAAACGGAATCCTGTAGAAAAGCAGGGATCTCGTTATGTTGGTGTTGTCCTTGGCTTCTATAAGCTCCCAGCCGGCAAGCGTGGTGAACTGACCTGCGTAGACGTTAAGACCGCTTCCGGCCCCGGGAATGAGCACGTTTATGTAAGCCTGGTAAGGGCTTACCGCGCCGTCACCATCGCTGTTAAAACCGAAGCCGAGCCGCTCGGCCTGCTCGCCGAAAAGAACATCAGCCCTGAAACCCACCTGATCCATCACTCCTTCGCCGACGGTTGGAACCTTTTCAAGCGAAAGGGTGAAGGCATCTATCGAAAAATCGTTATGCTCGGGATAAAGGCCCCTCTCGTCGATCCCCTCTCCGACTTCCCCATCCGAAATATACTGATAGGTCGTGTCGAGCGAAACGCCGATCCCAATCGAATTTCCGATATCAACGGCGTTTGCCCTAGGGGCCGTAAACTGGGCCCCCAGCAGCAAAACCGTTGCGATCATCAATTTAGAAACTATACTTCTCATTTTTTCTCCTCCTTTAAGAGAGTTGTTTTTTCTCTACTTTTTTTCCTGTTCTAATACTTGATTAAACCTGCGATACGGCTTGGAAATCCGGATAGGACTCCATTCCATGCTCGGTTATGTCGAGTCCTCTTCTCTCCTCTTCCTCGCTCACTCTTATGCCTATAGCCATCTTTATTGCATAGAAAATGATGAAGGCACAGACAACCGTGAAGACTCCGTAGGCCACAACTCCGATAAACTGGGTCACAATGCTGAAATCAGGTCCTCCGAAAATTCCCACGGCAAGCGTTCCCCATACACCGCAGACTAGGTGAACGGAAATCGCACCCACCGGGTCATCTATTCTTATCTTGTCAAAGAAGCTGACCGCGAAGACCACGATTATTCCGGCCACAAGTCCTATGATGACGGCCTCTCCGGGACTGACCACGTCAGCTCCCGCCGTGATTCCCACAAGACCGGCGAGCACACCGTTTAGGGCCATGGAGAGATCAGGGTACTTAAAGGTTCCCCACGACGTGAAAGCCGCTCCCAAGGCGCCCGCAGCAGCCGCAAGCGAAGTCGTCACTATGACCAGCGAAATAAGTTTCGGATCCGCGCTCAGAACCGAACCGCCGTTAAAACCGAACCATCCCATCCAGAGCAGGAATACACCAATAGCAAGAAGAGGTAGCGAGTGACCCGGAATCGGCCTCATCGCTCCCGAGGCAAGGTATTTCCCGACACGCGGGCCGAGAAGATACGCCCCGACAAGTCCTCCCCATCCGCCGACGCTGTGAACGAGCGTGGAACCGGCGAAATCATAGAAACCCATCTGATCAAGCCATCCGCCGCCCCACTTCCAGGATCCCGCTATGGGATATACGATCGCAACGAATACAGTTGCGAAAATGAGGAAGCTTGAAAGCTTTATACGTTCCGCGACCGCTCCGGAAACGATAGTGGCCGCCGTCGCGGCAAACATCGCCTGGAATATGAAATCTGTGTAGTAGGTGTAACCACCATCGGCATATTCTATGAGCCCCTCAGCCCCTGCCGGCGATGAAATACCGAAACCCGCAAACCCGAAGATCCCGCCGCCTATAAGGTTGAAGTCCCCCGGGTACATAAGGTTAAAGCCCATAAGGGCATAAGTGAGAATACCCGCCGAGATGATGAACGTGTTTTTAAACAGTATGTTTACTGTGTTCTTCGATCTGGTAAGTCCGGTCTCAAGAGCGGCAAATCCGAGATGCATTATAAAAACAAGAAAAGTAGCAAGTAGCATCCATACGTTGTTCGCCACAAAGACTGAGTGCGCAGAACCGTCTGACGCAAAAGCCGAATAGCCCCCCAGAACAATAAAAGCGAAAACCGAGAGAAACAGCACGCGGCTGCATCCGAAAGGTTTTCTCAAGAAATCTGCGATATTCATAACCAACTCCTCCATTGTTTGGACAATTTTCTTCTCAACACTTTCTGCAATTAAGAGGCCAAAAAAACAAAAGGCGGATGATGTTCAACTTAACTCTCTGAAATAATTAGAAAAAATTAAATTCTCAACACCCACGGATTTTCAAGTAGACTTAGAGTTTGAGAACCATGCCTAAAAAATGTGCACCGCATGCACCGAAAAAAACCGCTTGGAACAAAAATCGCGCGCGGGCACAAAGAATGGAGACCGAAGCAATCGCTTCTCGCAAGAACACGGAAAAATGAAAATTCTTTTCGCAGGAACGCCGGAATTTGCCGTACCATCCCTCGCGGCACTTTGCGACTCCCCCCACGAGGTCATCGGACTTCTCTCGAGGCCGGACAGGCCGAGGGGCAGGAGCCGAAAGCCCGTATGGACAGAGACAAAGAAATTCGCCAGAGAGCGCGGAGTACCCGTTTTTCAGCCCCAGGACTTAAAAACGCCAGAGTTCGGGGAAACCCTCAAAGCCCTTTCCCCCGACCTGATAGCGGTCGTGGCCTACGGAGAGATATTCCCCGCAACCGTGCTGAACATACCCCCGCTTGGCTGCGTAAACGTTCACGCGTCTCTGCTTCCCAGCTACAGGGGCGCAGCCCCCATTAACTGGGCCATAGCAAAAGGAGAGAGGAAAACGGGAGTCACCATCATGCTGATGGACGAGGGAATGGACACTGGAGACATCCTCACTCAAAGGGATGTTCCGATAGGGGAGGAGGAAACCGCGGAGGAACTTTCAAAAAGACTTTCGCTTGAGGGAGCCGGGCTTCTTCTAGAAACGATCGACCGCGTCGCAAGAAATGACATATCGCCCGTAAAACAGAACTCAGATACAGCTACCTATGCTCCTCTTCTCTCGAGAAAAGACGGCGAGATTGACTGGAGCCAGAACGCAGAAGAGATAAAAAACCTAGCAAGGGCGATGACTCCGTGGCCGTGCGCCCACACAACTCTGGGAGGAAAGAACCTCAAGATATTCAGGGCGCTTGCGGGCACGGGAAAAGGGAGTCCCGGAGAGATAGTATCGGTGGGGGGCGAGAGTCTTGATGTTGCCGCGGGTAAGGGAATTGTTCGCATATTGTCCCTTCAGATCGAAGGCGGGAGAAAAATGGACGCCTCAGAATTCATAAGGGGGAAAAAAGACCTTCAGGAAGGACAGTTCATGGGGGTTGTCTGAAGTTCTCTATGTCCTGATTGAGATTTCGAAAGTTCCTATGTTCACTTTGCCCGCGAGTCCGCATTTCCAGCAAAGATCCGTAACTTGAGTTTTTAACTTCGCGGGAACCAGCAGAACCAGCTGGGCGGAAAGGGCCGAGAGTTCCTTCCAGTATTCGCTTCTTTTCTCGTCGATAGTGGCTTCAGTCTCAACTTCCATTATCTGCACGACCTGTCCGTAGGAACCGAGAATTATGTCGGGGAAAAAACCCTCGAACTCGCAAAGCTGCTCTCCCCCGGGGTTGGTACGGATCTCCTTGTAAAGCGAGGAGTACTTGTGCTCCACCTGCTTTATTACCCAGTCATGCATGAACCTCTGGTCACTCGGAATTTTCATATCTCCCGCTCCACATAAGTTTTGTTTTCAGGATATTGAAATAATCCCTGAAAGGGGATTTTATGATATTCACGAAAGACTCAGAACCTTCAAGTATAACCTCGTCTCCGAGAGAAAGAGGCACTCCCACCTGACCGTCAAGCGTGAGGTAGGTGTTCTGTATGTCGGTAAGCACCTTCGTCCTTATCTTTTTCGTGTTGGGCACCACAATGGGCCTGTTGGTCAGAATGTGCGGACATATGGGAGTAACGGTTATCACAGGCAGCGTGGGGTAGATTATCGGTCCGCCCGCAGAAAGAGAGTAAGCGGTTGAACCGGTCGGAGTCGCGAAGATGATTCCGTCAGCCTTAAAAGTAGTTACGTATCTTTCTTCTATATATATGGAGAGGTCCACTACCTTGGAAATGGGACCGTTGTTTATCACGATATCGTTTAGCACCGTGAATTCTTCCTGCTCTCCGTCCTTTCTGACCACGGAGCACGATATCATATCTCTTCTCTCGATCTCGTAATCTCCGGCGACCACTTTTTCCATCATCGGAAAAAACTCGTCCACGGTAAATTCCGTTAAAAATCCGAGCCCGCCGAGGTTGCAGCCGAGTATCGAAACGTCCTGTCCCTGCGCTATGCGGGAGACCCATATAAAGGAGCCGTCGCCGCCGAACACAACTATTATGTCGACAGCCTCGGCCAGATCCGGCTCCGCAAGCAGGTTTTCCGCTTCTATATTGCGGCCGAGGTTCTGCTCGACGAAAAACTCTATGCCCCTTTCACCAAGCCACTCGCACAACCGCCTGGCGATTTCGTAGACTTCCGCACTGTCCTTTTTCCCCGTTATACCGAATTTCAAGTTGCTTCCTCCCTTTGATTTTCGGTCGCTTCATGCAAAAGATATGATTCTATGAAATCTTCTATCTGTCCGTCAAGTACCGTGTCAACTCCAGAGGACTCGAAATCTGTTCGGTGATCCTTAACCATGCGGTAAGGATGCATGACGTATGACCTTATCTGACTTCCCCAGCCGATCTCTTTTTTCGAGGAATTCAGCTCCTCTTCTTTCTGCCTTTCCTCCATTCTGCGCAACTCATAGAGCCTCGCCTTGAGTATCCTCAGGGCGCTTTCCTTGTTCTGGCGCTGGGATCTCTCGTTCTGGCAACTGACCGCGACCCCAGTGGGCAGGTGGGTGATGCGAACCGCAGAATCAGTCTTGTTAACGTGCTGGCCTCCCTTTCCGCTTGCGCGGTAAGTATCGATCCTGAGATCTTTTTCCTCTATGTTCACCTCTATGGAATCATCTATTTCGGGAGAAACAAAAACCGAGGCAAACGACGTGTGCCTCCTTTTGTTCGAATCAAACGGGGAGATCCTCACCAGCCTGTGAACCCCCGTCTCCGCCTTGAGATAACCGAAGGCAAACTTCCCTTGGGCAAGAATAGTGGCGCTTTTTATGCCGGCTTCCTCTCCGTCCTGAGTTTCAAGCAGCTTTGCGGAAAATCCTTTCCTCTCCACGTATCGAAGGTACATGCGGAGAAGCATCTCGGCCCAGTCCTGAGCCTCGGTTCCCCCGGCTCCGGCATTTACGGATATGATAGCGTTTCGCGCGTCGTCGGGGCCACCGAGAATCCGGGCGAACTCAAGCTCGGAAAGCCTCGCGTCAACAGACGCAAGCATGTTGTGGGCTTCTTCAATTGAATCGGGGTCGTCTTCACCGACCGCGAGTTCGAAAAGGCATGTCGCATCCTCCATGTCGGAGCGGAGCTTCTCGAATCCCGAAACGCAGTCCTTGATTTCGGACTGCTCCTGAAGCGTTTTGCGCGCTAGCTCGGAGTTATCCCAAAATCCGGGACCCGCTGTAATTTCTTCAAGCTCTTTGAGTCTTTCAGTTTTGCCAGGCAGGTCAAAGACAGTCTCCTGTCCTGTGGATTCTGCTTCTCAGATCTTCTATAAGACTGCGCAATTCTTCTTTCATCTAAGATGCCTCCTTAAACGCACCGAAAGATAGTACGCAAATAACCAGCGAATTCAAAAAAAACGGCACGGAAATCAATTGAAACAGCGTACGTTTGTGGGTATTTTATCCGCTTTGATTCAATCCCTTAACTATGCGAGGAGAAACACCGAAATGAAAAAGTTGCTGCTGACCCCGGGTCCCGTGGCGGTCTCAAGCGAAATAATGGTTGAGATGGCCAAGCCGCTCATTCACCACAGAACCACAGAGTTCGAGGCGATATTCGAGCGAGCAAGAGAAGGACTGAAGCATATTTTCCAGACCGAAAATGAAGTTTTCATACTAGCGGCTTCGGGAACCGGCGCCATGGAAGGAGCAGTTGTGAACACCCTTTGCGCAGGTGATAAGGTGATCACGGTAAACGGCGGAAAATTCGGTGAGAGATGGGGGAAAATTGCGAGGGCCTACGGACTTGAGGTGGATGAGATACAAGTTACGTGGGGGGAGGCGGTTTCGCCCGCAATCATAGAGGAAAAGCTCGATAGCGACCCCTCAATAAAGGCGGTTATGATGCAGGCAAGCGAAACCTCTACGGGCGTGAAGCATCCCACGGATCAGGTCGCAGCGATTACCTCAAAAAGAGACGACGTACTGTTGATAGTCGACGGCATAACGGCCGTCGGCGTGTTTCCTCTTCCGTTTGACGAACTGGGAATCGACGTTCTGGTGGGCGGTTCGCAGAAGGCTTTCATGCTTCCACCGGGACTTTCATTCGCGGCGATGAGCGAGAAAGCCTGGGAGTTCAACAAAACCTCGGATCTTCCGAAGTTCTATCTAAACTTTGCCGACTACCAAAAAAGCGCCGAGAAAAACACGACGCCTTGGACTCCGGCCGTCACGCTCATAATCGGCCTCGGTAAGGTTATAGAGGGATTCATGGAAGAAGGGATGGAGAACATTTACAGAAAACGCCAGATCATGTCGCTCGCGACACGCGAGGCGCTTGGAGCGATCAACATAGATCTTTTCACCACAGATGAGGCAAGCCAAGCTCTTACCGTTGGGGTAGCCCCCGAGGAAATAGGTGCAGGAAAGATCATCTCCGAGCTTCAGACGAAATACCACATGACTGTCGCCGGGGGACAGGACCACGCCAAAGGGAAAATCTTCAGAGTATCTCACATAGGAGATGTTGACCGAAACGACATGGTCGCGTTTGTCTCGGCCCTTGAATCCGTCTTGGAATCTCTGGGACACGATTTCACAAGCGGAGCCGGTGTTTCCAAGGTCTCGGAAATACTGGCAACCGTGTAGCTGCCGCTACTGTGCGGTGTGCAGAAGTCGGCTGCGCTTGGCACTGGTGAAATCTTCATGAAACACTTCTCCACGGAGACCTTCCGTTTTTTAAAAGACCTAAGCAGTCCACGCGACAAGAAGTGGTTTGAGGAAAATCGTGGTCGCTACGAGGAAAGCTTGCTCGGGCCGTTGCGGCAAGCCATTACCGACATAGGTCCCGCCCTTAGAGAAGTGATCAAAGACTTAGAGATCCGTCCCGCGGTCAACAAGACGATTACCCGGATCAACAGGGACATGCGTTTTGCAAAGGGACAAAGTCCTTACAAAGACAACATGCTCGCGCTTTTTTATAGAGAGGGACGTAAAAGACTTGACGCTCAATTGTTTCTGGGTTTTCAGCCGAAAGGGGTATGGCGGGGACTCTACGTACCCACCCCTCTGCTGGCCCTGGATTCCCCGATGGCCGGAAAGATAAAGAACGATCCGCAAGGCGTTATAGATCTCGCGCAAGACATCGGCATCGGAGACGATATAGATTTAGTCGCGTGCAAAAAGTACGGAGAGGTTGACCGAACGCTTGACCCCATAAAAGTGGAAAGCTTTCTTGAAGGACCGCACCTCTGCGCTCTTCAAACACGGGAACCGGTCGAGGTTGCGGCCGACCCCTCTGCCTTTATCCGCGAAACCCGGGACCTGCTGGTGCGACTCGCTCCCCTCTGGAGTCTTTATTCAGGAGAAATGCTTTGATACAAGCGGGTCGTTGTCTATTTCCGAGATCAGATAACCGGTCCCGTAATAATCGCCCGAGTTGTGGTAGAGTCTCACCCCTTGGGGAGTGGTGAGATAGTTTCCCGTTTTTACGGTTTGCTCAGGAAGATCAACCTCGTATACCGTGTAGCCGATCGTTCCGGAACCGATATTAACTTTTTTCCGCTCTTCCCTAAGCTTCCTGACGCTTTTCGCGATCTCCCAAGCTTTGGGGTAGATGTGTCCTTTAACAAGAAACTTCATAACGACTGAGAAAATTAAACGACTTCCATCTCCACGCGGTCTATTAAACCGATGCACATCATTATCTTGTCTATCGCCGGATTGCGTTCATGGATGAAGGTTTCCGAAATCTCTCCGTCGCAGTCCACGCACACACCCCCCTCCTCCAACTCCTTCTCGCAATTCCCGCAGTAATATGTCTTGAGGTTATACCAATGTAAAGAGGAGTAAATAAGCTCTCTGAAACCGCTCTTGCTAAGACACTCTCCCCACTCGGAAATCGCTTCAACCAAGTTGCTGCGGTAGTAATCGGGGATATCCTCCAAGTGCCCTGAGTATATCTCTTCCTCTCCTACATAGATTCTGAAAAGTTCCGGCATGGCAGTAAAATCAGATCGTTGACAGTTTCGAGATCAGGAGGTGATCAACCAGAACGAGATTGACCATGGCCTCCGCTATTGGAACAGCCCTAGGGCAAAGACACGGGTCGTGCCTTCCCTTTACCTGCAGCTGCGTTTTTTCTCCTCTCTTATCTACCGTGTCCTGCACCTGTGATATGGAAGAAGTGGGTTTTATGGCAATTCTGACAACGAGATCCGCCCCGCTCGTTATGCCGCCTAGAAGACCGCCCGAGTTGTTCGTTCTGAAACCCAAGGTCCCATCCTCCTTTTTATACATGAGGTCATTTACCTGCGAACCTTTCTTCTCGACAACCCCGAAACCCATCCCCACCTCAAAGCCCCTTATTCCCCCTATGCTCATAAGCGCGCGCGCAAGGTCCGCGTCAAGCTTGTTAAAAACTGGGTCCCCGAGACCTGAAGGAAGCCCTTGGGACACGACCTCGACGGTTCCTCCCACGGAATCCCCTTCCTTCCTGACCGATTCTATAAGACCGATCATCTTCTCGGCGGCTTTTGGGTCAGGGCAGCGAACCGGGTTTTCCTCAATCTGGTCAAAATCGATGTCTTGGGCGACTATATCCCCCACCTGCTTTACGTATCCAGTTGTCCTCACTCCCTGGGAGTCCAGAATTTTTTTCGCTATCGCGGCGGCCGCCACTCTGCCTACCGTCTCCCGCGCCGAAGAGCGACCTCCCCCGCGGTAATCCCTGTGCCCGTATTTTTCATCGTAGGTGAAATCGGCGTGGCCGGGACGGTAGACATCCTTTATATCCTCGTAGGATTTGGATATGACGTCCGTGTTTCTCACCATCATGGATATAGGAGTCCCTAGGGTCTTTCCCTCAAAAACGCCTGAAAGTATTTCGATTGCGTCGGCTTCTTTTCTCTGGGTCGTGATCCTGCTTTGCCCGGGACGCCTTCTGTCAAGTTCGTACTGTATGTCCTCGGGAGAGATATCAAGTCCTGCGGGACAACCGTCAACGATCACTCCGAGGGCCAGTCCGTGAGACTCTCCCCAAGTGGTAATCCTAAAAAATCTTCCGAAACTGTTTCCCGCCACTTTACTCTCTTCTTCAGCTTAAATAGCCGTTCTCCCTGAACCACTCAACGGTTTTCCGTATAGTCTGCTCAATGGGAGTCGTAGTGAACCCAAGTTCCTTTACTGCCTTTGAATTGTCAGCGTGCCAGTTGTACCTTGAAAGCCTTATGGAATCGATGTCAAGTGTCGAATAGTTCGGGAATCCGAGCCCCAATACCCTCTCGAGCAGAAACGCTGTGGTGTAGGCAAACACGTAGGGGATCTTCATTTTCGGAGCCGAGATGCCGGTTATCTCTTCAAGAAGAGCGAAATAGCCCCGCACATCGACGTTTTCGTTCGCAAGTATATAGCGCTCTCCGGGTTTTCCATTCTTCTCCGCAAGCAGATGTCCATTCGCAACATCCTCAACGTCGACAAGGTTAAAGGTGCCGTCCATGTAACCAGGAAACCTTTTCTTGCAGAACCAGAGAACCGACCCGGAGCTTGAGAGATAGATGTCCCCTGTACCCAAGACAACCGAAGGATTAGTGATAACCACGGGAAGTCCCTTTTCGCTGAAGCTCTTTGCCTCTCTTTCCGCGAGGTACTTGCAGTTCATATACCCTATCCCTTCGGAGTAAAGGTCGTATTGCGTGGCTTCGGTTACCGGGGAGCCGTCCCGCTCAACTCCGATTGCGGCAACGCTGCTTGTAAAAACGACCTTTGATATTCCCACATCCATGGCGGCGGAAAGAACATTAGAAGCGCCCCGCACGTTTATATCCAGCATTTTCTGATGGTCGGATTTCTTAAACGATACGAATCCCGCAGTGTGAAAAAGAGTGTCGCATCCGGAAAAAGCGGCCTTAAGGGAATCAGGGTCTCCAACGTCCCCGTAGACCTTCTCCACGTCAAGGGAGTCTATGTTTTTAGTATTGCTCGTCTTTCTGACGAGAACCTTGACTCTGTCCCCTCTTTCAACCAGCTTTCTGGTTATGTGCGATCCTATGAATCCGGTCGCTCCCGTAACTACTGTCGCCATCTGCATTTTCCTCCGGGGAAATTGATTGAAGAAAAAACTTGTTCCAAAGAGTATAACAATTCCGCCTGATAATGTACAAGAACAGGCCCGAGTTGCGCACGGCCAGGGTCCCGTCACACTATTATCATAGAGTCGCCGTAACTCAAAAACCTGTAATCGTGCAATTTCGCTTCCTCATAGGCGGCCAGAGCCAACTCCCTGGTACCGCAGAACGCGGAAACAAGCATAAGAAGCGTTGAACGCGGCATATGGAAATTGGTTATAAGAACATCTACAAACCGGAATTCGTACGGAGGTCTTATGAAAAGATCCGTCCTACCGGAAAAATGCCGCATCTCACCGCCTTCGCTCCTTGCCGACTCAAGAGTCCTCGTGACAGTGGTTCCGACGGAAACCACCCTTCTTTTCTCCGCCTTGGCTTCGTTTACCGCTCGGGCGGTTTTCTTTGAGACGAAAACGCGTTCGGAATGCATAGCGTGGTTATCGATCAATTCTTCTTTTACGGGCCTGAAGGTCCCTTCTCCGACATGGAGAGTGACATATTCCATCAAAACGCCCTTTTCACGAAGATCCGATAGAAGTTCCAGATCGAAATGAAGACCGGCCGTCGGAGCGGCGACGGCCCCCTCCTCGGTCGCGTAAACGGTCTGATAGGTTTTTTTATCCGACGGCTCCGGTTCTCTTGGTATGTAGGGAGGAAGCGGCATCCGCCCCGTGCTGCTTATGATCCGCTCAACCGGTTCGCTGAACCTTATTGTCCAGCTTTTATCGGGTTCCCTTTTAAGACTGCCCGACACTCCTCCGTCCAGCTTGACCCGAAGACCCTCGCTCGGGTTTTTAAAAAGCACTTTCCACTGGGTCTCATCCTTTCTCTCGGTAAGAAGAAACTCCACATCTCCCCTTCGCTCCACGTGCCCCGCAAGCCTCGCAGGAATGACTCTGGTGTTGTTTAAAACCATGAGGTCACCTAGGCGCAGCAGGTCCTTAAGATCGGAAAATCTGGCGTGGGAAAAGCGTCGCGTCTTCCTATCGACCACAAGAAGCCGGGAGGAACTGCGTTTGGAAAGCGGGTAGTGCGCAATCAGCCGCGGGGGGAGATCATAGTTGAATTGATCCGTTCTCATCCGCTATGGAAGTCATTACCCCTCAAGAAGTTTCTTTACTGAGAGGCGAAGCGAGTTAAGCCTTATGAAACCGGTAGCGTCCGACTGGTCGTAAACCGAATCCTCCTCGAAAGTCGCCAGATTCTCGCTGTAAAGAGAATTCGGAGACTTTCTGCCGCAGACTATGACGTTTCCCTTGTAAAGCTTGAGCCTCACCGTACCGCTTACATCTTCCTGGCTTTTGCGGACGGCGGCAGTCAGCATCTCCATCTCGGGGGAAAACCAAAAGCCGTAATAGATAAGTTCAGATATCTTGGGAATCAGAGAATCCCTAAGGCGCATCACTTCCCTGTCCATCGTAATTGATTCAAGAGCCCTGTGCGCCGCGTGAAGAATCGTGCCGCCGGGGGTCTCGTACACGCCCCTTGACTTCATCCCGACAAACCTGTTTTCAACAATGTCGACCCTTCCGACGCCGTTTGCCCCGGCAACATCGTTTAAGAGGCCAAGAAGCGCGGAAGGAGAAAGCTCCTTTCCGTCCACGGAAACGGGGATGCCGCTCTCAAATCCGATTTCGACGTAAACGGGTTCATCAGGAGCAGCCTCGGGAGAAACCGTCATCTCGAACATATCTTCGGGCGGTTCGGCCCAGGGGTCTTCCAGAATCCCGCCTTCGTAACTTATGTGAAGAAGATTGCGGTCACAGCTGTAAGGCTTTTTCTCGGTCGCGGTGACGTCTATTCCGTTTTCCCTAGCGTAATTTATCAGGTCGGTTCTCGACTTGAAATCCCACTCGCGCCACGGGGCTATGATCCTTATATCGGGGTGAAGGGCGTAGAAAGTAAGTTCAAAGCGGACCTGATCGTTCCCCTTGCCGGTCGCTCCGTGGGAAACGGCGAAAGCTCCCTCGCGCTTGGCTATCTCGATCTGCCTTTTTGCGATAAGGGGCCTAGCTATGGAAGTTCCGAGAAGATAACTGCCTTCGTAAACGGCGTTTGCGCTTATCGCGGGAAAAACATAATCCCTTACGAATTCATCCCTCAGGTCTTCAATAAATACCGCGCACGCACCGGTTTCCCAAGCCTTGCGCTCCGCCTCCTCAAGATCTTCTTTCTGCCCTATGTCCGCCACGTAGGCTATAACATCGGAATCATATTCGTTTACGAGCCACTTGAGAATTACCGAGGTGTCAAGCCCCCCTGAATAAGCAAGGACTATCTTGTTTTTCTCAGACATTTTACGGTTGCTCCAGGATTTCTTCGCGTACGGAAAGCTTGATCAGGGCCTATCCTGATTCTGCTCGGAGATCGGACGAAGATCTAGAAGATAGAATTTTATTCCTTTGTTCTGGTAAAACTTCTCAAGCGAAAGGCCCGCATACTCTATTTTCTGGAGATCGTCTCCCGTGTAGTTAAGATTTTTTACCTCGCCTGAAAGCTTGCATGAAAACGGTATGTCCTTATCCGGTCTTTCCTGACAGATAAAACCCATGTCTATCTGCCCGCTCAAATCCATGCTCAAAGGAACAATAAATCCCACCACCAGATTCACACTCTGCAGTTCGACCACCATGATCTTTATCCTGCTTGAATCCTCCTCATCTCCGACTTCCATTATGTAGCCGTAGTAGTTAATTTCCTTGCTCTGCTCGCTAAGGGAATTCATGTACCAGTAATCTTCCGAATCGAGCCAGGACATTATCTTCATTGTTTTTTCCTCCGGGAATTCACATGGATATTTTAGGGAATTATATACTATTATTCCATCTTTGGGCAACGATGCGGGATTGATTTAAACTGCCGTTATCCTTTATTGTCAAGTGCCTTTTTCGTCATCCTCTTGAGAATCTCGAGAAAATCTTTTTCTCATTCTGCAGTTTCTATAACAAAACAATTGTCATTTTTTGGATGTCTTATATATTTGTTAAGTCATTACAGGATAAAACGAATTATTCTCGGACAAAGTGTGTGCCACAGGAAATACAAAAAAACACATCCGCAGTTATGTATATAATTCCCCTTTAATTTAATCATTGGTTCGTTCGCAGCAGTCTACTACGAGCGATGAAATCAGTTTTGCTTAGAGGTACGCCATGCCAAAATTCGCAATCCGTCTTCTCGCCTTGTTTCGACAGACATCTCTTTTCATCTGGAAGCTGCGTGGCAAAACGGAAGCCGACTTAGCCGCTCAACGGGTAGTCAGTGGAAAGTCCTGGGATGAGTTCTGCGATACTTTAAAGGCCGCGGGAGCGGCTTTAAATTTCCCAAAGGCACCTAAAGACGCATTTAGTCAGGCAGAAGGGTATCGGTACTTAAGCCGCATCGCCCGGGCCGGATTGATGGCATTTATCGAGCATGCCGACCCGAAAGCACCTGTGCTTCATCGCGTCGTCAACGAAACAACCAAGCTAGGTGCGGACAATCCCGACAATTTCTACCAGACAGCAGCCCTGAGCGGAGAGTATGAATACAAAATCAGAGGGAGGCGCAACAATATTGCATACCTAAGCTTTGGCACTCAGTCCGGCAACTATGGGCAGGGACGAGGGTTGCCTCCAACAGGGCATATAGAGTCTGACAAGATAGAAACCGACGAAAACGGGTGCTTTGAACTGATACTCAGTCGCAAACCTCAAAGCAAGAACTGGCTTCCTATGACCCCGGAAACCGGCACATTAATCGTACGTCAGACTTTCCTTGATCGCGAAACAGAAACTCCGGCAGACTTGCGAATAGAACGGATCAACTGTTCCGAAGATGAACGCCGCCCTTCTCCATTGACGCCGAAGCAGCTCGACGAAGGATTGAAAACCGCGGGAATGCTCGTGGCAGGCGCACCTTTACTGTTTGCCAAGTGGGCTCGTGATTTTCAAAAGCACACCAACGAACTGCCAATGTTTGATCCGGAAGTATCGCTGGCCGCCGGGGGTGACCCCAATATCGTTTATTACCACAGTCATTGGAAAATAGCGGAAGACGAAGCACTTTTGATAGAAGTAACGCCGCCGGAATGCGAACACTGGAACTTCCAGTTAAATAACTACTGGATGGAATCGCTGGACTACCGCTATCACACTATACACACTAACAAGCACCTTGCCCGCTATGAAGATGACGGTTCCGTGCGCCTAGTAGTAGCTCACGAAAATCCCGGTCATCCCAACTGGCTCCAAACAGCCGGACATTCTTCCGGCACGATGTGCTTTAGGTGGGTGCGCGCCAAGGAACATCCTCAACCACAGACCAGACTGATCAAGTTAACCGAGCTTAAGCAGCTGTTGAATTGAGCAAACCGCGATGGCTAAAAAGAATCTAGCGACTTCTACAGACTATGAGAATCCCTACCGTCCTCTTCCCGTTAGGATTTTCAATTCCCTCGGGAAGCTAAGTGAAAACCTCGGATTGTCGAGTTCTTTAAATATTGAAAAGCTCACCGCCAGCGCGACTCGAAAGACCGGGCTTGAGGATTTTGGCCAGGACGGTCACTCTGAGGCGTTGGAAGTTCTCATAAATTCGATTAACAACGAAGCCGAGCTGACCCCAACCGGCAAACTGATACAGAAAATTCGACTTGCAAGCGCATTAGTTCATCGCTTGCGAATTGAAGAACTGCTAAAACAACACCCTGAAATACATGACATCAATTTGGGGAAGATTATCCTGATCACGGGATTGCAGCGCAGCGGAACGACAATATTGCATAGACTGCTGAATTCTCATCCGAATATCCGAGGCGTGTCAGGCACAGAAGCACTCAATCCGTTACCGCCAAGCAACAAAGCCAAAAGAATGGCCGCTCGACATGTGCATGCAGTCCTCGCACAGCGACTGATCGCGTATTTGTCCCCGCAGTTCATGGCAGTCCACCCCATTGACCATAACGAGCCGGAAGAAGATGTAATGCTCCTTGATCTGAACTTTATGAGCCAGGCGCCGGAAGCCACAATGTATGTGCCGAGTTACTCCCGGTGGCTTGAGGAACAGGACCATACGCAGACCTACGAATATTTCCACAAGGTGCTTAAGATTCTGTGCTGGCAACGCCCCAGCATTAACTGGGTGCTCAAAACACCGCATCACATGGAATATCTGGATGTGTTTCTTAAGGTTTTCCCCACCGCGACAGTCGTGCAGACCCACCGCGACCCTCGAAAAACCATGCCCTCTTTCTGCAGCATGGTTGCTCACAACCGCGGCATATTCAGCGATCATGTGGACCCGAAGGAAATCGCCAGGCACTGGTCCAGGAAAACTCGCAGGATGGTTGAGTTAACCATCGAATCTCGAGATAAAGCAGATGCCGATCGATTCGTCGACGTTTCGTACTACGACTTGATGAAGGATCCGATTGCTCAGCTTCACCGGATTTATCTAAAGGCGGGGATTGATTTTGATGCTGAAGCGGTGCAGCAAGCCGAGACTTTTATGAAAAGAAATCCGCAAAATCGCTTTGGCAGACACGTCTATCGTTTGAGTGATTTTGGGTTGAGCGAGGAAATTATTGAAGATTATTTCTCCTTTTATCGGGAGAAGCATGAAATTCCCTTCGAATAGTCCATGCAAATCCAAGCAACCTCAGAGAACCGGAAAACAATGCGGAGAAACTCACCATGAAGCGAAAAACAAACCAAATGGGGGATGGTTCTTTCATAGACGCTATAATCATCGCAATTCGAGATTTGAAGCAACCCAAGGTATCGGAAGTAAATCCCGTTCCAAGGCACGTACGTATCGATGGCAAAACTTGTCTAATAACCGGAGCGAACAGCGGGCTGGGTAAAGCCACCGCCATTGAGCTTGCTCGCCGTGGCGCAAACATGATTTTAGCTTGTCGGCCCGGTCATACGGAAACATGCGACGAAATAAAGACGCTGTCCGGGTCTCAAAACGTAGAAATGATGGAAGTAGACCTCTCGGACCTTCGGTCGGTACACCGTCTTTGTGATAATCTGAGCAACTGCAACATCAAGATTGATATTGCGGTTTTCAACGCAGGCCTGGCGCTCCAAAAGGCAACCAAAACACCGCAAGGATACGAAACAATGTTCGCGGTTCATTTCCTGGCGAATCGCGTCATGATTGACCGGTGGCTGCAAGACGGCGTGATCTGTCCATCCAGCCAAGCTGGAAAGACACCGCGAATTATCTTCGTTTCATCTGAGGCTCATCGCTCCTCTTATACGATCGATTTCGACCGCCTCGGGGAATTTACCGACTATGAGCCCAGGGATGGCTTCAAGTATTACGGCATCAGTAAACTCGTTCTGTGTATGTTTGCGACTGAACTCTCACGCCGTCTGAACACAGGCGGCAAAACCGAAGTTGCAGTTCACTCAATGTGTCCTGGAGGCGTCGCTACGAACATTTCACGAGAAACACCGTCGATTCTGAAGCCCATAGTTAACCCGTTGCTGAGATATTTTTTCCAATCTCCGGAAGAAGCTATTGGGCCGGTAATTTACTTATGCTGTGCGGAAGAGGCCGGTACCGACACAGGCATCTACTTACATTTAATGCAGCGAAAATCAGTGTCTCCTACGGCACTGGATGAGGAAAACGGAACCAAGTTGTGGGAAGCAAGTGAGCCATTAGTCGCCAGTTCCCGAGAGTGAACCCCATAACCGGCACAGCAGCAGGCCACGTAAGTACCGGACGCGCATTTGTGTTATATAAAGAGTTGTACGAGACCACACCCTATACATAACGCTGTTCCCACATGCCTAACACGTTCTCAAAATCCGTAACCCATATCTTGCAGTTGTTTACGAGTAAGCCAATGGCGGAAGAAGTCGACATGTCGAGTCGGAACGTCATTGTTACGGGTGGCGCTCCTAATTCAATTGGTTACGAAACGGCCAAGATTCTTGCAAGCTGGGGAGCTACGGTTGTTGTCACCAGTACTCCCGACATTGAATTGATGGAAAGCTCTTTGAAAAAAGATTTGCGAATCATTGGCGCTGACGAAAAGAAGATTACAGCCCATGCGTTAGACCTGTGCGATGTTGACAGTGTCAACAATTTCACGACGTGGTACCGAAAAAATTACAGCGACCGACTGCACGTACTTATCAACAACGCAGGGATTCACAAGAATATTCTTAATCCCAGGAAAAAGCCGCCCATGACAAAAGACGGTTTTGAAATTCATTGGCGAACCAATTTCCTTGGAACCTTTCATCTGACGAGTTTATTGCTTCCAATTCTTAAGCAAAGTGGTCTGGAAAGCGGAGACGCGCGAATCATAAACTTGACTTCCCACCTGCACGACAGGGTGAAAAACAAGAGCATGTTTAACGATGACGGAGAATACCACTCCTGGGACGCTTACGGGCTGTCAAAATTAGCGCTAATTCACTTTACCTTCGAGATCCAGAGACGATTTGCCAAAAAGTACAACCTCCAATCGGCAGCGGTACACCCCGGGTCTGTTAAGACTAATCTTACGCGGATTGAGGAATTTGAAGGAAAAACCGGGTATCTTCTAAACCAAATCTGTTCCGCGCTCGCATCTTTTGTCCTGTTAAGCCCGATATCGGGCGCACAAACTTCCGTGATGTGCGCTAGCAAATACCCGCTTCAAGGTGGAAACTATTACAAACGCTGCGAAATAGCGGAATCATCCGACGATACAAAAGACCAAGATGTGTCGAAAATTCTATGGGACAACTCAGATGCATGGATTAAAACCCTAGTTAAGGGCAGCAGAGATGGGCATTAATAGTTCTACCGTACGTACCGACCGCATTCAGATCAACGCACCCATTGACTTCGTTTGGGAGGTCCTTACTGACGTTGAAAAATATGGTGAGTGGAATCCATTCACATCTCAAGCCAGAGCCGATTTTAAAATTGGGTCGCCCGTTCGTCTACTGGTAAGAATGGGACCCACAAAATTCAGAATAACTGAAACTCTATGTGCATTTGAAAAACCACGCCTTATTGCTTGGAGCAGAAAATTCGGAGCTTCCTGGTTTTTGTTTGTGGTGCGAGAGCAGCATCTGGAACCTATAAGTGATACCAGTTGCAGCTACCATAATGTCGACCTGTTAAGCGGTGTATTTTCATCAATCGTCTCGCTGCTCTTCGGCGGTTATATGCGTCGCGGTTTCAGCGATGTAGGCGTGGGATTAAAACTTCGTGCAGAAACTCTGTATCGGGAGACGAAGAACCAAAGCTAACCTAATCCCCCAAAGGTACCGTGTTCCGTCTCGGCGTGTAGGATTTTTGGAGGATACCGAACTAACGCTGAAAGAAAAAGAAGAACTCTACTAAGGAGAAATCCCGACAAAGCTGATCATCTTGTCCGTACCGGAACCGTCTCTTCTGTACGAAGGAAGATCCTGACAGCAAGTGCACATGTCCATCGTCTCGATTTCTGAGACCCCAGCGTTGCGAAGCTCGATTCTGTTAAGTTCCGCAAGATCAAGAAGGAATTTCCCGTCCCCTTTTTCGAAAAGCCAATCCCCGCCGCCGAACCTTGAGACAAACTGTGACGCCACGTCGTCCCGAACCTCGTAGCAGCATTTTCCTATGGCCGGACCTATCACGGCCAAAGAGTCCTGCGGTCTCAAAGAATACTTTTCACAAACGGCGCCAAGACAATTTTTAACCACGCGCGAGAAAGTTCCGCGCCACCCCGCATGGACGGCGCAGACGCATCTTGAATCGGGAAAGCAAAGAAGAATCGGAAGACAGTCGGCCGTGAGAATCCCGATCCCAACCCCCTTTTGGCGCGTAACGATAGAGTCAGCTTCAACAAGCTCCTCACCAGCGCCGCAGTCGGCGAAAAAAACGGAGTTCCCATGAACCTGGTTGACGGTAAGGATGCTTTCAAGCCCGTGAGCAGAAGCAATCTTCGGAATATCCGGTCCTCCCGGATCATGCACGAACCCGTGAATCACGCCGTTATATTTCTCAAGCATAGACGAATGGAAAACCCTCATCCGCCCTGTCTCCTCAAAAAATCGATCACGGAAATCATATCTTCTGGAATTTCGGCCGAGAACTCAATCCGTTTTCCCGTGGCTGGGTGGGTAAATCCGAGGCTTTTTGCGTGAAGGGCCTGTCTTTTTATTAAGCTCCCTACGGTCCCGGAGTTTCGCGGACGGCTTTTTTTGCCTCCGTAAACCTTATCGGCAAGCACCGGGAACCCGTTCTCGGAAAAATGAACCCTTATCTGGTGGGTTCTTCCGGTCTTCGGCCAAACGCTCACAAGCGTCGCTCCGCGCAGCCTCTCAACCACTTCCCAGCGGGTCTCTGCATCTCTTGCGGCCTTGGAAGAAGAGCTCATTTTTATCCTGTTCGAGGGACTTCTTCCTATCGGGGAACTAAAAACACCTGAACTTTTCTTCATCTCCCCCGAAACAACGGCCGCGTACTCTTTTTCCGTTTCCCTGCTTTTGAACTGCTCGGAAAGACTCTTGTGCGCACGATCGTTTTTCGCAACGACCATGATCCCCGAAGTCTCCTTGTCAAGGCGGTGCACTATCCCCGGACGCATCTCGCCTCCTATTCCCGAAAGGTCCTCGCACATATGAACAAGGGCGTTCACAAGCGTACCACCCGTAACTCCCGCCCCGGGATGAACCACCATGCCGGCGGGTTTGTTGACCACGATCATGTCGCGATCCTCATGGAGAACCTCAATATCGATTTCCTCTCCCTCGACGCCACAGGGTTCGGGAGGCGGAATGTTGACGCTCAAGCTCTCTCCGCCACTTATGATCTTAGAAGGCTTAAACGTTTTGCGGTCAATAAGTATGTTTCCCCGCTCTATATGCTTTTTGATGCTTGAGCGGCTAAGATCCGTCAGGAAACCCGAGAGAAACACATCCGCTCTTTGTCCCGCAAACTCCAGGGGTATTTCCGTTATGTTCTTTTCCTCGGGGGGTTCCATAATTCCTCTCAGTTCTTCTCCTCAACGATAATGACTTCCGGCGGCTCTTCGCCGAAAACATCACACGCTCGGCCCTGGTTAACCGATATCTCGATATATCCGCCGCTTCCTCCGACGGCGAGAATCTCCCCAGTCTCCGCCGAAGAATAGGACTCTGAAATTCCGGCGATCCGTTTCCCTCCGACGGTCACCGAGGCCCCGGCCCCGTTGCCAACGGCCTCAGTCGGTATGCTGGTCACAAGGTTCCCGAACTTGTCGGTGTAAACAACGGTTCCGCGAATCTCATTTCCGGTTACCGAGTATCCGTCGCGGGGAAGAATTTCGGGATCCTTTATCTGGGGTCCGATTTCCGAGAACGGAACCCCGAGCGAGAGATGTGCCGCTACCGGGGCGAATATGTCCCTTCCGTGAAAAGTGGAGCTTATCTCTTTTAGACAATAATCAAGGTTTTTTATCTCGCGGGCACGGAAATCTTCGCAGGAACGAATGACCGAGCTGAATACACCGTTATCCGGTCCCACGAAGAAATGACCGTCAGCCAAAACCGCAACGGGTCTTCGTTCGCTTCCGACCCCAGGATCAACAACTACCAGATGCACGGTTTTTGCCGGAAAATACCGGTATGAATTGCCGATCACAAAAGACGCGGCGCGGATGTCGTGAGAATCAATGCAGTGGGTTATATCGACCGGACGGGCATTTTCGTTTACGGAAAGCATCACTCCTTTCATCACTCCCACATAATGATCCTTTAACCCGAAATCGGTTGTCAGTGTTATAATGTTTCCCATCTAAACGGCTCCGCGAGTAAGATTATGGAACGGAGACGGGATTATATCAAGTCAGATGGTGAAACTTACGGTTTTGGGTTCGGGAACATGCGTTCCCCATGAAAAAAGAGGTTCTTCCGGATATCTTCTGAGCACCGATACCGGCACGTCCCTTTTTGACTGCGGAAACGGCACGGTATGGAAACTCGAAAAAATTGGGGTCGACTATCTTGGAATCGACAATGTTTTCATAACCCATTTTCACCCCGATCACACGTCCGACCTGATCCCCCTTCTTTTCGCCACGAGGCACCCCTATGGGAAAAGAAGAGAAAAGACACTTGGAATATGGGGGCCGGATGGGTTCTCGGAATTTCTCGAAAAGCTACGGGTGCCCTACAGAGAGTGGGTAAGGCCTGAACTCGTGGAAATCCACGAGATAGGAAAAAAGAAACAGAAAGTCGGCGACCTTGAAATAAAAACATTCAAAACCGTTCACACTGAAAACAGCATCGGTTATGTCGTGCGCTCGGACGGAAAGAAAATCGTTTATACCGGAGACACGGGTTATTTCCCCGGCCTTCGCAAGGCGGCTAAGGAAGCTGACATATTCGTTACGGAATGCGCACTTCCAAATTCAGAGAAGATGGCCGTTCACATGACTCCCTCCGACATAGCAAAGATTCTTCAGGAAAGCAGTCCCAAAAAAATCGTGCTCTCGCATCTTTACCCGTCAATGGACGGAAGGGACCTGCCGGAAGAAATAAAAACCCTTTCGGGAAACAACGAGACGGAAATAATAGTCGCAGAAGACTTAATGGAAATTGCTACATAAAAAATTGGTACTTAGTTCAATCCTCTCTCACTGCAACGGCACGATTTACTTCCTCTATCAGGCTCTCCGTAATCTCGAGATTGTTTTCCGCCTCAGTAACCGGCCGTCCCACAACCAGATAATCTGCTCCGTACTCAATAGCCATCGTCGGAGTTAGAGCCCTTTTGTGGTCGTTTCTTTCCATTCCCTGAGGGCGTATTCCCGGAGCGACTATTACCAGACGGCTTCCGAATTCCTGCCTTATTTCCCGTATCGATTCCCCAGAAGCCACGACCCCGTCGCAACCGGCTTCGACCGACCTCCGCGTAAAAACTCGCACGTACTCCTCAAGTTCAAGATTCTCATTCATCATAAGCGCCCTCAAGTCATCCTGATTAAGGCTCGAAAGAAAAGTAAGCGAAAGAATAAGCGGCCGGTCTCTTTCGCCACGGCCTTCCTTCGCCGCGGCCACGGTGGCCTTCCCGCCATTTATGGTAACGAACTCAACACCCTCGGGCACCGCCCGAAGCGCCGCCGCAATTGTACGGTCTATGTCCCCCATTTTAAGATCGAGAAAAACCTTCTTTCCAAGTCCCACGAGCTCTTTTACAAAACTCATCCCCTCTCGCATAAACAGTTGATACCCGACCTTGTAGGTGCCGATCCTTTCGCCAAGAAGCTCAACAAGGACAAGGGCTTCTTCCCTTGAGTCAAAGTCAAGCGCTACTATAAGCCTCTCACAACTCTGCACGGCGTTTTTTCCGTTGTTCTCAGGTGCCATAGCTCGAAATTCCTTCGATGTGTTTTTCCGGTCAGATGTTCTGACGATAACAAGACCGCAAGCGGGATAAAGCATACCCGGCAAACGCGTGCCGTGCCTGCGGCAGAACCTAGTTTTCCCCATCTCCGCTCCAAAGCCGTTTTGCTTGACCCTCTTTTGCCGCGGCGTTATCATCTACGGTGAAATGCGAGTCGTAGTCGCTAAACCCAGAGGATTCTGCGCCGGAGTGGAGAGGGCAATTGAGATAGTCGAAATGGCCCTTGAGATGTACGGACCCCCGATTTATGTCCGCCACGCCATAGTGCACAACAAAAGGGTCGTCGATTCCCTAAGAGAAAAGGGTGCTGTTTTCGTCGAGGAACTGGACGAGATCGAAAATCCCGAAGCGCGAGTCATCTTCAGTGCCCATGGCGTAAGTCCCGCAGTCATCGACGAAGCCAAAAGACGAGGCTTCCAGATAGTAGATGCCGTCTGTCCGCTAGTGACCAAGGTCCACAACGAAGTAAGGCACTACTCCGAGAGGGAATATACAATAATACTCGTAGGTCACAGGGATCATGTTGAAGTAATAGGAACCAAGGGCGAGGCACCAGAAAGCGTAGTAGTGGTGGAATCGGTAAGCGAAGCTCTTTCGGTTAATGTTCCGGACCCGGAAAAAGTAGCCTACGTGACGCAGACCACCCTAAGCGTCGACGATACCAAGGAGATAGTGACTGCGCTTGAGAAACGTTTTCCGAAAATCGCAAAACCTTCGAAGCTCGATATCTGCTATGCGACCCAAAACCGCCAGGACGCCGTAAAGAAGCTTGCCGAAATATCAGATGTCATCTTTATCGTTGGATCCCCCGAAAGTTCAAACTCAAACAGGCTGGTTGAAGTCGCCAAGTCCTGCGGCGTCAAGGATGCCTACCTTATTGAAGACACAGACGGACTGGATGGCATGGGAACGCTTAAGCGCGGTATGACCGTGGGTATAAGCTCCGGGGCGTCAACCCCCGAGGTGATAATCGAAGAGCTGATCTCAAAGCTAAGGGACCTTGGGGCCACTACCTTTGAAGAGTTCAGCTTGAAGGAAGAATCCACCAAGTTCCCCTTTCCCCACTCCCTTGAGTTCTCAACAGGCTGAGTTTACCGAAAATGCAGGAGCAAACCTCAAGGTACGTAGCCGACATAGAAATCCCGGATGGGATAGTGTCGATAGACTGCGAAGTGAGAAGCGGGGAAAAAACGGAGATTCTCTTTATCCTTAACAGTTCGACATGCGAAGGAAATAAAAACCCTGCCGCCGGGGACTTCCGGGGCTCTCTTGAGAGCCGCGGAGAAATCCTCGTTGAAGCCGAAACAGATGACCCAGAATCCTTTATAAGGGAAACTCTCTCGGCCACGTACGGACCACTTGCGGACATAACCCTTACAGACACCGATACCGACTGATAGCGCCAGAAACGAAAACGGTTTCTTAGTTAGCTATCCAGCCGCCGTCGACGGAGAGTTCTGCTCCAGTCATATACGCCACGTTTTCACTGTCGCAGAGGAAAAGCACCGCGTGTGCCATTTCCTCCGGGGTCGCAAAACGGCCCAGATGCCCGGTTATAGGCTGAAGTCCTTTAAGATATGCATCAAGCTCCGGGGGCGAATTGTCAAGAAAAGCCTGTACCATCGGAGTCAGGGTGGTGCCGGGATTTATGGCGTTTACTCTGATGCCGTTTGCCCCGTACTCAAGGGCCATGCTTCTTGTGAGCTGCGACACTGCTCCTTTGGTGGAATTATATGCAGCGGTACCTGGTATGGCTTTAATTCCCAGTATGGAGGAATTGTTGATTATTGTGCCTCCACCCTGCTCAATCATGTGTGGAATCGAGAACTTGGACATCATGAAGGTTCCCCTTACGTTAATGGCAAATACCTGGTCCCAATCCTCAATAGATGTCTCGTGAGTAATTGAGAGGGGAAGCACCCCTGCGTTATTAAACAGTATGTCAATTTTGCCGAAAAGCTTTATGGCGTGCTCCACAGCTTCTTTGCAGTCCTCTTCCTTCGACACGTCGCTTACGAGATACTCTATGCTGCCGGGAGAATCCTTGGCCAACTCCGCAGCCTCCACAAGAGTGCTTTCAGTTCTGCCGGTTATAAGAACATTTGCGCCCTCATTTGCAAAAAGAAGCGCCGTGACCTGTCCTATTCCCAGACTGCCACCGGTGATTATCGCGGATTTACCCTCAAGTTTCATTTTACTCCTCCTTTGTGTGTATTAATGCAGGCGTCAAGCACCTGCCACTTCAAAGTTAGTTTAAAACATCATGGGTAGTTGCGTCAATTTTCAGGTGACTTTTTTCGCTGTCCCAGAGATAAGGCAGGGAGAAAATGGAGAAAATCGCCAAAAAAGGGAATTGGTAGCCCCAACGGGATTCGAACCCGTGTTTCAGCCTTGAGAGGGCTGCGTCCTAAACCCCTAGACGATGGGGCCAAACTCGAAAGAGACTATCAAACTATCATAAAAAGAATTCGATTTCAAAAAAATGGCGCAGGAAGATACGAAAAAAACTGACTTGGCTTCGTATGGTTTTTCCACGGGAATATGCTGTATAATTACCACGGCGAAAACGGCCCTGCCGAAATCCCTGACCGCAAAAGCTGATATGGAAACAAGCACAACCAAAGTGAGAATTCCAAACGGGGAAGCCATCTTTTCAAAAAACATCTACGACGCAGTTCTTTTTGACCTTGACGGAGTGATTACCACGACCGAAAAGATTCACTGCGCCTGCTGGAAAAAAACGTTTGACGAGTTTCTCCGCTCCCACGCAAGCAAGAGCGGGGAGAACTTCGTTCCCTTCAACGAAACGGACGACTACCTCGAGCATGTTGACGGCAAGCCCCGCTACGAGGGCGTGCGCAGCTTTCTACTCTCGCGAGGAATAGAACTCCCTGAGGGTAGCAGCGATTCCCCGCCGGGTGAAGAGTCTGTTTTCGGACTCGGAAACAGGAAAAATCAGTTGTTTGGGGAAACCCTCGAAAAAGAGCCCCCCGGTGTCTACGAAACGTCCGTCGTGCTTGCGCGCCGTCTTAAGGAAACCGGATTCCGTCTGGCGGTCGTATCCTCAAGCAGAAACTGTCGGGCTGTGATGGCAGCCTCAGGAATAGAGAATCTCTTCGAGGTCACGGTCGACGGGGTCACGGCGGTCGAAAAAAATCTTCGGGGAAAACCCGAGCCGGATACTTTCATTGAAGCGGCATCGGCACTTGGAAGCAAGCCTAAAAAGAGTATCGTTATCGAAGACGCCACGGCCGGGGTTGCGGCGGGAGCAAGCGGGGGCTTCGGACTCGTAATCGGCGTCGCGAGAAAGCAAAACGAGGATGAGCTGCTTTCAAACGGAGCGGACGTGGTCGTCAGCGACTTGGGAGAACTAGAGTTTGCAGAATAGCAAACCAGAGAAACTGAGATGATAAAGAGAGAGAGAAAAGGGATATATTCAGCCCCTCACATATACTCCCCGGACCCTTGGAGGATAAGCGAAAATCAGTTTTACCCCGAACTGATAGGACTTACGGAAACCATCTTCTGCACATCAAACGGTTACATAGGAATGCGCGGGGCTTTTGAGGAAGGAAAGCCCAGTTATCAGAACTTCACCATAGTCAACGGTTTTTACGAAACATGGCCTATCATATACGGAGAGGAAGCCTTTGGGTTCACGAAGATGGGACAGACCATAGTGAATGTCCCGGACTCAAGGATAATCAAGCTTTACGTGGACGACGAGCCCTTTTACCTGCCGACTGCTACTCTTGTTCACTTCGAGCGGTTCCTCGATATGAGAAACGGCGTGGTTGAAAGAAACCTCGTATGGGAAATGTTCTCGGGCAAACAGATATCGATAAGGTCGAAAAGGCTGGTTTCCCTGGAACACCGCCATCTGGCAGCCATATCTTACGAAGTAACGGTTCTTAACGACAGGGCTCCTGTGGTCATATCTTCGGAAATCGTTGATCACGAAAACTACGCGGAAGGGGATGAAGAGCGGCGAACCCATGGTAATGGAGGAGATCCGCGAAGAGCGAGCAGGCTTGAGCATCGAGTCTTGGAGCCAAGCCTTAGCGACGCGCAGGACACGAGCGTGATTCTCTGCCATTCGACCCGAAACAGCAAGATGACTATCACTTCGGGAATCGAGCACACGCTTGAGACAAACTGCAATTTTTCCTACACGAGCAGGGCGACGGATGACCGCGGAAAAGTAGTTTTCATGGTTGATGCCCGCAAGGGAGAACCTATAAGCCTTACCAAGTACATGACCTACCACACCACCAGAACCGCGCCACACACAAACGAGGAGCTTCGGGAGAGGGCTAGGAGAAGCCTTAAAAGAGCCAAGAAATTCGGATTTTCGGACCTGCTTGAGGGACAGCGCAAATACCTCGACGAGTTCTGGGAAAGAAGCGACGTGCGCGTGGAGATGGACAGTGACGAGCAGACCGTATCCTTCCAGCAAGCGATAAGATTCGGCCTTTTCCAGATGTACCAGTCGTCGGCAAGGGTTGAAGGAGCCGGCGTGCCGTCCAAGGGGCTGACCGGAGTGGGTTATGACGGCCATTACTTCTGGGACATGGAAATATATTTGATGCCTTTTCTCATCTACACCTCGCCTACTATAGCCGAAAACCTGCTCAAGTTCCGTTACAGCATGCTTGACAAGGCGAGGGAATACGCAAAAAGGCTTAACCAGAAGGGAGCTATGTTTCCCTGGAGGACAATAAACGGGGAGGAGGCGTCCGCCTACTATGCCGCGGGAACCGCGCAGTACCACATAAACGCCGACATAGTCTACGCGCTTAGAAAATACGTAAACGTTACAGGAGATCAGGATTTTATCTTCAAGTACGGAGCGGAAATCCTGATCGAAACGGCTAGGCTCTGGAGCGACCTTGGATTCTACTCCAACTCGGAAGGGGAAAAATTCGAAATACACGGAGTCACGGGGCCGGATGAATACAACACCGTGGTGAATAACAATACCTACACCAATCTCATGGCACGCGAGAACTTAAGACTGGCCGCCGCCACGGTTGAAAGACTCAAGGAAACCGAACCAGAACTGTTCAAAAGCCTCGCCCACAAAACCGACTTCCGCATCTCGGAAATCAATGGCTGGAAAAAGGCCGCCCGTCACATGTACATACCTTATGACAAAAAACTCGGAATACATCCCCAGGACAACTACTTTCTCGAGAAGGAAAAATGGGATTTTGAAAACGTCCCGGAGGACAAATACCCAATACTGCTCCACTATCATCCGTTAGTAATCTATCGTCACAGGGTGGTAAAGCAGTCGGACCTTGTACTCGCGATGTTCCTTCTGGAAAAAGAATTCTCGCGGGAGGAGCAAAGACGCAATTTCGATTACTACGACCCCCTGACCACGGGAGACTCCTCGCTTTCGGCCTGCATACAGGGCACAGTGGCCGCCAAGGCCGGACGCATGGACAAAGCGATGGAATACGCTGAAAACGCGGTTTTCATGGATCTTGGAGACATGGGACGAAACACCGTCGACGGCTGCCACATAGCTTCCATGGGAGGAACCTGGATGATGTTTGTGTTCGGATTCGCCGGACTCGCCAATACGGGGGAAAACCCCGAATTCTCTCCCAACCTGCCGGAAGAAATCCTTAGGCTCAATTTCTCCGTCACGATCCTAGGTAATCTGATAGAAGTGGACCTTAACCACTCGGAAGCCAGATACACGCTTAAAAAGGGAGATGGAATAGCGCTTTGCCACTCCGGGGTCGACTTTGAAATTTCCCCGGAGAGCCCAACATTCTTAACGAAAAACTGAAGAACTACCGCAGCTTTGCTCTAGACAAGGAATCGGATAAAAATGGGCTTTGAACTGGAAAAAAAGGTTGGGCTGGACGCGGTAACCAAAGCAGCGCAGTCCTGCGCGCAAATGGGTGAAAACCCCGAGTTCCGCGAAGTGCTTTACAAAACGGACGGCTCCCCGGTTACCCTCGCGGATTTTTTCGTGCAGGCATTGATAAATGAGGAACTCGCGACCGCTTTTCCCGAGATTCCCATAGTGGCTGAGGAAACCTCGCTTTGTCTTGAGGGCGGTTGCGGAAAAGAACTAAGAAACCATCTAGGGAAATTTCTCCCCGGAAGAACCCCGGAAGAAATATTGCGCATGATCAACAGAGGAAATCACGGGGCCGGGGGAAATGGAAGATTCTGGACGCTTGACCCGATTGACGGAACAAGGGGTTTTCTCGCGAAACGCCAGTACGCAATCGCGCTCGCGCTGGTTGAGGACGGAGAAGTCGTTCTGGGGATCTTGGGATGCCCCGAGCTGGGACCGAATGCAACCAACGGCGCGGGCGGAGAAAAGGGGTTCGTATTTTTCGCCGAGAAGGGGCAGGGCTCCTACCAAGTGGGGCTTTCAGGAAGTCCCGAGACACGCATTTCGGTATCCGGAATTAAAAAAGCCTCGGACGCCGTCATGTGCGAATCTGTCGAGGCCCCGGATTCATCCTATGAATTCTCGGGGAAAATCGCCCAGTCCCTCAATATAAGCGCAAAGCCCGTAAGAATGGACAGCCAGTGCAAATACGCAGTTCTAGCCCGGGGAGACACTTCCATTTACTTCCGTCCCTCTCCGCACAAAAACTACAAGGAAAACATATGGGACCACGCAGCTGGGTACATAATCGTCAAGGAAGCCGGAGGAACGGTTACGGACTCTTCCGGAAAATCGCTCGATTTCTCCGTCGGCAGGAAGCTCCATGGGAATAAAGGAATCTTGGCAACAAATGGTGCCATCCACGAGGCGGTCCTGCAGTCAGTGAGAAAAAACCGTCTCCAAAAAAGAGATGCTAGCTGACAGGACAGTCTATGCCCATAAATACACCGCAATTATCACAACTGAGAGAACCGCTCTGTAAACGACAAAAAGGGTAAATGATCTTGTCCTCACGTAACCCAGCAAAAACCGGATGGCGAAAAGCGCCGAGAGAAAAGAAGTCGCTACCCCGAGAGCAAAAGACCATCGGAACATCTCCGCATATCCCAGATGCCTGACCTCGAAAACCCCGGCCGCCACTATGACAGGTATGGCCAGGAGAAATGAAAACCGGGCGGCTTCTTCTCTTCTGTAGTTTCTAAAAAGCCCTCCCGTAATCGTAACGCCCGCTCTCGAAGCCCCAGGCAGAATCGCAAAGGCCTGCGCCACGCCGAAAAAAAGCGCATCGACAAGGTTCATGTCCCGAAGAGTTTTGCTCGCCGTAGTCTTTCTGTCGGAAATGTAAAGAAGCGCCCCGAAACCCAGAAGAAAGGCGGCAACTGGAACCGGGTCGCGAAGCACGCCGGAGGCGTAGCGCTCAAACAAAAACCCGGTCGCAACCGCGGGCAGCGTGGCAACTATTAGATAGACCCCCGTTCTCCCATCCTGACGCCCCTCGAATGAAAAAGATCTCAAGCCGCAGAAGAAATCCCGTATGATGAGCACAAGTTCTTCCCTGAAACAGTAAAGAATCGCGAAGAGGCTCCCTACGTGAAGAGCAACCGTGAAAGGCAAACCCTGATCCTGCCAAGAAAAAAGCCACGGAATCAGAAACAGGTGAGCGGTGCTGCTTACGGGAAGAAACTCGGTTATTCCCTGTATGAGGCCGAGGACTATCGACTGCACTATTTCCAATTCTTAGCTCCCCGCAAACCCATTTTCCAAAACTCCTCTAAGATAAAAAGCCGTGTGCGAATCGCCAACCCCGCATATCTGCTCAGGGGTACCGGAAGCCACAAGTTCTCCTCCATCCTCTCCGCCCCCAGGCCCAAGATCGATCACGTGGTCTGCGCACTTTATGATGTCCAGATTATGTTCTATTACAACTACGGTATTTCCGAGATCCACGAGCCTGTGTATTACCGAAACGAGCTTCTGTATGTCATCGAAATGAAGCCCGACCGAGGGTTCATCAAGCACGTAGAGGGTTTTTCCAGAGGTTCTTTTCCCAAGCTCCCTTGCGAGCTTTATGCGCTGTGCCTCCCCTCCGGAAAGAGTCGTCACCCGTTGGCCAAGCCTCACGTAGCCGAGACCCACGTCGTTTAGTACCCTAAGTTTCCCTGAAATCTTCGGTATGTTCTCGAAAAATTCCGCCGCCTCTTTTATCGTCATCTCAAGAACATCCGAAATGCTCTTGCCCTTGTACTTGATCGCCAGAGTCTCGTCATTATATCTTCTCCCTCCGCACACTTCGCACATGACGTAAACATCGGGAAGAAAATGCATTTCGATTCTCACGGTTCCGCTCCCTCCGCACCCGGCACAGCTTCCCTGCGAGAGGTTAAAGCTGAAACGGCCCGGGCCGTATCCCATTACCTTGGCCTCGGGAAGCATAGAGAAGATTTTTCTTATCTCGGTAAGCACACCGGTGTAAGTTGCAGGATTTGATCTCGGGGTTCTCCCTATCGGGCTCTGATCGACCTTTATGACCTTGTCAAGATTTTCAACGCCGGTAATTTTTCCGTGGGGAGCAACGCGGTTTCTGCTCCTGTTAAGCTTCCTTGAGAGACCGTTGTAAAGAGTGTCGACAACAAGGGTGCTTTTCCCAGAACCAGAAACTCCCGTCACGCATATAAACGTTCCAAGGGGGAAATCGACATCGAGTTTTCTCAGATTGTTCCCGAAAGCTCCCCGCACTCCGACCCGGATGTCTGAAGACCGCCTTGAGCCGGGGACCGGGATCTTTTTTTTCCCCGAAAGATATTTTCCGGTAACCGAACCGGCACAACGGGAGATTTTTCCGACGCTTCCAGAGCAGACAACCTCCCCTCCAAGCTCGCCAGCTCCGGGGCCAACATCAAGCACGAAATCCGCACTCTTTATGGTTTCCTCGTCATGCTCAACAACAATAACAGTGTTGCCCATGTCCCGTATGTTTTTAAGCGTTTCCACCAGTTTTCTGTTGTCTTTCGGGTGAAGTCCTATGGAGGGTTCGTCAAGCACGTACGTTATTCCCGTAAGCTTCGAGCCCACCTGAGTCGCGAGCCTCACCCTCTGAGCCTCTCCTCCTGAAAGAGTCGGAGCCGTACGCTCCAGACTCACGTAGCCAAGCCCTATATCGCCCAGAAAATCGAGTCGGGAAGATATTTCCTTTACCACTTCTCCGGCAATCGTCCCTTCCCTGTCCGAGAGCTTAAGCGACCCGAAGTAAGAAACGAGATCGCAGACCGCCATCCCCGCAAGGTCCGATATGGTCTTCCCCCTGAAAAGCACAGAAAGAGCGATCTTGTTGAGCCTGGCTCCGTCGCACATTCTGCACGGAACCGTTCTCATGTACTTTGATAGCTTCTCCCGGAGTTCCTCTGACTGGGTTTCCGAGTACCATTCCGTCAGCATGCCGACAATCCCCGGGAAAGTCGCAGTGTACTCCCTCAGTCTTCCCCTTCTCGCCTTCCTGAAACTTATCCTCTCCGCCCCTGAGCCGTACAATATCTTTTTCTTGTGCGATTCAGAAAGCCGGGAAAACGGCACGTCGAGTGCGAACCCGTAATGTTCGGAGAGTCCCTTAAGTATCCGCGCGATGTATTTTGAATCCTCAAACGGTTTTATAGCTCCCTTGGAAAGCGGTTTCCCGGGGTCTTCCACTATAAGTTCGGGGTCGAAGAACGTTTCGAACCCGAGTCCCTGACAGTTCACGCATGCCCCGTAGGGACTGTTAAAGGAAAAAAGCCTCGGGGATATCTCCGGGTAGTTTATCGCGCAGCGGGGACAGGAAAAATGCTCGCTGAAAGTAAGAGTCTTTCCACCTTCGATCTCGCATTTCAAAAGCCCGCCCGACCTTTTAAGCGCCAAGGAGACTGCGTCTGAGAGCCTTTTCCTTGAACTCTCGTTGCGCAGCACTATACTGTCCACCAGAAGTTCGATTGTGTGCTTTTTGTTTCGGGAGAGCTCTATGTCGTCTTCGAGGTCGTAGGTTTCTCCGTCAATTCTTACCCTTACGAAACCCTCCCTTCTCATGTCCTCAAGCTCTTTTCTGTATATTCCCTTCCTTCCCTGAACTACCGGTGAATACACGTTCAAGGGGTTTTTGCCCGCCTCTTCACAAATCCTCTCGATCATGCTCGATGGGGTCTGGGAGGATATTTCCTCGCCACACTCATAGCAGTGCGGCTCTCCAACTACGGAGAAAAGCACGCGCATGTAATCATATATCTCGGTAATCGTCCCAACGGTTGAGCGAGGATTTCTGTGAAAGGTCTTCTGGTCAACCGAAACAGACGGGGAAAGACCCTCGACAAAATCGACGTCCGGCTTGTCAAGCTTCTCGACAAACTGCCTTGCGTAGGAGGAAAGAGACTCCATGAACCTTCTCTGCGCCTCCGCAAAAAGTATGTCAAAAACCAGAGAAGACTTTCCCGAACCGCTAACTCCCGTAACTACGGTAAAGCTCCGCCTAGGTATCTTGACGTCTATGTTTTTGAGATTGTGCTCTCTCGCACCGATAATGCTTATGAACTTCAATCCAGAGGCTCCCAGCGGAGGTAAGAATACGGAGATAAAATTACCCGATACTCGAGGAACCGTCCGCCGTCTGAGCAGCTTCTGAGAGAAACCGGGTGAAAATCAGCTCTGAGAGGCGGGTCTGCTCAAGCTCGGGATGCCACTGAAAACCCATGAGGCGGCCGTCTGCGGACTCGAATCCTTCCACTATTCCGTCCGCGGCCGAAGCATTTACCCGAAGACCCTCTCCTAATCTGTTTATAGCCTGGTGATGGTAGCTTTTTATTTCGAATTCCTTTTCTTCCGTCAAACCGCCGAAGATCGTATCCGCAAGAACCGTGACGCCGTGAACCTTGCCCCCCTCGTGACAAAGCGCATCGGGCAAAAGCGCTTTTATGTCCTGATGGATCGAACCCCCGTGGAAAACGTTTATAAACTGCATGCCCCCGCATATCCCCAGAACTGGCATATCTCTCTCAAGGGCAAGGCGAAGGACGCTGAATTCCGTTTCCGTCCTCTCGGGGTTCATAGAATTTATGGCAGGATGCGGGGATTCGCCGTAGAATTTCGGGTCCATGTCCCTTGAGCCCGGTACCAGAAGCCCGTCAATAGCACGGACTATATTTAACAGGAAATCCGAGCCCGAAGCTTCTGCAACTGTGGGAATCAGAACCGGGGCGCCGCCATAGAACTCAACTGCCTTTGAGTAGGCAGATTCTATAAGGTTGGATTTGTCCTCTAGGTCGGTTGTTATGCCGATGAGCGGTCGTGCTTTCATGTGCTCCTTTTGAAGAATTCTTTCTTTCAAGCTAGAGAGAAGTGCCGCCGACCATGGCTTCCAGCCTAGCGACTCTCTCTTCGGTCGGAGGATGCGTGCTGAAAAGCTTCGCGAAACCTCCCCCGATCATCGGGCTAACTATCATCATGTGCGCCGTGCTCTCAGCCGCCTGCTCGCTTACCTGAAGGGGAATTCTTGACGCTCCCGCCTGCAGCTTTCTAAGCGCGTCGGCGAGATAAAGGGGGTTCCCGCATATCTCCGCCCCGGTCTTATCCGCTCCGAACTCCCTTGTTCTCGATATAGCCATTCTCACGATCATGGCCGCCATAGGGGCGATAATTGCCATGGCCAAAAGTCCCAGCATTCCCCCGCCGCCTCTTCTGCCACCGCCTCCTCCAAAAATGGCCGCAAACTGCGCCATGTAGGCAAGGTAGCTGATGGCTCCCGCGATCGTCGCCGCCACGGAACCGATCAGTATGTCTCTGTTCTTTATATGCGCAAGCTCGTGAGCAATTACACCTTTAAGCTCGTTTCGGTTCAAGAGCCGCGTGATTCCCTGAGTGACTGCGACGGCTGAGTGGTGCGGGTCCCTTCCCGTGGCAAAGGCGTTTGGAGCCTGTTCAGGGATTACGTAGACCCGGGGCATCGGAAGCCCGGCTATCTGAGCAAGTTCCTCCACATCGGAATAAAGCTGAGGAGCGTCGTCCCTTCCAACTTCACTTGCCTTGTACATTCTGAGAACGATCTTGTCGCTCCACCAGTAGCTTGCGAAATTCATAACTCCCGCGAGGACAAGCGCCACCAAGGCGCCGTTTTTGCCCCCGATCATACCTCCCACCCAAACCAGAATGGCGGAGAGAAAAGCAAGCAGAAAAAGACTTTTAAGAGTGTTCATTTTTTACGAATGCCTCCAAAATATTTTCCAAGCCCCAAGAAAAACAGCGGCTTCCTCTTATAAAAAGTATAATAATACCGCCGACGGTAAATTCAACGGAAATGGGGGGATGAAAACAAGCTTTAGAATCTTTGATTATAAGACTTACCTGCTAATTCAAGTCAAAACTCAAGTTTAAGCCCACTGGATTTCCCGAAAGGAATTCCTGCTATTTTGCAGGCTTTTCGTAGTATGCGAACTTTCCTATCAGTTGATGAATGGGTTTTTAACCACCAGCCTCCGGGAAGACGCCTAGCTGTTTTCTGGGCAACATCATAGTCTCCTAGGTCTGCAAGATTTCGGGAGAGCTGTTTGTTTTTCCTGCCTTCAACTTCTGGAGCTAGTAGGGTAAGAAAATTCTTATCTCTCTCAGCAAGGATTTCTATGATTTTTGTAAACGCAGAAGCTATAGTATCCTGACCTAGATACTCCTCACCTAAAAGAAGAAAAGAAGGCTTTCTTCCAGTCGCTCTTCTTTGAAAACGTTTTTGGTCTTTAGGTATTTTTGGTTTTATTTCAGAATGAACCTTCAGGCTTCTTTCAACATTTTGGATGCTTCTAAGAAACTCTTCTACATCCGACCTTGCTGGAGCGTATCCAGAAGAAATCCGCGATGTTTCTTCAATAAGCAGAGTAACAAGTTCGTCGGAAGAACCGTCCAGTAGATTTTCCCAAGCCATGGAAATGTTTTTTCTAGTCTCAATACTTTTAATTCTTTGATTATGGTCACGCTCTGCATTCTCTTTGGCTTTTCCTGAGCGTGTATTCTGAAAGGATAAATAACGGACCAGTCCATTAACTATTTCTTCGTGCGAATGCTTCCCAAAATCCAGAGTACGGACAAGTCTTTCCTCAAATTTCCCTGGGACCATTGGAAGATAGAACCTCCAATGTCTTCCATCAGTAAGAACAGCCAGTGGAGCACCTGCGAGGAATGCATATTGAAAAAGTTGGTGGTCGGCATCCAGGTTTCCTTCGGCTTTGACTTCAATTATGCATCGCAGACCTTCCCTGTTACCTTTAGAAATTTTGAGACCGTAATCAACCTTGCGTCTATCAAGCGGATACTGCGGACAAACATAATCTGGGCTGTGTATATCCCAACCTAGATGTCCAAGAACCGGCAGAACAATCTGCACACTAACGGACTCTTCACTCGGGTAAGAACCTAATCTGCTTTTTACCGAGGATACAAATTCCAGAAACTCGGAAGATATCATTTCACGAAATTCTAACAATTGTATGGAGTTCGGTCAATCTTAACATAGAAAAATCGGAATTAGTGTGGATTAAAAAAAATAACAAATATCTAAAACTCCAACTCTTCTCCTTAGTCAAAGTGTGGTTATTTTTGTTGATATATAACATGGCTATGTATAGTTTCTGAGCACAGTGGCAAATCATATTTTCCAAGATACTGTAGATCAGATAGAGAATTTCTATGTAGAGCATGGCTACCAACTTGGCTGGAGATTTTTAACTTGCTCCAAAACCGTCTTGAAAAGCAACCCTAAGATAGCCCTTATTACATTGAATCCAGGCGGGAGTAGAATACGAGACGATCATCCATCGGCCAGTTGTGAAAACGGTAATCCCTACTTAGACGAAAGTTGGAAGGACCGAAATCCGGGAGAAAGTCCCTTACAAAAGCAGGTTCAGGCAATGTTTGGCAAAATCCGCGAAAAGACAAATTATCTGGGAAGTACGCGCAAACTGATTGAATCCACTTTGTCTGGCTATTTCATACCTTTCAGGTCTCCAAGCCTAGATGATCTGGAGCACGGAAAAGAAGCTTTTGATTTCGGAGAGAAGATATGGCTAAGAATACTGAAAACCGTTCAGCCGGAGCTGTTTGTATGCATTGAGAAAAAAGCAGCTAAACGCTTAAGAAAAATAATCGAAATCGCTTACAACTTGCCTGAAAGCAGATCGTGCAAGCTGCCAACCGGCTGGAGCGACACCACCAACTACACTGCCGATATCTTTGAGTTCGGCAGTAACACCGAGGTCAAACTCCTGAGACTTCCGCACCTGTCTACATACAAGCTTTTCTCAAGAACAGAATGCGGAGAAAAAATTGAAGACATCTTCACGCAGTTCTGCGGTAAACAGTAATCTTCAGGTCAAAGTCCTGAACGGCGCTTGGAACAGTTCTAAGGTTTTTCCCCGTTTATCCGTCGGATTCTGACGGTTATACTTGGCAGGGAAAAACTCCTTGGGTGAGTTAGAAAAATGTCTCTTTTAGGTTCAAAAAAATACGAAGTAATAGTAATTGGAGCTGGTCACGCAGGCTGCGAGGCTGCGCTCGCCGCGGCCAGGATGGGCTGTACCACATTGGTTCTCACGGCAAATATAGATACCATCGGGCTCATGTCGTGTAACCCTTCGATAGGAGGAGTCGGAAAAGGTCATCTGGTGAAGGAAATAGACGCACTTGGAGGCGAGATGGGAAAAGCCGCCGACACCGCGGCCATACAGTTCAGAAGGCTTAACACCCGAAAGGGAGCTGCGGTCCAGGCGACCAGGATACAGGCCGACCGCCAAAGCTACAGGACCTACATGAAAAAGGCTCTTGAGGGCGAACCCAACATAGAGATAAAACAGGCGATGGTCGAGGAGTTTTTGGTTGACGGAAAAAAAGTAGCAGGGGTTAAAACCGCTCTAGGGGAGAGGTTCTTCTCGGATACCGTCGTGGTTACCCCGGGAACGTTTCCCGGGGGACTTATACACATAGGACTTACCCGGATCTCTTCAGGACGCGCGGGGGAAGCCGCCGCGGGAGCCATATCGAATTCCTTTGCGGACCTGGGCTTCACGACGGGACGGCTTAAAACCGGAACCCCTCCGCGCTTTGACGGAAGAACTATCGACTGGGACAAGCTCGAGAGGCAAGACGGGGATGTGGATCCGGTGCCTTTTTCCTTTTCCCCCGGAAAAATCACGACGCAGCAGATGCCATGCTACATAACCTACACGAACGAGGAAACTCACCGCGTGATAAACGAAAACATGGACAAATCCCCTCTCTACTCTGGCCTCATAAAGGGAATAGGTCCAAGATACTGCCCTTCGATAGAGGACAAGGTGGTCAAGTTTCCCGACCGTAACCGCCACCAGATATTTCTTGAACCGGAGGGAAGAAACACTTATGAGATCTATCCCAACGGAATTTCGACCAGCCTTCCCATCGAAGTTCAGTATGAATTTTCAAGAACCATGGAAGGACTCCACAACGTGGAAATAATGAGGCCTGGATACGCGGTCGAATATGACTTCCTCGATCCCACGCAGCTCGGGACGTCCCTTGAATCGAAACTTCTCGCAAACATATTCTTCGCGGGGCAGGTAAACGGAACCACGGGCTACGAGGAGGCGGCAAGCCAAGGACTCATAGCGGGGATAAACACAGCGCTTCGGGTGAAAGGAAAAGATCCTTTCGTACTCGGGCGCTCAGAAGCCTACATAGGAATCCTGATTGACGACCTAGTCACAAAAGGAGTCGACGAGCCCTACAGGATGTTTACATCGAGGGCAGAGTACAGGCTCATATTGAGGGAGGACAACGCCGACCTGAGGCTCGGAGAGCTGGGACACGCCATAGGACTTCTGAGTGACGAGCGGATGGAGGAGTTTCGCACAAGGAAAACCAGACTTGAAAACGAACTTGAAAGGCTTGAGAACGAAAAGGTGTTTCCAAACGAGAAGACAAACAGGATTCTTGAGAATCTCGGTTCCCAGAGAATCAGAAAGCCCCAGAGCCTAAAAGAGATACTGAGAAGGCCCGGCTTTACTTACGAAATGCTGGGCTTTATCGACTCCGCCGCAAACCCGGATATCTCCCCGAAACTCGGAGCGCAGATAGAGATGGAAGTAAAATACGAAGGCTACATAAAAAGGCAGAAAGAAGAAGTCGGGAAACTGCAGAAGTTCGAGAGCATGAAAATCCCGGAGAAATTCGAATACGGAAGCATCCCGGGACTTTCAAATGAAATCGTTCAGAAACTATCTAGAGTAAAACCTGAATCGGTAGGGCAGGCAAGCCGCGTTTCAGGTGTAACGCCCGCCGCTATATCGGTACTGCTTGTGCATATAAGGAAAATGCGGGGGCTTGAGCAGGAAGCTCAGTTAAAATCAAGTTCCCCGTCGTAAAGACTGTCGGTTCCCTCCATCTCCTCAAGCTCCTGCTCATAAAGCTCCATGGCATCGCAGTCGCTTCCGATGTAACCGGAACCGTCAGGGTCCTGCATCATTTCAACAAGATCTCTTACTTTTTTCTCATTCCTTCTATTGGTCATCTGGTCCCCCCTGAAAAAATTTTACATAGATTATAGAAACACTTTTCACAAATGCAACAGTCCTGACAAAAAAATTTCGTTAACCCCTTGGCGCAATCAGAAGACTATCCCGTTCGTCTCTAATAAGTAACCACTCATGTTAAAGGAGGTATACAACATGAAAAGCATCATGATAATACTGGTCTTACTGGCTTTCCCCCTGACCACCCTTGCCGCCAACGACCCGAACATTAAAGGGGAGAAGCGCCGCGCGATCCAAGCAGCGATGCAGGAACACATTGGCCAGAACACTGTGAACGGGCATTACATCCTGTATGATACAATCACAGATGATGTCCTCAAACTGAAACTCGCAAAGTTACATGACGGAATCGTGAAAAAGGCCGATTACTACATCAGTTGCGCAGATTTCTACGACCGTGACGGTACTTATTTTGACCTCGATTTTATGGTGATCGAGAAAGACGGCAGGTTCAGAGCTTTACAAGGCATCGTACACAAGGTCGGGGACGTCAAACGGAAGTATCATCTGGAAGACTGAACCGGGCACAGAAACTAGGAAGCGGCAGAGGCGGCTGGGGTCGTGCCTAGCCGCGCGAAGCCATGCCAGAATTACTATCACCCAGTGCGGAAGAACTGTTACAGAGCGGATTTCAGTATGCCTACGCACTCACGCATCACCATCACGATGCTGAAGATCTGGTGCAGACTGCTTGGCTAAAATTACATCAGCGGTATGGAACGGTGACGACGAAAGCTCTTTTCTTTACAATTATTCGAAATCTATACATCGACCAATACCGCAGACGTCAACGCGTCCGGTTCGTCACGCTCACCAGCGAACACGAACCCTTCTCGGCTTCAGGAAAGACCACTAGAGAAGAAACGAAGGTTGCGATAGAGCAGATGCTCGCCAAGCTGCGGGACATTGAGCGGGAAGCCCTGTTTCTACATATCGTCGAGGGTTACTCCGCTAATGAGATTGCCACTCTCACGGGTAGACCGCGGGGAACCGTCCTGAGTCTCATACATAGAAGTAGGAAAAAATTGGCTGCCCTAGACGCACCTGACTGAGCATCATGAAGAACTTGGAGCAAGAACTCAAGAACTACTATCGAAGCAAGCGCCTTGCTTCGCACAGGATCACGGCAATACAGGTCTCCATGCATGAGACAGGCAGAACCCGCCACCGTGTTTCTTATCTTATCCCGCTGGCCGCAGTCGTATTGCTGACAATCGGAATTGGGTTGTGGTTGCACATGAGCACGGACAGCAGTCTTACCCATCAGGTGGTTACCGAAATCAGACACAACCACTTGCAGCACGGTGCTCTGGTGGCAAAATCAGATCAGTACGCCGTTGTACAAGCCGCGCTTAGCAAATTGGACTTTCCCATCCGGCCGCGCCGTGACGAGCTGATCCAGGACTTCATCCTCATAGGCGGCAAGTATTGCACCATTCAGGGCTACCGGGCAGCTCAGTTGAAGTTGAGCCACCGCAACAGCCGGATCATTCACACCTTGTATGTTTTGCCGATGACCGATGACATAAAGGATATTGAACCAGGTGTCTATGAAACAAACGGTGTACAAATAGAATTGTGGACCGACCAATTGCTGTTTTACGGTCTTGCCCACAGTCAATAATCAAAACCTGGAATTGCGGAGAATGGTCCTGTTCTTTCTGTACTGGGCTTTTCCGTGCAAATATCCCTACTCAGGGGCTTTATCAGAATTTCTGGCCTCTTCCATAAGTTCAAGCATCCGTGCCGGGTCATCCGTCGGCAGCCGGCACTCGTAATTTGAGCACACATACGCCGCAGTTTTTCCGTTAAGGGGTTTGTGGCTCTCCGCGTAGGGAGCGATTCTCGATATTTCCGCTTCGTTTGCTTCGTCTTTTAATATCACCACCTTGTTCGGCAGGTACTCGCTTGAAAGGGTGTTGAGAAACCGGCGGGTCTCGGGGGAATTTCTGTCCCCGGCTATAACTATCTCAAAAGAAGGCCCCAGCATGAAGTCAAGAGAGTTCATGTGCATCGAAAAAGAAGCGGGGTGCCTTGAGATTTGAGAGGAAAAAGCCGCGGCCATCCGAGCCGCTTTGTCCTCGAGCTCGGGGTCACCGGTCAGCCTCGCTATTTTCAGGATGTTAAGAGTCGAAACCGAGTTTGCGGACGGGAGTGCCCCATCATAAATTTCCTTTTGCCTGGTTATCAGGGCTTCGCCGTCATCGGCCGTGAAGAAAAAACCCGAAAACTCCTTGTCCCAGAAATGTTCGAACTGATCGCGGCACAAAGAAATTGCCAGAGCTAGATATTTTTCGTCGAAAACACTTTCGTAGTACTCAAGAAGTCCCCATATAAAAAAAGCGTAGTCATCAACACTTGCCATTATGGCCGCTTCGCCCTCGCGGTAGCGGTGAAGGAGCCTTCCGTCACGGACAAGGTTTTGCCTTACGAACTCTATCGAGTCCTGCGCCGCGTCAGAATATCTCTTTTCGCCGAAAGCCGCCGCCGCTTTTGAAAACGCGGCTATCGCTATTCCGTTCCAGTCCGTGAGCACTTTGTCGTCCTTGTAGGGATGTACTCTTTTTTCCCTGCTGGCAAAAAGCTTCTCCCTCAGACCCTCAAGTCTTTGCTCAAGCTCCTCGGCGCGGACTCCGAGCCGAGCGGCCGTGTCGTCCAGGGGCTCTTTCAGATGAAATATGTTTCTCTCTGTTTGCTCTCCCGTAGCCTCGTCCTTGAAATTTCCGTCGCGAGAAAGATTATAGACCTCGCAGAGAAGTTCCGCGTCATCCGCTCCCACAAGCTCCTCTATCTCCCCTACGGTCCAGAGATAGAACTTGCCCTCCTCCCCTTCGCTGTCGGCATCCTCGGCCGAGTAAATGCCTCCATCGGGAGAGGTCATGTCGCGAATCAGATATTCAAGTATCTCTCTCGCCTTTTTTTCGTAAAACGGGTTTTTCGTGATCTGCCAGGCTTCTGTGTACGTAATTGCCGCGAGCGCCTGGTCGTAAAGCATCTTCTCGAAATGGGGGACGAGCCACTGCGAGTCAGTCGAGTACCTGTGAAAACCGAAGCCCACGTGGTCGTATATACCGCCCCTTCCCATGGCAAGAAGCGTCTGCTCAACCATCCTCAAAGAGGCTTCCTTCCCGGTGCGCCCGTAATACCTCATCAAAAACATCAGGTTGTGGGGAGTCGGGAATTTGGGTGCTCTGCCGAAGCCGCCTTCATCGGGATCAAAAGTCGAAAGAAAATAACTGTAGGCCTGATCAAGGGTCTTCTCGTTAAGCAGTGAAGTCCCGACTCTCCGCAGAGAGTCCCCCATATTGCGGACGGCATCGGTTATCTGTCGGGCTGACTCAAGCACCTCTTCCTTTTTATTTTCCCAGAGTTCCTTTATCGCCGGCACAAGCTCCTTCATTCCGACCCTCCCGTAACGGTTCTCCTTCGGTATGTAGGTTCCGGCAAAAAAGGGTTTTCCCTCGGGCGTCATGACTATGTTAAGGGGCCAGCCGCAGCTTTTCCTTGAAATCACGTGACAGACGGTCATGTAGATATTGTCGATATCCGGGCGCTCTTCCCTGTCAACCTTGATGGAGACGAAGGCATCGTTCATTAATTCCGCCACCTCGGGATCCTCAAAGGATTCGCGTTCCATAACGTGGCACCAGTGGCAGGTCGAGTACCCTATGGAAAGAAACACCGGCCTTCCAAGCTCCCGGGCCCTCTCAAACGCCTCCTCCCCCCACGGATACCAGTCGACCGGATTCTCCGCATGCTGGAGAAGATAGGGGCTTTTTTCGTCTTTAAGCCTGTTTGACACTTAAACCTCCGTTGTGGAGAAATGGAAAAATTATACAGTCTGACTGGAAATAAGCTCTATACAACAAAAAGCATTTCCTGTTTTAAAAAACGCGCCGGAAAAATTTTTCCCGATCGAGAAAAACAGCATTTTCTTTCTGTTCATATTCGATTTTTAGGCTAACATTCTCACCTAAATGCGTAAACCCGTACAAAAAGCTGGAGTCGTCGCCTACAGGGAAAACAGCAGTGGAGAAATCGAAGTCATTCTGGTGAGTTCAAGAAAGCTTCATAATTCATGGGTTTTTCCCGCAGGAGGAGTTGATTACGGCGAAACTCCCGCCGAGGCGGCGGAGAGGGAATGTCTTGAGGAAAGCGGATATAGGGTGGAAATAGAGCATCCTCTCGACATAATGATCATCGAAGGCGGGAAAAGACACGTTCTTTACACTTTTTTCCGCGCTAAGGCCATAGAAGATACGGGAGATTACGAGAGGGATAGGGAAAGAAAATGGTGCAGGATTGATGACCTTCCCGATACGGTGGCTTACCTGTTCAGGGAAATCGCGGAGAGTTTCCAGAAAAACATGCTGAGTCCCCGCCCCCTCGGATGAAGTCTTAATCGGTCAAGCGACAATCGGAATTTCATACTCACACCGGAGAGGAACAAATGAAAAGCCAAAAATTCATAAAGAAAACGCAGAGTCACTACGCGCGGATAGCGGACATCTACAGATCCCTGAGGGTTACCGACTCTGAACCCGTACTCTACATAAAGGAAATAATCGGGGACAAGGGAAAGATAACGGCCGCCGACGTGGGGGCCGGAGCAGGACGGTACGCCAGGCTTTTCTTCGAGCAGCTTGGCAAGGAGAACCTGTTTCTTTACTGCTACGATACAAACGAGTTCATGCTTGAGAGTCTCGAGCAGTACCTTGACGATAACGATATCCGGAACTACGCGACCAAAATTGCCATGGCCCAGGAGCTTCCCATAGCGGACAATTCTCTTGACGCGATATTCTGCTTCAACGCCATACATTTTTTCAACACCCCGAAATTCCTCAGAGAAAGCGTGAGGGTGCTGTGCGAGGGGTCGTTCCTTTTCATCTACACAAGAACCAGGAGCCAGAGCATGAAAAGCATATGGGGAAAGCATTTTCCGTCTTTTAACCAGAAAGAATCGGATTTTTACAAAACCGAAAGACTTGAGTCCGAGATTAAAGAAACCCGGGGACTCGAACTTATTGAAAAGAAAACTTTTACCCTAGGGCGCGAGAACTCCCTTGAGGAACTCACAGAGAGGGCGCAGAGCAAGCATTACTCAACTTTCTATCTCTACGAAAGCGAAGAGTTTGAAAGATCTCTTGAGGAATTCAGGAAAAATATCCGCAAATCCTATAAGGATCCCGGCAAGATCAAATGGTCAGACGAAAAAACCATGTATACGGTACTCAGAAAGTAACGTGAGGGTCTCTTCGGTTGCGGTTGATTCAACACCCGGGTGCTCCCAACTAATAAAACCGACTTCATATCAGTCGGATTTTCGGGTCGATGCGTAATGGCTTTCATGGCGGGCGATGGGGGATTCGAACCCCCGACCCCAGGCTCCGGAGGCCTGTGCTCTAATCCACTGAGCTAATCACCCGTCAACAGGTATCCCGAGTTCCCTCATCACAAGCTTCATGTCCTCCCAGACGGGCTTTTTAAAAGAGGGGTTTCGCAGCAACGCGGCGGGATGGTACGTAATCATAAGCTTTGAGTTCCCATACTGGTGAAAAGTGCCTCTTAGCTGCCCCATCTTGAAGTTCTTAAGCTTGAGCATCAATCCGGTAGCAACGCTTCCGAGGGAAACTATGACCTCGGGATTTATGCTTTCTATCTGTTTTTTAAGAAACGGCTCGCAGCTTGCTACCTCATCGGGTTCCGGGTTCCTGTTGCCCGGAGGACGGCACTTCACGACGTTGCATATATACACGTCCTTTCTCTCAAGCTTCATAGCCCGGATTATCCTCGTAAGCAACTGCCCCGCCCTTCCGACAAAGGGCCTGCCCTGAATGTCTTCGTCTCTTCCGGGACCCTCGCCGACAAATACAAGTCTCGCCTTGGGATTGCCCTCGCCGAACACTATGCTCTTTCTCGTCTCGCAAAGACGGCACCTCGTGCAGTCTCCAAGTTCCTCCCTTATCTCGGAAAGCGTTTGGACCGCCGATGACCCGCGTGGTTCTCTGCGATCATGCGAAAGAGCGGTTCCGTTTTTCTCCGTGTCCGCTATCTCGATCCCTCCTGCCGCAAGCCCCGCCGGCAGTTCTCCTATTCCGATTTCCTTGCAGAAACGAAGATAGTTCTCAAGCGCCCGCGCCGTCTCGTAAAATTCGTTGGAACTCATGGCCTGTAGGGGAGAAAGTTTAACACAAATACAGGGAGGGGGCGAAACGGTTTGAAAGCGGAAAGGGTTTTAATTAGAATAAGACCGCGTTTGCAAAAACCTAAGACCTAAACCCATCAAACGCTTTCCCCTAGCAATGGAAAGAGAGTACAGACCGCAGGAAATCGAGAAAAAGTGGCAGGATTTCTGGGCGGAAAAAGATACCTACAAGGTCTCCGAGGAGACTTCCGGAGAAAAGTACTACGTTCTCGAGATGTTTCCCTACCCATCGGGAAGAATCCACATGGGACACGTGAGGAATTATACGATCGGAGACGTCGTCTCCAGATTCAAGAGGGCAAGGGGATTTAACGTTCTCCATCCCATCGGCTGGGATGCCTTCGGGCTGCCCGCTGAAAACGCGGCCATACAAAACGCCATACATCCCTCGACCTGGACTCGGGCCAACATAGAGCAGATGAAACAGCAGCTCATGCGCCTTGGGTTCAGCTACGACTGGAGCAGGGAAATCGCAACGTGCGACGTTGATTATTACAGATGGGAGCAGTGGCTTTTCACCAGACTTCATCGCGAGGGACTAGCGTACAGAAAGACCTCGGTGGTGAACTGGGACCCGGTTGACCAGACCGTGCTCGCAAACGAACAGGTAATCGACGGAAGGGGATGGCGCTCGGGAGCGCTTGTCGAAAAAAAGGAGATACCGCAGTGGTTCCTCAGGGTAAGCGACTACTCAGAAGAACTGCTGAATGAGCTTGAGAAGATGGAAGGGTGGCCCGATGCTGTCAAAACCATGCAGAAAAACTGGATAGGAAAATCCGAGGGAGTCGAGGCCGAATTCCGCGTGGACGGGCAAGAAAGCGTCCTGAAGATATTCACCACGCGCCCGGACACGATAATGGGAGTAACCTACCTAGCTCTGGCCCCCGAGCATCTGCTTGTAAGCGAGGTGGCGGAGAAAAACCCCGGGGTTGCAGACTTCATCGCCCAATGCCGCAAGGCCCCCGTTTCCGAAGCGGAGATCGAGACTATGGAGAAAAGCGGCGTCCCGCTTGGAATAAACGCCATCCACCCCATAAGCGGGGAGAAAATACCCGTATGGACTGCGAACTTCGTACTTATGAGCTATGGAACGGGAGCGGTAATGAGCGTCCCCGCGCACGACCAGAGGGACTGGGAATTCGCTAAAAAATACGGTCTCCAGATAAAGCAGGTGATTTTCCCCGCAGACGGAAGCGTCTCCGACATCGAAAAAGAAGCATTTACGGAAAAGGGAACGCTTGGGAATTCGGAATGGCTCTCGGGATTCACCTCGCAGGAAGCCTTCGGAAAAATAGCCGAATTTCTCCAAGAAAACGCTTCGGGCGGCGTGAAAACCAACTACCGTCTTCGGGACTGGGGAATCTCGAGACAGCGCTACTGGGGAGCGCCGATACCGATAGTGTATTGCGGGCAGTGCGGAGAGGTTCCGGTCCCGGATTCGGATCTTCCGGTAGAGCTTCCCCTTGAAATAGACATTGACGGAGAGCGTATTCCGGCTCTCTCCAAGATTGAAAGCTTCATCGCCACCAATTGCCCTACCTGCGGGGAAGCTGCTAGGCGGGAAACCGACACGATGGATACGTTTGTCGAGTCGTCCTGGTACTTTCTAAGATACGCATCCCCTGATTTCAAAGAAGGAATGTTCGAGCCCGGAAAAGCTTCTTACTGGCTTCCGGTAAATCAGTACATAGGCGGAATAGAGCACGCCATACTTCACCTGCTTTACTCAAGATTCTTCACTAAGGCGCTTCGCGATATCGGCGTTTTTGAGCTTGACGAACCCTTCGCGAATCTTCTTACCCAGGGGATGGTGGTAAAAGACGGGGCGAAGATGTCAAAGTCCCTCGGAAACACCGTGGATCCCGATGACATGATAGTCCGTTACGGGGCCGACACCGTGAGGATGTTCATGCTTTTCGCGGCTCCGGTGGAAAAAGACCTTGAGTGGAGCGAGCAGGGAGTAAACGGAATGTTCAGGTTTCTGGGCAGGGTTTGGCGCTTTGCGGTCGGGTTTTTTGCCGAGCGGGAAAACGAAAAGAGGGACCTGGAACTCCCAGAGGAGGGAAAACCGGCTACTCTCGTCACCGCAACCAATCGGACAATCAAGAAAGTCACCGAAGACATAGAGAGCTTCAAATTCAACACGGCAATATCGGCAATAATGGAGCTTTTCAACGAACTAAGCGTGCTTTGGAAGGAGAAAAGCGTGGGAAGGGAAGATGCCCGAGCGGCGCTGCTTGCGGTCACGAGACTTATCTGCCCAATGGCTCCCCATTTCGCGGAGGAGCTCTGGGAACTCTCAGGAGAAAGTGGAAACCTAGTCGATAAGGAGTGGATAAAGTGGGACGAGAGCGCTTTTGAGAGCGCGGAAATAACCATCCCTGTAAGGGTGAACTCAAGAGTCAGAAACCAGATTTCCCTAAGTGCGGACGCGGATGAAGATACAGTCAGGGAAATTGCCCTCTCCGACAGCAGGGTAAAGGAATATATAGCGGGGCGGGAAATAAAAAACTTTGTCTACGTGCCGAAAAGACTTGTAGACATAAGAGTTTAGCGAGAGGGAAAAAACGTGAAGGAAGACTCAGGCTATCTAGGGAAAAAAGTAAAAGCTATAGAGGTCTCTCCCGAGAAGCCAATCTCTAGGCTGCTTGAAGAAATGGCGGAAACGGGATTTCAGGGCAAGAACCTTGCTAGGGTCGCGGACGTTTTCTGCAGGATGGTGGAAGCCGAGAATCTTACGATTTTCTTCGGCTACGCGGGTTCCCTTTCCACGACCGGGCAGTGGAAAATAATAAACTGGCTCATAGAAAACAGGTACATAGATGTCTTGATCCCCACAGGCGCGAACATCTCCGAGGACATAGTTGAGGCAATGGGGTTTTCCTACTGGCAAGGAACCCCGAATGAAGACGACGCGAAGCTTTTTTCCGAGGGGATAAACCGCTACTACGACGTTTACGGGACTGAGCCCGACTACCTTGAGATGACCGAACTTCTGGCTGAATTCATAATGACCCTCGATAAATCCCGGGCCTATTCCTCAAGAGAATTTCTAAAAAGATGCGGCCAGTGGCTCGACAGGAAAAACATAAACAGCATCGTGGCCGCCGCCGCGAGAAATGAAGTCCCGGTCTTCTGCCCCGCCATAGCTGACAGCCCTTACGGAGACGCGGCACTTATCGCTGAAAGCAAGGGGCATCATCTCACGATTGACGCCATACAGGACTACGTGGAGTTTATGGGAATGGGCGAGAGCGTGATTGACACGGGAGTGGTTTACATAGGCGGCGGAGTGCCGAAAGACTTTATTCAGCTTTTCGCCGTCACGGGCGACCTTCTTTACGAAGACAGGAAGATTCCGGGAAGAGCGGCCGGCCTTAACCGCAAGGGAACCGGGGAACAGGAAACCTACTATCCTCATAAATACGCAATCCAGATTACGACCGATTCTCCACAGTGGGGGGGACTTTCGGGGTGCACTTTCGAAGAGGCGGTTTCCTGGGGAAAGGAAAACCCTGAAGGCGGCCTAGTTCAGTGCTATTGCGACGCCACCATAGCTCTTCCAATCGTCTCCCACGCCCTTTCGGAAAAAACGAAAGTGAAAAGAAAGGGGACTGTTTTTAAATTCGACGATTAATACGAACCCCTCTCCTTAACCGTCGACGCGCATCAACGCCAAATCAAGCACTTTTTCTAATCCAGAAACTTTTACATCAAAAAACTCCCCCCCTATAAACCGATTGTTTTAGGCGTAAGCCTCTGTAACCATTAGACTAAAGGGATGTATACGAATTTAGAAAATCTTTTGCCACAGAAAAATGAATAATATGGTAGAATCTTCAGTATAGATGAACACAGATCCATAAGGAGGGATGAATTATGTATCGTTTTATAAAGAACGGTTTAATGGTTTGTTTGCTGGCTTGCGCTTCACTTGTGATCTCGCTGCCAGCGTTTGCCGGCGGAGGTGGGGACGTATCCGAGGAGAGCATGGCCGAGGAAGCAGCGCCTGAGGAAGCCATGGCCGAGGAATCAGCACCCGAGGAAGCCATGGTTGAAGAAGCGCCGCTTATCAAGGATACCGACGTTTCAATTTACGGCAGGTTCTGGCCGAGGGTTACTTATGAAAACAGTGATGGGAGCTCAACCGACATCACCGACGCGCTTTCACGGGTTGGTATCAAAGCCAATACGCAGATAACCGAAACGCTCAGCGCGGTGTTGCACGGAGAGTGGGATGTTGATATTGAGCAAAACGGCAATTTCGGCGACGCGCGTCAGGCTTACGTGGGTTTACGAAGCGAGGAATTGGGTATGTTAGCTATCGGTAAGCAATGGGATCCCTATTTTAACATCGTTGCTGAAGTAACCGACATTTTCTATCATCGCGCAAGCCCCTTCGGATATGACCAGCAGGGTCCTTTCCGAAGCAGCAATCTGGTAACCTACGCGAACAATTTTGGGGGGTTAAACGTAAACGCGGGTATGCAGGTAGACGGTGAGGTCGGGAACAATGCCTACTATGCCTCCGATGACTCCGCCTCTAATGCTGACAACGTTGACGCGGCTTCAGTCGGCGTGGGTCTCAGTTCCGGTCCGGTTTATATCGGCGTATCCTACTTGCGTCAGAATCAGGACGATAACGAGCGTGAGAGAAATTACTTCGGTGTAGGCGGCAGCCTGAACGTAAATGACAATATCTACATGGCGGTTACCTACCAGTACATAGTGGACAATTACGATAACGGCGATGAGCTCAATCCCTTTACTCTCGACGTAGCCACTTCCTTTTCTTTTACCCACGGGGTTACGGCGCTTGCGGGATTTTTCATGTCTGATCCAGATGACGGAAACGAATTGATGGGTGGAAACCTTACCTTGATTAAAGAGGTGCATCCTGCCTTGGACGTCTTTGCCGAATGGGTATTGACTGACGAGGACCAAGGCGAGAACGTAAATACTCTTAGCCTCGGTTTCCGCTATGACTTTGACGTAGCAATCTTCTAGTCAGCCATAGACTTTAAGATCTAAAGGTCAGAATCATGACGGCGACTTTGTCGTGATTAATATTCTCGGGGACATGTTTGGAGTTTTCTTCAGATATGTCCCCGTTTTTTTATCTCCTAGTCGACTAACTTTTAAAATTCCTTTCCGCAACCGCCTAGAGCCTTGCGTTTAGGCAATTAAATTGTAGATTCAATTACGGAAATTCCTTAAAAATCCAAGCGGAGGAAACACACGGCAGATGAGCGAAAAACGTATAGGGGTAGATTATTCTGAGCTTCACCAGCTCGACAGTCCCGCAAACAGGCTTATAAGAGAATCCATATGGGGAAAAGAAGACGACATAGGACAGCAGTCGTTCACTACCCCACGCTATCTCGATCAACTGATCCCGAGGCTCAGCATAGGAAAAACAACCCATGTGCTTGACGTTGGAAGCGGAGCGGGAGGTCCCGCGGTATACATAGCCGACAGGACCGGATGCAGGGTATCCGGGATGGAAATTAACGAAGTGGGGGTCAACGTATCTAGAAAACTAGCGAAAAACTCAGGGCTTGAGGATAAAGCAGAATTTTATCTGGGCGACGCGATGAAAATGCCGTTTACGGAAAACACTTTTGACCTCGCCATAAGCCTCAACGTGATGAACGTGTTCGAAGATAAGACTGGGCTTTTCAAAGAAGTTCTCAGGGTTCTTAAGCCCTCTGGCATCTGGGCGTTTTTAAGCGGCACATTCGAGATATCCGGTGACGAGGAAACGAAACAGAAGATGGCAAGGGGCTATCTTATCCCGCAATATTACGACTCGCTTGAAAGTTACAGGGAAATGCTTGAATCAGCCGGGTTCCGCATTGAGGAAATAACGGAATACGTGGCGGATTTCCGGGTTCAGGTCAAGAGATGGGGAGACGCCTACAAAAAACACTCGAAAGTGATTGCCGAGGAGCAGGGAGAGGAAAATACCCGGTATCACATTGAGTATTTTGATACGTATCTGAAACTGGTGGATGAGAAAAAAGCTTCAAACCATCTCGTCATATGCTCAAAACCTGAATAGCTGTACCAACCGTTAACAGTATTTCGTGCAGTCCACATCGGGGAAAGAGAGAAGAGCCCAAGAGGCCGCTTCCCCTTTTTTATTTCGACTAGTTTACTTCTGTTTTTTCGATGCTTGTCCGCAAGTCCCCCGTACAGGTCAGACAGCCGGACGGTCAAGGACGGAGCAGAAAGCCCTTGAAGCCTTCTCCGGGTCGTCTGACCCGAAAACGCTAGTTATGACCGCTACGCCGTCCACTCCTGTAGCAAGAACCTGCGTCGCATTATGGGGGAATATTCCCCCTATGGCAAATATCGGGATCCCTGTGATAGCAGTTTTCGCTTCAACCAGGGTTTCAAAAGGGGTGGGGGTCCTGCCGGGCTTTGTCGGAGTAGACCAAGGCGTGCCGAAAACAACGTAGTCCGCTCCCATTCTCTCGGCGTGTATGCCCCTTGGAAGAGAATAGTAGCAGGAAACACCTATGATGGCGTCGTTACCGAGCTTCTTTCTCGTAGGTATTATGTTCGGGTCGTCCTCGCCCAAGTGCACTCCGTCGGCTCCTATTTCCATCATGAGTTCCGGGAAGTCGTTTATTATAAGTGGCACTCCGTACCTTTTCGTAAGACCGAGAAGCTCCTTGCCCAAAGCAACGACGTCCGAACGCAGGGAGGTCTTGTCCCTTAATTGGACGATGTTAGCTCCTCCAGACAAAGATTTCTCTACTGTTTCAAGAAAAGAGTCGCGCGGAATAAGCCCCTCATCGGTAATTACGTAAAGTCCCTTAAGTTCAAAACCCATGGCGCATCGGAAACGGAACAGGAATCACTCTTAACCCCTTTCGGAAGAATCGGCTACATGCATCTCTTAAGGAACCTTCTGGCTGCTGCTATCTCTTTTCTGACGTTCGCGGTTGAAGTGCCCCCGAATGAATTCCTGCTCTCAGCGGAACCCGAAAACGTTATCACCTCGAAAATGTCCTCGCCGATTTTCTTAGAAAACCTGCGAAATTCGGAAAGCTTGAGATCGGAAAGCTCTTTTCCATCCCGCTCTGCGTAAGAAACTATCTTTCCTACGGTTTCGTGGGCCGAGCGGAACGGAACGCCTTTGCGGGCCAGATAGTCCGCCACGTCGGTCGCGGTAACAAAGCCCCCCTCAAGAGCTTTTTTCATATTCTCTTCCTTAAATTCAAGCGTCTTGAGTATTTCGATATTAACCCGAAGGCAGAGCTTTACCGTGTCAACCGTATCGAAAAGAGGCTCTTTATCCTCCTGCATATCCCTGTTGTAGGAAAGAGGGAGTCCTTTCATCAGAGTCAGAAGTGCATTCAGGTTCCCGTAGACCCTGGCAGTTTTTCCCCGGGTGAGTTCCGACATGTCGGGATTTTTTTTCTGGGGCATTATGCTCGACCCCGTAGTGAACCCGTCCCCAAGGTCAACGAAGTCAAACTCTTTTGCGCTCCACAAAACAAGTTCCTCGGAGAGCCTGCTGAGGTGCATCATCAGAACCGAGCAGCAGAATACGAACTCTGCGCAGAAATCACGGTCGCTCACCGCATCAATGCTGTTTTTGGAAACCGACTTAAAACCCAAGTCTCCGGCCGTCATCTCCCTGTCTATCGGAAACGAAGTTCCCGCCCCAGCGCAACTTCCAAGCGGGCTTACGTCCACCCTCGAAAGGCAGTTAATAAACCTCTCACGATCGCGCTTCAGCATCTCGTAGTAGGCCAGAAGATGGTGGGATAGAAGCACGGGCTGGGCGCGCTGCATGTGTGTGTAGAGAGGAAAAATTACTCCGAGATTCTTTGCGGAAAGCTCAACGAACTGTTCCGCCAGAGCGCACACAAGTGAAATTACCTCTTCCGTTTCCGTCTTAAGATAAAGCCTCGTGTCGGTTAGAACTTGGTCGTTTCTGCTCCTGGCCGTGTGCACCTTGGCACCCGAAGAACCTGTTTTCTCGATAAGCCTTTTTTCTATATTGAGATGAATATCCTCGTAGTTCTCACTGAAAGGAAATTCCCCGCGGTCTATTTCCTTTTCGATCTCTCGAAGACCTTTGGTTATCCGGGACGCATCCTTGCGGGAAATAATCCCGGTTTCGCGAAGCATTTTCACATGAGCGATACTTCCCCTTATGTCTTCTTTGTAAAGACGCCTGTCAAAACTTACCGATTCCGAGAACTCCTCGGCGATGCTGTGTGTACGGGAAGCGAAGCGGCCTCCCCATGCTTTTTTAGCCAATTCAGTCTCCAGTTCCCGCGCCGGTCAACGCAGTGTCCGTCGAATCAAGAAAAACCTTCCGGGTAGGATAAGCGAACTCTATTCCCTCTTCTGAAAACCTTTTGAATATCTTCAGGTTAACGTTCTGCTGTATATCCATGTAATCATCAAACGAAGGAGTAAGAACAAAGTAAACTATATCGTAGTTAAGGGCAAAATCGCCGTAACTGCTGAAATGCGCCCGGCCGAATCTCGCCTTCGGTTCCCCGTCTATTATCTCCTTTATCAACCCGGGTACTTTCACGAGCTCATCGTATGGCGTCTCGTAGACAACGCCGAGGGAAAAAAGAATCCTGCGGGTGTTCATCCTCTTGTAGTTTTTTATGCGGCTTTGCAGCAGGTCGTTATTCGACAAAACAAGCTGTTCGCCCGAAAGGCTCCGCAGGCGCGTGGTCTTAAGCCCTATGTGCTCCACGTCCCCGCTCATACCGTCTATTACTATAAAATCCCCGACCTCAAAGGGCTTGTCGAAAATAATGGAAAGCGAGGCTATTAGATCGCCCAGAACGTTCTGGAGCGCAAGCGCCACGGCTATGCCCCCCACACCGAGCCCCGCGATTATCGTGGTCGGGTCAAAACCCAGGTTGTCAATTGTTAGAATTACGAGAATTACCCAGAGAACCGATTTCGCGAAAAACCCCAAGCTCCTTATGTGCGTTATGGAAGCACCGGCGCCAGTTCCGATTTTTGAGAGCTTCTTCGAGACGTAATAGTCGATGAAACCCCCTCCCCATAAACCGACCTGAACGAGAAGGCAGATAATTACCACACTTTTTCGGAATTCCTTTACCTGCTGGGTGAGGTCAAGGAAGAAGGTCGCCACATAGACCGAGAAAATTATGATCAGCACTATGCTGGTTTTCCCTAAGAGTGCCGAAACCAGATCGTCAAGATCGGTTTCGGTCTTCTCGGCAAGACTGGCAAACGACCTCACGAACCTTTTCAGAATAAAGTTAAAGGCTAAGGCTAAGACGACCGCCGCTCCGAGAGCCCAGAGCCACGACTCGGCGGAATTGCCCAGGTAAGTCTCGCTAAATATTTCCTCGATGTTCAATTTAATGCCCTCTCTGATACAAAAACACGCCCGTCCCCGTGTACGGCCATCATATAGATACCCGCTTGATTAACCTTAAACAACAAAGAAAGCCAGAGGAAAGAATCAGAAGGAACTTCCCGGCTCTTTTAGAAACTCGGTTTCTTCCGGAGTGGATTCTCTTCCCAAAGCCGCGTTCCTGTGGGGATACCTTCCGAATCTTTTTATTATGTCAGAGTGCCGCCCCGCGAAATCTGTAGAACAGGCTAGAGTTTCCCTGATTTCCGGATGCGGGGCGTATTCTTTTTCAAGAGCGGAGTATTTCTCAACACTCAGGCTCTGAATTTCCGGGCTCTCCGAGTGCATAAGCGGGAGGTAGAAAAAAGTCCTGCGTATTGGATGAAGGCCTTGGTCAAACCCCTTTTCAATACCCCCAAGGCATGCGCTAAGAGCCAAGGCGTCCCTAGAGAACGCTCCCGGGGTATCGCGGTAGATGTTCCTCGGAAACTGATCGACGACTACTATAAACGCCACGGTGCCCAAGGGCGTCTCGAGCCAGTGGGAAAGTTCCCCTTTTTCGGCGAGCAGAACATATTTCTCAAATCTCCGCCTTACAAGATCGTCAAACTCCTCTGACTTCATCCACCAAGTCATCTGCTTTTCCTTCTCCGGCAGTTCACCCTCGCGCAGGTCGCCGAACCAGAAACTCAGCACTTCGGAGATTTCCTCGAATCCGTCTGCTGTCGAAGCTCCCTTTTTCATACTTTGGGAGTATAACACAGGCAGCCAAAATCCTCATGGAAGCCCCACTCCCCGACCCAGAATCTTTCACTCTGCAATTATGAGGGGGTTTTTAACCGCCCCGGAGTTACAAAGAAACTTTCATGATCCGAAGCTAATCATCTGATCTCACTGAAATTTTAGAACCTGATAGTCTCTCTTTATATGGGCCTCTTTAATTTTATCTTAACAAAAATAAAATAGTTTCTTGACAATACCCAATATATTGTGTTTAAATAAACTTCACGCACAAGATAAGCAATACATCTTGTACGTAAACTGGAAGGTAATGTTTATACGGAACTGCAAAGGAGGAGAATGTGCCCGGAGATAAGAACCCCCCTGAAATCGCCGCGAATGGAACATCTGATCATGAAACTACAGCCGTTAATGAACAAGAAGCTAAGACTCAAGAACCTTCTCCGGAACATGTAAAACCTCCAAGCGATACTATAGATATTCCCGCAGAAACCATCGACGCCTTCGGCGGAGATAAGCTCAGGGCCCGGGTTTTCTACGAAAAATACGCCCTTCGCAACATAAAAGGAGAGATAGTAGAAAAGACTCCAGAGCAGATGTGGCGGAGGGTGGCAAGGGAAATAGCATCCCCCGAACAAAAAAAGGAACTAAGAAAGCAATGGGAGGAAAATTTCTACTGGCTGCTTTCCGATTTCAAGTTCATCCCCGGCGGAAGGATTCTCTTCGGCGCTGGTCAGAAGAGAAGGGCTACGCTCCTTAACTGCTATTTCATGCCCATAAAGGAAGACTCCATAGAGGGAATATTCGAATGGTGCAAGGAGGCAGCCAGGACCTATTCTTTCGGCGGAGGAGTCGGAACCGACATATCGGTTCTTAGGCCGAAAGGCGCCCCGGTGAACAATTCAGCCATATACTCGACTGGGGCCGTATCGTTCATGGACCTCCTGTCGACCACAACCGGAACCATAGGGCAGGCGGGAAGAAGAGGAGCCCTCATGATAACCATGAAGGTCAATCACCCCGATATAATGGATTTCCTCGACATAAAAAACGACGAGGCAAGATCAAAGGTCCAGTTCGCCAACATCTCGGTAAAAGTGGATGACAAGTTCATGGAAGCCGTTGAAAAAGACACGGATTACGAACTCAGTTTCTCAAACGAGAAAACCGAAATGAAAAAAACTGTACGGGCCCGCCAGATATGGGACAGGCTGGTTAAATCTGCATGGTCTTCGGCCGAGCCAGGGCTTATCTTCTGGGACACGGTCAAAAGGTACTCCCCTACCGAATACGCAAACATGGAAGTAAACGGCGTGAACCCCTGCAGCGAACAGGCGCTAGAGGACTACGGGAACTGCTGTCTCGGAAACGTGAATCTCTCCATGTTCGTCAAAAACGCTTTCGAGGAGGATGCCTCAATAGAATGGGAGAAACTCGAGAAAGCCTTTCAATACAGTGTCAGGTTCCTTGACGACATACTGGATTACAACATCGAAAAGCATCCCCTAAGTTTCCAGACAAAAGCGTCTTTAAGGTCTAGGAGAATAGGGGTCGGGTTCACCGGCCTAGGGGACATGCTTGCCAAGCTCAACATAAAATACGACACGGACGAAGGTGTAAAATTCACTGACGAGCTTTTCGAGCATATAAAGAACATCGTTTATGAAGCCAGTTCCGACCTTGCCAAGGAAAAAGGAGCCTTCCCGGTATTCGACCTCAAAACGCACATAGCGAATCCGTTCGTAGAAACCATGCGCGATAACGTAATGAGCAAGATAAAAAAGCAGGGCCTTCGAAATGCGTGCATACTTACGGTTCCACCCGTCGGAAGCGGTTCGGTTCTTGCGGGGACCACAAGCGGCGTCGAGCCCATGTTCGCCCTGTCTTACCTCCGGCGCTCGGAATCCCTGTCGGAAGGAGAATTCAAGGTCTACCACCCACTTGTTTCTGAGTACATGGAGAAATTCGGGCTGGACGACGAGGCGGATCTTCCGGACACGTTCGTCACCTCTCACGAGATAAAGCCGGAGCTTCGGGTTCGCATGCAGGCAGCTATTCAAAAGCACATAGATTCGTGCATATCAAGTACCGTAAATCTCCCCAAGGACATAAGCCTTGAGGAAGTCGAAAAAATATATTTCCTCTCTTGGAAACTCGGCTGCAAGGGTATAACCGTCTACAGGGAAGGTTCCAGGGAAGGAATACTGATCACAGAAGATCAAGCAAAAGAAAAAACAAGCTCTCCACCCCGGGATGAAGGGATGTCAACCACCCACTCCAACCTCACACCATCCCCTCATCCCCCTCAAAAAGAAGCGGTAAAACCTGTCACGAGACCCCAAGTTCTGGAAGGTTTTACCGAGGCGATAAAAACTGGGTACGGGAATCTCTACGTGACTGTCAACAGTCACGAAGGCAAGCCGTTTGAAGTTTTCGTCCAGATTGGAAAATCCGGATTTACTACAATGGCCGATGCCGAGGCAACTGGAAGGCTGATATCTCTGTCTCTGAGGTCCGGGGTCGATGTCAGAGATGTCGTGGAACAGCTGGAGGCCATTGGAGGTTCCTCACCAGTTTTTTCAGGCGGACGGGTCATAATGTCCGTCCCCGACGCCATAGCGAAGGTGCTGAGAAGCCATTTCGTCACTAAGGAAAAAACTGGTGGCGAAGCCGAGGTGGCGGTGGATGCAAATGGCGGCAGCCAGAAGATTTCAACGGATCTTATGCTTGAGCAATGCCCGGATTGCGGAAGCAGAGCCCTGGCGTTTGAATCCGGCTGTGTTACCTGCAGAGGTTGCGGATTCTCAAAATGCAGCTAGGCTTCTAGCTCTGAATTCAGACAAGTTCTGAAAAAGAATTACTCTCCTGCCCGAGCCCGTGCTATCCTGAGCTTTCTATCAAGCTCCTCTCTCTGCGAAGGTTCCGCGTCCTGAAGTTCGTCAAGTTCCCTCTGGAAAGTCTCAGCGTCTTTTTTAGCGGCCGAGACGTCAACTTCTTCGGGATTCTCTGACTGGTCGGTAAGAATGCTGATGGTGTCGTCCTTCACATCAGCAAGACCGCCATGGATTATAAGCGTATTTTCTCCCGACTCCTCAGTTTTAAACCGGAGCCTTCCAGGAAAAAGCACGGAAAGAAAAGGAACGTGACCCGGCAAAACGCCGAATTCTCCCATCTGGCCGGGAGCCACGAGTTCCTCGACCTCGCCGTCAAACACGAGTTTTTCGGGAGTTATTATCTTGAGTCGCAGTTTTTCAGCCAATGTACTTATCTCCGTCAGGAAGCCATCGCCGCGGCCTTCTCGCGCACTTCGTCAAGATTGCCCACCATGTAGAAGGCCTGTTCGGGGATATCATCCATGTTGCCCGAGATGATTTCGCCGAAAGCCTCTATGGTCTGTTTAATAGGCACGTATTTACCCGGAGTACCCGTGAACTGCTCGGCCACGTGGAAAGGCTGCGATAGGTATCTCTGAACTTTCCTCGCCCGGGCAACCGTGAGCTTGTCGTCTTCTGAGAGTTCGTCCATGCCGAGAATCGCGATTATCTCCTGAAGCTGCTTGTAGCGCTGCAGAACCTCCTGAACATCCCTTGCAATCCTGTAATGCTCATCCCCTACTATTCTCGGATCAAGAATGTTCGAAGTCGAGTCAAGGGGATCCACGGCCGGATATATTCCAAGCTCGGTAAGCTGCCTTGAGAGAACGATCGTACCGTCAAGGTGCGCAAAGGTGGTAGCTGGGGCAGGGTCTGTAAGGTCGTCCGCCGGAACATAAATCGCCTGCACCGAGGTGATTGAACCTTTAACCGTAGAAGTAATTCTCTCCTGAAGTTCCCCGAGGTCGGTTGAGAGAGTCGGCTGGTAACCAACGGCAGAAGGCGTTCTTCCCAAAAGAGCCGATACCTCAGAACCTGCCTGGGTGAAACGGAAGATGTTGTCGATAAAGAGAAGCACGTCCTGGCCCTGGGTGTCGCGGAAATACTCGGCAAGAGTAAGCGCCGTAAGGGCAACCCTAGCTCTTGCTCCCGGAGGCTCGTTCATCTGTCCGAATATGAGCCCGGTGTTTCCGAGAACCCCCGATTCCTTCATCTCCCAGTAAAGGTCGTTCCCTTCTCTGGTTCTTTCTCCCACTCCGCCGAAAACCGAGTAGCCGCCGTATTCCTTGGCTATGTTATGGATGAGCTCCATGAGCAAAACTGTCTTGCCTACACCGGCTCCGCCGAAAAGACCGATTTTCCCGCCCTTAAGAAAGGGAGCGAGAAGATCAATAACCTTGATGCCCGTCTCGAAGAGCTCCATCTTGGTGCTCTGCTCGACGAACTCCGGCGCGGGACGGTGAATGGGCCAGCGCTCCTCCGTCTCTACGGGACCGGCTTCGTCTATTGGTTCTCCGACCACGTTAAGCAATCTCCCGAGAGCTTCCTTGCCGACGGGAATCGTTATACCGTCGCCGGTGTTAAGTGCGTCCTGCCCTCTTTTCAGTCCCTCGGTCGAATCCATGGCGATGCATCTTACGCGTCCTCCGCCGAGCTGCTGGGCAACCTCAAGCACCAGATTCCACTCGGTTTCGCCGAGCGCCGGATTCGTCACCTTAAGAGCCGTGAACACGGTGGGAAGAGCCCCCTCCGAGAATTCGACGTCCACAACGGGGCCCATTACCTGAATTATTCTCCCCATCCCATCGTCCGCACCACCTGCCGCATCGCCGCCGATACCGCCTGCCGTAAACGCTGCTTCAATACTCATTTTTACTCGTTGCCTCCTTTCTGAGCTTCCGTACCGTTAACGATATCCATAAGCTCCGTTGTAATGATCGCCTGCCTGGTTTTGTTAAAGAGCAGGGTAAGTTTCGCTATCACCTCGTCCGCGTTGCTGGTCGCGTTCTCCATCGCCGTCATCCGCGCCGCGTGCTCGCTAGTGAGCGACTCGTTCATCGCACGCTCAATCCTCACCTGAACGTACTTCGGAAGAATCGAACCTATTATCCGTTCTTTCTCGGGCTCGAATATGTAATCAGAAGAACTCTCCGCAGCACCGTCGTCGCTCTCCTCAGCCGAAAGCGGAAGAAGTCTCTCAAACGTCATCCTCTGCGAAATGGCGGAAACAAAATGGTTGTATGCAAGCACTATTTCGTCACTCTCCCCCGCCCTGAACTCCTCTGTCAGCGCCTCTGCCAGTTCCTCGGAGAATTTCCGGGAATTCTTTTCGTTCACTCCTGTGTAGTACTTGCCCGGGGCAAGCCCGTTTTTCGAGAAATAATCCCGTCCCCGCCTTCCGACGAAACTCAGTTTTATGTTCCCGAAAATCTCCCCCTGTTCCTCGATGTAGCGCTGCATGTTTCTTATCAAAGCACTGTTGAAGCTTCCGCAAAGCCCCCTGTCGGAAGTGAAAAACAAAACGTGCAGGCTAGTTTTTTCCTCAGGGACCCGAAGAAGGGGATGATCCTCTGATTCCGAAAGCGCCGCCACGTTTAGGACTACATCGCGGTACGCATCCGAATAAGGCCTGTATGCCATAAGCGCCGCTTGGGCCTTCTGCAGGCGCACAGCGGCTATGAGCTTCATAGCGCCCATTATCCGCCGCGTACTTCTCACGCTTTTTATCTTTGTCGTTATCTGTTTAAGACTCGGCATTGTCCTTTTCCGCTAGTATGTCAGGCAAGCTCGCCCAGTTGGTTTTTAAGTTCGTCAAGCGCAGCCTCAAGCTTTCCCTCAAGCTCATCCGAAACAACTTTTTTCTCCTTTATTTCCGCGAGATACTCAGGGTACTTAGACTCAAGGAAAGAAAACAGCTCCCTTTCGTATTTTCTCACCGCGGAGGTCGGATAGTCGTCAACATAGCCGTTTGTAACAGCGAATATAATCAGGATCTGCTTTTCAACCCCCTGGGGTTCGTACTGATCCTGTTTGAGGGCTTCAACAAGCCTGCTTCCCCGGGCAAGCTGGTTCTGGGTTACCTTGTCAAGGTCGGAAGCGAACTGCGCGAACGCCTCGACTTCCCTGTACTGGGCAAGCTCGAGCCTCAGGGTTCCGGCAACATTCTTCATCGCCTTTATCTGAGCGCTTCCCCCTACCCTTGAAACCGAAAGACCGACGTTAATCGCGGGGCGCACACCCGAGTAGAAAAGATCACTCTCAAGGTATATCTGCCCGTCGGTAATAGAAATCACGTTCGTGGGAATGTAAGCGGACACGTCACCCGCCTGCGTTTCAATTATTGGAAGGGCCGTAAGCGAACCCCCACCGTCCTCGTCTCTCATTTTGGCAGCGCGCTCAAGAAGTCTTGAGTGAAGATAGAAAACGTCTCCCGGGTAAGCCTCTCGTCCCGGCGGTCTCTTTAGAAGAAGCGAGAGCTGACGATATGACCACGCGTGCTTCGTCAAATCATCGTATATTATGAGCGCATGGCGGCCGGTGTCTCTGAAATACTCTCCCAGTGCACAGCCAGAGAAGGGAGCAAGGAACTGAAAAGGAGCCGGGGTGCTGGCCGTGGCGGAAACTATGGTCGTGTACTTCATGGCATCGTGTTCCTTGAGCTTGTCGACTACCTGCGCTACTGTCGACTGTTTCTGCCCTATGGCCACGTATATGCAGTGAACATCCTCTTCCCTCTGGTTTATTATCGTGTCAATTGCAATAGCGGTCTTTCCGACCTGACGGTCCCCCAGTATAAGCTCTCTCTGTCCCCTTCCTATCGGTATCATGGAATCGACGGCCTTAAGTCCAGTCTGAAGGGGTTCGTTTACCGACTGGCGGTAAATAACTCCAGGGGCTTTCACCTCGATCTGCCTTGTTTCCGTGGTAGCTATTTCTCCGAGACCGTCAATCGGTCTTCCGAGAGCGTCAACTACCCTTCCGCCAAGAGCGTCTCCGACCGGCACCTCGGCGATGCGGCCTGTGCGCTTTACCGTCCCCCCTTCGCTGAGGTGAGAGTCTTCTCCGAAAAGAGCGACTCCGACATTATCCTCTTCAAGGTTTAGGACAAGTCCGGTGATTCCGCCGTCAAACTCGACGAGCTCTCCCGCTACCGCCTGGTCAAGACCGTAAACCCTGGCAATACCGTCGCCGACGGAAATAACCGTGCCGACTTCTTCGGTATCAACCTTTCGTTCATAGCCCTTTATCCTGTTTCTCAGAATCTCGCCTATACTTTCTGCTCTTAGTTCCTGCATTTCTAGCTCCTTTGGAATTATTGGAATCAGGACGGGGAGAGAACTCCTCTTATTCTCTCAAGTTGCGTCCTAACGCTGTTATCGTAAACCTTGTCTCCCACCTGCGCCTTTATTCCGCCTATCATGGAAGGATCGACCTTAAGCGATACTTCAACCGTTTTTCCGGTCGCCACGCGGAGTGCAGCGCTGAGTCTGTCGACATCGCCCGGGCTAAGATCCCTAGCTGAGGTAACCTCGGCCGTCACCTTTCCTACCGCTTCGTCAAGTCTTGCGAGCACGGCTTCCCTTGAACCAAGAAGAGCCGGAACCTTCTCCATCTCCAAAACGAGCAGAATAAATCTTCTCGTAATATCAAGAAAAGACGCCGCCTCGAGAAAATCCCCCACAACCGCCTTTTTCTCCTCCATCGAAAACACCGTGCTCAAGAGAACGTCCCTTAGTTCCCCCGAACCGCAGAACCGTTCGAAGAAATTCTCCATGTCGGTTCTTACCCCCGAAAGCTCGCGCTCATCCGCAGCGGAATCCACAAGTGCCGAGACAAGATCTCTCAGTGTCGCAACTGTTGCCATTTTCCTTCCTCGATCATTTTTACAAAATCGTCAACCGAATCGGTCGTAAAATCTGCGTCCACCTTCTCCCTTATCATCTTCTCGGCAAGCACAAGAGCCGAGTCGACCACTTCGGACTGTATCTCGGAAACCGCCTTTGTGGTCTCGAGCCGAATAGTATCCTCGACCTCTTTTTTTATCATCTCGCAGCTTTTCTCGGCCGCGGAGACAAGCTCATCCCTCTCGGTCTCACCCTGCTTTTTTATATTCTCCTGAAGAGCCGCTACCTCGGAGGCCACCGCATCAAGCTTCGCCGAGTATTCTTCAAGCGTCGCTTTCGCCTGCTCGGCCGCAGCGGCAGCGCGGTCCACTTCCGAGCGGAGTCTTTCTTTTCTGTTTTTCAGGAAGGAAAGAAAGGGCTTCCTGATGAGGTATATAAGAAGACCCATCAGCAGACCCAGGTTAACGGCGTGCTTTATTACAAACGCCCAATTAAAATGGCTATCCAATTCGTGGTTCCCCCGAAAAATTAAAATCCGAATCCGCCCTCAAAGCTATACCCCCTTCCTCAAGACGCGCTGGCTTATTTCCCCGGCAAGTGACTCTATCTCGCCTTGCAGGTCTGCTCTTATCTTCGCTACCTCGCTCTCAAGAGTCCCTCTCGCCCCCTCAAGTTCCGCCTGAGCGGCCTCTCTTGCCTCAAGAAGCATCTTCGAAGATTCGGCCTGCCCCTGCTGACGGAGTTCGTTTCTGGTTTCGGTCGCCTGGGCCCTTGCCTCGGCAAGTTTCTCGTTGTACTCGGAAATGGCGCTCTCGGCCTTCCGAGTCATCTCTTCGGCTTCCCTGAGCGTGCCCGCGGTGAGCTCCTCCCTCCTGTCCCAAACCCCCAGAAGAGGGCGGAACACGAGCCTGTTAAGGAGAAAGAGCGCTATCAGAAAGATAACAAGCTGAATTACCAGCGTTTGATCGACGCTTAACAGGTTCTCCGCGGCGCTTGCCGGGGGAACAACCGCCAAAGTGAAAATCACAGCATATAACAATGTCTTAAGACTGCAGAATCTCATGATTAACACATCTTCAAGGTTATTTGCTAAACCACACTTTCGTTCAGCTCGTGTTCCTTGCTTTCTTTCTCAAACATCCACTTTAGAAGCGGCGGCACTATGAAAGTTGTCAGTATGACCATAGCCGTGACGGCGGAGAAAAGATCAGTTTTGAAAACGCCGTACACAAGACCGATTTTAGCGAAAATAAGCCCAACCTCACCTCTTGGGATCATTCCGACGCCGATTATACTTTTTCTTACACCTTTTTCATAGACCACATAGCCGCTCACGTACTTGCCTATAACCGCGACCGCGAAAAGAATTAAAGCGATTGATATTACCATAATATTTTCAGATACAAAGGGGTTAAACACAGAAACATCAACGGCGGCGCCCACCATCACGAAGAATATCGGTGCAAAAAAGTGCGAAACGGGCTTCACACCCTCCTCTATCGTTTTGAACTGGTCGGTTTCACGGAGAACCAGACCGGCCGCAAACGCACCGACTATGGGGGCCAGAGAAAAAAGATTTGAGCAGTAGGCGTAGACAAAGCAGAAGGCTATTGCCATGATCCAGACGAGGTTGTTTCTATCGATACGGGCGAAAAACCCGAAAATTCTGGGAGCGACAATCCTGCCGACGACTATGGAAACGGCAAGAAAACCGAAGGCCTTCGCGGTTATAAAGGCCACCGAACCCAAGGTAATGCCTTCCGCCCCCGCACCGCCTGATTGAAGAGAACTCACTAGACCGCTTACGACCCCGAGAATTATGAGCCCGAGCACATCATCTATTATGGCAGCTGTAAGGACTATCCTGGCTTCTTTTGTCTGGAGCTGGTCAAGGTCCGCAAGGACCCTGGCCGTGATCCCGACGCTCGTGGCAGTAAGAGTTGCCCCCGTCACTATGGCCACTAGCCCGACCATGTTGGCTTCAAGGCTGAGTATGGCAAACTTCTGGAAGTAAATTATGGAAAAATATCCAAGCACAAACGGAAGCACCACACCAACTATGGCGACAAGCGCAGAGACGGGACCCACTTTTATCAGGTCCGCTAGCCTGGTCTCAAGGCCTATTTCGAAAAGAAGAAGAACGACCCCTATTTCCGCAAGAAGGTGAAAAACATCATATCCGACCATGCCTTCCGTAGAGGGAATAAGCGCCAGAACACCCGCGCTCAAAACAACCCCGGCAAGGAGCTCCCCCAGAACCGAAGGCTGTCCGATTCTTTCAGCCAGCCGGCCGAAGGCCTTGGCAAAAACAAGGATTATCAGAAGATAAAGAATGAATTTTTCTACTGATAAATGCTCAACGTATTCCATTGTCTCGTCTTGGGAAATTCGGGGGTTTCGTCAGATTAGAAAGCAGTTTACTATCATAAAACGGGGGGACTGTCAAAAAAGACTTGTCGGTTTATCTCAGCATATTAAGTTTAGGGTTAAGAGAATTTTGCATTTTCTGAATTTATCGACATATTTTCCCGCTTATGAGACCTTCTAGAAAAACCAAGATAATCTGTACCGCCGGCCCTTCCACAAGCTCGTACGAGATGCTGACGAAAATGTACGAGGCGGGCATGAACGCCGTACGTCTTAATATGTCGCACGGCACTCACGAAAGCCACCTTGAAGTAATCAACACGGTGAAATCCATCAACAGTGAAGTCGAAGATTCAATCGCCCTGATACTTGACACGCAGGGACCCGAGATCAGAACCGGAGTTCTGCAAAGTGATCTGCATATAAGCGAGGGAGACGTAATTACAGTGTCCGTAAGACCCGGTGACGTCGAAGAATCCTCAATTCATATTAACTATGAGGACATTATCAACGAAGTTCAGATAGGGGAGAAGATAACCGTGGACAACGGTCTCATAAATCTGGAAGTGCTCAAGAAGGACCACGGAACTATGAAATGCAAGGTAATCGACGGCGGAACCATGAAGAGCAAACGCCACGTCAATCTGCCCGGGGTAAAAGTCAATCTTCCTTCAATAACGGATAAGGACAAGGCGGACATAGAATTCGGAGTCAAAAACGAAGTCGATTACATAGCCCTTTCCTTTGTGAGGGAAGCGCAAGACGTTTTGGATCTCAAAAAACTGCTAGGACCCGACGGGGAGGGAATAAAAATCATCTCCAAAATCGAAGATCAGGAAGGGGTGCGCAATGTAGAGGAAATCGTCGAGGCATCAGACGCGGTAATGGTCGCCAGGGGAGATCTGGGCATTGAAATAAGCATCGAGGAATTGCCGGACGTGCAGAGAGTGATAGTCGGCAAATGCCAAGAGAAAGGCAAAAGAGTCATAGTAGCCACCCACCTTCTCGAATCAATGATCGATAACCCGATTCCTACCCGGGCTGAAGTAACGGACGTCTCAAACGCGGTCTATGAAGATGTGGACGCACTTATGCTCTCGGGGGAGACGACAATCGGGAAACACCCCATAAGGTCAATAGAGCATCTCGACAAAATAGCCTTAAGGGCAGAGAGCCTCAGGAGTCTGCAGATGGGCAAGCTTCTTGTTAAGCAAGATCTCAAACAGCATATAGCGGCTTCGGCAGTTGAACTCGCCGAATCAATTGACGCCAAATGCCTGGTCGTAATAACGAAAAAAGGATTGATGGCTCAACTGACGACAAACTGCAGGCCGGCCAAAACACCTATTCATGCGGTAACTTTCGATAGCAGAATAAAACGGCAACTGTCTCTGAACAGAGCCGTAATCGCGCATCGCATGGATGAATCCGAGGATCCCGAGGGGAGGACCCAAGAAGCATTCGAACTTCTGAAGAAAAAGCGGATATTAAATCCGGGTGACCGAGTCGTGTTAGTATCCGACGTCATAACGACTGCCGGCATAGACTCAATCCAGCTAAGAGAGATAGGGTAAAGGAATTTAACTCTGCTTAAAGCAAAACCGCACACACAGCCGTAATAATAAACGCGCCGATAAAATTAAGCACTACCCCCTTCCTCGCCATCACCCTAGCCGGGAAGGCTCCTGTGCTGAATACCACAACGTTCGGCGCAGTCGCAACCGGAAGCATGAACGCGCAGCTTGCGCTCATCGCCGCGGGGACCATAAGCAGGGCCGGTTCAATGTCCATCGCCATCGCGGTAGCAGCCAGAATCGGCATCATCAGAGTTGTGGTTGCGGTATTGCTCGTGAGTTCCGTGAGAAAAGTAATCGTAAGGCAGATAATGGCCAGTATCAAAACGATGTGCAAAACGCCAAGACCGGAAAGAGCTTCGCCGAGCGCAATGCTTAACCCGGACGAGATAAAAGCCTTTGCAATCGCGATACCGCCACCGAACAAAATGAGCATTCCCCAAGGAATGTCGCTTGCCGTATCCCAGTCAAGCAACCTGCCTCCCTTGCCGTTTGGGACGAGAAACATCACTATAACGGCTGCAAGCGCCACACTGGCATCGGTCGCTCCAGGAACTCCAAACCAAGTTTTCCAACCGCCAAACGGCTCGCTGCGCGTCATCCAGGCAACTGCAGTGAGTAGGAAGACAATCAGCACGCGCATCTCGTGAGCACTCCACTTCCCCACTTCCGGCATGGTGAAGCTGCCCGAACCGCTAAGATGCCGAGTTAGGTAGAACCCGATTATGGGAACGAAAATCACGACAACCGGAATTCCCCAGCTCATCCAAGTGAGAAACGGGATTTCCGCCCCGGTGTTCTGGAAATAAATCTCGCTGAACACTAGGTTGGGGGGAGTTCCTATGGGCGTTCCTATCCCTCCGACACTCGCCGCGTGTGCTATGCCGAGCAACAGTGGCACCGCTAGCGTTTTGTCTTTGGCTTTTTCCAGCACGGCTATGGCCACGGGGAGCATCATAAGAGTGGTGGCGGTGTTTGAAATCCACATGCTTAACACCGCCGAGGCTGCCATAAAACCGAATACCAGCCGCCTGTTGCTTGACCCTCCGAAAAAACTGACCATGGTGAGCGCTATGCGCCTGTGGGCTCCGCTGCCCGCCATCGCCGTTGACAGTATGAATCCGCCGAGAAGGAGCAATATAAGAGGAGCCCCATAGGATTCACTGATTTCCCTCGGAGAAAGAACACCCAGAATCGGAAACAGTGCAAATGGCAACAGGGAAGTCACAGGAATCGGCACGGGTTCAAAAATCCACCACACCGCACATACGGCGGAAACCGCGGCAGTCCAGCACGCGTCACTCTCCCACCCAAGGGATTTTAGCGTGAAAAAAAGGACGGCCCCGAGAACAGGACCCATGATGAGAAAAAAAAGAGAGAGTCCGCTGGTCGGAAACTGTTTTTTTCCGCACATTTCAGCAATCCACGTCTCTCAGCACCTTTTCTATCTCGTAACCCGCTGCTATGGTCGCAACCTTGGAAACAAGATCAAACGTTGACGGAATCCCGTTTGGCGAAGAGGTCTCACACGGCAGAAACTCCATCCCTTTTGAATTAAGGTTCTCAAGTTCACTCCGAAGAGGATTAACCCTGTAGAACATCCCCGCCACTTGGGACTGAACGAGGTAAACAACGGGCTCGCCGACAAGACCGTCCCCGACGCGAAGCGATGTCGGCACACCCTCCTGTATGACAACGTCCCGAACAGGTACTCCTCCTTTTGAAACCCGCATTCTCTTCCTGTCGCGCGAGTTCATCCGCACTATGCTTTGCGGATCGATGACACTCGCAACAGCCATGCCGTAGGTCCCCGAATTGCTTTTGACGAAAAGTGAAGGCTCGTGATCTATGCCTCTTTTCGAATACTCGTCTTTGACTATTGAAAGAACTTCGCCGGCCCTTGCAGAAACCCGCTCCCTGTCCTCGGGAAAATCGAAATCCACCCCGCTTTCCAAGACAGTTTCAACCGACATCACCCAGGGATCAACCTCCAGTATTTCGGCAAGTTCGCTGCAGAGACGATTATAAAACTCAAAATGTACGTCTTTTTTTCTCGCATGCCATCCTATTTCAACGGGCGGCAAGACGGGCTGGCGCAAATTATGAAGCGTCTTCGGACATCTTTCCGAAAAATCGTTGTTTATCATTACAATATCAGGAACGAAGCCGTCTATTTTTGCCAAGCCTCCCTCCTGAAAAACCCGTTTCGCCTCGATTACCTTCCCGCTTGCCGAACTGAACGAGACGCTTTCTCTTCGAAACTCCTCATTCGCGATTCCGACCTCTACCTCGTAGTCCTCGTCCTCCAGAACAGATTTTATTACCAAGACGTTTTCCCAGTAGTGGGTGTTCTTAGTATTCAACTCGGGAACCAAGAGAATTTTTTGGGCACTTGGATACCTGGAAAAAAGATATTCTCTGAAAAGCTTTCCAGCATTTTTCCTGAACCCTTCGGAAAGATTGTTAAAGCCCGCGGGAAAAACGTTGGTATCTATAGGGGCGATTTTGTGCTCGGAGAAACGCAGGTCGACGGAACTGTAAAGCGGCACCATAACCTTTTCGCAATGAGACCCTATCCAGCGGGAAATCTCCTCACTCTTGCCTTCTATACTTTTTTCAAGCTGCTCCATAAACATCGTACGCTATGAGACCCTTACGACGAAAGTTCCGCAGAGCCTGTCACTGAGAGTCTTGCGTTGAGGATCAGGTACCGCCAGTGCAAAACCCAAAAAAACCGTGGCCACGGAAAAAACCCAGCCTATCCACCTGAGTAAGTTTGCCTGAAACCCGGCAAGTGAACCGTCCTGCATCACGACCCGAATACCCGCAACCGCATTTCCGAGAGTCGTTCCGCACAAGAAGGGAAGAAAAATAAAATAAGTGGTCGCCAAGATATAAGCGCAAAGACATACCCATCCCCATATGGAAACAAACTCGCTGAAACCCGGGAAAAAAGTCTCTCCGATCAGGTGCGCTCCCGAGAGAAGCGCAACAGCAGCCACGCAGAGAGTAAACAGAAGATCAACGGAGAACGCGAAAAATCTCTCTCCGAAAGTCGCAGGCACCATTCCGTGGGGCAGCGGCGGGGGACTCTCCTTTTCTATTTCTTCTTCCTTTGCTTCCGCCTCTACCTCCGCGATTTCCTCTCCCAGGTCCCTTTCAAACCTGAGAAAATCCTCCATCTCCTCTGTCTCATCCGCCGCCAAACCCTCGTCCCGAAGCTCATCCGGGGCGCCAAGCTCGCTCAGGGCTTCAACAGTCTCGGACCAGGTAAGAACGCCGCTGGGTGCGAGTTCTCTGTCCCCGCCAATAACCACCTCCGTACTCAGCTCGTCTTCGTAGAGATACTTAAAAATAGGCACTGGTGACAGGACGGCTCCACATTTCTTGCATTCCTCAAGATAATCGAAGCTTGTGTAACCGCACTCAGGACATTTCATGGTCAGGATCTTGCGGAGGCTATCTCCCGGAGCGCTCGGAGTTCAGGGAGAGACGGTAATCCACGGCATTTCTGATCGCCTTTATGTTGGCCCCTCCCGAGATCACGAAACCATCAACAACGAATGTCGGCGTGCCGCTTACCCCGATCGATTTGCCTTCCTTCATATCCGAAGCAACCCTGCGTTTGGCCTGCTCGGATTTTACGCACTCATTGTATTTTTTCATGTCGACCCCGAGCCCGCGTGCCAGCCCCTCAAGGGTCTTTTTAGCGTTGGCCACCTTTATCTCGCCCTGCTTTTCGAAAATGGCGTCGTGGAACTTCCAGAATTTCTCGTTCGACTGGTCATAGACGCAAAGAGAAGCAATCGAGGCTTCTTCGGCCCACTTGTGAAAGGAAAGCGGAAACTGCTTGTAAAAGAACTTGACTTTGCCTTTGTAATCCTTAAGAAAATCGGCCATCTGGTTCGCGGCTCTCGCACAGTAGCCGCACTGAAAATCCGAGTACTCAACCACCGTTACCTGGGCCTTGGGATCTCCTTTTGAAGGAACATTCTCAAGAGAGATTTTCCGGGCGGTCTCGGCGGCGGGATCCGCATCGAGATTTTCAAGATCGCCGACCATTATTGTTTTGCCATCGCCGGAAATCAGAATCGGAACCTGCCCGCCTTCAGTGGCAAGAAGCCCTCTCCTCATTCCTTCCACGCCAGTTTCCTCCATCTCATCCACCTTTACAGTGGGAGCACTGCCCATTATCAAAAACCTGCTGTCGCGGCTTACGAAAAACGGGTACGTCCTGCTTCGGCCATCGGGAAACCCGACCTGATATCCGCCTTCCCTGAATCCCTTTATATCAGAATCCTTCACTTTGACTACCTTTACTGTGAAACCACCGGGCAGATAAACCCCGTAGCGGTTCTTGAAGTGGTGCTCAAGTTTCCCGACATCAACGTTGTCGAGCGCGAAGAGGCTCCCGGGGAAAAGAAAAAACACGGCTAAAATAACCGATGCGGCTGTCGCCAGAATTGATTTTCTCATTTTCGAAGCAAGTATTTTTTCCATAAGAATGAAAGCTCCTTGTCAGTTATGACTCGCCGAATACCGTGGCGAAGATACGGTCCACGTTCTTAAGGTCTTCCTTGAGTTCAAAACACGAATCGATCTCTTTTTCCGAGAGAACATCCGTCACTTCCCCGTCGCTTTTCAGCATCTCCCGGAAGTCCTTTTTTTCCTCCCAGCACAGCATGGCGTTTCGCTGCACAAGCGAGTAGGCATCTTCCCTTGAAACGCCCTTTTTTACAAGTTCAAGCAGAACTTTCTGGGAAAAAACCAGTCCTCTAGTAATCCAGATGTTGCCCTCAAGCCTCTCGGGATAGACCCGCAGACCTTCAATGAGACCGCAAAGCCTCTCAAGCATGAAATCAACCAGTATGGTTCCGTCAGGACCTATAATTCTCTCAACGGAAGAATGGCTTATGTCCCTTTCGTGCCAGAGCGCTATGTTTTCAAGAGCCGCGATTGAGTGAGACCTTACTATCCTTGAGAGCCCGCAGAGGTTCTCCGATAGCACTGGATTTCTCTTATGGGGCATGGCGGAAGACCCCTTCTGTCCTTCGGTGAAGGGTTCCTCCATCTCCCCTATCTCGGTTCTCTGATAATGCCTTATCTCGGTAGCAATTTTCTCCACCGACGCCGCTATGAGAGAAAGGCAGAGAAAATACTGGGCGTAAATGTCTCTCTGTATAACCTGCGTCGATATTCCCGCGGGACGGAGCCCAAGCAGTTCGCACGCGTAATGCTCAACCTCGGGAGTGATATTGGCGTAGGTGCCGACGGCGCCCGACATCATCCCCACGCTCACGGCCTCCCGTGCGACGTTCATCCTTTCAAGATTCCTTCTCATCTCGTCATACCAGAGCGCAAAGACGAGACCCAGTGTTCTGGGTTCGGCGTGTATGCCGTGGGAACGCCCGATCATGGCAGTGTCCTTGTAGTCAAACGCCTTTTTGCGAAGAACCCCAAGCAGCTTCTCAAGTCCCCCGACTATAAGTCCTCCCGCCTCGCGAAGCTGCATTGAAAAAGCGGTGTCAAGAACATCAGAAGAAGTCATCCCGAGATGGACGAATCTTGAATCGTCCCCCACATACTCGGAAACGCAGGTGAGAAAAGCCAGAACGTCGTGCTTAAGGGTTGTCTCAAGCTCCGCAATTCTTTTTACATCGAAGTCGGCTTTTTCCTTTATATTAGAGAGGGCGTAGGCGGGGATTTCCCCGTAATGCGCCCAAGCTTCGCACACGGCGAGTTCCACCTCGAGCCAGATACGGTAGCGGTTCTCATCCGACCATATCTGCGACATTTCCTCTCTTGAATATCTTGAGATCAAACCGTTATAACCTCCCCGACCGTGTTTCGTGGAGCGATGGCCACGGCGACGCGGCCGTCAGCTCCCTTTCGGCGCAACACACCAAGCGAACATCCAAGTGCCTTCTCGGGCGTGTTGTTCTTCGTGCTTAGGTGCGCGAGCAGAACGTATTTTAACCTGTCGTGCAGAACATCGCCCAGAAGTGAAGCCGACTGATCGTTTGACAGATGTCCGTGTCCCCCGCTTATTCTCTGCTGCAGGTAGGGAGGGTAGGGACCCGAGAAAAGCATTTCCCTGTCATGATTCGACTCGAGAACCAGCGCATCGCAGCCCTTAAGACTCTCCACGACAAGCGCCGTGGACTTTCCTATGTCGGTTACTACGCCTATCTTGACCCGGCCGTCGGTTACGGCGAAGCCGACCGGATCAATCGCGTCGTGGGCCACCGAGAAGGGAGTTATGGTAAGGTCGTTTATACAAAACGGCTCCTCGGAATCAAATTCCCTCAGTTTCTCTATAGCGCCGTTTCCGTTGCTGTACCCGTTTCTCTTTCTCTCCCAGAAACCCACGGTTTCACCCGATACGTAAACGGGCACCTCGGACATTTTCCCGACGGCTCTCGAGTGGTCTTCGTGCTCGTGCGAAAGCACCACCGCATCAAGATCGGATACAGCTACGCCCATGCTCCCGAGACTCCGCGAGATCCTTCGGAAACTAATCCCCGCGTCAATCAGTATTTTCGAGTATTTCGACTCAAGATAAAGCGAGTTGCCAGAACTGCCGCTGGCAAGAGTGCAGAATTTCATCATGTTCCATCCACGCGAAAACCGGCTGTGTGGAAAACCAGAGAACCGGGTCGTCTCGCCCGGCGAACCGTAATTATAACTGACCAGAAAAAATCGTGGAAAAGCCGCGCGCATCAATACCGGAAAACTTGTTAAAACCGAAGCCGTCATATATCCTATAATTGCTCCCTCGGAAGGGCCGGATTATTAATGAGACTCTCGATCACACTTTCCATAGCGTTTGCGCTCGTGGCGCTTGCACTCGGCCCTGATTACCTTTCGTTTTCCAGTTCGCTGCTTACGGCACTGGGTTGCGGGATATTCGCCTTTGTTGTGCTCTCAGGCTTCCGGGTCCTTTTCAGGAAGATATCCCCTCGCTGTGCGATCGGAATCTCGGCAGGTGCGCTTACGGGCGTTTTTATATACCTTGCAGTGCTTACGATCCTTAACAGTTTTCCGATAGCCACCCATCTTCTGCCCCATGTAAAAGCGGGGATATTCCTTCTTCTAGTCTGCCTAGGCGCAGTAATAGGCTATGACAAAACATCCCTTGCCGGAGCGGCTTCCGACTCGTTTTTCAGGAAGCCCGAGGCGCTTGCTCCTAAAATACTCGACACGAGCGTGATAATAGACGGGCGCATCGCCGATATCGCGGAAACAGGATTTCTCCAAGGAGAGCTCATAATACCCAAATTCATCATACAGGAACTTCAGTACATAGCGGACTCCCCGGATCCCGCGAGAAAAACGCGAGGCAGAAGAGGGCTTGACATCATAACCAGGATGCAGAAGGAAATTCCCTTAATAAGCGTCAGCATCACCGACCATGATTTCGAACACATAAAAGACGCCGACATAAAACTCATCGAGCTTTCAAAAAGACTGAACGGAATACTCGTCACCAACGACTACAACCTGAAAAAGATTGCCGACCTGGAAAAGGTCACCGTGCTCAACATAAACAACCTCAACCACGCCCTCAGGCCCGTCGTGGAACAGGGACAGACGATAAGAATAAGCCTCGTAAAGCCAGGGAAGGAACAGCATCAGGCAGTCGGCTACCTTGATGACGGAACCATGGTGGTAACAGACAACGCTTCGAGGCAGATAGGAAAAGACGTGGAGGTTTCAGTGAGGAGCATGGTGCAGACGCCTACTGGAAGAATAGTTTTCGCGAAACTGAAAAAAGAGGGCTAATCCCCGTGAGCGCGCCCAAAGTCTCAGCCGTAGTGCCGGCCGCAGGTCTCTCGAAAAGATTCTCCCTGAGTGAGAAAAAACAGTTCGCCACACTCGGCGGAAGACCTCTTCTCAGCTATTGTCTCTGGACCCTTGAGTCAAGCGAACTCATAACAAACATAGTGGTGGTGGTGCCTGAAGACGAGATCCAGAATTCCAGGAAGCTATTTGAGGACCTCGGGCTTAAAAAAATCACTTCGGTCGTTGGTGGCGGTTCAAAAAGACACATATCTGTAAGAAACGGTTTTCGCGCCACGTCCCCGGACAGCGAAATTGTAATCATTCACGACGCCGCAAGGCCTTTTGTCGATAACGATACTATAAGAAGAGTAATAGAGCAGTGCATGCGCACAGGTGCTTCAATATGCGCCGTTCCCGTTACAGACACTTTGAAACGGGCAGAAGAGCAAGGCTCGTTCATCTCGGAAACGGTTTCGAGAGAAAAACTTTGGAGAGCCCAGACTCCGCAGGCCTTTCGCCGGGGAATACTCGAAGAAATCTATTCATCTATCGGTACCGAGGATATAGCCGTAACTGACGAATCGGCACTTGCGGAAGCGAAAGGAATAAGAGTAAGTATAGTAATGGGAAGCGAACTCAACATGAAAGTCACTACCGCCGCAGACCTTGCATTCGCGGAGCTTATCGTAAGTAGAGGAATATGGAGCCATGTATAGGATAGGGACGGGGTTTGACGCACACGCTTTCTCCGAGGAAAGAAAACTGGTACTTGGCGGAGTTGAGATCCAAGGTTGCCCGGGACTTGTCGGTCACTCAGACGCCGATGTGCTCTCCCATGCCGTTGCCGACGCTATTTTGGGAGCTATCGGAGAGGGAGACCTGGGAAAACATTTTCCGCCGAACGATCCGAAATACAAAGACGTATCAAGCCTCGAAATTCTCTCCCAGGTCGCCCGGATGATGGCAGACAAGGGCTACCGCATAGAAAATATTGACTGCACGGTGGTGTGCGAGGAGCCAAGAATTTCTCCTCACTCATCCGCTATGGAGGTGAAAATCGCCGATGCCCTGGGAATTTCAAGCGACGCCGTAAACGTAAAGGGAACTTCAACCGAAGGGCTGGGTTTTACGGGAAGAAAAGAGGGTATAGCGGCCATGGCCTCAGCGTGCCTAAGCCCGTATTCGCCGAAGCTATAATCCTTAGAAAAACTCCTTCCCAATAAGAATTCTCCCTCTTTTTCGGGATCCGTCATGAAAGAATCTATGATCTTCTCGTTAATTCTTTCCAGTATTCACGGTTAACTGGAACTTCTTCTAAAAAGATCTATGATTTAAACGATTTTTTACGAAGAATTTCCATCTCTTCTGCTCTTAGAACTCAAGAGTTGATGCAGATTTTCCTTGACAAAAATCAGGTTTTTTTGTTCAATGAAAGCACGGAGTATTACTAAAAAGGAGATCTCAAAAAATGAAAAATCCTCTGCTGTTTTCCTGCTTCATGTTTGTTCTTGCTGTTGTTTTTGCCGATACGCATCCCGCTTCTGCGCATGAGATGTATACAACAACTGCCCAACAGGCGCGTGAGACGGGTACTATGGAAGCTATGAGAGATTTCGTACTGCACGTAAAAGAACACCGGGAGCAACTCAGAAACTACGATGATCACGCTGAATTCCGCAATGTCATGAGAACTGATGATGGAACATGGAAGAGCGGAAATACATACATTATCGCCGTTAATTCAGGAGAATTCGGCGGGAGGACAAAAGCAGGTGAAGTCATAAGCTTTCATGCGCAACACCCCGGCGCTACAGATAAGTCGTTGAGGAACATCAAAATTTTTGAAGAGCTCATGATCAAGCTAGAAGGAGCAGGCGGAGAAGCGGTCTGCGTTGAAGACCCAAGCGAGAATCATGGCAACCATATCTGCGCCGTTGAAACTACCATTACGAACCAATTTGGTGTCAGAAATACTCTTATATCAGTCGCCGGCTTCCACCATGAACTGGGTGAAGAAGGCGATCACAAGGTTGTGTGTCCTGATTTCGGCCCCCAATACTTTAGGGAGCCCGGAACAGACTCCAATGGAGAAAGCTTTACACGCGTAAGCGCTGGAATGCTTGATATGGCTGCCGACAGGGAGACTCTCGTAAATTATGTGAAAACGGTAGACGAGCACATTACTGAGCAAATTAAACAAGTTACCGAAAGTCCGCAATACGCCGAGTTAGAGGGTAGCCCTACTAGGCAAGGAGGATTGATAACCACAAGACTAGTTCAACTCAGGCCCTGCTGGAGGCAGGAGCCCTGGAGATCGGAATCCATATATTTCGTTATGTTCAGACATGCGGCGGGCAAACGATACAGTGTATTTAACGGGCTCAATCCGGCACTTAAGGATTCAACGCTTATTGCCTATGACGGCTGCGTCGATGTCGATCAGCTCGTTGTTCAGAAATCAGGAGAACAGGACGAGGACGACCGTTTTGTCGAATACTACTGGTCTAACCCTGTTAAAGACGATGACGTAGTGCTTGATGAAGATGGAAACCCCATACCGGGCTTATCCCCTGGTACGTCGCTCAAGGTGAGCTATGTTTTACCAACAAACTTCGGCGGCGCGATAAGAGCGAATTTTGTTATTGTTTCCGGTATTTATCCCGAGGATAGAAAACGTTACGTTCCCGAGAGCGGGATGTGTCATCCCATCCCTGATAACTTATCAGCATTTGCCCGCGATCAGCTTCACAGATACCCCGGACCGGCAAAAGATGACGGAGGATGTGCAATTGCCTCCGGGGACCAAGGCAATATGAAGATTGCGGGGTTCAACCTGTTTTTGCTAACCGTGGTTCTGTTCTCCGCGATTTGGGGAAAAAGCCGCTCTGGCGGAAAGTTCTGGACTTCGAAGCTCTGAGCGCGGCGGAAGAATCGGGGCCGGAAAGACTGAAGAACTGAAGATGCTGCTTTAATTTGGGAATTTGAAAGCCAAATGGAGAACCAATCGCAGTTACTTTAATCGAACCTGGTTACAATATCGCTACATCTTGCTATCGAGGAAATTCCTGAAAGTGGAAATGTTGCTCTCGCGGGCCTCAGGCACCGTTCCCGAGAAAATAATCTCCCCCTCGTAGAGAAAAGCCACCCTGTCTGAAACCTCGTAGGCGGTACCTATGTCGTGCGTGATGACAACCCCTGTTATGCTGAGCCGGTCTCTCATGTTTTTTATCAGCCTAGCGATCCTTTTCGTATTGGGAGGGTCAAGGCCGGTAGTGGGCTCGTCGTAGAGAAGAATCTTCGGACGCGTTGCGATTGCTCTTGCAAGAGCCACCCTTTTCTTCATTCCTCCGCTGAGCTCTCCTGGATACTTGTCCTCGATTCCGGGAAGGTCGACCAACTCGAGGTTCCTAGCAACCGCTTTTTTTATCTCCTCTGGAGAGAGGTCGGAATTTTCAACCAGAGGATAAGCGATATTCTCCTCAACCGTAAGCGAGTCAAAAAGGGCCGAGCCCTGAAACAGCATGCCCGTTTCCTTTCTTATTCTCACAAGCTGTTTTTCATCCATCTGCGACGTGTCTTCCCCAAGAACCGCAACCTTCCCGCTGTCGGGCTTAACCAGACCGTTTATTTCCTTGAGCAAAACGCTTTTCCCGACCCCGCTTTCCCCCAGAACCGTAACAATTTCCCCCCTTCTTACAAAAAGATTTATCCCCCTGTGAACCGGTTTCCCGTCAAAGGACTTATACACGTCCGTCATTTCAATTATATTTTCCGACATGGCGACCTCGGGTTTAAATTTACTTTATCGTAACTATATGTAAAAACGGAAGAAATTTTCTGGTATAATTTACTTGTAACTGCCCGCAGTTGCTGATACAATGCCAGATTTAGCTTTTTATTTCGAGAGATTAACAGGAGAGGGAAATGGCACACGAATTACCTGATCTTCCTTATGATCACGATGCTTTGGAACCGCATATAGACGCGGAAACGATGAGAATACATCATTCAAAGCACCATCAGGGGTATGTAAACAACTTAAACGCCGCACTGGAGAAACATCCGGAGCTTGCGGAAAAATCGCTTGAGGAACTGCTCAGTGATCTTGACTCGGTTCCCGAAGACATAAGAACCGCAGTAAGAAACAACGGCGGAGGACATGCTAATCACAGCCTTTTCTGGCCGTGTATGGCTCCCGGTTCTGGAGGAACGCCATCGGGAGAGCTTGCCGACGCCATAGATTCCACATTTGGAAGCTTTGACGCTTTTGTCGAGATGTTCTCAAAGGCCGCCGCCACAAGATTCGGAAGCGGCTGGGCATGGCTTTGCGTGGATGGGAACGGAGGACTGGTGGTAACATCCACCGCGAACCAGGACAACCCGGTTTCCGATGGGCTGAAGCCGATTCTGGGTCTTGACGTCTGGGAGCATGCATATTATCTGAACTACCAGAACAGAAGGCCCGACTACGTGAAGGCGTGGTGGAATGTGGTGAACTGGGAACAGGTTTCCGAGAACTTCGCCGGGGCTAAATAATTCCCCGCAAAAACACTTTCGGAAAAAAACGCTTACATTTTAGCACGAAAAACCTTATAATGGCAGTAGGAACGGAAGGTGCCGATTTTCATTGCCCGCTTGGGTTTTGAAGGTTTTTTTGTTGCCTCCGTATTCTGTTTTCAATCAGTAAATTGGTGAAAAATTAGTATGGACATAAAATACAAGGATTTTCAGGATGACGCCGGGCACGACGCCAGTTTCGAATCCTACGATGTTGATGACGACATCGAGGAAGAGGAAGTCGAAAAGGATTTTGACTCCCAAGAAGAAGAGGAACTGAAACCTAGGGGAAAGGAAAAGGACAAGGACAAGTGGATCCCGGATGAACAGCTCCGCCTTCTCTATGTCTACTTCAAGGACATGGCCGTTGAGCCTCTTTTCGCCGCAAAGCAGGAAGTCGAGATATCCGCAAGAATCAAGATGTGCGAACTCAGGATGGCCAAGGTGCCTAAGAGCATCGAAAAATTCGAGAAAATCCGCACGAGGAAAAACTCAGCTAGGGCGCGCGCGATAGCGCGCAGAATAGCAATCCTGCGCGCGATGGAGAGAATTTACGTCGACTGGGCGCTTAAGCTCAAGCAGAAATTCGTAAAGGCAAACCTTAGGCTCGTGATAACGATCTCGAGACGGTATATGAGCAGGGGGCTTCCCCTCCCGGACCTTATCCAGGAAGGAAACCTCGGCCTTATGCGCGCGGTTGAAAGATTCGACTATACCAAGGGCTACAAGTTTTCCACCTACGCCTCCTGGTGGATACATCAGGCCATACTGAGGGCTCTTCAGGGACAGACGAGAACCATAAAGGTTCCCGTTTACCTATTGGAGCAGGCAAACAGGGTTTACAAAACAAGCGCGAAGCTGAGCAAGGAAATGGGAAGGAAGCCGACACCGAAGGAAATATCCGAGGCTTCAGGTATCTCGGCCGAGGTAATAAACAGGATTCTCAATTCCACAAATGACGCCATAAGCCTTGACACGCCGGTTTTGGATGGGGAGAAAACCACGCTTCTTGATTCGGTTGCTGACAAGGAAGCTAAAATTCCCGATACCATCATAGCGAAAATGTCTCTTGCAGAAAAGCTCCAGGAAGCACTCACCCTTCTGAACTCAAGGGAAGAGGAGATCATCAGGCTCCGCTTTGGCATAGGACGCCAGAGCACCTACACGCTCGATGAGATCGGCAAGAGGTTCAATCTGACCAGGGAAAGAATAAGGCAGATAGAAAAAGCCGCCCTAGGAAAACTCGCAAGTTCCGGCGTGAGAAAAGATCTGGAAAGCTTTCTCAAGCAGTAAGTCCGCGGTCCGTTCAGCCGAACCCGTAGTAATCAATCCCCAAGTGGCTTATCAGTTCCTCGCCCCGCAGATAGCGGAGCGTGTTCTGCAGCTTCGTGAACTGTACGAAAAGATCATGCTCCGGGTAGAGCCTTTTATCAACCATGGGGCTTTTGAAATAAAAGGAAAGCCACTCCTGGACTCCGTAGATGCCGGCTCGGTGAGCAAGATCCAGAAAAAGCACCAGATCCAAGACCACGGGGGCAGCCAGTATGCTGTCACGACAGAGAAAATTGACCTTGATCTGCATAGGGTAATCGAGCCATCCAAAAACATCTATGTTGTCCCACGCCTCTTTCTCATCCCCGCGCGGCGGATAGTAGTTTATTCTCACCTTGTGGTAGTAATCCGAGTAAAGCTCTGGATTCATTTCGGGCTGGAATATGTACTCAAGCGCGCCCAATTTGCTTTCTTCCTTCGTTTTAAAAGAACCCGGGTCATCGAGCACCTCTCCGTCCCGGTTGCCCAGTATATTGGTTGAAAACCATCCGTTGAGCCCGAGCATCCTGCTTTTAAGCCCCGGCGCCAAGATGGTCTTCATGAGGGTCTGACCGGTTTTGAAATCTTTGCCGGCTATCGGAACCTCGTTTTCGATCGCAAGTTGCTGGAGAGCAGGGATGTCCACGGACAGATTCGGCGCCCCGTTCCCGTAGGCGGCCCCGCACTTTATGGCCGCATATGCATAGATCATGCTCGGGGAAATGTCCTCGTGATTTTCCCTGAGTCCTTTCTCGAAACTCTCCACGGTTTCGTGAACTTCGGACGGTTCGAGATATACCTCGGTACTTCCGCACCAGAGCATTACAAGTCTTTCGATGTCATTTTCCCTCTGGAATTTCTTTATGTCCCTGATCAGCGCCTCGGCAAGATGCATCTTGGTCTTGCCCTTTTTTACGTAAGTGCCTTTGAGATTGCGGACATAGTCGTTATCGAAAACGGCTCGCATCGGGGACTCTTTCTGAAGATCCCGCCTTATCTTTCCGAGAAGTTCTGGGTTAAGAACCCCTGCGCGAAGCGCGGAAGCGTAGCAGTCCTCGTCGTATATATCCCATCCGGCAAACACCATGTCCTGTATTCTCGCCAGTGGAACAAGATCTTTTATGAAGGGAAAATTCTTCTCGGTTCTCTTGCCGATTCTGATTTTGCCCATCTGAGTCAGGGAACCGATGGGTCTTCCAACCCCCTTTACCACCGCCTTTACGCCCGCTATGAAAGTCGTGCTTACCGCACCGCTCATTCCGGGGATAAGAACGCCCAGCTTCCCCTTGGCGGGGCGGATGTCAAATTTCCTCTGAAACTTCTGGGTTGGATCGGTCAAGTATGGATTACCTTTTGGAGAACTGTTGTCCTCTTCTCGCCTTGCGCTTCCCATACTTTTTGCTTTCGACCATTCTGGGATCGCGTTTCAGCAGTCCGGAAACCTTTAGCTTCTTGCGAAGTGATTCGTTGGCCTTGAGAAGGGCTCTGGCAAGTCCGTGGCTCACGGCTCCCGCCTGACCGGTGAGTCCCCCTCCTTTCACCCTTACCATCACGTCATACTCCATGGAAGTGTCGGTGACGCTTAGAGGTTCGCGAGCCTTTATCTGCCACACTTCCCTGGGAAAATACTCTTCCACGGATTTTTTGTTCACAGTAATGGAACCGCTGCCCCTTTTAAGCCAGACTCTGGCGATTGAGGTTTTTCTTCTCCCAGTGCCATTGTAAATAACGGTTTCAGGCATAATGAATCAGACCTCCAGAACCTCGGGATTTTGGGCCGCGTGCGGATGCTCGTCTCCGACGTAGACCTTCACTCGCTGTATAAGCTTCTTCTGCCACCTGTTTTTGGGAAGCATCCCCCAGACGGCCTTGCGGATTATCTCGCCCGGTTTCTTCTCGGCGAGTTTTTCCGCAGTCACGGATTTAAGTCCTCCAGGGTAGTGAGAATGGCTGTAGTAGGTCTTTTGCTCCCATTTCCTGCCCGTGAAACTGGCTTTGTCTGCATTGACTATCACGACGAAATCCCCGATATCCGAATGGGGAGCGAACTCTGGCTTGCCCTTCCCCCTGAGAATCGAGGCTACCCTGCTCGCAAGCCTTCCGACGGGTTTTCCCTGCGCGTCAATCAGGTACCACTTCTTTTCAAAATCGCCGTTTCTGGGCATGTATGACTTCATAATATCCTCTCTCGGAGAAATTAGGGGTCACAATTCTACTGAATGTAACTTTAAAGTCAAAGGACTTTGCTCGGGCCGGGGAAAACCTAGAAGTCGTAAATGGCGATAACGAATATCTTCGAGAGAATGAAGTCGAAAAGTATTATCAGAAAAAGCGAGATCACGACCGTTTTAGTGGTGGCGTTCCCGACTCCGCGCGTTCCTCCCTCGGCCTTCATTCCCACATAGCAGCCGGTAATCGCCACTATGATTCCGAAAAACAGCGTCTTGGAAATACCGGTCATAAGGTCCTCAAGAGAAACCCAGCCCCTTATGCTCTCGATAAAGAGAGTGGGTTTCACGTTAAGTTCCATCTGCGAGATAATCATCGCTCCCCCTATGCCGGCGAGGTTCGATATGACGGCAAGCAGCGGGAAGGAGATGATGCACGCCATAAGTCTCGGCGAAACGAGCTTTCTGATCGGATCGGCCCCAAGGGTCTTTATGGCGTCTATCTGCTCCGTGACCTTCATTGAACTTATCTCAGCCGTGATTCCGGAACCAACCCTGCCGCCCACGAGAAGAGAGGTTATTATGGGACCGAGTTCCCTAACGAATGCAAGCGTGACCATGGGACCCACAAGCCCCTTCGCCCCGAACCAGGCAAATCCCCACGCCATCTGCACCACCATCACCATTCCAATCGCCATAGCAGAAACCACTACTATGGAAATTGAACGAAAGCCTATATCGTATATCTGGGCAACCAGAAGACCGTAGTCATAAGGAGGAGTAACAGTGGCCACGATCGAATTCCAGAAAAAAAAGCAGACCTCCCCGACCCCGAAAATGAAGTTAAGGCAACTGTTGGTCACCTCGGACAGAAACCTGCTCATTTGGCCCACAGCTCCTCAAAACCGGAGAGAAAATCGAAGAACTTTCCGAGATGCGCCTGAAAGCCGGACGGGTCCGCGGAATAGCTAAAGTCATAATCGCATTTCTCGGACTTGTGCACTACCGTCGCAAGAGCAAAGCTCTCATCGTCAAGCAACGCCTCATACTCAGTGTAAAGTCCCGCGGCGCCGCCGACCTCGATATCCTTTCGCACTCTCATCCGCTTTTTGCTCAGACCAATCACCAAGGAGTCCGACAACGTCTCAAGATCGTAATCCCGGTCCTCCGTGCAAACGGAACTTACAGTGAACATGATATCGTCCGCAGAGTCATAAAAAGCGATGTCCCCACCTTCTATAGGAACTCTCTCCCAGCTTTGCGGAAGCGGCGCGACACGGTAGCTGTTTTGCTCCGCGGTGTAAACCCAGTCCTTTATCTTTCCGGGTTTTCTGTCATCGCCCGAGGCGTAGTTCATCAGAAACTTCGTGGCTGAGCACGAGCTTACAAGGAAAACCAGCGAAAGCGCAATGAAAAAAAAGGCTTTTTCCCGCATAACGTAGAGACTCCATCGCCTGTCAAGGGCGCGCAAACGCTTAAAGTACTTGAATATCTACAAAAAACCAAGCATTCTAGGACCCAAAGAACAAACCGAGGTGCAATATTGAGTTCCGTAACGATATACACGAGCGCTTACTGCACTTACTGCAGAAGGGCAAAAAAGCTTCTTGAGAGAAAACAGGTGGATTATGAAGAGGTAAGGCTTGACGAAGATGCGGAGAAAAGAAAAGAGATGGTTGAGAGACTGAACTGGAGAACCGTGCCCATGATCTTCGTAAACGAGCAATTCATAGGAGGTTACGATCAGCTCGCGGCCCTTGAGCGCTCAGGAGAGCTTGACAGCATGCTCGGTTCCGCCGCCCCAGGCGATTCCTGACTGCGCCACCCGTCCCCCCTCCGGCTTTTGACACCGGAGGCCCTAGCACGTAGAGTTATCTTCAGATTCAGGTTAAGGGAATCGGGTGAGAATCCCGAACTGTTCCCGCAGCCGTAATAAGGGTTTTTTCCATGCCCTAGCGGAGCGCGCCTGCGCTTCGGGTCACTGGCTTTGAGAAAAGCCGGGAAGGCCGCATTTGGAAAACCAGTTCTGTTTTGACAACAGATGGCCCTTTGAGTCGGAAGACCTGCCTGCGTCAATCTAGTAGCTTTGCCTCGGGAGTTAGGCGCATGATCTATAGAAACACATTTTTCGTTTTCCGCGCTGTCGCGCGGTTGTTGTTTCCTGCCTTACACGTTCATTCAGGCAACCACTCTTCCAGGAAAAGCTATATACCAGCACCTGGAGGAGCTAAGAATGAACGGCCTTAAGGCATTTTTTACCTTTATTTTGCTTGTGTTCCTGTTCCCGCACGCGGGTTTTTCCGAGCAAGAGGAACCGAAAAAGATCATAGTAACGGGGACAAAAACCTGGATTGACGTCGACCGTCTAGGGTCTTCCGTTACCGTCATCAACAGAGAGGAGATTGAGAGAAGCGGGGAAAAAGACATCTCGTCCATACTCTCGAGAGTAACGGGATTCAACGTAGTCGGCACGGGAAGCCGTGGAGGCAACTCCTCGATTTTCGTGAGGGGCGGTCAGTCGGATTACAATCTCGTGATGATAAACGGCGTTCAGATAAACCAGGCCGGAGGAGGTTTCGACATCTCTTCTCTTACTACCGAGAGTGTAGAGAGAATAGAGATAATAAAAGGCGCACACTCTTCTCTTTACGGTTCAGACGCGGCGTCTTCCGTTATAAACATAATAACGAAGCGCGGCAGCGGAAAAATCAAAAGGACAGGATCAGTGGCCCTAGGATTCCGTGCCGAAGACGCCATGATCCTCGAGCATTCCGCGAGTGTATCGGGCAGCTTGGAGAAACTGGGATATTTTCTTTCTCACCAGAGAATCGTCGATGAGGGCATTTTAGAGATCAACAACGATTACAAAAACAATAACTTCACGGCAAACCTGAACTTGGAAGCAAGCGATAATTTAAATCTCTCCTTCTTCTCCTTATACAGAGACTCAAAGTTTGAATTCCCGACCGCAGGCGCGGGGGACAGATTCGACGCTTTCGCCGACCCCGACAGCCAGACTAAAGAAAAATCATTTATCACGGGTTCGGACATCGTTTTTTCCCCGACGCAATGGTGGGAGAATTCACTTAAGATCGGCTATATGAGGCTTGACCGGGAAAGCTACGATGGTCCCGAGCCCGTTGAACTGGATGGGGCAGAGTCAGAGTTTGACACTCTCGACAAAAGAATATCCCTTGAATACGGGTCCAGCCTCTTTGTCGACCTTGATCAGATCTCGAGCATAATCTCAACTGGGTTTGAGTATGAAAAGGAAAGCTTCAAGACCGACTCCCTAGATGAATCAAGAAAAAACTACGCCTTCTACGCTCAGAAAAACCTCGCACTGCTTAAAACGTTTTTCGTAACAGCGGGCATAAGGTATGACGACAATGAAGCGTTCGGGAGCGAGTGGAGTCCGAGCATCTTCGTTAAGTGGAAGGTAAAAGAATCGGGAACCGAGATAAGGGGAGGGGTAAGCAGGGGAATCAAGGAAGCGAACTTCTTTGAAAATTTCAGTACGGCTTTCGGAACAATACCTAACCAGGACCTAAAACCCGAAGAGACCCTGACCGCGGAAATAGGCATTAATCAGCCGCTGTTTGACAACGCGGTCGAATTCGACCTGAGCTTTTTCCAGAACAAATTCAAAAACATTATCGCCTACAGTTTCACACCTTTTGAGAATGGAACTAACTACGAGAACATAAGCCGTGCGGAGTCAGAGGGCGCAGAAGCCGTAATCCGCTTCTACCCGAGCGACACTTTAACTCTGAGCACAGCCTACACGTACGTTAAAACCGATGTGACTGACGACGGCGGCTTGGGGTCTGCGGCCTTTTCCGAAGGGGAAAGGCTCATACGGGTACCCGAACATTCGCTCTCATTTAACGCAGGATATTCAAAAAACGCTATTAACCTCAGTCTTTCGGGAAGCTACGTAGGCAGCAGGGATGACGTGGACTGGAGCGGGTTTCCGAGCACCAGAGTTAAAAACGATTCTTTTTTCCTCGTTGACGCGGCGGCTTCCTACGAAATCAGCCTGAAGGGGTTTGTCGACAAAATCAGGCTGTTCTCAAGAGTAAACAACCTGTTCAATAAGGATTACGAAAATGTTTTCGGCTTTTCATCCCCGGGGTTCAGCATGATTTCAGGAGTTTCAGTAGTGCGGTAGCGAAGCGAGTTTGGGAAGCTGTCTCAGCAGATGAGAATCAAGGGCCTGTCTCGACAGGCCCGGGTGGTTGCTTGAGTCAATCCGGCCAAAAGACCGGATGACATCTCATCCGCAGGCAGCTCCCTGAATTTGCCCTTCCCTGATTCGCCTTAAGATTTGAATTCGGGAATTACCTCTTTGCCGAAAAGCTCAATTGAGCGCGTTATAACTTCGGCGGGGGCTTGAGGAAACACCATCCTGCACATTATGTTGCGGATCCCCGTTTTCTCCTCATATTTTTTTACCTCCCGGGCGCAGTGCTCAGGGGTGCCGATCATGAAACGGTCTTCCGCCATGTATTCAAAGAAAGGATCGTCGGGATCCGTTATGCTTTTTCCCCTTATCACTATTTTAACCCCGAGGCTCAGGTAAAACCTGTACATGTTTATTATGTATTCGGTTCCACCGGCAAGAGCTTGTTCAGTACTTTCGCCCACGTAAGTTTCCCGAAGCAGTACGTGCTCCACTTCGGACGGATCGCGGCCGGCTTTTTTGGCTTCGTCATCATACCACCCGAGGGTATCCATGATCATTGGAACCGTCCTGCCGGGACCGATAAGAAGCGGGTAGCCAAGCCGCCCGGCCCTTCTTACGGCAGGTTCTTCGAAGGCTCCTATGTATATGGGTATGGGCCTCTGCACAGGCTTGGGAGTGACATCTATGTTCGAGAAACTGAACCTTTTGCCATCGTAGGAGAAAGGCCCGTCCTCCCAGCATTTTTCAATTATCTCTATGGCTTCTTCAATTCTCGAGGGTCTTTGCTTTATCGTAAGGCCGAATCCTTCAAACTCCTCTTTTCTGTATCCTATAGCAACTCCTAGGTCGAACCTTCCGTTCGAAATCAGATCGACCGTGGCGGCATCCTCGGCGATCCTCACTGGATTATGAAGCGTGAGTATCAGGGCCCCGGTACCTATCCTCACCCTTTCGGTCACAGCCGCTATTGCGGCGGCCATCGTGAGAGGGGAAGAGCAGTAACCGTCCTCAAGAAAATGGTGCTCGGAGAGCCATACGGAATCGAAATTCACCGCTTCGGCGAGTTTTACGTGCTCCAGGGAATTTCCGTAAAGGTCCACATGGTCGTAGTCAAGATCCTTGTGGGTCTGCATGCTGAAGAGTCCTACTCCGAATTTCATTTCGTACCTCCGGTATATTGGCTGGATTATTTGCCTTTGGACAGCAAATCAACCATAATTTTAACCGTGATCGCTATCTACTTCCAAAACCATCCACGAGGTACTACACAATGGGAAAAGAAATAAAATTCGGACTTTCGGCTCCGATGCCAGGAGCTGACGTTGACGGACTCGTAAATTTTTCGGTAAAGGCCGACCAGCTTGGATTCGACACCATATGGTACCCCGATCATCTGCTTTTCGTGGCACCGGGAGCCATCGCTCCCGAGGCGTGGACCGTAGCTGCGGCGGCAGCGATGAGAACGGAAAACATAGCTTTGGGAACGGTTTCCGATCCCCACAGAATGCATCCTGCCGTTTTCGCCCAGAGGCTCGCAACTGTTGACCAGCTTTCAAAGGGTAGGGTAGTGCTCTCCCTCGGGGTAGGCGAATCGATGAATCTTGACGCGTTTGGAATCGAGTGGGGAAAACCTCTTTCGAAGCTCAGAGAATCCATAGAAGTCATGGAACTTCTTTGGGAAACCGACGAACCCGCGGACTTTAACGGGCAGTTCTACAATCTCGAGAGCGCGTTTTTGCAGATAAAACCCTACGAGAGAAACAAAATACCGTTTTACATGGCTACCCACACCCCAAAAGGACTTCAGTTGACGGGAGAAAAAGGCGACGGGTGGCTGCCGATAGATCTAAATCCCGATCTCTACTCCCATTACCTGGGAGAAATAAAGGCCGCGGCGGATAACGCGGGAAGGTCGCTTGACAACGGTTTCGATCCCGCTTTATGGGTATTCACCTCTCTTGGAGAAAGCGTTGATGCCGCCTACGAGACGCTTGAACCCTTCAAGTACGTACTGGTTATGCAGGACCAGCTGCTGAAGGCCGGATACGATGTCGAGATACCCGAAGAATATCACGGTCTTAACTACTTCAACATAGTTCCGACGGATGAAGAGGGAAGGCAGAGGTTCAGGCAGCTCGGACAGCTTTTCCCGAGAGAAGCCATACTTGATTTCACAATTACGGGGTCGAAAAAAGACTGCATAGAAAAAATCGAGAAATTTATAGACGCCGGGGTAAGAAATTTCGTCTTGTTCTACAGGTTCAGCCCCGATCCTGATCTGGCGCTTGAGACTTACTCGAAGGAAATAATTCCTTATTTCAAATAAAGTCTCCGGCGGTCTCAGGATCTCTTTGCAAACAGTTTCTGTATCTTTGTTAGGACTTACCGTCTCGTATTGCCTTGAAATCACTTTATTTCTTGACAATCCTCCAAATCCTTTGTTAAATATAAAAGTGGCATTTGGCATCTAAAACCACCGGAATAAGAACTCCGGAAGGAAAATGCTTTTGAAGAAAGCGACCGCCGTTATACTTTGCGCTATAATTCTCCTAGCTTGGGGATCCGTGTCATGGATGGTTCTTCCATGGCACCAGATGGTGGCCAATGAATTTACAAACGAATCCGAAGTCGCCGAAGCCATAAGGGCAAATGCCCCGAAAGCCGGAATTTACTGGCTGCCGTTCTCGCATAAGGATCATAAGCCGGGAGAGACAGCAGCGTTTGTAAACGCCCTTCCTCAGGGCTACGGTCCCGGCATGATAAAACAGCTTGTCACCCAGTTCATCGGCGATCTTGTAAGCGTCCTGATCGTTGTCTGCCTTCTATCCCTGACAGCAGGACTTGGTTACTGGGGACGAGTGGGGTTTGTCACTTTAGTCGGAGTGGCCATAGGCTTTGTAGGCCATTTTGCTTACTGGAACTGGTTCGGGTTTCCAACTCCGTACCTGATCGTCACCGTCGCCGACAGTGTGATCGCCTGGCTTCTCGCGGGACTCGCGATGGCCAGATTTGTAGCAAAAGATACCAAAAAGTTAACCACCGCCGGTGGAAGGTACGGTTAGGCCGGCAAATAATCCGTGCTCAGACATTCTCTTCGAGCGCAGAATCCTGGTGGATCCTTAACGTTCGCCGGAGGCGGAAGGACTTGCAAACCTGACTTTGCTGAAGTAAAGAAAATTGAGGCGGTCGGGCTCGAGTCCCTCCACATACGGCTTGATCATATTCTGCTGAACCGAGTTCAGGTAAGGAACTATCGCAACTCCCGTTTCCACGAGAATTCTCTGAGCACCGTTGTAAAGAACCGCTCTTTGCTTGCGATCCAGAACCCCGGCGGCCTTTTCAACCAGACGGTCGTATTCCGGATCGCACCAGCCTGTACGGTTGTTCCCGCTTCCGCACTCAAAGAGGTTCATGAAATTGTGAGGATCCGGGAAATCCGCCTGCCATCCGGCTCTGAATACGGGAGGAGGGTCGGTTCTGAGCGTACTCAGGTAAACGGCCCATTCTTGATTCATAAGCTTGACTTCAATGCCCAGATGCTCCTTCCACATGCCCTGGAACGCCTCAGCGACAATTCTATTGTTTCCGGTATCCGGGTAGAGAAAGGTAGTCTGCGGAAAATTCTCTCCGTTCGGATATCCGGCCATCTCAAGAAATTCCCGCGCCTTTTGCACATCGAACGAAATACCGATCCGAGGATTGTGGGCAAGCATGTCGATCGGTATCCATGAAGTTACGGGTACTCCAGCCCCCTGAAGAAGTCCGGCGAGGCTTTCCCTGTCTATCGAACTCGCAAAAGCCTTTCTCACCAGAGGATTGTCAAATGGGGCTTTCTTGGTGTTGAATCCTATGTAGTTGTTTCTGAAAACTATGCTCTGCTTAAAATCCGGAAGTTTCATAACCCTTGGAACCTCAAGCAGGGGAATTCCCTTGCTGTCAAGAAAATCGAGCTCCCCGCTCTCATAAAGGGCCAGAGTGGATACGGGATTTTCGTTCATTATCATCTTTACCTTCTTAGCGCTTTTGGGTTTCTCCCCCCAGTAGCCTTCGTACTCCTTGATAAGAACTTCCTTATGATGCTTCCATTCTTTCAATCTGTAAGGTCCCAGAGTTGCTATGTTTTCGGCTTCAGTCCACCTGGTTCCGTATTTCTCAACAATATCCTTTCTCATCGGAAAAGTGGACATGAAAGTCACCAGGTTCAGAAAATAGGCCCTCGGCTTTTCAAGAGTAACGACAAGAGTATGTTCATCCGGGGCTTTTACCCCGACTTTGCCAAAATCCTTTATCTCCCCCGAGTTAAACTCCCTGGCGTTTTTTATGTCAAAAAGAAAGTAGGCGTAGCTTCCGGCGGTTTCCGGCTTGAGAATCCTTTTCCATGAATAAAGGAAATCCCCGGCCTTAAGGGGCTTTCCATCCGTCCACAAGACTTTTTCCCTTATTTTAAAAGTATAAGTCCTTCCGTCCTCGCTTACTCGCCAGCTTCGCGCGAGAGCGGGTACGGGCTCATATTTTTCATCAAACGCCGCGAGGCCGTCCATTATGTTCTCTATGATTGTAAAAGATGTGACATCGGTAGCGAGAGACCAGTCAAGCGTGGGAGGTTCGGTGCCGATATTTATGTTAAGCGTGTCCTTGCGGGAGATATCTGCGGCGTCGGGGGCCCTGTTTCCAGAACCGCAGGAAATAAAAAGCATGGAGAAGAAAACGCAAAAAAAGACTCTCAACTGAAAATTACTGGCCTAAAACTTTGAACCCGCCGTCTTGCTCTATTCCTACAACCGGGTCGTAAACGGCGTCTCCGTTAAGATCAAAATAGAAATCGCTGCCGTAAATACTGTTCTCCAGCCTCACATTCTCCATTGCGTCGCGAATCGCCTCCCGGTCGGTTGAACCCGCGTCAGCTACAGACTGTGCGAAAATCCTGACGGCTTCGTAGGCCCGTGCGGTAAAAGAGCTGGCATCTTCACCCGTTCTCTCTTTGTACTCGTCGCGGAACTTGCGGTTCTCCGGCGTATCGATGGAAGGAAGCCAGACCGTAAAGGTAAGCGCGCCTTTCCCCGCCCCGGCCTCTTCTTGCTGTGCGTCTCTGATTTCGTTGGTTGTGAGAAGAATTCCTATAATGGAAGCTTCCAGTCCGTCAACCCTTTCGGCCTGAACCAGGATTCCCGTGCGCTCTGTCCCCTGAGCCGACATGAATATATACTCTGCTCCTGAGTTTGCTATCTGGGTCAACTGGGCGGTCAGGTCAGGCAACTCTTCGCTTGAAGGTACTGTATAAGTCTGGTCGCTGACGATCGAGATGCTTCGGTCCTTTTCAATCTCCCGCTTCACCGCCTCATAAGCGCTAGCTGAAAAAGTGTCCCCCGCATTTGTTATCATGGCCACTTTAGTATAGTTAAGCTCCCGCTTAGATTCTTCGACCCCGTGAGGAACCAGTCGCTCCACGGTGAGAGATGAACGGAAAAGAAATTCGCTTCGGGCGCTGAGCCCCATAGCGGCCGAGGTCGGGCTTAAAGAGACGGTCCTGTTTTTATCAATGATATCAATAATATCTTCGGTCCTGCTTGAACTGAAGGGACCGAGTACGGCTGCCACTTCGTCCTGTTCAATAAGCTTTGTGTACGCTTCCCGCACGGATTGCCGATTACTTTTGGAATCCCCAAAAATGAATCTGATTTCCTGGTCCCCGAGAAGCGGCGATTCGTGAATTTCTTCAAGGGCAAACTCCATAGCTTTTCTCATGGACACGCCTATCGATGCGTGCGGGCCCGAAAAGGGAAGAACAACACCTACCGGAATCTCATTGGCGCTTTCCCTGTCATCGCAGGAGGCAAAAACCAGTACCGCAGCGACCGCGGCGAAGAGCATAACAACAGCAATTTTTTTCATAACCAGGCTATCTCCTTGCTCTGAATACTTCTACTCATCGGAGAGAACGACCAGAACAGAGTCCTTCTCAGCCGTTTCCCCTTCCTTGACCCTTATTTCCTTTATTGTACCCGAAGCGGATGCCTTAAGCTCGCTTTCCATCTTCATGGCTTCAACCACTATGACGCTGTCTCCCACCTCGACGCTGTCTCCCTGCTTCTTAAGGATCTTCACTACCCTGCTGTGCATCGGCGCCGTTATGTTAAGACTTCCCGTGCCTTCCTCCTGCGAAGCGTCCCTTCCGGAAACGGCCTCTATCTCATAGAGGTCGCCCTCGTGGAAAACCTGTATTTTCTTCCCTTCCCTGAATATCCCTACGGTAATGCTTTTGTTATCAACTAGGATCGAATACGTATTTTCGTCTATACGCAGAAATTCTATCTCTTTCTGCTCGCCGTCGATGCCGAAGAGACTAAGCCCCTCCTTCTCTTCGAAGTCTACTTTGTAGGTTTTGTTCCCCAGTTTGAAAGTGTATGTCATAAAAGCGGATTCCCGGATACGCCCATTCTTCTGGCAAAATGCTTCCAGCCTGAAGAGATAGCCTTTGTTCCCTGCGCGATTTGGTTTGAGCCGCCGTTCATGGCGACAGCCGCAGCCATGAGTATAAGTTCAGGATCGGATTCCTCGGGCACCAGAGTCTCCGGATGTCTTTCTATAAAACCCGTGTCAATCTGCGCCTTGCGGAACTCAGGGTCCCGCATCATTCTGATCAGAAAACCGAGATTGGTTCTCACTCCAAGAACCACGTATTCCCTCAGGGCAGAGAGCATTCTGTCTACCGCGTCTTCCCGGGAATTTCCCCAGACGACAAGCTTTGAGAGCATCGGGTCGTAGAAAGACGTTATCTCGCAGCCGCTGTAAACGGATGAATCATCCCTTACTCCCGGACCGCTGGGAGCCCGCACGTACCGAAGGACTCCTGGCGAGGGAAGAAAATTGGTGGCGGGATCCTCCGCGTAAACCCTGCACTCAAGGGCGTGGCCTTGCATTTTTATGGCGGACTGTTTAAACGGCAGTTTCTCTCCCGAAGCTATCCTTATCATCCACTTCACAATATCGATTCCTGTGATCATTTCCGTGACCGGATGCTCAACCTGCACCCTGGTGTTCATCTCCAGAAAATAGAAATTCTCCTCTTGGTCCATTATGAACTCGACAGTGCCGGCCCCGAAATAGTCAACCGCCTTTGCTATGCGAAGGGCGACTTCGCACATGTTTTTTCTGGTCTTAGCGCTTATAAACCCCGAGGGGGCTTCCTCTATCACTTTCTGGTGGCGCCTCTGTATTGAGCATTCCCGCTCAAACAGATGCAGTAGGTTTCCATGCTTGTCCCCAAGAACCTGGACTTCTACATGTCTCGGTTGCTGAATAAACTTCTCTATGAATACAGAATCATCCCCAAAAGAGGAAAACGCTTCGCTTCTGGCCATTCGGAGGGACGATTCGAACTCTTCCTTGGAATTAACAAGCCTCATTCCCTTTCCGCCTCCGCCCGCAGAAGCCTTTATCATGACCGGGTAGCCGATTCTCTTCGCCACCCTTGAGGCCTCAACGTCGGACACGGCTCCTTCGGATCCCGGGACAAGCGGCAGTTTCGCGTCTCTGGCTATTTTCCTCGCGGTGACCTTGTCCCCCATAAGCCTTATAGCCTCGGCGGAAGGCCCTATGAAAACTACGCCTTCTTTCTCGCACAGCTCGGCGAAAGAATCGTTTTCGGAGAGAAATCCGAATCCGGGGTGTATGGCTTCGGCTCCCGACTCCTTGGCAGCGGCGACTATCTTTTCTCCGACCAGGTAGCTTTCCGAGGGTTTCGGCGATCCTATGTGGTAGGCCTCGTCCGCGAGCATCACGTGAAGAGCGTCTCTGTCAGCGTCTGAGTAGACAGCCACGGTAGCGATCCCAAGCTCCCGGCACGCCCTGATGATTCTTACCGCTATCTCTCCCCTGTTTGCTATCAGTATCTTCTTGAACATCTTTCTAACCGGCCGCTCAGAGGGGAATGTTCCCGTGCTTTTTCGGCGGGAGCGTCTGTCTTTTTCCGCTTAGCATCTCCAGTGCCGCTATCACTCTGTGTCTCGTGTCTTCGGGTTTTATGACCTCGTCTATGTAACCTAGGCTCGCAGCGCGATACGGATTCGCGAAATTCTTTTTGTACTCCTCAATGAGCCTGATTCTCTCGGCGTCGGGGTCGTCCGCGGCGGCTATTTCCCCGCGGGAAATTATGTTCACGGCCCCGTCGGGCCCCATGACCGCTATTTCCGCCGTGGGATAGGCGAGGTTAACGTCTCCCCTTATGTGTTTTGAGGACATGACGTCGTAAGCTCCTCCGTAGGCCTTTCTGGTTATCACCGTGATTCTCGGAACCGTGGCCTCGCAGTAGGCGTAAAGCAGCTTCGCACCGTGCCTTATGATTCCCCCCCATTCCTGCGAGGTTCCCGGAAGAAAGCCCGGCACGTCGACAAAAGTAAGAAGCGGGATATTAAAAGCGTCGCAGAACCTCACGAACCTGGCTCCCTTAACCGAAGCGTCTATGTCAAGGCATCCCGCCAGCACCTTGGGCTGGTTCCCGACGATGCCGACTGTATGTCCGTTCATCCTCGCGAACCCTATAACTATGTTTTTCGCGTAGTGCTCCTGCACCTCAAAGAAATACGAATTATCGACTATAGGTCTGATCACATCCAGTATGTCGTAGGGCTTGTTGGGGTTATCAGGGATAAGTTCGCGAAGACTCATCTCCTTTCTGTCCACGGGGTCATCGCACGGGACCACCGGCGGATCCTCCATGTTGTTTGAGGGAAGAAAACCCAAGAGTTCCTTTATTATCTCTATCGAGTCGCCGTCGTCCTCGGAGGCAAAATGCGCGACGCCGCTCACGGAATTGTGAACCATGGCGCCGCCAAGCTCTTCAGAGGACACCTCTTCATGCGTAACGGTCTTGATCACGTCGGGACCCGTCACGAACATGTAGCTTGTGCTCTTTGACATGATCGTGAAGTCGTTCATTACCGGGGAGTAAACGGCCCCGCCGGCGCACGGGCCCATGATCGCGGATATCTGCGGTATGACTCCCGAAGAGATGACGTTTCGGAGGAATATTTCCCCGTAAGCCCCGAGGCTCTTGACCCCTTCCTGGATTCTGGCCCCGCCGGAATCGTTAAGACCTATGATAGGCGCCCCGGTTGAGAGGGCAAGATCCATTATCTTGCATATCTTTTTTCCCTGCTCAAGGCCCAGAGAACCGCCGAAAACCGTAAAGTCCTGGGCATAGACAAACACTTGGCGCCCTTCAATTTTTCCGTAGCCCGTAACCACGCCGTCGCCGAGGATTCTCCTTTTCTCCATGCCGAAATCGGTGCAGTCGTGAAGAACGAACTTGTCAAGTTCGACAAAAGTATCCCTGTCAAGGAGCTCGGCTATTCGTTCGCGGGCCGTCTGCTTGCCGGAATCATGCTGTCTCTTGATTCTGGCTTCGCCGCCGCCTAAGCCCGCCTCTTTTTCTTTATCTTCTAGAATTCTGACTTTCTCTTTCATTAGATGCTCCAGACCCACCCACAGCTAAAAAACGGATCAGTCAATCATAACACGCGGGGACGCTGTTTCAAGACTCAACGGCGCAAAGAGCCTCGAATAAGGCACACACCTGAGCGCCCAGATTCTCCATGTCGGAGGAATTTTCTATCAGAAAATCGGCCTGGGATGCCTTTTCCGCTTCAGACATCTGGGAATCCATGCGGCGACGGATTTCCTCAGGCGACATGCCGTCGCGCTCCGCCACCCTGCGCTCCCTCAACTCCCCGGGACACGTAACCACCACCAGACCGTCGATCAGGTCATTAAGACCGCCGCTTTTGCGATCTATGAGAGATGCCTCGACGAACACCATCTGTTGCTCGTCGTCTCGGGTGGATATTCTCTCCTTTATGCGCTCAAGAATCCTAGGATGGGTTATCCGGTTTAGCCGCGCGCGCTCTCTTTCGTCTGCAAACACCACTTCGGCAAGGGCCTCGCGGTCAAGTGTGCCGTCCTCGCGGAGAATTTCCCTGCCGAAGCCGGCAACGATTTCCGCAAGCGCCGGTTCCCCTGGGCTCACGATTTCCCTCGCCACCTCATCCGCGTCCAGGGTGAAGGCCCCCAGTTCGCGAAGCATCCGCGCCACCGTCGACTTGCCCGAACCTATGTTTCCCGTGAGTCCGTATATTTTCATCTTCAAGCACTCCGGGACCTTGTAAAGTCAATTGCCCTGGCAAGGCGCCGCGCAACTGTGTCCCTGCCCAGTATCTCAACGACATCGAAGATTCCCGGGCTCTTTGTCGAACCGGTAAGCGCTACTCTTACGGGCTGGGCTATCTTCCCGAGGCCGAGACCCGTGCGCTGCATTACGCGCTCGAAGCCTCCGTGAATATCATCATGGGAAAAATTCTCAACTCGGGAGAGCTCTTCTGAGAGAAGCTCGAAAATCTCGCCGCTTCGCTCCACCAGGAATTTATCCGCCGCCTTTTCGTCGTATTCAAAATCATCGGTGAAAAAATAAAGGGACTGCTCCACAATTTCGTTCAGCGTCTCCGAACGCTCGCGCATCTGTGCGATTATTTTGCGAAGCTGTGCGGGAGGCGGTTCAGGCAGCTCCGTCTGCTTAATGAGAGAAACCACCCCTTCTGATATGCGCTCCTCGGGCAGGTCCCTTAAGTATTTTCCGTTAAGCCAGAGGAATTTCTGAGAGTCAAACACCGAAGGGGATTTACCGATGCCTTTCAGGCTGAATTTTTCAATGAGTTCCTCTACTGTAAAAATCTCCTGATCCCCGAAAGACCACCCCAGTCTCACCAGGTAGTTAAGTACCGCCTCGGGAAGATATCCGCGCAGTCGGTACTCCGTAACGGATTCCGCTCCGTGGCGCTTTGAGAGTTTTTTTCCGTCAGACCCGAGTATCATCGGAACATGGGCAAGCTTGGGCTTCGCCAGACCGAGCGCGTCGGCTATCAGTATCTGCCTCGGGGCGTTTATTATGTGGTCATCGCCCCTTATAACGTGAGATATTCCCATCTGCGCGTCATCAACCGCGGCAGCGAAATTGTAGGTCGGAAACCCGTCGGCTTTCAGTATCACGAAGTCTTCAATTTCCGAAGAGTCAAAAACTATCCCGCCGCGGACGAGATCCTCAACGGAAATCTTTTCTCCCAGGGACACGGAAAGCCTAACGGCGTAGGGTTTTCCGGGGGCGGCGCCGATCTGCGACCACTCCCTTCTGTATCTGAAGACCTCCCCTTTCTCTCTGGCTTCTTCTCTCCTGCGCGCGAGTTCCTCGGCCGCAACATAGCATCTGTACGCTTTTTCCTCGTCAACCAGCCGCTCGGCAAGTTGTCCGTAAGTGTCAAGTCGCTCTGACTGGCGGACGATTTCCCCCTGCCACTTAAGTCCGAGCCACTTAAGCGATTCTACGATCTGCCGTTCGAATTTCTCCTCGGAGCGCGCGCGGTCGGTATCCTCAATCCTGAGCAGGAAATCTCCGCCAAGACTCGCGGAAAAAAGCCAGTTGAAAATAGCGGTGCGGGCCGCTCCCACATGAAGAGCGCCCGTGGGGCTGGGAGCGAATCTTGTTACGATCTTCACAAAGACTATTTTACACGCCGAAGCGGTAAAAAAAGAAATGCTCCATGGAAGGGGGCTTGGGAGTTCTCTTGCGGCGACTGTATAATAAGGGCATGAGAATATGTTCTCTCCTCCCGAGCTCAACCGAGATAATATTCGCCCTTGGGCTTGAGGAAACCCTGGTCGGAGTAACGCACGAATGCGATTACCCTCCGCAGGCGCGAGACAAGCCCGTGGTGGTAAACAGCATTCTCGAAGGAAAAGGCAAGCTCTCAAGCGCACGCATAGACGAACTTGTAAGCAGCAGCCGCTCGGAGGGAAAAAGCGTTTATCTGATCGACTCCGAGCTCCTAAAGGAGATGAAACCGGATCTCATAGTAACCCAAGGGCTTTGTGACGTCTGCGCGGTATCTGAAAACGAGGTGACGGATGCCTGCGAAATTCTCGAGAACAGTCCTGAAATACTGTCCCTTGACCCTACCACCGTCGGCGAGATAATGGATTCCATACTGGTTCTGGGAGAAATCACGCGCACCAGAAGCAAGGCTTCGCAACTCGTAGAGAATCTTCGCAAAAGAGTCGAGACCGTCGAGAAAAAACTTTCGGGAGAAAGATACCGTCCGGGGGTTTTCTGCCTTGAGTGGCTTGACCCTCCGTATGCGGCCGGGCACTGGGTGCCGGAAATGGTAATGACGGCTGGAGGAGAACCGCTCATCTCAAGGGTGGGAGAACCTTCGTTTAAGACAAGCTGGAATGAGATACTAGAGGCGAACCCTGATTACATGATCATAATGCCCTGCGGGTTCGACATAGAAAAAACGCTTGACGGAATAGAAGAGGTAACGGGCAGGGTAAGGCAATGGCACGTACTGCGCTCCGTAAGAAAAGGCCACTGTTACGTAGTGGATGCGAATTCCTATTTCAGCAGGTCTTCACCCAGGGTAGTTGATGGAATTGAACTGCTGGCAGGAGTAATCCACCCCGACATATTTACGCAACGACCGAAGGATAACTCGGTCTTAAACTTGAAAAACCACTTCTATCTGCAGACTTTTCTCGGTTAGGATTATTGCGGAGCCTGAAAGGGATCCACTTCTCCCGAAGCAGCACCGGAATCCGAGGGAGCCGCTGCGCTAGCTTCCTGTGGAGCCGCTTGAGCAGACTGGAAAGGATCCGCATCGCCTTGGGACTCCTGAGGTTCAGGCGGAGCGGGTGGTTCGGAAGCCTGCTGCCCACCTCCTCCTCCTTCGTTTACCATAAGGAATATTCCTATGATAAGAATCACGATAGCTAACAGCACTAACTCATTCCCTTGTATAGTCATGAAATCTATCTATCCTCCTGATACTCTTTATACTACTATGTCAGGACCACGAACCTAAAGTCCGCAATAACCTGCGTCCTACCCTTAATGATACTGATTGATCGAGCGATATGTCAAGGATATTTTCAGCGCCTCAAACAGCATACGACACCCTTGAGCGGGACATGGAGCTGCAAATAGCGCTCTCGCAAATCCTCTACGGCTGCGTGCCGCACGCAACGGACGAGGAATGCCTGATGATTTTCAAGGAGAAACCGGAAAAAATCGCAGCGATTGCCGACACCCGGAAAATATCAACCCGCTTTTTCGCAGTGGAAAAAGAGGAATTCCCCTCGGTAGCCATGGAGATAAGGATAACGACGGGCAAAGATCTCAGGCTTAAGTACGAATACTTCTTCCTCACCGAGTCCTCTGAGGAAGCCCTGTTTCTGACCACCCTGACGAAATCGGGGAAGTATTTCCTTATTTTTCTCTGCGACGAGGCTCGTCATGCGCTCGCGGCGGAGATAACCGAGGCGGAGATGGAGCCGCTGAGGGAGATTGTCTCCTCGATCGGAGATGTTTGACAAAATCAGGGCTTTAAACTATTATTGCGCTAACCGCTTCGGAGAGAAATTCCAAGTTGAAGTACGCAAAGATCATAGGAACCGGTTCTTCGGTTCCCGAGACCGTGCTTTCCAATTCAGACCTGGAAAAGATGGTCGACACTTCCGACGAGTGGATTACGTCCAGGACCGGAATTAAAGAACGGAGAATCGCGGATGAAAACACTGCCGCCTCCGATGTTGCCTATGGCGCCGCCGAAAAAGCCCTGAAGGCCGCCGGCGTAAGCCCCCAGCAGCTAGACGTGATCATAGTTGGAACCATAACCCCGGATTTTATCTTCCCCTCAACCGGCTGCATTCTCCAGAGCCGCCTCGGAGCGAAGAAGGCATACGCCTTCGATCTTATGGCCGGCTGCTCGGGATTTCTTTACGCACTTCACGTCGCCGAGGGAATTATAAAATCTGGAGGCGCGGAAAAAATCCTCGTAATAGGCGCAGACGTTCTCTCGAAAGTCACTGATTTTGAGGACCGCTCAACCTGCATACTTTTCGGTGACGGGGCGGGGGCCGCAGTTCTCACCGCCTCTGACGAACCGGGAATTCTCTCATCCATTCTCAATTCGGACGGAAACGACTGGGACCTTCTCTATGTTCCGGCGGGAGGCTCGAGAACGCCGATTGACGAGGAAGTGCTTAAGAGCAGGGAGCAGTACATAAAGATGGAGGGAAACGACGTCTTCAAGGTCGCGGTCAAAAGTATGGAGTCGGCAACCATGGACGCCATCTCCAAGGCAAACGTCTCTCCCGAAGACATTGATCTCTTCGTCCCGCACCAGGCAAACTACAGGATTTTGGAAGCCGTGAGGAAAAGACTTGATTTCCCGGAGGAAAAAGTGTTCGCAAACCTCGACAAATACGGGAACACCTCAGGGGCATCCATTCCGCTCGCCCTTGACGAGGCAGTTCGCCAGGGAAGCGTAGGAGAAGGAAGTCTTGTGCTGTTCGCGGCTTTCGGAGCCGGTTTTACCTGGGGCGCTTCGGTGGTAAAGTTCTGAGCACCTTCCATGACGCCGTATCGGGCTTGTCAAGGATACGGTTTGTTTTCTTCGCGGAAAAAAGCAGAACATGACTCTTTCCTCAATCCCAGAGCTTGCAAACATCGTCCTGCCTGCGTTTCTTGTAATCGCCGCGGGTTTTCTTTTCAGCAGAACAAAGAAAATAGACATTTCCTCGATTAACGAGCTTGTGGTCTACGTGACCACGCCGTGTCTCATAATCTCGTCCCTCTCAGACTTCACGATGGACCCGTCCGTGACGGCAAGGCTGTTTCTCTCGATATCGGCGGTCATTTTCGTCACCATCATAATCGGCGGGGCGCTCGCGAAGGCACTTAAGCTTGACTCGAGGGTGTACGTGCCTCCCGTGGTTTTCGCGAACACGGGAAACCTGGGGCTTCCCCTCTGTCTTTTCGCATTCGGGCAGTACGGGTTCAACATTGCGATACTCTGTGTCGTCTCGACCATGCTGCTTCACTACACTGTGGGAATTCTGATTCTCGGGTCCGGGAAGAATCATCTGCGCGAGATATTCAGGCTTCCCCTGATATACGCCACCGTAGCCGGAATAATCATAAACTCGGTCGGCTTTCAGATCCCGGTAGTTATCGAGAGGCCAGTAGCCCTTCTCGGGGATATCACCATACCCGCGATGCTTTTCTCGCTCGGATACAAGCTCTCCGAGATGAAAATCTCCAGGCTTTGGCTTTCATTCTTCTTCGGTTCCGCGAGGATATTCCTCGGGGTCTTTCTGGGAGTACTGTTCGTAAATATGTTCGGCCTGAAGGGAGTCGAGGCGAAAGTGGTCATTCTCGAGTGCTCGATGCCTCCCGCGGTCTTTAACTTCGTGCTCGCGGAGAAATACGGGAGGGACTCGGAGACGGTCGCGTCAATAATAGTGGCCGGAACGGCAGTTTCCCTTCTGGTGCTTCCGTTCGTTATTTCGTATCTCGTAAATCAGTGAGAGTTCAGCGGGTTATGTCTCTCAGGGTGAGGCCCTCGTCCCTCAGGTAGGGCATAAGACCTTTTTTGGTGATTGTCCTCAGCGCACGGGCGGAGATTTTTACCCTCACGTATCTGTCCAGCTCCGGAACGTATATTCTCTTCCAGTGCAGGTTCGGATTCTGGCGTCTTTTAACGTGGTTGTTCGCGTGGGAAACGCTGTTTCCGAAAAGGGGCTTTTTTCCTGTTATAGCGCAGCGGCGGGCCATAGGGATCTCCTTCGACTACTTGGTCTCCTTGAAAACGACATGTTTTCTTATGACCGGGTCGTACTTTTTGAGCTCAAGGCGGTCCGGAGTATTCATCTTGTTTTTCTTCGTGTAGTAGATGTAAGGACTCTCGGTGCTTTTCATCTTCACGAGTACTCTGTTTAACGACTTTCCCATTTTAACCCTCGAAAAAGTGAATGGTTATTATCCACAAAAAAAAACTGTTTTCAAGAAAATTTTAAAATTTCTTTCGTTTTATCCCGACGAGAAATCCATTGCGGGCAATTAAGTTCCGTGCTTTAACGCCACAATCTTGCGGTTTTGATGTTCAAAAAAAGTGGTGAAGGCTCAGTGCTCGCAGTGCTCACAACTATCTTCCCTGCAGAGCCTGAAATTACGCAGGTGGCCGGAAATCATGATAAAAGCGCCGATAAGAGTAAGAATCGATTCTAAGTAGCCCGTAACGGCGAAAGCTCCGACTAGGAGAAAATAAAGTCCCACACCCCCCAGCATGATCACGCTGAAATCCTTATGCCGCCTACAGCCAAGAAACATGGCGACCGCACTTGCCGGAATGACCATAAAAAGCATCAGCTCGTGGAAAACCTCTTCAAATACTAATGTCGAACCCACAACCGGGAACAGTATGAGTGCCACTGGCGTCAGAAAACAGTGGACGACGCAGATACCCGCAAGGGATATCGAAGTATAATCGGTCAACCTCTGAATTTTTACCTGGTTCATTGTATCGTTAAGCCGCCTCCGCGCATTTTCCGCATTGACCGAAAAGCTGTATAAAATGATCCTTCACGCGAAAACCCTGCCTTTCGACCGAAGCGTAATCAAAGCTTTCCACCGGACACTCGGGAAAATCGAAAACCTCCCTGCAGTCAACGCATACCATGTGATGAACATGCTCGCCCTGGGAAAACGCGTAGCCGTGGCCCCCGTCGGGGAAATGAAGGCGCTTCACGATGCCCAGGTCCTCAAACATCTCAAGCGTTCTGTAGATGGTGGCAAGCCCCGCGGCACCGAGCATTTCCTTCACCCCGTCGTGTATTTCTCCGACCGAAAGCGATTTTCCGCTCGTGTGGAGAACATGAACGACGGCAAGGCGCTGCGTGGTGGACTTAAGTCCCTTTTCCCGCAGAACCTCCCTAGCATACAATTCCTGAGTGCATTCAAAATCTTTCATCATGAGAATGATTAAATGAGAATGATTTTCAATTAGCTCTTATTCTAAATCGCTTATTACGAACCGTCAAGGACAAAAACCGAAATTAAAAAGACGCAACCGCGGAAAGCAAGGAGCCTATTTGCGAGGTGATTACATATCGGAAAATCCATGTGAATAAGGGTGCCCAGCGTTTGTTCCCATAAGTATTCAGGGTTATACTCTCATCGGAATAAAGATGTATTCGGGTTTCCATTTCCAGAAAAACGATTTCAATTTGACATGCGCGGGAGACAGTTAAGTTCATCATGAGAATTCTGAGAGGAGTACTTTCGATTGCGCTTCTTGTCTTTGCCTTCCTTCTCCTGTCCCCGGGATGTGACGACGGAACCAACGAGCAAGTCGGCACCGGCTGCGAAGACGCCTTTTGCATAGGGACGCTTTTTCGGGCAGGCGATTCTCCTTCCTCCGTAATAAAGGCCGCAGAATTCGCAAGGGACGACATTAACAAAGCAGGTGGAAACGTAAAGCTTATCACCGGAGACGGCGCCACGCCTCTTGCCTCAGCCATGGAACTCCTGGAAATGGGCGTGAAGGCGATAATCGGACCCGGAACCTCGCAGAGTTCCGTTGAAATTTTTGATTTCCTAGTTGACAACGGCCTAGTCGCGGTTTCACCTTCCGCAACCTCCGTCACCCTGACCGAAAAAAACAGGGAAATTTCCCAAGCCGGTGGGACACCCTTTTTCTTCAGGACCGTTCCAACGGATTCGTTCCAAGCGAAAATTCTGGCGGCCGAAGTCCGAAACGGAAGCGAAGTGCTGATAGTCCATCGAAACGACAACTACGGAGTGAAACTTGCGGAACTGATCAACGAGGAATTCCTTTCCCGAAATCGTCCCGCCGCCAAGGTCGTCTGGTACGAGCGATACTATTCTGACGATCCAAGGTTCGATGAGAAAACCCAGGCCTTGCTTGACGATATCGAGGCGGTAAGTGGAATCGGTGACATAAGTTCCGTAATACTGATCCTGTCGATAGACGAAGGAGGGAAGATAATAAAGGGCATGCTTGACTCCACGGTCGTTCCGTCCGCCGCGAGATATTACATCTCCGACTCATTCGCAGTTGAGAACCTGTATGAACGCGTGGACCGGAACAACCCGGCCGCGGTTGAGGGCTTCAAAAGCACGACTCCGTGCTCTCTGCCGAACCCTCCCGAGAGAAAAGACGAGTTTGAAAAGCGATTTGACCGGGAGACGTACCCTTCCCTTCGATTCGCCGTCCATGCTTATGACGCAGTGGTAGCGGTAGCACTCGCGGCCTTGAGCGCCGGAAGTAACGACCCTTCCGAATATGTCTCCGAAATGGCAGACGTTACGGGAGGAGGAAACCGGTGCTTAAGCTACGCGGAATGCGCCGCCGCCATTACTGATGAGACCGCAGCCAACGACGACATTGACTACGAAGGGGTTTCAGGACCGATCGAGTTTGATGAAGATGGGAACATAGGAGCCGGATGCTATTCCGTCTACACATATGATGCCACGGGCGGGCGCACGAGACGAATTTTCGACGTTCCGGGATTAAACGACGTAACACCTGGCCGGATGCCTTAAAACCGCCTGGGCACCAAAGCGGTTTCGAATAATGAATTATTTAGCTATAATGCCGCCGTCGATGGAGAGCATAGAGCCCGTGTTGAACATGGCTTTCTCATCGCAGAGAAACAGGACCGCTTCTGCTATCTCATACGGATCGGCCAGCCGCCCCATGGGGTGAAGCGACTCCATGAACGCCAGGGCTGCGTCGGCATCCTCGGCTCTCTCAAGATAGGAGTCAAACATCGGCGTCCAAACTCCGCCGGGACAGACGGCGTTTATTCTAAGTCCCTTGTCCGCATACTCAAGAGCCATGCTTCTTGTGAGCTGAACAAGGGCCCCCTTGGATGCCGAGTAGGCCGAAAGTCCCGCGAACCCCTTTAACCCGATAACAGAAGAGTTGTTGACGATAAAACCCCTGCCCGCGGAAATCATGTGAGGAATCGCATATTTGCACATCATGAACGCTCCCCTCACGTTTATGTCGAAGATCTGCTGGAATCTTTCGGTTTCGACTTCGTGGAGGGGACCGGAAAAAATGATACCGGCATTATTAAAAAGAATGTCGATCTTTCCGTGCTCAGAAAGTCCAGCCTCTACGGTGGCCGCGCAGTCGCTCTCAACGGAGACATCACAAACCTTGTATGCTATCGAAAGCCCCTCTTCCTCCGCTTTCTCACATACCTCTTTTAGCTTCTCCTCTCTTCTCCCGGCAATCAGAACCCTGGCTCCATTTCGCGCCAGCAGAAGTGCCGTAGCCTCACCGATTCCGGTGCCTCCTCCGGTAATAATCGCAGACCGTCCTTCAAATCTCATTGTAGGCTCCGCAAAAACATCTCTTTGAAGAAGTCAAAAACTTACTGAAAAAACGCAAGCAGCATTCCCGCCGCCACAGCCGAACCTATGACCCCGGCTACGTTCGGACCCATGGCATGCATAATAAGCACGTTCTGGGGATCCTCCTTCGACCCCATATCCTGTGAAACCCGGGCAGCCATAGGAACCGCCGAAACCCCGGCTGAACCGATCAGAGGGTTGATCTTGGTTTCTGAGAAAACATTCATAAGCTTGGCCATCAGCACTCCGGAGGCCGTGCCTATGCAGAAAGCTACGATCCCAAGAAGAAGTATGCCGAGGGTCTCAAGGGAAAGAAATTCGGAGGCCAGCAGCTGCGACCCGACTCCGAGGCCGAGAAATATCGTAACTATGTTGATAAGCGCGTTTCTCGTCGTATCCGATAGCCGGTCAACCACTCCGCACTCCCTCATCAGGTTACCGAAAGCGAAAAAACCTATGAGCGGCGCCGCGGATGGAAGAAAAAGAAAGCAGAGGGTAAGGGCAATCAGCGGGAACATTATTTTTTCTCTTTTCGCCACGGGACGAAGCTGCTTCATTCTTATTTTTCTCTCCTCAGAGGAAGTAAGAGCCTTCATTATCGGGGGCTGGATTATCGGCACAAGCGCCATGTATGAATACGCGGCGACAGAGACCGCACCGAGAAGCCTTGGGGAAAGCTGCGAAGAAATATAAATAGAGGTCGGTCCGTCCGCTGATCCTATTATTCCTATAGACGCCGCGTCGGTTAAGGAAAAATCAATTCCGGGCACATACTGGGTAAGCACAAGCGCACCGATCAATGTTGAGAAAATACCGAACTGTGCGGCGCCTCCCAGAAGAACCGTCTTGGGATTGGCCAGAAGCGGCCCGAAATCGGTAAGCGCCCCCACTCCCATGAATATCAGAAGGGGAAAAATACCGGTCTTTATACCAACATCGTATACGTAGTAAAGTACCCCTCCGGGGTCGTTTATCCCCGCAAGCGGAATGTTGGCTAATATGCACCCGAAGGCTATTGTAACCAGAAGAAGAGGTTCGAATTTCTTCGCGATCCCGAGGTAGAGAAGAAGGAACCCTACCAGAATCATCAGAAACATCCCGAACCCGTTAACCCAGGAAGACGCATTGCCCGCAATGAACCCGTAGATACCTGTACTGGTAGCCACGTTCTTCAAAAGCTGGGAGAAAGACGCAAGCTCCCTGGTTTCCTCGGCGGCGACTTCCCCGGCGCTCACAGTTTCCCCAAGACAATCGGGTATACCGGCAAACACTCCCAGAGAAAACGCAAGGATCCCAAAAATGAATATGAATCTTTTCATGAACTCAAGAGGGAAGAATGGTCAGGATGAGCTGACCCGCTTCGACGACCTGTCCCTGTTCAACCTCGATTGACACCACTTCCCCGTCGCACGGAGAGGCAACCGGAGTTTCCATTTTCATGGCTTCAAGCATGATCAGCGTTTGATTTTCCTTTACCTTGTCCCCCTCCCCGACTAACACCCTGTATATGTTGCCCGGCACGCTCGCCGTAACAGCCACAACATCGGGAGAATCCTCTTCCTTAACGGAGGATGTCGTCGCAACAGGCGCTTCGGTTACTGAAGCGACCTCCGAAGACCCCTCCTTCACTGTTACGTTATAGCTTCTCCCGTCAACAGTAATTACGAAGTTCTCTCCGGTACCGGACACCTTAGACGCCACGCTTGTGGTAAGACCGCGTTTTGGCGGAGACTTATCTTCAGGTGTTTCCCTTCTGACGTTGACGCTGAAGTTCCCCTTGAGGAAATCAAGACCCTTGTTTCCGCCCTGGGTCTGAAGCGCCCCGACTATGAATATGTTTTCTTCTGTGACCTCAAGGCCTTCTTTTTCAAGAATTTCGGTCGCCTTCGGAATTCCGGGGTCGAGTATATCAAGCGGGTCGCCTTCAAAGCGGGGCTTGCCCATCTGCTCTTCCGCTATGGCCACCACTTCGGGATCGGGCTCGACGGGCGTGCGTCCGAAGTAGCCGAGGACCATGTTCCCGTAGCCGTCTGTGATTTTCTTCCACGGTCCCTGAGTGACATTAGCATAAGCCTGCTGGAAATAGAACTGGGAAACCGGTGTGACCGAGGTTCCGAATCCTCCCTTTGCGACGCATTCGCTCATCGCCTCTATAACCTTCGGGTAGAGATCGAGGGTGCCCGTGTCCCTCATCATCATGGTGTTCGCGGTAAGCGCCCCGCCGGGCATCGGAGAGAGAAGAACCTCCGAGGAGACCCGAAGGGCCTCGGGCGGGAAATAATAGCCCGACATGCATTCCTTGAACACGGAATTAGCCTCGAGAACCTTATTTATGTCCACATCCAAGGTGTATTCCGTTCCCTTAAGGGCGTTCCACATTGATATCAGATCGGGCTGTGACGTTCCCCCGGAAACCGGGGCTCTCGCGACGCAGATTCCGTCGCACCCGCCGTTTATGGCGGCCATGTACTGATTGACTCCCTGAGCAGCCGTCTCATGGGTGTGCACCCAGAGAATGGTGTCTTCTCCGACCAGCTTTCTCGCGGCCTTAAGCGTCTCGTAAATCTTTTGGGGATTCGAGGTTCCCGAAGCGTCCTTGAAGCATATGGAATCGTATGGAAGTCCCGAATCGAGTATTTTTCTCAGCCTATCTATATAGAAATCAACGTCGTGGGCTCCCTCGCAGCCCGGGGGAAGCTCCATGAGCGTCACCACGGCCTGGTGATGCAAGCCCGCGTTTTTTATGCACTGGCCTGAGTACTCGAGGTTTCTTACGTCGTTTAAGGCGTCGAAGTTTCTTATGTGCGTTATGCCGTGCTTCTTGAACATCCTAGCATGAAGATCTATCATGTCCTTGGGCTGCTGGGACAGCGCGACCACGTTAATTCCCCTTGCAAGCGTCTGCAGGTTGGCATCCGGCCCAGCCGCCTCGCGGAAGCGGTCCATCATGTCAAAAGCAGACTCTCCGCAGTAAAGAAACAGGCTCTGGAACCTAGCTCCCCCGCCCGCCTCGAAGTGGGTTATTCCGGCTTCCCTCGCGGCTTCAACCGCCGGGATAAAGTCTTCCGTAAGTACTCTCGCGCCGAAAACGGACTGAAATCCGTCGCGAAAAGATGTATCCTGAAATAAAATTTTCTTCATGACAAAACCTTGGGATTTTCAAGATCTAGCCGTCGTCGGCATGCTTCGCCCTGTAGGCCGCAACCGCCGCGGCTATAATCGGAATGACGTCCCTTCGGGACTTTTGGGGTGCTGCGGAATCCGAAGGCTCGCGGGCGTCGCTGTCTTTAAACAGCTTCGCCGACAGCATTACGCTCAGCATCAAAACAAGCAGAAAAACATATACTATGGCCATACCGATGACCATAAGTTTTACACCTTCAAGGATCATAATGGACGAAGAATCTCGAAAATCGATTTGAATTTGATAGCTATCAATTATTTATAAGAACTTGTTTGTTGTCAATTTGGACCCGGGCCTCGCGCTGATGTCACGGATTCTGACCCCCCTGCTTTTCTCTTGACCTTCAAATCCTTACGTGTTATTCTGACCCCCCACTATGAAAAGGACTTATCAACCGCACGTAAAAAAGAGACTGAGAACGCACGGCTTCCGCGCGAGGCTCAGCACTAGGGGAGGAAGGAGCATACTGAGGAGAAGAACCGCCAAGGGAAGGTATGTTCTAACGGTTGGGAGATGGAAAAAGTAGCGATTGAGTCCGATAATTCGTTCCCCGCAAAATTCAAGATAAAGACATCCCGCGACTTTCGCAACATACTCGCAGAAGGCACTAAAACCCACTCGAAAAACTTCATACTCTACGTAAAACCTAATTCCCTGGGCTTCCCCCGCCTCGGAGTGTCCGTGGGCAAAAAGACATCGGCAAGTTCCGTCAGAAGAAACAGGATGAAAAGGGTGCTGAGGGAGGTTTTCAGGAAAAACAAGCCTGTCTTTTCCTCAAACGATATTGTGTTCGTAGTAAAAAACGATGTGTCGGACAGGAAGTTCTCGGATCTTTACTCGGAAATAAAAAAACTCGCAGGCCGTATCAAATGAAAGGAAATTTCACAGTCAGATTCTTTGTTTTCCTGGTAAGACTCTACCAGAGGGCGATCTCTCCCCTGTTTCCCTCGACCTGCAGGTTTTACCCCAGCTGCTCTGCGTATTCGATTGAAGCACTAAGGGAACACGGAGCTCTCAGGGGAATATGGATGACCCTTAGGAGAATACTGCGCTGTCATCCGCTAAGTGCGGGGGGATATGATCCCGTGAGGAAAAAAAAGCGATAGGCGGGAAGGCGCATAGACAAAAAACGGTCTATTCCTATTTGAACTTATCATGTATCATTGCTTTAATGAGTTTTTGCCATTTGATCTCCTGCTACATGCTAAAACCACGCACAGAAAAAGGGAGCGGTTTCACAAGTGTTTCGCGGAAATCACTATAGCGTCCCACATCCCGGATAAAGCCCGAAGAAACAGCATATGAACAGCGACCTCAAGAAAAACTATATTTTATTCCTTGTACTGTCGGTACTGGTAATCGTCGGTTACTCGGCATTTTTCGCAGAAGCCCCGAAGGAAAAACAGCCGGCAAAAATAGATCAACCCGCATCGGCGTCCGCCGCCCCGGGGAAAACATCCGAAGAAACGGGTTCCATGCAGGAACTCCCTACGGAATTCGAGCCGATAAGATCTTCCTACGCTTCCAAGATCATAAAAGTCAAATCCGATCTTTACACAGCCGAGATAGACACTCTCGGAGGAAGGGTGGTCGGCTGGAATCTTGCCGAATACAAAAAGACGATTGAGTCGGACTCGGTTCCGGTGGAAGTGATAAACGAAGGGAAGAAGTCGTTTAACACAATACTGAGAGTCAAGAACGAAAAAATGCCGGAGCTAATCCCATTTTCCTACAATGGGAGCACGAATCTGGTCGTGGGTCCCGATGGACTTAACGTCAATTTGGTCTGGAAAAAGCCCGGCGGACTCGCGGTTCGAAAAACCATCTCCTTTTACCCCGGGAAATATTTCATCAAGGAAAACCTCGAGATTCTTAACGGAACCCAGAGACAGATAAACCAGAAAGTTTACGTTTCTTGGGAGAACACGGTATATGAAAGCGGTTCAAACAGCCTGTACGAATTTATTTCCATGGTCGCAGGCGATGTCAACCGGACCAAAAAACCTCTGAAGGAAACCAAGATGTTTAACGGAGAGATAAACTGGTTCGGCTTTGGCGACAAGTATTTCCTCGGCGCATTTCTACCCGAAATAGGAGGAGACCAGGGGCTCTACCTGCAACCCCTCGACGCAAAAGGTCTGGCGGGAGCGGGTTTTTCCTACCCGCAGCAGAGAATCGCCGCGGGAAAAAGCTATAAGGTCGGGTGGAAATCGTATTTCGGTCCGAAAAATGAACCGGACCTCAGGGAAGCCGGTTACAACCTCGAGAAGTCCATTGACTACGGCTATGCGGGAGTACTTACCAAGATTGCCGTCATAGCTCTTAAGTTCGTCAACGACTTTTTCAGCAACTTCGGGATCTCCATAATAGTGCTTACGGTTCTTCTCAGGGTGATATTCTTCCCCCTTACCGTGAAAAGCATGAAATCGATGAAAGCCGTGCAGAACAAGATGAAGAAGCTGAAACCTGAAATCGACGCCTTGAAAGAAAAATACAAGGATGACAAGTCGACGCAGCAGGCTGAGATGATGAAGCTTTACACGAGCAACAACATAAACCCTCTCAGCAGTCTCGGGGGATGTCTGCCCCTGCTCATACAGCTTCCCGTTTTCATAGCTCTTTATTTTGCGCTTCTGTATTCGATAGATTTAAGACACAGCTCGTTTCTCTGGGTAAATGACCTCTCCCAGCCCGAACATCTGTTTGACGTACTGGGGATACCGTTTCGGATACTGCCCCTCTTGATGGGCGTTTCGTGGTTTCTCTCTCAGAGGCTCACCCCCATGACTGCTCCGGGAAGCGAAACGATGGAACTGCAGATGAAACTCATGCAGTTTATGCCTATAATTTTTACCGTAATGTTCTGGGGCCTGCCCTCCGGTCTGATACTTTACTGGACCGTGAGCAACATTCTTTCCGTCGGTCAGCAGCTTTACATCAATCGACAGGTTCCGGAAGAAGGAGGATAACGATGGCCAATGTAATAGAAAAGGAAGGAAAAACCATTTCCGAAGCCGTAGTAAACGCCTGCGAAGAACTCGGAGTCTCAAAAGACGAAGTAGAAATCGAAGTTATCAGGGAAGACTCCAAGGGGGTTCTGGGGATAGGCAGCAGGAACGCCATAGTCAGGGTGGAGGTAAAAACGGGAGGACTGGGCGAAAAGGCGTTCTGGGCGAAAAAAACTCTTGAAACCGTTCTGGGCTTCTTGTTTTCAACACCGCAGAGCGTAAAAGCCGAGGAGACCGAGAACAGGATAATACTTGAAGTATGGCCCGTTAAAGACAAGAAATTCCTCATAGGAAAAAACGGGGAAGTGATAAAGTCCCTCGAGTACATAGTCGGGAAGATAGCTTCGAAAAACAGCGACGAGGGAAAAAGCAAGCGGGTGGCCATAAACATCGGAGGCCATGATGGCAAGAAAAAGGACACTGACGTGCCGAAAAAAGTCGCAGAGACGGTACAGAAGGTAAAAGAGAGCGGAAACTCTCACTCAATCGAGCGGCTCTCCTCTTACGAAAGAAAAATGGCCTACATCGAGCTTAAGAAGCAGGAAAACATAACGTACGAGACTGTCCCCAGCAAAGGCAACTCGAAAAAAATTGTCGTAAGCCCCCAGGCCTGAGCTCAGGAATCCCGAAGCATCCTGAAAAAATCCTCTAGAATCTGTGCGCATTGCTCACCGCACACCCCCCCGGAGAACTCCACCTGGTGATTGAGTTCCCCTCCTGCGCCGATTCCGAAGTTGCTTACAAGCGCTCCACCCTTTGGGTCGGGAGCGCCGAACACAACTTTGGTTATTCTTGCGTTAACAATGGCTCCCATGCACATGGCGCATGGCTCGAGAGTAACGTAAATAGAGGTATCTGGAAGTCTCCAGCTTCCTAGAACTTCGCACGCGCGCCTTATGGCAAGAATCTCGGCGTGAGCGGTCGCGTCCGAGGCGGACTCCCTCAGGTTGTGGGCCGCCGATATTACAGCTCCTTCCCCATCGACGATAACGGCACCGACCGGCACCTCGCCCTCCGAAGCGGCCCTCTCGGCCTCCCTGATAGCCAGGGCCATAATGCTTTCATCTGACTGCCCTGCCACGGACAAACGGCGAACCTACTTTCTCGCGCTGAATTTAAGACCCGTTTCGTTTCTGTCCCAGGTGTTGTCGGTGATTTCCTTTATCTCGGCAACTTTCACTTTCTGGGTCGCAGTTACAGGGAACCCTTCCTCGTAAACCTCTATGAACCTGGGAACCATGGCCACTATGACCCTTTCGGCCATCCACTTGGAGAACTCGACCGGATCGAATTCCTCACCCGCCTTGAGCGTCACGCAGAGCTTGACCTCGTCATCCGAAACGTTCGGAAGCCTTATGCCGACCGCTATGGCCTCCTGGATCGCGGGATAGAGCATAGCCTCGTCTCCGACGGCTACCGGATCCACGTTTTCACCCGAAACCCTGATGCGGCTGAATCTTCCAACAAAATAATATCTCCCGTCAATACCTCTGGCGAAGAGATCATCCGAATTGAAAAAGCCGTCATCGTCAAACGCCTCTCTGGTTCTTCTCTCGTCCTTGAAATATTCATTCAGGGTTGTATGCGGAACAAGCGGCTTTACGAAAAGAAGCCCCTTGGCCTCGTCGGGAGGAGTAATATCGTCGGTAGAGTCCCAGAACGGTCTTACCACGGCATCGATATCTTCGGGGTCTCTGAGCTCAACGTAATATCCTTCCATGGGAAAACCCGATGACCCTGGACGGTGATCCTCGGGATCTTTCCAAAGAACCATGCCCATCTCGGTCGAACCATATCCGTCTATTACCCTGACCCCGAACCTTTCCTGGAATTCCTTCAGGTTTCTCGGAGCCGGTGAACCCAGCATTATCCTTACGTTGTGCTTCTGATCCCACTCGCTCTCGGGCGCCGCCCAGAGGTACTCGGCAACCGCCCCCAGCATGTTAATGCAAGTAGCGCCGCACCCGCCTGCCCACTTCCAGAAATTAGAAGCGGAAAATCTCGGGAAAAACACGGCCGTCGCACCAGACGCCATGGCACTGAAAAGACACATTACCTGAGCGTTAGCGTGGCCGAGGGAAAGTATGCTCATAAGCACGTCATCGCTCCTTACCCCCTGCTGCTGCAGATAAGAGCGAACCGTCATGATCACTCCTCCGTGATCCCTGGCAACCCCCTTGGGCATCCCGGTAGTACCGGACGTGAACATGCATCTCTCCATGTCGGCTGTAGTAACATCCACCCCGGGATTAGTATCGTCATATTTGTCGAATTCTGAAAAAGGTAGTGCTTTTATGCCCCCGATTTCTTCAGGAGGGCTGTCAACCGTTACGAAAATCACTTCAAGATGCTCGAGACTGTCGCCAATCTCTTCTATAAATGATATGCTCCCCTCGTCAATAACAAGGGCTCTCATGTCCGAATAGTTGATCACGTAGGCAAGTCTTTCGCCCTTTTCGTCCTTGTTTACCGGAACCTGCACTCCGCCACACTTGTGTATGGCGATAATCGATATCACGTGCTCAGAACAGTTAAGCATGTACATGCCTATTTTGTCCCCTTTCTTTATGCCGAACCCCTCGGAAAAACCATTTGCCACCCTGTTGGCCCATGCGTTGGTTTCCGCGTAAGTGTAGCTCTCGACAATGTTTCCATCCCGGTCTCCGACCTTGAACATTGCCTTTTCTGGAAACGCTTCGGCACCTTTTTCGAGATTTCTAGTTATAGGTTCCCACTGCGAAGTGTCCTCAAATCTGCCGAAGGGAAGGTCTCCGCTCCCCAGATAAGAAGCTTCGCGCGGTTTGAATAATAATTGCATTTACTGTAACCTCCTGAAAGTCTTATAACGTTGGAAATAAAAAAACACCCGGACTATTATAGGTTAATCGGTGCTTCATTGCAAACCTTGTTCTTTCCGGTTCCTGAAAAAAGCTCTGGCCTGCCATATAAGGACTGAGTTCCGCTTCTGATCATATGGAAATTTTGAATCTGCTGATTTTTGTCGCAAGTTTATTTGTTCTCTGGAAAGGAGCCGACTTCCTCGTTAAAGGCGCATCGGGGATCGCGAAGCTGACCGGCATGGGTGCTTTTCTCGCAGGATTTATTGTGGTCGCACTTGGAACATCCGCTCCTGAATTCGTGGTTTCCCTCATAGCCATCGTAATGAACTCAAGCGACATAGCGGTCGGGAACATGGTCGGGAGCAATATCGCTAACATCGGGCTTATTTTCGGCCTGACAGTCCTTATAAGTCCCATAATGATAAGCAAGGAAGCATGGAATGAGCAGAAGCTTCCACTTGGTTTCCTAGTGCTTATGACTCTTGCCGCTTATGGTCTCAGCCGCATGGGATTCTCCATCGGAAGAGGCGAGGGGGTACTGCTGTTTTTTCTGCTCATCGTCTTCTTGTCTGTTCCCTACAGAAGATCAAGGGAAGAAAAAAACGAGATTTTGTCCGCCCAACAAAGCGACAGCGGGTGGAAACTTCTTTTCTACGTGGTCCTAGGCTCCGTGCTTCTGTCGGGAAGCGCGCATTTTCTTGTTAAAAGCGCAATAGGGATGGCGACAGAGCTTGGAATAAGCGAACTGTTCATAGGCGTAACGGCGGTTGCTCTCGGAACCTCACTTCCGGAACTTGGCGCTTCGCTTGTGGCAGCGTGGAGAAAAGAACAGAACATAGTGGTGGGAAACATAATAGGCAGCAACTTCTTTAACCTCGGCTTTCTGGGTCTCGTGGCAGTCATCCGGCCCCCCGTAGACGTAAACCAAAATATGTTCGGGAACACGTCCGAATTCGCATTTCTTATCCTGCTTACAGTCCTTTTCGTGGGATTAATCGGAAAAACCCGGATCAGCAGCAGAAACAGGATCGGAAAAAAGAAAGGGGCGCTTCTGCTTATCCTTTATGCGGCATTTCTGTATTTTATCTCAGGCTCACTTTCTTGATCTGAGCTTGAGCCCGCTTTCGTGCCTGTCCCAGGTGGAATCGGATATATTCTTAAGTTCTGAAACCGCGATCTTCTGCGTTGAGGTGAGCGGAAACTCCTCGTAGATTTCGATGAACCTTGGAACCATGGCCACCATAACTTTCTCGGCCATCCACTCGCAGAACTCCACGGGATCGAAGTCCGCACCTTCCTTGAGTATCAGGTTAAGCTTGATCTCGTCATCCGATATGTCGGGCAGTCTCAGTCCTACGGCCACGGCTTCCCGAACGGAAGGATGTTCCTCCGAGACATCGGCCACAGCTACCGGATCCACGTTCTCTCCCGACACCCGTATCCTGCTGTAGCGACCCATGAAGTAATATCTGCCGTCGGTCCCTGCGGCGAACAGGTCATCCGAATTGAAAAAACCTTGGTCGTCAAAGGCGTTTCTCGTTCTCTTTTCATCCTTGAAATATTCATCGAGGGTAGTGTGCGGAACTAGGGGCTTTATGAAAAGAAGCCCTTTTTCCTCCTCGGCGGGAGCGGGATTCTCATCCACATCCCAGAGTTTGTCTATGATTTCGTCTGTGTTTTGCGGGTCTCTTATTTCAAGGTGGTATCCCTCGACAGGAAATCCGCAGGAACCGGGTTTCTCGTCCTCGGGGTCTTTCCAGAGCGGCATTCCCATCTCGGTCGAGCCGTAGCCCTCCACTATCTTCGTGTTGAACCTTTCCTCGAACTCGCGAAGCTTTTTCGGCGCGGGGCCTGAAAGCATCATCCTTATCCCATGCTTTGAATCCCATTCAGACAGCGGCGAAGCCCATATGTACTCGGGCACCGCCCCGAGCATGTTCGCCCCGGTCGCCCCGCATCCGGCTGCCCATTTCCAGAAATTGGAAGCGGAGAATCTCGGGAAGAAAACAGCAGAACCACCAACAGCTACTGAAACAAAAAGGCACATCACCTGGGCGTTCGCGTGTCCCAGGGAAAGGATCGTCATTAAAACGTCCTCGCTTCTGAGTCCCTGCTGCTGTATGAAGGAGCGGACCGTCATGATCACTCCCCCGTGATCGCGGATAACCCCCTTGGGCATCCCTGTGGTGCCGGAAGTGAACATGCACCTTTCCTTATCGGCGATTGTCACGTCAACTCCCGGGTTTTCGGATGAGTATTGGTCAAAAGTGGAAAAAGGAAGTGTCCTGATGCCCCCGATATCTGCCGGAGCATCCTCCGAGACAAGAAAAATCGCCTCAAGGTTCTCAAGCTTATCCGCTATCTCACTTATGTAGGGAAGGCTCTGGGTGTCAACCACGAGCACACGCATCTCGGAGTAGTTTATTACGTAAGCCAGCCTATCGCCTTTTTCATCCTTGTTTATCGGAACCTGGACGGCGCCCGATTTGTGCGCGGCGATGATCGATATAACGTATTCGGAACAGTTGAGCATATACATGCCGACCTTGTCCCCTTTTTCTATGCCAAACTCATCGACAAGACCATTTGCCACCTTGTTCGCCCAAGAGTTGGTCTCGCCGTAGCTGTAGCTTTCTGCTACTTTGCCGTCCGAATCCCCGAGGCTGAACATCGTTTTTTCCGGATATGACTCAGCCCCCGCCTCAAGGTATCTGGTTATTGGAAGCCATTTGTCGGTATCGTCTAAGGGGCCGTTTGGAAGAGTCCCTTTCCCTATGTATTTTTCGTCTCTCGGACGCAAAGGCAGTTTCATTTTTTCCCTCTTGCGTATTTTAGTTTCAGGATAAAAATGGGAACTTTTGACGGTTCTTAACCATTGTCTATTCTGAGCGTCCTAGTTTACCTGAAAAACAATTGACCGGAACTTGATATCCACACGCTTACGGCCTACCGGGTTATTGTGCGTTTTCTTTAAACTGACAAAAAACGCTGTTCAAAGGACTTCCGCTTAATTTTGCACAACTTGAATTGGCTAGTATGGCCGGATTCGCAAAAAAACTTATCAAGTTTTATTTTCGACGCGGAGACTGGTTTTTTTATCTTCCTTGAACAATTCCTTTAGTTCCTGTGTCGTATCAAACACATCTTCGGGAAACCCGGCCTTATCGTGATAAACCGCCATCTGATTATCCAGAGCTTGGGCATCGTGTTCTCGAAATGCCTGAATTATCCTCGCCGCATCGGGCGGGGTTAATCCCAGATGCTCAAGCAGCTGGGTTGAAAGAGCAAGGCTTGAAAGTAGAGTCTCGCGAATCACGGAAGTCACTCCAAGCTCGCGGAGCTTTATTTCGTGAAAACGATTCCTAGCACGTGCCATGATTTTAAGGTTCGGAAAAGAGTTAGATACTTGGCTGACTATTTTCAGAGACGATTCGACATCGTCAATCGCCACGATAATCGCAGGAGCCCGGTCAATATGAGCGGACAGCAGAACCCGCAGGCTTGATGCGTTGCCATAGTATGTTTCGCTTGCAAACTGACGAACGAAATCAACCCTCTTGGGATCGAGTTCAATTACCGTAAACGGAATTTCAAGTATGGTCAGTATTCGGGCTACAGTCTGGCCGAACGGACCAAAACCTACGATGATAACGGAATTTTGCGATCCATGAGTTTCCTCTAACGGCACAGGTGCACTGTCCTTTTCGGCACCGAACCGGGAACCGAGCGCAACGAGAAAAGGTGTTGCTGCCATTGACAGCGTTACCACCAAAACGGCAATATCGACAATGAATTGATCTACAAGCTGCGCCGAAACGCCTATGGTAAACAGAATAAAGGCAAACTCCCCGCTCTGGGAAAGCACAAGTCCCGTCCGTACCGCTTCATCGTGCTTAAGACCCTGCAATCTGGCAAGCGGGTATATAACGAGCGATTTTACGACCATGAGAACCGCAGTCAGTCCGACGATTAAAAGCGGCTTGCTGATCAATAAACCCAGGTTGGCCGACATGCCGACCGCAATGAAGAAAAGACCCACAAGCAACCCCTTAAAGGGCATTACGTCCGCTTCAAGCTGGTGGCGATACTCAGAATCGGCAACCATAACGCCCGCTACGAAAGCCCCGAGCCCCATTGAAAAACCGATGCTGTGCATCGCTAAGGCAGCGCCTGTCACGAGCGTAAGCGCGGCGGCCGTGAAAAGTTCATGGACTCCCGTGGAGGCAACAAAACGCAGGGCGGGGCGAAGCGTAAACCGAGCAATCACGAATCCAGCCACAACAGCGATAAGAAGCAGCAAGTTCAACGACACCGAATCCCCGGGCTTAGAAGACAAGATGCCTATTAAGGCTATTGCAGGGATAACGGCAACATCCTGCATAAGCAGCGTGCCGAAAGCCGCACGTCCATGGGGCCTGTTAAATTCCTTGTGCTCCCCGAGCCACTGCACGACAAATGCCGTGCTTGAAAGAGCAAGGGAGAACCCGATCAGCATTGACGCAGGCGTTCCCATCCCCAGCAACATGAAGCAGAGCACCGCAATGACGACTGAAGTGATAAGGATCTGGGTTATACCCAGCCCGAAGAGAAATCTCCGCATGGTCCAGAGACGATGCGGACGAAGTTCGAGACCGATGAGAAACATCAACAAAACGATTCCGAACTCAGCGAAGTGCAGAACTTCCGTTGCATTGCCCACAAGCCCGAACACGCTTGGACCGATCAACAATCCGACAAGCAGGTAGCCAAGCACGCTGCTCAATCCGAACTTACGGCAGACAGGAACAACGACAATCGTCGCCAGCAGGAAAATGAAAGCTTCAACCAGAAGACTCATCTGACCTCCTGCGAAACGGACTCGAATCCTGCTCTCTTAAAACTTCTCTTTGTTTAACCAACTCAGACATAGCTTACTCCTTCGGGACTTTGCGCTCACACTGAAATGTGGGCAAGTAAAAACAGACCGTAAACCGCTTTTTCGGTTCAGGGCCGCATTTGGGTGAAAAGCCGGTCAAAATGCGGTCCTATGCTCTAAATATGTTAATAAGTCGAAAGGGTTTCTCAAACAGGAAAAAAGAAACGGTTCCTCTGCGGTTTGCAAAACGGGATGAAAGATTCAGAACTTGGTTATTTCCCAGGATACGGAGTTATGAGGAAGAAACGGGAAAGCCGTATCGGCTTTACCCATAGTAGTCAATAAAGTTTCTTAGAAGATCCTTTCCACACTCTGTAAGGATGGACTCGGGATGGAACTGAACGCCCTCAACGGGGAATTCCCTGTGCCTTATTCCCATGATCTCACCTTCCTCGGTCCAAGCGGAAATCTCGAACTCAGGGGGAAGAGATTCCTCTTCAACAAGAAGCGAATGATATCTAGTGGCTTCAAAAGGATTAGGAAGGTCTTTGAAAATAGTTTTTCCGTCATGGAGAATCGGGGAGGTTTTTCCGTGCAGAAGTCTTTCAGCCCGCACTATGTTCGCCCCGTGGGCGTAGCCAACCGCCTGGTGTCCCAGGCAGACGCCGAGAATGGGTTTTTTCCCGACGTACCTTTTTATTATGTCGACCGAAAGCCCCGCCTCCTTGGGCGTACAGGGACCCGGAGAGATTACAATCATGTCGGGGTCGAGGCCGTCCACGAAATCAAAATCAAGACTATCGTTTCTCTTCACCTCGATCCGCTGGCCGAGCTCCCCGAGGTAATGAACCAAGTTATAGGTAAAGGAATCGTAATTATCGATCATCAAAATCATTTTCCTTTCGCTCTCGGTCATCAGATTCCGTCCTTCGCAAGCTCAACGGATTTAACCAAGGCCTTTACCTTGTTAACCGTTTCCTGGTACTCGGTCTCGGGATTCGAATCGGCTACTATGCCGGCTCCCGCCTGTATGTAGACTTTACCGTCTTTTATCACAAATGTTCTTATTGTTATGCAGCTGTCCATATTGCCCGAGAAACTGAAGTAACAGACGCAGCCTCCGTAGGCCCCTCTCGTTGCCGGCTCGGCCTCCTCAATTATTTCCATAGCCCTTACCTTGGGCGCCCCGGAAAGGGTGCCCGCCGGGAAAGTCGCCTTTATTACGTCAAAGGCATCCGCCCCGTCGGCAAGCAACGCGGTCACGTTGGAAACTATATGCATCACGTGGGAATATCTCTCCACAACCATGAACTCTTCAACTTTGACCGAGCCCGTGTCGGAGACCCTTCCCAGATCATTTCTCGCCAAGTCAACAAGCATTATATGCTCCGCTCTTTCCTTAGGATCCGCAACGAGTTCGGCCGCAAGGTCATCGTCCTCGGAAACGGTTTTTCCCCTGGGCCTGGTCCCGGCTATAGGCCGGCTCGCTATTCTTTCTCCCTCGACCCTAACCATCACCTCGGGAGAAGATCCGGTGAGCATTTCATCTCCCATCCTCAGGAAAAACATGTACGGAGACGGATTTAGCATCCTAAGGGCCCTGTAAAGATCAAAAGGATCAACTCTAAGGTCCGTTTTCCACCTTTGCGATATGACCGCCTGTATTATGTCTCCCGATTTTATGTATTCCTTGGTTTTCAGGACCGCTTCTTTGAACTGCTCGGGCTCGAAATTGGACTCAAGTTCGAATTCTTCCTCGGAAGCACCTTCGGAAATACCGTTTGTAAACGTCTCGTCCAGTGAACTTCTAAGCTTTCCTCTAAGCTCGGCTATTTTCGCCAGGGATTTTTCGTATTCCTCTTTTGCGTTTTCTGCGTCGGGAACATAGGCGTTTGAAATGATCTTTATCTTGCTGGTGACGTTATCGAAGGCCAAAACGGTGTCCATGATCATGTAAATGGAATCCCACAGGTCAAGCTCATCGGGAGAAGTGTCGGGAATATCTTCGATGAACCTCACCATGTCGTAACCGAAATAACCGACCGCTCCACCGTGAAACCTCGGAAGTTCCTCGCAGGAAACCGGCCTGTAGCACGAAAGCAGATCCCTTAGCGCCAGAATCGGATCGCCCGTTAACGCTTCGGTTTCCCCGTCCGCACGCATTATCTCGATGCTTCGGCCCTTGGAGCGGAACACCACCGAGGGTTCCGTGCCCATAAAACTGTAGCGCGCCCACTTGTCTCCTCCTTCGACGCTTTCGAGAAGAAAGGAGTACTCGGGCGATTCTATCTTCCTGAAAACCGAAACCGGGGTGTCATAATCGACCAGAACCTCCTCCCACACGGGTATAAGATTCCCGTGTTCGAGGTGTTCGAGAAACTGCTCGTAGGAGGGAGAAATCATGAGAGGAAATGATAAGACCCGAAAAACTAAAGTCAAGAAAGGAGGCTTCCATAAATTCCCGGGGACATTATAATTAAGGGCTTGAAAATAAAGGAGCAAGTGAAAGTTGATTCCCGATAAAGCGATATTCAGAGAGTACGACATAAGGGGCATAGCGGGGGAGAGCATCACAGAGGAAGTCGTCGAGAGGATCGGAAAAGCCTACGGAACCATGGTAGCCGATGGCGGCGGAGCGGAGGTTTCCGTGGGATACGACTGCAGGAAATCTTCCCCGGCATTTCGTGACGCGCTTTGCGAAGGAATAACCTCAACCGGCGTGGGGGTAGTCGACATAGGAATGGTGACGACTCCCATGGTTTATTTTTCCACCTTCACCTCGGGCGTCGACGGCGGGGTGATGGTAACCGCGAGTCACAACCCCTCCGAATACAACGGGCTTAAAATGTGCGTTGGCCAGGACTCCCTTTTCGGCGAAGGCATACAAAGAATAAGAAAATCGGTCGAAAAAGGAAAATTCAGAGCGGGAAAAGGGAAAAAAAGAGAGACCGATATAATTGAACGCTACCTCGAGTTTTTCGAGCGGAATCTCCACATAGACCCGGGGATAAAGGTCGCTGCCGACGGCGGCAATGGAACCGCGGGGGTTGCCTGCCCGGAGATACTCAGAAGATTTGGCTGTGAGACCCACGAGCTTTACATGGATCCCGACGGGGATTTTCCGAACCACCATCCGGATCCCACGGTCGAGGAGAATCTCTCCGACATAAAGAAAAAAATTGTGGAAGCCGGTCTTGACGTGGGTTTGGCATTTGACGGGGACGCGGACAGGATAGGTATCGTCGATGAGCGGGGAAGCTCCATGAGCGGCGACATGCTGCTTCTTGTCTATTCGCTTGATCTTCTCGAAACGAATCCGGGAGCGACCATAATAGGGGACGTTAAATGTTCGGGGAATCTTTTTGCCAAGATACGGGAAGTTGGCGGAAACCCCATCATGTGGAAAACGGGTCATTCCGTTATCAAGGACAAGATGAAAAAGGAGGGTGCGGAACTCGGAGGGGAAATGAGCGGCCACATCTTCTTTAAACACAGATTTTTCGGATACGACGACGCGCTATACGCGGGACTTCGTTTTCTCGAAATTCTCTCGAAAACGGGCAAAAAAGCATCTGAATTGCTCTCAGGACTTCCAGAGACTTTCGCGACTCCTGAAATAAGAATCGACTGTCCGGATGAAATCAAGTTTCAGGTTACCGAAGCGGTAAAGAGAAAGCTCGGGGAGCAAAACGAAGTGATCGATATAGACGGGGTCAGGGTCGAGTACCCGGACGGCTGGGGGCTTCTGCGGGCGTCCAACACCCAGCCAGCCCTTGTGCTCCGGTTCGAAGCGCAGACCGAATCCAGGCTCGCGGAAATAAGGGAAACCGTGGAGAGGACGCTTAAAGAAACGATCAGTGAAATTAGCTGATCAGGAACACTCTCTTGCGGGAATGAACTTGTAGGATCTTACATCCGTTCCGTCGGGCGCCGTCTTTATCACACCGATCGTAACGGCCATCTCCTCGCCGAATTCAAGAGAATCGGGGTCTTCTGTTTCAACCTGTGCCATGACCCTTACCCCTTCCGGAAAATCAACAAGAGCGAGAACATAGGGCACCTTGAATTCCGGCATGCTTCTTCTCACGACCGTAAAGGAATGCAGAACGCCCGTGGGGCTTAGAAACTTCTCCTCCACGTCGTCTGTAAAACTCACGGGGTCCGCAAGGTACTTTGGAAAGGTCCAGTTGTCGGATTCCTTGCAGTAACCCGCGATCAGCCTAATTCTGCCCTCATCGTCGGTTGAAAACAAATCCTGTCTGAAAATATCTTCGCTCATGACACTCTCTCCTTAAACGATCGTTTAGCGTGAAGGGAAATTATATACAACTGAAAACAGTTTTCAATTCCCGCAAAATCACATTGAGGCAAAGTCCGCGTCCGGGTTTGTAAAACAACGGCCGAATTTGTAGAATCCTTACGTGCCGGAAAAAATCCCAAGAGCACTGACCGTAGCCGGGTCCGATTCAAGCGGAGGGGCGGGAATCCAGGCGGACCTTAAAACCTTTACCGCACTGGGAGTATACGGACTTTCCGTGCTCACCTCCGTTACCGCACAGAACACTGTTGAAGTAAGCGCGATACATGATCTTCCCGAACAGTTCGTGGGGTTGCAGTTCGACGCCGTGATGAGCGATATAGGCTGCGACGCGGCGAAACTAGGGATGCTTTCCAACGAAAAAATCGTCGAGACAGTAGCTGAAAAAATAGATCAGTACGGAATCGAAAAACTTGTTGTAGACCCTGTGATGCGTTCAAAAGGCGGAACCGCTCTTTTAAGGGACTCAACGGAACTTCTGAAGGAGAAGATTCTCCCAAGAGCGCTTATAGTTACCCCAAACATACCCGAGGCCGAGATACTGAGCTCCGTGAGCATAAGCGACATAAGCGACATGAAGACCGCAGCTGAGAAGATTCACTCGCTCGGAGCGAAGACGGTTCTTGTAAAAGGCGGACATCTCGCGAAAGACCACCCGGCGGTGGACCTTTTTTTCGATGGGGAGAGTTTTAAAGAGCTGGTTAGCGAGAGAATCGAAACGAAAAACACCCACGGGACCGGCTGCACTTTTTCAGCGGCAGTATGCGCTTTTCTGGCAAAAGGAATGTCTCTTTCGGCTTCCTTGGAAAATTCGAAGTCCTTTATCACGGAGGCAATAAAGAATTCCTTGGAAATAGGAAAAGGCCATGGGCCTCTTAATCACCTCGGAAAGACCTGAACCACAAGGCTGACCGATTTTGCCTGCTGCGCACCGCTACAGCTTTCGCGCCTCTTGCCGATGAACAATTTCAGCAGGGAAGTCAGGTTTTTTCTTGACTATTGTATATAATTCCCCTATCGAAAGTATCCGTCTGGAGCACGGCAAGTTTGTCCGGAACGTGAGACGCTCCGAAGAGTACAATGTAGCGAGGCGTAACGCCAGGCTTTTTCCGAGGATCAGAACAAATGCCCGAAAACCGAACCGACCGAGCACACTCCGAACCCGGAGCACCCCAGACCCGGCTGGCAATTTCGGCAGTGCTGTTCACAGTGCTGATTATCGCGACCCTGACATTGGCAGGCATTGGCGCGCGTTACTGGATCCACGGAGATTTCAACGTTATTCATGCCCTGTTGATTCTGTTCCTTTCGATTAATCTGGTGATCTGCTATTGGGAAGTATGCCTGTTCCTCAAACGCGACTATATCGAGCTGCGCACCGAATATTGGCGCAAGCGCTGGCGGGAAACGGGCCGAAAACCGGCCACCGAATTCCTTACCACAAAAGTTCCGTTGACGAGAGTGTTGTCGCCGACGGTATGGGCGGATGTCTGGGCAACCTATTCCCAGTTCGACGGTTCCTACGCAGACCGACGCACATACGGTTACACCGTGGATATTGCCAACGGCTTCGCGAGCCCGCTCCCGACGCTGATTCTCTACGTCGCCTTCACCTTCGATATTCTGTCCGCCCCCGTCGCGGGCATCGTCGGAGTGATGCTGTTCTGGCAGTTGACGTACATAACTTCAGTTTATTGGGTCAGTTTTTTCTCGGCCAATCGGCAAACCCGGATCAGCCGAGGGGATATGTACATCTACATCTGGGGGATGAATTCTCCATGGGTGCTTTTCGCGTTGCTGGGACTCTACGTCTCCATTCGCCTGATCGTGAACGGCGACTACAGCGTTCTGGGTTATTGATAACGCTTCGGCGAGCAGTCGACCCGATAATTGCCAGCTCCAAAAATCAACAGATTACGTTTAACCAGACCCAGCAACTGATTTTAAGTATTCCTTAATCCTGGTCCGATCCTCGTTTTCTTTATTTCCCTTGTAATAAATCTCAATGAATTCAACTTTCTCTTCTCGTTCAAGATACGCGTAAATAACCCGAAGAGACCTGTCGCGAAGCGAGCGACACGCCATGCGCGCTTTTACTATTTTGATAACTTCGGTGGAATGGATAACGGTAAAATTCTTTCCAAAACCGGTTGGAGAACTTGAGAGAACTTCTTTGAATATTTCCAGATCGTCGTTAAGGGTGCCGTATTTTCGAGAGAGTTTTCTTAATTCCCTCCTGAATTCAGGCAGGGAATTAAAGTTCTTCATATTCTCTGACGGAGGTTAACTGGGGACGGTAAAACACATGCTCATACTTTAGTTCCTCCCTGTCTTCGGCCACGACCCAAGGAGTATCAAGATGGGACAATTCGCTTATTTGCGCAGCAGTCATATTTTCCAATCTGCGTATTTCCCAATTTATATGCTCAAGTTCCTTGGATGAAAGAGATGATATGTCCAGTTCTTTTGAATTGACCAGATATTTCACTTGGTCGTAGTTGTGAAACTTGGTTTTTACTTTTTCGATCTTGTCTTCTTTTTCAAGCTCCTCAACGATTTTGGCGAACATTACGGGGCTGGGCCCATAAGTGTTTTTAATATACTTTGCACCGATTAACTGCTCCTCGTATTTTTCGTAGTAATCAAAGTCGATAAAATAGAGAATCTTATAGAGCACCGTCTGGCCCATATTTGGCCGGGCGCCTATTTTGGCAAGAATATACAAAAGAACCTGTTTGAACTTCTCCATTTTTTCCTGAGGAATGCTGATGCGGATATTGGATTTTTCAGCCGGTTTTTTCTTCTTGGGTTTTTCAATTTCAATCATAGGAGACGTTTGTTCCCTTTCATTAAGAAAATCCTCAATAGGCATGTCAAAAAATTCCGCAAGCTTTATCGCCTCGCTTACCTTAAGCTCACGCTTCCCAAGTTCAATCTGCACGTAAGTGGCACGAGATAAGCCGAGTTTCGAAGCAAGATGTTCTTGTGTAATAAGACACTTTTTCCGTTGTTCGCGTATAAAATCTCCTAACATTTCACTATAAACATAAAGAGGTTTGTTTTTTTGTCAATAGAAATGTATGAAATTTAATACATTTCTATCGCCGCCTAAGTACATAGTTGAGCAACCTTGTCTAAACTGTCTAGATAAATCCGGTCCAATGTGGATTAACCCGCCGGAGTCGATTATACTAATAGTTTTCCAACCAGCCATCTTTCGAAAAAAAGGGAACTGAACATGTCTAAAATCATGGATGGCAAAAAGGTCTCTCAAGACATTAAAGAATGGATCATCCGAAGGACCCAAGAACTTAAAGACCGCACGGGAGTAGTGCCCGGTCTTGCTTCCATTCTGGTCGGCGACGATCCCGCGTCCGAAATATACGTGAGGAACAAGAGAAGGGCGTGCGGAAGATGTGGAATGCTTTCAGAAGAATACAATCTTCCAGAGAAAACCACAGAACAGGAGCTTCTTTCGCTGATCGAGCGCCTCAACTCGGATGAAAAAATTCACGGCATACTGGTACAGCTTCCCCTTCCGGTCCATATGAACCCGGCAAAAGTGATAAGAACGGTGTCTCCTGACAAAGATGTCGACGGGTTTCATCCCGAGAACATCGGAAAACTGTTCCAGGAAAACCCTAGCGCCATCTCCTGCACCCCGTACGGAATAGAAAAAATTCTCGATTACTACGGCGTAGAGATATTGGGCAAGCACGTAGTGGTCGTGGGAAAAAGCAACATAGTTGGAAAACCCGCAGCGGCCTTGATGCTCAACAGGGACGCCACCGTCACCATAGCCCATATCGAAACTCGAAACCTCTCGTCTATAACCACCATGGCGGACATACTCATAGTCGCAATAGGGGATCCGCAGTTCATAAAGAAAGAGATGATAAAGGACGGAGCCGTACTAATCGATGTCGGAATCAACAGGAGCGAGAGCGGAAAGATCGTCGGCGACATTGACTTTGAGGACGTAAAGGAAAAGGCCTCTTACATAACCCCCGTTCCCGGGGGGGTGGGTCCGATGACCATAACCATGCTTCTTTGGAACACGCTTGAGGCGGCGGAGATATTCGTGCTGGGCGAGTAGCCCCAAACCGGGGTCAGAGAAACACCTCGGGGCCATCGGTTTTGGAAATCGCCTGCGAATCCCCGAGCCCGGAACATATATCCCTTACCGCCATCTTCTTCGCGGGATGCCAGGCGGCCGGGTCTATCTCGAGCAGAGGTTCCAGGACAAATCTTCTTTCGTGCGCCCTCGGGTGAGGAATTACCAAGGAATCCGTGCTTATTACGAGATCCCCGTAGAAGATTATGTCAAGATCTATCACCCTGGGGCCCCACCTCTTCGTTCTTTTTCTCCCGATCTCCCTTTCGATTGTCTTGAGATAATCAAGAAGCTCAAAAGGGGAGAGTTCCGTTTCCACCTTAGCGACAGCGTTTGTGAACTTCGGCTGATCCTGCGGTCCCACGGGATCCGATTCATAGAGGGAGGACATCGCCACCACGCGCGCACGCTTTTCTATACTCCTTAGCGCGCGGGTGAAATTCTCGCGCACGGGGCCGAGGTTGGCTCCAATGCCTATGAAAACAGCGCTTGACGAAACTTCGGATTCATTCAATGGAATACTCACCACGGTTAATATATAATGAGAAAATATATGGCACTTCTAACCGAAAAAGAAATTTCTTCCGCGCTTGAAGGTCTTGACGGATGGCAGAGGAAGGGAGAAGAGATAGAAAAAACCTTCGTTCTCAGAAACTTCGTCGATTCCATGGGGTTTGTTAACAAGGTCGCGCTTCTCTCCGAGATGGCGGACCATCACCCAGACATCCTGATCCGCTGGAACAAAGTTTCCATTACGCTTTCCACTCACAGCGAGGGAGGAATCACGGAAAAAGACGTGAGTTTGGCGGGGGAAATAGAAGGAGCGCTCTGATGCCGGCTCCCGCCGCCCTTCGCGGGGAGCTAGTCGACGTCCCTTATTTCGTAATCGTCATCGCCTAGGGTAATAGTGTCTCCCTCGGGCCCGCCGACGCGGGGGCCATCCTTTTTACCCCTGCCTGGAAACAGCTTCCTTAACACCGAAGCACCAGCCCCTAGCACTCCAAGCACAACTAGGGCCAGAACGCCGAAAAACGCGAAAAGGCAGACGGCCACGACCACGAAAAGCATTATGAAGGGAAGAGAGAAAAGAGGGGCTCTGCCCTTGCGAATGTAGATTTTTCCAGCCATTAAAACACCTTATCCTAATATTATTACCGACCGCAGCATCTTTTGTACTTCTTCCCGCTGCCGCAGGGACACGGGCTGTTTCGACCGACTTTTTTCTGCGTTCTCCTGACCGGGGTCCTGGCTTTTTCCTCCGAGCCTTCTCCCCGCCCGAGCACCATCTTCTTCTCCTCAAGCTCCCTCTTGCGCTCAAGTTCCTCGATCTGCTCTTCGCTTGCCGGCCGTATCCTGAAAAGATTCGAGCAGACGTCCATCTTGAACTTGTCCATCATGAGGGTGAACATGTCGAAGCCCTCTCTTGTGTACTCCCGGAGGGGGTCTTTCTGCGCGTACCCTCTGAGCCCCACTCCTTCCCTCAGGTGGTCCATGTTAAGAAGATGATCCTTCCAGAGATAGTCGATGTGCTGAAGCATTACGTAACGCTCGACCTGGGTAAGATTGTCAGAACCTATCTGCTCCTCTTTTTCCCGGTACGCTCCGATCAGCTTTTCAACGACTTCATCCGTTATCGCATCCGCATCCGCCTTGCCAGGAGCCTCTATAACAATCTCCGTTCCGAAGATTCTTCCAAAAGTCTCGGAAAGTACGGAGAAGTCCGACTCCGAGTCGTCGTCCTGCTGCGCCAGATAGCTGCCTACGACTTCCCGCACTACATCTTCTGAAAACGAAAAAAGCATTTCCCTCAGGCTCTCGCCACCCTCGAGGATTTCGCGGCGCTGCCTGTAGACCACATCTCTCTGGGTGTTCAGAACGTCGTCGTACCTCAGAAGATGCTTCCGTATGTCGAAATTTCTTCCCTCGACCTTTTTCTGCGCGTTTTCAATCGACTTGCTTATCATCGAGTGCTCTATCGGCTCCCCTTCTTCCCACCCGAGTTTGTCCATGACCCCCGTTATCCTCTCCGAGGCGAAAATGCGCATCAGGTCGTCCTCGAGGGAAACGTAGAACCTTGAAGAGCCGTCATCTCCCTGTCTTCCCGATCTTCCCCGAAACTGGTTGTCTATCCTTCTCGCCTCGTGTCTTTCGACCGAGAGAATGTGAAGACCTCCCAGTGTCTTCACCTTTTCCTTTTCCGAATCGCAGATCGACTTGGCCTCGAAAAGCGCTTCCTCGTACTGCTTGGGCTCCGCCTCGTCGGGCTCTATCCTAAACTCTTTCCTCAGAATATCCCTCGCGAGAAACTCCGGGTTTCCTCCGAGCAGTATGTCCGTCCCCCGCCCCGCCATGTTGGTCGCTATAGTGATTGCTCCCACCCTGCCTGCCTGGGCCACGATTTCGGCCTCCTTCCCGTGCTGCTTGGCGTTCAGTATGTTGTGGCGAAGACTCATCTTTTCAAGGTGGGCGCTCAGTTTTTCCGACTGCTCGATCGAGGAGGTGCCGACAAGCACCGGCCGGCCGGCGGAATTCATCTCCCCTATCTCGGCGCACGCGGCGTTGAACTTCTCGCGTTCGGTCTTGTAGACAACATCGTTGTGATCCTTTCTTATAAGCGGCTTGTGGGTCGGTATCACCGTGACGTCAAGATCGTATATATGCTTGAACTCAAACGCCTCGGTGTCGGCGGTACCGGTCATCCCGGCAAGCTTCCTGTACATCCTGAAATAGTTCTGGATGGTTATGGTGGCCATAGTCTGGTTCTCGCTTTCGATTTCCACCCCTTCCTTTGCCTCAACCGCCTGATGAAGCCCGTCGCTCCACCTGCGTCCGGGCATGAGCCTTCCCGTGAACTCATCGACTATCACCACCTTTCCGTCCTGCATCATGTAGTCAACGTCGCGGCTGAAAAGGGTATTGGCCTTTAGAGACTGGTTCACGTGGTGGAGAACCTTGAGGTTTACGGGGTCGTAGAGGTTCGGGATGTCAAGCGCCTTCTCCACCTTGGAGACCCCCTCTTCGCTGAGATCCACCTGTCTTGTCTTTTCGTCCACCGTGAAATCGCTTTCCCCGGAGAGTCTCTTTACCACCCTGTCCACATCGTAGTAAAGATCTGTCGAGTCTTCGGAAGGTCCAGAAATTATGAGCGGGGTCCTTGCCTCGTCTATCAGAATGCTGTCGACCTCGTCCACTATGGCAAAATTGTGGTCGCGCTGAACGTAGTCCTCAAGGGAAAACTTCATGTTGTCGCGCAGGTAGTCGAAGCCGAACTCGTTGTTCGTGCCGTAGGTAACATCCGCCCCGTAGGAATCCTGCCTGGAGCAGGGCTCGAGGCAGGTCTTAAAGGAATTAATGATCTCAAGATTTTTTTCCGGGAGAATGTCGCTTGAGATGTACTCGTTCGGCCAGGCGGTCAGGCTCTTCTCCATAGCCTCTTCAGCCCGCTTCGGATCTTCCCACACAAGCACGTAGGAGGCGTCGTGATTTATAACCCCGACTTTCATGTCCAAAACCATGAAAATCGGCGACATCCAGGTGGCATCTCTCGCGGCGAGGTAATCGTTTACCGTGACTAGGTGGGAACCGAGTCCCGTGAGGGCGTTTAGATAGAGCGGGAGGACTGCTACAAGGGTCTTTCCTTCCCCTGTTCTCATCTCGGCTATTCTTCCCTTGTGAAGAACTATCCCCCCTACCATCTGGACGTCGAAGTGCCTCATGGCTATTGTCCTCCTCGACGCTTCCCTGACGGCGGCAAAAGCCTCGGGCAGAATCTCCTCGAGGACCCGCTCCATCTCCGCGAAATATTTCTCGTCAGCAAGGTTTCCGTTCGGGCCGAGGCGGGAGTGGATCAGTTCCCGGAACTGCGCGGTTTTGGCGCGGAGCTCCTGGGTCGGGACCTCGATCAGGGTTTCCTCAAGGGCATTTACCCGCTCGGCGAGGGTGCCGAGCTTTTTTACTTCCCTCTCGTTCTGCGAGCCGACTATTTTTTTTAGCACGTAAGAAATCATGCGCCGAAACGGTCTCCTTTACTGCCGGATCCCGGAAAATCCGGGGACAGCTCTCCTAAAACAGTGTAATAATCCGTGGGAAATAGACAAGGGATGTCTCCCGGGGCGGCTTCAGGCGGCATCAAGCTTCACGCTTACCACCCTTGACGCTGCAGTGCCGTCCGTGGTTATGCCTATAAGTGCGTGAGCTTCGTGCATGGTAGTTCTGTTATGGGTGATGACGGCCACCTGGGAGTGGGTAGAGATCTCGCTGAGGATCTTGTTGAACCTCACGGTGTTCACCTCGTCAAGAGCGGCGTCTATTTCGTCGAGGAAAACAAAGGGTACGGGCTTTACCAGGCACGCGGAGATTATGACCGCTATGGCCGAGAGCGCCTTTTCTCCCCCCGACAGCAGGTTTATGGGCTGGAATCTTTTTCCTCCGGGCCTTATCATGACCTCCACACCGGTTTCAAGCATGTTAGCGGGATTCGTAAGCTCAAGGCGAGCCTCCCCGTTTTCGAAAAGCTTGGCGAAGGTCTCGCTGAACTTCTTGTTCACGGTCTCAAACGCCTCCCGGAACCTCGAAATCGACTCCCTGTCGAGTTTCCTTATCGCGCTCTCAAGGTAATCAAGCGCCCGGGCGAGATCGTCGGTCTGGCGCTGGAGAAAACTGTTTCTTTCCTCAAGCTGCTCGTGTTCCTCGGGCGCGAGCAGGTTCACGGGACCGAAATTCTCCACGCGGCGGCGAAGCCCCTTAAGTTCCCTCTCCCCCTCGGGTATCGAAACGGAGGATGGATCCGGCTTCTCGAAGGTGTCGGGAAGCTCTTCGCCGAATGCCGCGTCATACTGTTCGCTCAGATACTTAAACTCATCTTCCGCGCGCTCAAGCTGCGCCTGCGCCGAGGCAAGCCGCTCCCTGCTCGAGGAAAGCTCTGCGGAAGCGGCCTCGAACTCCTGCTCGCTTCTCTCAAGCTCCTCCGCGCAACGCGACACTTTTTCCCTGAGCTCCCCGAAGGATTCCTCTCTTAGGCCGAGGTCGCGGGATATCTTCTCAAATTCCTCTTCCGACTCGCGTTTTGAAAGGGCAAGCGCCTCCCCCTCGCGGTTTTTAAGCTCGATGTCCTTTTTTCTGAGCGCAAGCTTCTCGTTTATTACGGCCTTTATTCTTTCGGCCTCAGATATCTCGTACTCAAGAGCTCTTTCCCTCTCAAGAACCCCGGCGTTATCTATCCTGAGTTTCGTGATTCTCTCCTGAAGCGCGTTCTCCTCCTCGGCAAACTCAAGGACCCGTTTTTCTATCTCCCCGTACTTTGACTCGAGGGCGCCCCTCTGGGCGTCAAGCTGCTCTATAAGCGACCCCATTTCCTCAACTGTGCGGTTTTTGCTGCCGAGCTTGCGCTCAAGGTCCTCGCGCTGGGCCCCCAGGCTCTCGATTCTCATCCCAAGCTCCTCTATCCTGGCCTCCACGCTTGAGCGGTCCTTTACATTTTCAACCGAGCTTATCTCGCAGCGCCGGAGAAGCTCCTCGACTTCCGCGCGACGGCACTCAAGTGTGTCCATCTCCTCGCGAAGCGCCTTGCACGCAGCTTCCGATTCCGCGACATCGGCGGAGAGGATTTGCGTCTGTTCCTCAAGCTCCCCTATCTCCCTTTTTCTCTCAAACACACCCGCCGAGGATTTCCCGCCGGTTATGGCTCCGTGGGAATCGACGTAGTCTCCTTCAAGGGTGGCGAAGCACGCGCCGTTGCCCGTGTGTGTCTTAAGATTGATAGCTTCCCTGAGGTCGGAAGTGACGTAGACCTCCTGAAGCATCGAGTCTACAAGGGCTTTCTCTATCACCTTCACGTCAAGGAGGCTGTTAAGCGACTCGGCGTCCGGCTTGGCATGGGCGTTGCCCGAACCGTTTCCGTTGCCTGCACCGTTTTGCGCGAACCGGTCCGTGGCCGGTATGAAGGTTCCCCTTCCCGCATCAAATTCCCTCAGAAGCTCAACGGCGGCAACCGCCTCGGTGCTTCCCTCGACCACTATCCAGTTAAGTTTTTCCCCGAAAGCCGCCTCTACCGCCCTTTCGTAGCTTCTCGGAACGGAGACGAAGTCGGAAACCACCCCGAGCACGCCTCTCTGCTTGCGCTCGAGCACGAACTTCCGCGTGGCCTCGGGAAGCCACTCGTAATTGCTCTGTATTCTGTTAAGGGCCTCCATTCTCGAGGCACAGTCTTTTTTGCGGCCCTCAAAGCTCCTCAGTTCCCCGAGTTTTTTCTCGTGCTCAACCCTGAGGTCGTAAAGGCGTGAATCGACTTCCTCTTTTTCCTTGGCGCTCGAGGTGAACTCGCTTTTTATTTCTCCCTCCCGGCGGAGAAGCGAGGCGAGTTTCTGTTCGTACTCAAGCTTTTCAACCTCCAGGGCGGAGAGTTCCCCGTCAAGGGTGTCCTTTTTCTCCGAAAGTTCCTCAAGCTCCTTTGAGAAGGCTCCTACCGTGCTTCCGATCGAGCTTCTCCTGGTCATAACGTCCGAGAGATGGTTCCCCGTCTCCTCAAGTTCCTTTTTGCTGCGCTCCCATTCGCTTTTAAGGGCCGCGAGGTTCTGCTCCTCCCGCAAAATCTCCTCGGAAGCAGAAAGACGGCTGCTTTTAAGTTCGCCTGACTGGCGCTCGGCGCGGCTGCTTTTCGCCTCCATGTCCGAGATCTCGCGCCCCAGACTCTCTATCTCGGCTTCTATGTTCTCCACGTATCCCGAAATCCCGGCGATCTCCCGTTCAATCGAGGCCCCTCGGTATTCGTTTTCCTTTCTCTGCGCCCGAAGCTCGTATATTTCCCTCTCAAGGGATCCAAGTTCCCGGCCCGAAACGGAGTTCCTCTCCCTGGCGCTCTGAAGAGATTCCTGCTTTTCCTCCTTTCCGGCCTCAGCCGAGAATACCACCTGCTCCGCGCCCCGCTTTTTCTCAAGAAGCGTTTTCCTTCGTCCCTCGGAGTTTGCGAGCTTGGCCGAGAGGATATCGAATTCAAGCGAGCGGGCCCGCCCGGTAAGCTCCTCGTACTCCCTGGCGCGCTTCGCCTGCAGGGCCACCTCCTCAATGCGGTCCGACACCTCCCGCTTCATATCCAGAACGCGCGTGAGGTTCTCCTTGGTCGACTCTATCCTGCTTCGGGTCTCCTTTCTCCTGAGCTTGTACTTTTCGATTCCCGCGACTTCCTCTATGAACTTCCTTTTCTCTTCGGGCTTTGACATGATGAAGGACTCTATCTGGCCCTGCTCGACGATTGAGTAGGCCCTCGCGCCCATTCCGGTGTCGAGAAGCATCTCGGTTATGTCCTTGAGTCGGCACTTGACCCCGTTTATGCTGTATTCGCTCTCTCCCGAGCGGTAGAGTTTCCTTCGGATCCTGACTTCCTCGAAACCGAAGCCCTCCACCCCTTCAAGCACTAGGGACACGTCGGCCATGCCCAGGGGCTTGAGCTCCGCGCTCCCGTTGGAGATAACGTCTTCCATGCCCCCTGCGCGCAGCTGTCTCGGATTGTGCTCGCCGATTACCCACCTGATGGCGTCCAGGATGTTGGATTTTCCGCAGCCGTTTGGACCGACTATGGCGGTTATACCCTCGGAGAAGTCTATCTTCGTCTTCAGGTAAAAAGACTTAAAACCTGCTATTTCAAGCGCTTTAATTCTCATGGGAGAGCCGCGACCCGGTATAGCGACGACATTTACGCGCGTCGCTTCCCGCTTTGCGTCAAAACCCCTGCCGCAACAGGGAAATTAAAACTCCCGCGTCCATTATAGAAGCCCTGACGGGGCCAGAATCCTGAAGAAGGCCGCCGGGATACATCTTCGGCGGTTAGGTGAAAAAAGATTCCTTGTCGCCCATGGTCTTCCGGTCAGTACCATTATACCACAAATCCGGAAATATTTACAAATTCTTGGGCGGGAACTCATCCTCCCTGGGAAAGGAGGTTCTTGTTGGGAGAAATTTTGGAGCTTTCTCTCAGCTTCTCAAGCAGGCTTTCGACTACAAGCGCCTTGCGCGCCGAGACCTCTTGTCGCCTGAAAGAGTCCTTTTCTAGCCCGAAGGCCCCGCTGTCTACGGGCTTTGTTTCGGCAAGCGACACTATGTAAAAAGTCTCCCCGGACCTGTAGACGCGATCCATGGTGGGCCGGTTGCTCCTCAGCCCGAAGACATCCGATATGAAATCCCCGGACTCAACCCCAAGAGGGTTCTCCGACCTTGAGAAAAAGCCGGTCTGCTCCACCACGTGGTCAAGAGACTTAGCGGCCGCCGCGAAGCCTTTGGCAGAAGCCTTTATTTTTCCGAGGTCGCCCCCGGCGGTCTCCCTGGCCCGCTCGACGGCTTTTTCCTTATTAAGAGCCCTAAGTATCTCCCCGCGCGCGGGCTCAATCCCCGAGCGCCTCGAGCGCTCAACGCGAGTCACCTCGAAAAACCAGGTGAAATCCCGCAGAACCACGTTCGCGAGCCTGTTTTTCTTAACCGAAAAAGCCTCTCTTCTTATGGCCCCGGGAACGTCTCCGCCCACACCCCCGAGCGTGAACTCCGCGGTTTCCCGCACCTCAAGCGAACTCCTCTCGGAAAGAAGGTCGGACAGGCGTTTTTTCCGAACGAATTCCTCAAGGAACCGGTCATAGAGAAGGGAAGCCTTCCCGTCCACAAGCTGCTTCCTTATCTCCTCCCTTACCTCGTCAAGCGGTTTCGGAGTCCCGTCGGAGGCAAACTCCTCCGGGTACGTCCTGTAGTATGCCTCGATTTCCTCGTCCGAGACCTCGGCATCCCCGGCAAAATCCCCGGGAGAGAGCTTGACGTAGCGAGCCTTTCTTTTCTCGGGCTCCCAGAAAAGATCGGTGTTCGCCCTGTAGTACCGGGCGATTTCCTCTTCGCTTGCCTTCTGGCCCCCGGTGTAGTCCTCGGCGGCAAACGAGACGTAGTAAAGATCGATCTCCTCTTCGCGCATCCTGTAGATGCTTAAAAGCTCCTCGTCGCTTGCCGTTATCGAGCTGTCAAGGACCGAAACAAGCTTCTCCACCAGCAGGTCTTCCCTGTAGGAATCCTCAAAATCCTTCACGGTGCGGTTAAGCCCCCTAGAGATAAAATCCCTGTAGCGCTCGAAACCCACGAAAGCTCCGTCCACCTGGAAACCGGGATCGTTTCTTATGGCGTCCGAGAGTTCCTCCTGGCTTACCCTGATCCCGAGCTTCTCCGCCTTCTGGGCAAGCAGTTTCTTGTTAACCAGTGAATCGATCACCGCAAAATTCACGTATTCCACAAGCTCGTCCGATATTTCCTGGTCGCTTCGGCGCAGGCGGTCAAGCATCGAGTCCCTGAGGTTATAGAACTGCGCTATGGAAACCTTGTCCCCGTTCACCTCAACCGCTACTCCGCCGCTTGGACCCCGCCCGCCGATGCTTATTCCCCCCACGTATCCGAAACCGATAACGAAGGTGAGGGCAAGCAGCAAAAGCAGCGCCCTCGTGAGAAAGTTCTGCTTGTTTTTTATGATATCGAACGACAACGGGGTTTTCCTTGAAAAGACGAACTAAACTCTATACAAGCCGGTATCAACTTTCAAGCCTCCCGCGCGGGCCGCGCGGCCTCCCGGCTTGACACGGATAAGGCGCTTAAATAGCTTACAGGTGAAATGCCCGGGGGCACGACAAAACTCAGATGATAACTGCGCTTGGCGGCGGAAGCGGAGCCGCGAAATTCCTTAAGGGACTCACGGGGGTAATTCCCCCATCGGAACTCACCGTAATAGTTAACACGGCGGATGACATGGACCTTTACGGAATGAGGGTCTCCCCGGACATAGACACCATAATCTACAGGCTTTCGGGAAACATAGACGAGAAAAAAGGGTGGGGGCTCCGCGGCGACACGTTCGAGGTTCTGGGCGCCGCAGCGAGATTCGGCTTTCCGACATGGTTCGGACTCGGCGACAGGGACCTGGCCACCCACCTGTTCAGAAAGGCAGTAATTGACGCGGGCGGAACCCTGAGCGAATCCACGGCCAGGATAGCGCAGCGCTTCGGCCTAGGGGAAATGCGCATACTGCCCATGAGCGACGACAGGGTCGAGACGTGGATAGAGACCGACGAGGGCGAGATGCACTTTCAGGAATACTACATAAAGCACGCGATGCGTCCCGAGGTGCGGGGGGTCAATATAAAGGGCGCACGCGAGGCCGCTCCCGCCCCGGGAGTTCTCGACTCCATAGATGCCGCAGAGCTGGTGATCATATGCCCGAGCAACCCCATAATCAGCATAGGGCCCATACTCGAGGTAGGGGGAGTGATGGAAAGGCTCGTCGGCGCACCGGGGCTCAAGGTGGCCGTAAGCCCCCTCATGCGCGGAAAGCCCCTTAAGGGTCCCGCCGACAAGCTCATGAGAGGATTGGGGATGGAGGCTTCCTCGACGCAGGTGGCGAGGCTTTACGCCGATTTTCTCGACGTGCTCGTAATCGACCGCTCGGATGCGGCGGAGGCGGCTAGCATAAAACTGCTTGGGGTAAGCGTTTTCGTCACGGACACGGTGATTCCCGACGAGCAAAGTTCGAAACGCCTTTCGCGGGAAATTCTTGGTTTTACGGAATCTCTGGGGCGGCGGCGCGCTTCGCCCTAGGAAACGATCAGGAATCCTCTTTTTCTTTTCTCTGCGGCTCGTAGGGCACGATGCTGTAGAAAAAGAACTGGGGTATGCCCTTTACTTCCGATGAATCGCAACTCGTCCGGATCTTTACGATATGGTTCATGACCACCGTTCCTATGGCGTAAACCGTGGTTTCCCCCTCAACTCCGAACTCAACCGCGGTATAGTCCTCGTTGTCTTTCTCGAATTCCCACCTTATGTCGTAAATGCCGAGTTTTTTCAGCTCTTTCCTCAAAAAATAGTCGGAAACCTGCGAAGTCTGGGAATAACACGACCTTCCCCTGAAGCAGTCAAGAAATATTTCGCCGCGAAGGTGAGAGGAAACCACATCACCGAGATTTCCGCCGTTCACCCTCCCGTAATATATCCCCTCGGGAAGCATGATCATGTTGGCGGCGAAGCGGTGGCCTCCCACATGGCTGGTTCTCCACGCGGAAATCCCCTCTTTCTTTAAAAGCTCCCTGTAGACTTCGGCCCCTGCGACCGCACAGCATCCGTCGTGGGCTCCGTGGGTGCAGACCAGAACGAGCTTTTCCCCGCAGGAAAATTTCTCTATCTCCCCGGTGCGGACAAGCTCGGGGAGATCTATCGAGAGGAGATCTTCGTATGTTTCTATCTCGAACCTGTAGAGTTTCGGGGAAAACTCAGAAGAGTGCGCGTAGTAAAAAGCGAGGTTTCCCTTGCTTGGGCCCGGCCCTCCTATCAGCTGAATCCTAGATTCCTCAAAAGACGAAAGAAGGCCTTCAAGATGCTCTTTTACCTCCGCCGGCAGCGCGCTTTCTGGAAAAGCATCCCTTTTCCATACCCTAGAGTACTCAAGCAAAAACCAGTTCTTCACCTCAAGAGCGGTTCCGTAGAGATGTTCTCCGCTTTGAAAAGACCCCTGGGAACATGTAAGTGCTTTTTCGTCGGTCATTTCATCCTCCTTGGCTCTGTCCGCCGTTTTTTTCCCTAAGTACCGTCAGGAATTCCCCCTTCGGCACCAGATAGAAGAACTTTCCCCAGTTTTTCATCACACCCGCGTGCCGGGAAGCGTCTTTTCCCTCCCCCCAGAAAAGGTCGACGCGCCGGGCCCCTTTTATAGCCCCCCCGCTGTCGTGGTTAACGACAAAGCGGGAAACCGGTTCCCATTGCGACGGCTCGACCGAAGAGGGAGTTTCGAAGACCGGTCTCTCAAACTCCATGAACGCCAGAGCTCCCTTAGGAAAAAAAGCCTTGTCGGTCGCTATGGTTCTGCCGTCAACGACTTCCGTTCCGAAAGAGGTCTCGGGTTTGCCCGGAAGTCCGCGGAAGAAAATGTAACTCGGGTTTTTGTAAAGGATATTCATCCTCTCCGCGTAGGAGAGGGATCTCAGGTGGCTTTCTATGGCCCAAAGGCTCATTTTTTCCTTCGGAATCCACTTGAAGAGAAATTTCCCTATTGCCACGTAATCGTGTCCGTTCTGGGCGGCGTAGCCCACGACCCGTTCCTCTCCGTCTGCGAACCTTACCTTGCCTGAGCCCTGAATCTGAAGAAAAAACGCGTCGACAGGGTCCACCCACGCGATCTCGAGCCTTTTCCCCCGGAGTCTTCCCCCGGAGTCTATCTCGCTTCGTGAGTAATAGGGAACCAGTTCGGACGTCCTGCCGGGGCCTCCGGGGGCAACCCTGCCGTAAAGGGACTGGAGCTTTCCCCGGGCGATTTTGTCGTCCTCAAGAAACGAAAATCTCTCGAACCGCTCGACGAACCTGTCTATCCTCAAACGCACCAAGTCGTCGGGAACCCCGTAGAGCGGCTGGGTGTGCTGCGGCGTCCTGGTCCGGGAAGCGGAGAGCACCGGAGAAAAGTAAGAGGTTATAAAAACCTTGCCCCAGGGTTTTCCCGGAAAGCCGTAGAAATCAAAATTCTTCCTCACGTCCTTTATGAAATCGTCCTTGCTAACGCCCGCTTCAAGCCTGGTGAGAAGATAATCGAGCGCCAGAGCGTAATCCCCCGCGGAGACGGTCTTCTGCCCGAAAACGAGTTGGGAGTTCTTTGTCCGGGAAAGTTTCTCAACGCTTGCGCCTATGGATTCCTTAAGTCCCTCGGGGAAAAGATCGTCGTCCATCTCGGGAACGACGGGAATCGGGCGCATGGACCCGGGTTCAGGAATCTCGGGGGGTCTTTCGCAGGAGAGATAGAGAAAAAGCGAAAAGACAGCTAAGAGAATGCCCGCGGCTTTTGAGTTCATTTCGACCTGTTAGTTACAAAATATGCGACGCGAAACGCCCGCGCATCAGAATAAATTTATACCCTGTTAGGTGCGGCTTACGCAAAAAACCCCGGGCAGCGGGGAGAAATTCCGCGTCCCGGGCCACCGCCGCGGTCAATATTTTTGCGAAAAGACAGGGTAGAATAGAGATTTCGGGGCGGTTGGATCGCGGCCGTCCGCAATTTTTCACAGTCTGCAGGCGGAAAAATGAAGCGGAAATTTCTCGGCATAGATATAGGGGGGACCAATCTCAGGGGAAAAATCATCTCCGAGGAGGGAAACGTGCTCGGGGAGGGAAAAACTCGCTCGGACGCCCATATGGGCATCTCGTCGCTCATGGAGCACTTGGGCGATTTCATAAAAGGATTCTCCAGAGAAGAGATATCAGCAATAGGGATAGGGGTGCCGGGAACGGTTGACCGAAGAGATGGCATGCTTGTTCATGCCCCGAATATAGCCAACACGAAGAATTTTCCGTTTACGGAGGCCCTTTTGGAGAGAATCGGGACTGAAACGCCCGTTTTTATCGAAAACGACGCATCCTGCGCAGCCCTGGGGGAATACCGGGCAGGTGCGGGCAGAGGCTCCGATTCAATGGTAATGATAACCTTGGGAACCGGATTCGGAGGCGGGATAATCCTCAACGGCAACCTCTGGTCGGGAGAGGACGGCTTTGCCGGGGAACTGGGACACATGACTATTGATCCGTCGGGGCCCGAGTGCGCATGCGGGGGAAGAGGATGTGTCGAAACCTACGTTTCGCAGGTAGCGATAAAGAGAATCGTCCGCGAGTGCCCGGAGCTTGCCCAAAAACTGGCCGGTACCGAAGAATCGGCCATCCCCGAGCGCCTGGCGGAGCTTGCCCGCGAAAAAGACCCGGAAGCCGTCTCCGTATGGAACGATTTCGGGGCGAACCTCGGGGTGGGAATATCGATTCTCGTAAACGTTCTGGACGTAAAAACGGTGGTTGTTGGCGGGGGGCTTTCAAACGCGTGGGAACTATTTATCGGGAAAACCCTCGAGGAAGCCGGAACAAGGTGCCTTAGCGGGACGGAGAGAAAGCTAGAGATAAAAAGGGCCGCTCTGGGAGACGACTCCGGAGTCCTAGGGGCGTGCTACGTGGCCAAAAGCGGACTCGGAGAGAACTCCTAGGGCGCTTCCAGGCTTCTAACCGCAAGATCGAGCAACTTCTGCGAAGAACCGCAAATTCTTATCCTAAGCCACGGCCCTTTCGTCTTATCCGCTCTGAACCTGTTGTCCGTTCTTAACCCGCCCACCCAGATTATTCCGTCTCGGGTTTCAAAAATCGGCACTTTTTTTCTTAGGAATCTCGGTATTTTTTCGTCAATGAAGAAATCCTTCAGCTTCTTGGCCCCCCTCATTCCGAGCGGAACGAACCTGTCTCCCTCGGAAAAGCTCCTGAGCGTTATGGGAAAACCGACTTTTTGGGGCGGAAAATATCCGACGTCGGCCTCGCCCCACAGAGAGACGTCGTCTGTAAGCTCAACTGTGACCTCAAGGTCCGGGGAGACCCGGTGGGTTCCGTGGCTTTTTATCTCGGTTGGAGGGAACCCGTGGAAATTCTCCTCGCGCGTAAAAAAGAAAACCCCGTGACCCGCGTGAAAAACGACTCCGCCTGGGAGGTTCACCTCCGCTGAGGAATCGCCCGAGCGCACTACCTCGTCAATCGAGAAGAGATGCTTGGCGGAAACCGAGTTGAGGTCTCCTTTTACGGCAAGAATCGACTTTCTCATCACGGAGAACCTGATTGCCGGGGGTTCGCGAAGGAGTTTTTCCGCATCTCCAAGCACGCCTCCTTCCACAACACGGGCGATTTTACCAAACCTCTTCTCGCCCTCGGCCGAAATAAAATCCGCCTCCGCAGCGCAGACGGCCGCTACCCGGGAGAGAACCTGCTCGACGGCCGGATTGTAGCTCTCAAGCAGGGGAACAAGTTCGTTTCTTATCCTGTTTCTTAGAAATTCGTCGGAACTGTTGGTCGAATCTTCCCTCCAAGACACGCCTTTTGACTGAAGGTACTCCCTGGCTTCAAGCTTGGTAACGTTTATCAGGGGACGTATTATGTTGCCGACTGACGGTCTTATCCCGGCAAGACCCTGGGAGCCGCTCCCCCTTATGAGCCTCATTATAACGGTCTCCGCCTGATCGTTAAGCGTGTGTGCCGTGGCGATTCTATGAGCCGAGCGTTTCGCGAGAATATCGTTGAAAAAACTGTAGCGAAGCTCCCTGGCAGCGTCTTCGAGGGAAAGCCCGCGCTTTTTCCTGAAGGCTTCGGTGTCAACCCGCACGCACTCAAACGAAAAGTCGAGCCGCCGCGCCGCTTCTCTCACGAACTCGGCGTCTTCGTCCGATTCAGCGCCCCTGAGACCGTGATTGACGTGGGAAACCACCACGTCCGTATCTGGATAGAACTCCCGCAGATCCCAAAGAGCGAACAGAAGCGCCATGGAGTCCGATCCCCCGGACACTCCGGCGACAACCACATCCCCGGGATCAAGCATCCCGAAAGAATCAACCGTTTTTCTTATCTTGCCCAGAAACATCGGAGTCGCTTTGAGAAATTCCGGCGGAAACTATAAGCCGAAACGCGTCTTCCACGGAAATATCCAGTTCCTGCAGTTCCTCCTCCGGAACCATTACGTAAATACCGCTTGTCGGATTCGGCGTGGTGGGAACGAACAGGCTGACGAGCTTTTGGTCCGTCATGTTGTGGTTCCTTCCGGCCTCCGTAACTCCCGTCACGAAAGCTATGGCGCGAACCCCCTTTCTGGGGTACTCGACCAGCACGACCCTTTTCATGCTCTGCATCTGGGAAGTGAAAAAAAGCGTCTGCACGACCTGCTTCACGCTCACGTAGAAGGCTCTCGCAAGCGGAATCTTCGAGATAAGCGACTCGCCGAACAGAACTATCCTTCTGCCAACGAAGTTCCGCGTCACGGCTCCCAAAAAAATGATTAGCAGCAGGGTGGCCACTATCCCTATGACAAAAGATATTCCCTGGAACACGTAAGGCGGGACATCTATGAAGTGGCGGAGTATTCCAGCGGGGCCGGTGCTGAAAAAGAAGAGCATCCACTTTATCAGCTTGTAGAGGACAAAAATTGTTACCCCGAAGGGAACGATAATCAGGATGCCGGCAATGAAGCTCTGCTTGAGAAAAGATGATTGGGGCGGTTTCGAGTCTGGTATTTTAATCCCCCCGTTTTTGGTCAATCTTTTTCCTGAGAAACCTGCTGGGCTTGAAAACGACCGTGAGGCGGGAAGGTATGTCTACTTCCTCTCCGGTGGAGGGGTTTCTCCCTATTCGTGATTTTCTTCTCGTGACCCTGAAGGTTCCGAAACCCGGGAGTTTCACCTCTTCCCCGGCCATAAGCCTCTCTCTCATCAAGTCGAAAAAAAAGTTAACTATTTCCGCGGATTCCCTTCTTGAAAACCCTATTTCCTTATACAAAACGCCTGCCAGATCCTTCTTTGTCATGAAAACCCCCCTTTCTTAAACCGAACGCAACTCAGCCCCTATTGTCTTTTCCAAACTCTTGAGAACATCCTGCTGAACCCTGTTAGCATCCTCATCGGTAAGGGTTCTTTCCCTGTTTCGAAGAATAAGGGAAAGCGCGACGCTCTTTTTTCCTTTCTCAAGGGAATTTCCCTTGTAGACATCAAACACCCACGCATTTTCTATTATACCAGAATCAGCCTTTTTTATAACCGAAAGAATCTCCCTCACCGGAACCGCGTCATCAACCACAAGCGCGATGTCGCGACGAAGGGAGGGAAACTTGGGAAGCGGGGAAAACTTTCTCTCGAAACTCGTGTAGACAACCGACAGGAGGGATAGGTCGAGTTCGAGCACGTACACGCTCTCGCTTATCTCGAGTTTTTCCAGAAGATGCGGGTGAAGCTCCCCTACCACTCCCAGAACATTCCCGTCAACCAGCACGGCGGAAGATTTTCCCGGCCACAAAAATCCATGGTCGGGAGAAATGGACTCGAAGTCTATCCTGGAATCCACGGAAAGAACCTCAAGGCTTCTTTCAAGCACGCTTTTGATGTCAAAGAAATCGAATTTTTCCCCATCCCATATCTCAGGGGCCCTTTTTCCGGTCGCAATTGCGGCGAACTTTTTCACTTCGTTTGGCAACTGGTCCATGTCCTTGGGGTAAAAAACCTTTCCGGACTCGAAGAGTCTCACGTCCTGGTTCTGCCTTGAGAGATTGAGTCTCACGTTTTTCACCAGAGAGGGAAGAAGGCTCATCCTCATTTCCGAAAGCTCCCGCGATATGGGGTTCATAATGTGGATCGACTCTTCAAAACCGAAAGTTCTTAGAAGTTCGGGAGACTCGAAACTGTAGTTTATAGCCTCGAGAAAACCGTAGGAAACGAAAATATCCCTGAGCCTTTTTTCCATGACGGTTATCACGTTGGGCTTTTTGGCTACCATCGGAACCTCCGGCAAGACGGAGGGAATGTTGTCATAACCCAGAAGACGCGCGACTTCCTCAACGATATCCACCTCGCGCTCTATATCCACCCTGAAAGTCGGAACCCGAAGCAAAAGCGCGTCGTCGGAGAGGCTGAGAACCTCAAACTCAAGGCCTTCAAGAAGCCCCGCTATCTCGTGGGAATCGGTGGATATGCCGACTAGGTCGCAGACCCTGTCAACCGAAAGGGAAATCTCCCTTGGGCTGACGGGGTCGGGATAGACATCGATGAGGCCTTGGGCGACCGTTCCTCCGGACAAACGGCTTATAAGCTCGGCTGCGCGGTCAAGCGCAAACAAAACATTGTTTATGTCGACCCCTTTTTCAAACCTGCTCGAGGATTCACTCTTAAGACCATTGCGCCTGGATGTCTTCCTTATGCCCACGGGAGAAAAGTAAGCGGCCTCAAGCAGAACGCTGCTTGTCGCGTCATCTATTTCGGAGTCGGCACCACCCATAATTCCGGCAAGCGCGACGGGGCGGTCCCCGCTGCAGATAACCAGATCTTCAACGAGCAGTTCCCTCCCGATGCCGTCAAGCGTTTCTATCGTTTCCCCTTCCCCGGCCTTTCTGACTGAAATGCTGCCCCGATCAAGCTTGTCGCAGTCAAAAGCGTGAAGCGGCTGTCCCTGTTCAAGCAGAACGAAGTTCGTAACGTCAACAACGTTGTTAACGGAGCGGATTCCGCAGTGCTCAAGCCTTTCCCGAAGCCATGAGGGAGAAGGTTCAATTCTGACTCCTTCAATCAGCCGGCAGCAGTACCTAGGACACGCCTCCGTATCCTCAAGCTCTACCGTCACCCTTTCCGAAATGCCCTTTTCTCCCTCTTTTATGGAGAAGCTGGGTTTCTGAAGGTTCTCCCCCAGTATTGCCGATACTTCCCTTGCAATTCCGAAAATGCTCATGCAGTCAGGGCGGTTGGGAGTAATTCCAACCTCGAAAATGACACCGTCGTAGCCGATCTGGTCGCTCATGCTGGTTCCAAGCTCGGCCTTGGAAGAGAGAATCATTATTCCGTCCTCGCCGCCCGAGAGACCCATTTCATCGGCGGAACACAGCATTCCCTCCGAATCTTCGCCACGGATCTTAGAGCGCTTTATCTTGACGCCTTCGGGGAACTTGGACGTAGCGGGAAGAACCGTTCCCGCCTTGGCGAAAGCGACCTTGTCCCCTTCCTTCATGTTGTCCGCCCCGCAGACAACCGCGTAGCGGTCCTGGCCGTCGGTAATCTCGCAGACACTCAGCCTGTCGGCGTTCGGGTGCTTCTCTATACTGTTTATCTGGGCGACGCAGACATCCCCAAGAGCCTTGCCCTTGTCTTCGAGGGCCTCAAGCTCCAAGCCTGCCATGGTAAGCATTTCTCCCAGTTCTTCTGCGGAAACGTCGATTTTCAGGTAGTCAGTAAGCCATCCAAGAGGAAAAATCATAAGTTCACCCGGCAAGTTAGGTTACACGCTATAAAAAACTGGTCAACAGTTAACCCGCTGAAAATAAAAGACTATTTAAGAAAACGCAGGCAACCCTCGAACAGCCCCGACGAGAATCCGAGTGACTGCAGGATCAGTTCCGCCGGCACACCGGTTTTTAATCGGCCATAGGGACAAAAAGCCGACTTTCCCGGGATGGGAAAAGCGTGCGTACGCGAGAAATCCCTACAGAGGTTCTGCTATTGTTAATAAATCATTAAAAATTCGTTTGAAATTCCTTAATTAACTGATATGAAACACTTTTTCTTGTCGATAAATTGTGAATGGAATTTTCCGAATGACACAGGGTATAACTTAACTGCCTTAAATCATTGAATAATTTTAAAAGCAGCCCGTCCCTTCCTTTTTATCCCGCAAAGCACTCTGTGAAATGTTTCACGTGAAACATTCTGTCCCTGATATTACTTTCCGATACAGAATCTGGAGAAAATTCTGCCCAGAAGATCTTCCGTGGTTATTTCTCCCGTGATTTCGCCAAGCGAGTCCATGGAGTTGCGAAGCTCTATCGAGAGGATCTCCAGATACTCGTTCCGCTCAAGAAGCCTGAGAAACATGCGCAGCTGGTCTCGGGCCTTTTCCATCGATTTCTTATGGCGGAGATTAGTCAGCACAAGTTCCGAGGCATCCGTGCCGCGGGGCGAGCCCGCCAGGGTCTCGAACATTGTTTGCCTAAGCCGCTCTATTCCCTCTTTTGTAAGCGCCGAGGTTTTCACCGGCTCTTTCCCCTCGAGAATCTTCTGCAGCTTCGACTCTTCGAGCCTTTCCTCAAGATCCATCTTGTTGATTACGACAAGATGTTTCTTTTTGGCGGCAGTTTCGAGGATTTTTCTATCCAGGGAATCGAGTTCGGTGCTCTGGTCCAAGACGACGAGCACAAGCTCGGATTCCTCGGCTTTTTTGAGAGAAAGTTCCACCCCGAGTCTTTCTATCCGGTCTTTCGTGTCTCTTATGCCGGCCGTATCCGTTATAACGAGGGGAATCCCTCCAACATTTATCTTTTCTTCAATAAAATCTCTCGTGGTTCCGGCTACCGGGCTCACTATAGCCCTTTGGGCCTCGAGCAGGCAGTTAAGTATGCTCGATTTCCCGACGTTGGGCTTGCCCAGTATCACCATCGTCACTCCGTCTCTGAACATTCTGCCAGTATCGTAGCTCTCGATGAGGGTCGAAAGTTCTTTTTCCACGGATTCAGACGTTTCCTTGAGGCGGTTTTTCGCAACAGGATCTATATCTTCTTCGGGAAAATCGAGGTTCGCCTCTATTTCCGCCAGAATGTCGAGGATTTGATCTTTAAGCGCGTTCACCTTGCCCGAAAGGACTCCTTCGAGCTGCGCCTCGGCGTACCGAAGGCTCTGCTCAGTCTGGGCGTTTATGATGTCAGAGACCGCCTCGGCCTGGGCCAAGTCCATTTTCCCGTTAAGAAACGCCCTCTGGGTAAATTCCCCCGGGGCGGCAAGGGTCGCCCCGAGGCCGATTAGGATTTCAAGTATCTTCCGGGGAACGATATGCCCCCCGTGAGAGTGTATTTCGGCTACGTTCTCGCCCGTATAGGTATCAGGAGAGTTCATAACGACGCAGAGGACCTCGTCCACGGTTTCATCGGTTTGGGGATTGACTATTTTTCCGAAACAAAGTTTTCTCTCGGAAAACCCCGAATTTCCGGCAGGAACGAAGATTTTCCTTGCGATCGCGTGAGATTGCGCGCCACTTATGCGGATTACGGCCACTCCTCCCTCTCCAGGGGGGGTGGAAATGGCGGCTATGGTGCTTTCGCGTTCGGGCACAAGTGACGACATGAAAGAGAATCTACCATATAAAGCCGCATTCGGTCAGAGGAAAAAGCTAAAAAACCCCGAATGTTTCACGTGAAACATTCGGGGTAAATGAGGAGGATTTTCAAAAAAACCGTTAAAGCTATTTCTCGAGACTCTTAAGCGTGTCCATGGCGATGCTGGTGTGCGCATAACAGGAACCGGCGGTCATGACCATGGCAACGTTTATGGCCTCAGCCATCTGCTCCGCAGTTACGCCGTCGGTATGCGCGTCCTTCACGGTTCCCCTTATACAATAAGGACATTTGGTCGCATGAGCGCAGGCAAGACCTATTATGCCCCTTTTCATTGTTTTGCTGAGGGCTCCGTCGGCAAAAATTTTCTTGTGAAGCTCCATGAAATGGGGAGAAATATCGCCGCTGCATTCTCTGAAACTGGCAATTTCCTTTGCTATGTCCTTTTTGAAGAAATGCCCCTCGGTAAGCGGGATGCCGCTTTCGAGGGTGTCCCAGGCTTCAAAAGCCAAGCTTGAAAACGCGAAAGGGCCACCCATGTTGAGCCTAAGTCCCACGTATATCGATTCGACTATTTCCTGGTCGCTCGCTCCCTCTTTTTTGCTGGCGCGGACCCTTGACCTTATGCAGTAGGGACAAGCCGTAATATGCGCTACGGCTACCGCAATGAGCTGTTTTTCCTTTGCGCTAAGGGCTCCGTCGGCAAATACAGAATCATGATAAGCCATCCAAGAATCGTAAAGATCCGGGTTCAGTTTTCTAAGATGAGCTATATCCCCGCCGATCTGGGCCTTCATTATAGTATCAGACATACCGATTATACCTCTCCTTGATTATTATTTCCCCGTCTTTCAAAGAACTGCGCTTGACCAAAGCACAGAAACCTCAAATCCTCGGGCATAGAGTAACTGCTTCGGACAGGAAAATCAACAGGTTGGGTACCAATGGAAACAGGTTTTGCCTGGATAGCGAGGATGCGAGTTAGGTTTCATCGATTAAGCGCATCCACTCATCAGCTAAGTGTATCCACTCGTCTCTAAAAAGGAGGTATTTCCCCTGCCGGATTACATCTTTTATAGGAGAAAGGGATTTCCTGGCTTTAGTCAGAAGCACGGCTCCTTCGAACTGAGAAACCATGAATCTGGCCAATTCCTTCGGATCAATATCCTCTTTAAAAAACCCCTGTTCCATTCCTCTTCTCAAACCTTCCTCAATCAGAGCTTCGCATTCCTGGAAATACTTATCCAGAAGAGAACGGAATTTCTCGTTGATGGAACTCTGTTCCAAGGCAATGTTTCCGAAAAAAGAACCTGGGTATATGGGCCGCTTGAGAAGACTGCTGTGAGAAGTAAACGACATCTTGTATACTTCCATAAACTGTTCATGAGCATTGAGATCAGTCTGCATGGCTTCCGAGAACTGACGGACATGCTCATCGGCAAGTTTTGTGAGAACACTTAATCCCAGCTCTTCTTTGCCTTCGAAGTAGTAGTAGAAATTGCTCTTGGAAACGCCCGCTTTCTTTATGAGCATATCTATGGAAGTTCCGTCATACCCGTAGAGATGGAAAAGCTCGGTGGCGGCCTCCATAATTCTATCTTTATTGCTCATAACGCTTAGTTGCCCCTAGTACTAAGAGTACTAAACCTTTAAAAAAATCCGTTGTCAAGAGCGGTTCAAGCGAATCTAGGAGTCATTACAAAGTAATACGGAACGATCGGTCCTTATCGAGCCCAGCCAGTTCTTCGGGTGAAAGACCCTTTGACTGGAGCAGAACCTTGAATTTCCTCCCCATGAATTCAGGCATAAAAAGCGTCTTGGCCGCAAGACGGTCTCCCTGGTCCTGGGGCTTGTCGTATGTCTTGAAAATTTCGAGAATTCCCCAGTCAACAAGGAACTGCCCCTGCGTTGTATACTCGACAGTGGCAAGACCCGAGACATCCCCGACCCTCATAAGTTCGGAAAAATTAACGTCAGCTGTTATATCCTGCTCTCCAACTCTCATGTAGGGGTCGAAACTCAGTTCATGGCGATAAAAGCACCTGAAGGTACCTTTTCGTCTTCCGGGGGAGTAAAGATCGGGAGCGAGAGATCCATAATCAATGCATAGAACAAACCCTTTTTGAAGCGCTTTTCCCACCTCGGCAAGCCATTTTCCCGCCAGCGGACAAGCTTCCGCCTCTTCGCCCTGAGCGTATCCGTCCAGATACCGTTTCGAAAACTCATGGACATCTTCGGTTTCAGGATCCCGGAGAACCTCCTCGATTTCCCCGTCGCGAAGGGAAAGAAAAACCTCGCGCATCTTCCCCCCATCCGATTTCAGCCTGTGGAAAGGCAAAGAATCAAGAAACTCGTTCGCGATTACCACTCCGCAGAAGCCGTCTCTTTCGATTTTTCGCAGGTCGTCCGTCCACCGCACTTTTTCGCGGTGTCCCTCCAAAGTTTTTTTCGCCGCCTGTCTCGCCACAGGGCTTATTTCGCTTATAACGTAATCGGTTCTCGAGTAGAGGTCCGGGTGGGTTTCACGAAGAGCTTCGAGTATGTCGAATGCAAGCTGACCGTTTGAGGCCCCGAACTCCACGACCGTGAACTTTCCGCCTCCAAGAAGAAGCGAAGCCTTGGCAAGCAACCGCGAGAGGGTCTCCCCGAAAGAGCGGTGAACCGACGGGGCGGTGTAAAAATCGCCCTTCTTTCCGATTCTCGCGTTCCCCGACGAATAGTAGCCCTGCTCAGGGTGAAAAAGGGAAAGTTCGACAAACTTCCGGAAAGAAATCGAGCCGGATTCCCGTATTTCCTCCTTTATGATTTCCAAAAGCGTACGCATTTTTTCTCCGCCGCAGAAAACAACAGCCCAGAGATTAAATTACACAGCTTTTTGAGGTTTTAAAAACGGGGAGAAATCCTCCTGAACCGCCTGAAAAATAAAGGGAAAGAAGAACTTTCGCACGGATAAAAACGGTGTTTGCTCCGGGCGGGCATTTCACAGAACGCTAAAAGAACCCTCGTTGAGCCTAAAAAATTTATCAAGTGATTTCAGGGAATTACCTCTTTCGAACTGGGTCTAATCAAAACATTCCACAATCTATCAACAGAAAAAAATTGTTTGATATCAAGTAATTACGAAAACACGAGGCCCTCTTTCGGCTTCCTCCGCGACACGGAACGCAAAAGTTGCCGAAGGAGTCAGTTTACGTCCATTATCAACTGGGAAATCCAAGGCGGATTATGCCCGAAAAACACCTGGAAACCGGCACAAACCCTATGGTTTCCGTCGGTCTACTTGTTTGAGGATCTTTTGCCGATGCTGGCAAAGGCGTTATGGCTGTGAATGCTCTCGTAGTTAAGAACCCTGAGTTCGTAAGAGTCGAAACTGGGGTTGCCGTGAAGCTCCGAGGCTATGTTTCTCACGACATCCTCCACGAAGCAAGGCTTGTTGTAGGCACTCATCGTGACATGGCGCTCGTCTTCTCTTTTTAAAAGCGGGTAAAGCGGGGAAGATGCCCCTCTTTCGGCGATCCCTATGATTTCCTCAAGGCATATGTCTATCGGGTCGCTTTCCTTCTTGTTTTCGTGCGTGATGGTTATGAAAACCTTGGAACGCTGGTTGTGAGCCCCGTAATCGCTTATCTCCTTGCTGCAGGGACAGAGGGTCTTTACCGGAACCACCACGCTCTGGGTGAGGCGTATGCCCTCCGGGTGCATTTCGCCGTGGTACGTGCATTTATAGGGCTGGGGGGATATCTTGCCGCTCACAGGGGCGTGCCGGTTGAAAAAGTAATCAAATTCTATTTTGACGTCGGAATCCTCCGAACCCTGTCTGTCGCAGAGAGCAATCAGAAAAGAAGCCATATTCTCCAAGGAAAAGGCTCCGTTGAAATCAAGAGCCGTTTCAAGCAATCGGCTCATGTGAATCCCCTTCTGGTCGGGATTCAGGTTGACGCTCAGGCTCAGGGAAGCCTGGACGCTTTGGTCTCTCTCCGAATCGATTTCGCAGCCTTTTAGCTTGAGCGGAATCTTGAGGTCGCAGACGCCGACTCTGTCTATGGAGATATTCCTGTAGTCTTTTCTCGCCTGTATGTCTTCAATGGGCTTTTCTTCCAATTTCATTTTCAAAGTACTTTTCCTCTTTCTTCGATAGAGTAACCGCCGCTGATCAAAGGCGGATTCTTCTCAGGACGGGGAAGGATACCACAACAAGAGACCTTTGCAACAACCAGAACAATGGCAAGGGGCTTCAGCGAAGTTTGGGATTATCCGCGTGCCGTTTCCCGTCCCTATGCGTTTTCTTCTCAAAGTTCTTTCTCAAAACCTCCGTAAGATCAACTCCCGTCTGATTCGCTATGCATGTCAAGACGAAGAAGACATCGGCAAGCTCGTCCCCAAGCTCCCGGCGATCCTCATCCCCCTTGAAGCTCTGCTCCCCGTAGGTCCTGGACATGATCCTCGCAACTTCGCCCACCTCCTCGACAAGCTGCGCGAGATTGGTAAGCTCAGAGAAGTACCGCACCCCCACTTTGCTTATCCATTCGTCAACTTCCCTCTGATACTCACTGACCGTTATCTCGCTGGACATAAAACCACCCTCGGCTTCTTAGCGACCGCAACAAGCTCGAAAAAATCTTCTTCTCTTAATTCTACCACCCAAACCTCAAAAGAAGCGATTCCCTCATAATCCGGTAACTCTTGGGAACCGAAGGCATCGCTTCGCCGTCCACCCCGCTTACGTAAACAATACCCGCAACTGCATTCGTAAGAAAAGCGTAATCGCTTGAGAGAATATCCTCAAGGGAAAAACTCCCGCAGACGGCCTCGTGGCCCAGCTGCTCGGCCGAGCGCAAAACAATCTCCCTTGTCACTCCCGGCAGAACGGGGCACTCAGAAGACGGGGTAAAAAGCTTCTCTCCCTTGACCCAGAAAACATTATGGCACGAGGTCTCGGCCACCCCGCCGTCCGTATCGAGGAAAAGGGCCTCGTCAAACCCTTTCTCAAGAGCCTCTCTTCTCGCCAAAATGTTTCCCAGGTAGTTAAGGGTCTTGTGCGAAAAAAGACGGTTCCGTCGAGACCTCCTCTCCCCGCAGACCCAAAGAGAGACGGCCTCGGGGCTCTTTGCGCGGGGCTTTACGGACACAAGAAGCGAAGCCTCCCGGGGTCGCGAGTGAAAAACCACGTCCCCTTCTCCAAAAAGACATGCCTTTACGTGAAGATCGTCTCCCGCGGCTTTTCCCACGGCATCTTCGATCCGAAGCCTCACCCGGGCTTCTCCGGGAAACGGTATGCCGAGAAACTCGGCTCCTCTTTTCATTCTCTCAAGGTGCATGGAGAGGAAAACAGGAGGCGCGCCCTTCCACGTGAAGCTCTCAAAGACCCCCTCTCCGTAAAAAAGAGCGCGGAGCGCGGGCGGGTCTTCAAGCCTTTTTCCGTTAAGAAAGAAAAGTTCCTCCATGGCCGATGATTATATCACCTGTCGGGACGCGACCGACGCAAGCGCCTTTGCCTTGAGTTCCGTCTCCCCGTATTCCTCTTCCGCTCTCGAATCCCACACGATTCCGCCTCCGAACCAGAAGTCCGCACCTTCGGGACGGTTAACCCCAGTGCGGATCGCGACGCTCATGGTGAAATTCCCGTCCGGGGGGAAAAGACAGATCGCCCCGCAGTAAGGACCCCTGAGATGGGGCTCGAGGCTGTCTATTATGCTAAGAGCCTCTCTTTTCGGGGCGCCGGTAACGGACCCCGGGGGAAAGGTGCTGGCAATTATCTGGGAGAATCCGACTCCGGGGCGGAGGCGTCCCTCGATTTCCGACTCCATCTGGAAAAGGGTGCTGTAGGGCCTGACGGCGAAAAGCTGCCTCACCCCTATGGAACCGTAACCGCATATTCTCCCGAGGTCGTTTCTCATGAGATCAACTATCATGAGGTTCTCGGCCCGCTCCTTGGGGCTTTTTCCGAGCGTCTCGGCAAGTTCCCTGTCGCGGCGGGGGTCCGGGTCCCTGCGGATCGTCCCCTTTATGGGCCTTGTGGTAATCCTGTCTCCCCTTTTCCTGAGAAAAAGCTCCATAGAACCGCTTACGAGATCAAAACCCGGAAAACTGATAAGGGCGGCGAAAGGAACGGGCTGAGCGCGGTAAAAATCCGCAAACCACGAAAGCGATTCGCCCAGGGGCTCGAAGCGGAACTTGCGCGAAAGGTTCACCTGGTAAACGTCTCCGGCGGCTATGTGCTCCTTTATCGCGGAAATCTTCCGGGCGTACTCCTCCTTCCTGATGTTCGGGCGCGGAGCGCCCCCGGGGCAGTTCTCCGCGGAGGAAGCGGGGACAGAGAGCGCCTCCTCGCAGGAACCGACGTAAAAGCCGCTCTGCTCGTAGAAGTGGAAAAACACGAGGGGGAGCTTTTCTTCTCCCTTTCTCTCCGAGGTCCTAACCCCGGGAGTCGTGTACCGAAAGTATTCGTAGCTTATGTAGCCGAGCGCGGTGTATCCCTCGGCGGCCAGGCGCTCGACGAAGCGGAGGGGGTCTTCGGAAGAGGTTTCCTCCGTGGAATCGGAGAACATTCTGGTCTTTCCGCCTGAGAAGCAGAGAGTTAAAACGGGATCGCCGAAAACTCCGGCCATGGGAGAGGAACCCGAGTCGAACCATCCTCCGCCCGAGTCTATCAAAAGGGACCTTGGCTTGTAAGACTTCATCGGCTCCTCCTTCTGAGACTCAACACCCGGTCAGGCAGGCGCGCGGGAACCTGTTTACGACGGGGGCGAAGCATCCGCACCGTCGACCGAGCGGCGAAGGATCTCGGCTATGTCCTGAATGCCGATATCCTCCTCCTTGCCCTTGAACCTGGCGGCGTCGTCAAACATCGTGTTGCAGAAGTAGCACGCGGTCGCCAAGGTGTCCGGGTTAATCTCCGCCGCCTCATCGAAGCGGTTCCAGTTAACCCTAGGAGCCTCTTCCTCCATCCATATCTTTCCGCCCCCGGCGCCGCAGCAGAAGCTCTTGGTCCTGTTCCTTTTCATCTCCACGAGATCAATCCCCGGGATGCTTTTCAGTATTTCCCTCGGGGAGTCGTAAACATTGTTGTAGCGGCCGATGTAGCAGGAATCGTGGTAGGTTATCTTCTCGTCGATCGGGGCGTCGGGATTAAGTTTTCCGTCCTGGATGAGCTGCAGGAGAAAATCGGTGTGGTGAACGACTTCGTAGTGCCCGCCGAACTGGGGATACTCGTTCTTTATGGTGTTGAAGCAGTGCGGGCAGTTCGCGAGAATCTTCTTTACCTTAAGCTCGTTCATAGTCTCGATGTTCTGGACGGCGAGCATCTGATAGAGGGCCTCCTCCCCGAGCCTTCTCGCGGGATCTCCCGTGCAGGTCTCCCCGGGACCCATAACGGCGAAATTTACCCCCGCGATCTTAAGCAGGGTCACTATAGCCTTCGATACTTCCTGCCCCCTGGGGTCGTAGCCCCCGAAACATCCCGTCCAGTAGATCACGTCGAATTCGCTTGCGTTCTCGGCGGAAACGCCCAGGATGGGAACTTCCATCTCAGAGAGCCACGAGCCGCGGTCCGCCTCCGGGAACCCCCAGGGGTTTCCGTTGTTCTGAAGCTTCTGAAGAGTTCTGGTCGCGGTTCCGCTCAGTCGGCCCTCAAGCGTAAGGAATCTTCTCATGTCCATTATCTTGCCCATCTGATCGATAAAAAGCGGGCACTGCTCCACACAGGCATTACAAGTGGTGCACGCCCAGAGCTCATCTGGAGTCACCCACTCGGTGTCGGGAAGGTCGGGCTGCTCTTCCAGGGGCTTTCCGGCGAGTATGTCCTTCCCCTCGCTTGAGACGTAATGGCGAAGCTTGACAACGATGTCCCTGGGAGAGAGAACCTTCTCGGTGTTCCACGCCGGGCAGTTGTCCGTGCACCTTCCGCACTCGGTGCAGGTATAGGCGTCAAGTATGTCTTTCCAGCTGAAATCGGCTACCTTCGAGGAGCCAAAGTGGTCAAGGTCCTCGGGGATCTCCTCGAAATCAAGCTTCGAGAGCTGCCCGCGGGGCTTTAGGCTCTGGAAAAAAACGTTAAAAACCGCCGTCAGCACGTGGCTGTGCTTCGAATAGGGAAGGTAATTGAGGAACGAAAGCACTATCAGGACGTGGAACCACCAGAAAAACTCCTTCCAGAAAAAGGTGCTCCCGGCGCTCATGCCGTCGTAGAGCCCGGAGAAGGCGCCGGACACCGGCAGCATGGCGGGGCTTGCCTCGGCAAGCGCGATCCTTGCTCCCGTGGTGAGAAAGGCGGTGATCATGAGGCCGAATATAAGACCCAGTATCACGACCGCGTCGGGTCCGTTAACCTCCCTTCTTCTGCCTATGGTGAGCCTGTTTATTATGCCCATGGCTATGGCGACCAGAACCAGGGCCTGCACTACGTCGAGGATCAGCTCGTAGATTCCCCCCAGAGTTCCCGGGAAAACGTGAAATCCGGGAATAACGCCGCTTATCAGCATCTCAACCGTCCCCACCGTTATTATGACGAAACCCCAGAAGATCATGGCGTGCTCTATGCCGGCGAAACGGTACTTGAAAAGCCTTCTTTGCCCGAACACGTAGATGATGACCTTCTTTATCCTCTCGGGAATGTTGTCAAACCTGTTGTCTTCCTTTTTGCCGAGAGTAACGAGCCTTATGAGCAGGCGGATGTTGTAGGCGAAAAAACCGAAAGCTGCCACAAGCACCAGAAGCATTATCGCGGATTTGGGGTTCATACAGTTTCTCCGAAGCAAGACTATGGAAAAAAGCAGGATGAATTATATTGAATCCGCGGGGTTTAATCAAGCCGGGAGGAGAGCGCCGGTCTCATCTGCCACTCAAGCGTCGAGGCACGCTCGCCGGGAATAAAAACCGCCTCTTTCACGGTGCCGAAGAGGCAGCGCTCGACTCTGTTCGGCAAAAAAAGTTTCCCTGTTCCGCTGCCCGCGGCGCGTTCGCTCAGACAAGGTCAGCTTTTCCGGCTCCTGTCCTTCCGCCGCGCCCGCAGATCCCAGGTCAGAAGCTTTTCGCCCGGGCGGCTTTTCCCCGAGGTCGCCAGAAACAGAACCGCAGTGATTAAAAACAGGCCGAAAGCCGAAACTTCAAGCCCGTTCCCGCTCCCGGAAGCAATCGCGCATCCTCCAGCTCCGCCCCCGCCCCTATGGGGCCTCGGATAAATGCCGGAACCGAGGATATAGTCGGTATCTCCTTCTATGCCGAAGTCTGTCAGCATGAAGTACCCGCGCTTAACCGAGGTGCCGAGGGCCCTGCCGGGGATAGGTCCTCCCTCGTCGCAGAAGAGCATCTGTTCATCTTCGTCCCCGCCTTCATCCTCCAAGGGGGACGCAACAGGAACAAATCCCGTCTCCCTGCAGAGCACCTCGTCGCCGTCGACAGACGGATCGTCCCAAAGGTAAGTGAGAAAGCCCTCGCCCGGGGTATCGTCCTGTTTGCGCAGTTCTTCCAGCACGGCCCGGGCAATGTTGAGACCGTTGTCGTCTATGACATGGAATGCCGTATCCTGAGATGCCGGGTTGTGTCCGTTAAAAATCGCAAACCGCTTATCCGTATAAGTGAATATAAAGAAATATATGGAACCCGATTTCCAAGGCCCGTTTTCATCCCTCCAGCAGGGCATAAGCTGAATCATTCTCACCAGAGGAAACCTTCCCTGCGCGTTATTGGCGGGAACCTCGGCAAGCTCACCAGTAACGTGCTCGTTTACCGTTTTCACGTAATTCTCAAGACTCTCCTCGTCGCGGACCATATCGGCCCTTGTGCGTTTGAACTGTTCTCCGTTGGGGCCTGTTCCGGGTTCGTTAAAGTACTCGGGGCCGAGATCGGGGCACCGGACCTTGGAAAAATCCACTTTATCCCGTTCATGATTAAAACCCGCGACTGTATAAACGATATTTTGGGCTCCTGTCTGGCTTGTAATGATAGTTTGAACGGCGCAGACACGGTTGCCGTATTTCTTCTCCTCCTCGTTTTGAGCTTGAACGCAGACCGCCTCTTCACCTGCCCCTTCTGCCCTGGTCATAAGTCGCTCGAAAATTGCGAAGTTCCTCAAAGACCCGCTTCCGGCGGAAGGATGTTTCCCATGAAAAAACACGATATCGCCTGACTGAGCGGAAGCGTCGGTCTGTTGCCCGCCGCCTGCTTTATTAACGGTAATTACGTACATGTCGCCATGCCTCCACACTCCGTTACTGTTTCTCATGGCGTTGCGGAAATCCGCGTGCTCATCGTAGCTTCTGCGTTGCTCCTGATGCTCTTTTACGTGCAGTACGAAATCCTTCACCGCCCTCTCGGCTTCCCGATCATCGTTTCCCATATTCGCGTCACTCGCCTCTTCGGCAGTTGTTGTATACATCCCTTCGTCATGCGCAGAAGCGGGAGGGGCGGCGGAAAAAACGATTACACAGAAGAAAAACAGGGTGAGCGCCGGAAATTTTTTCATGATTTAAAATCCCTCCCTTTTCGCCGATTAAGAGAGAAGTTCGAGCTTAACTGCAGGTTTTGATTCTTTATCGAACTGATAATACCTAGTTGGCGCTAAAAACGAAATTGGGATAAAGTAATTTTCATAATTCGGATTCCTGCCCGATTAGATTCATGAATGCCGGGATTTTACAAAGTCCGCCGGTTTTGCGACGATTTCCGGGAAGTGAGCGGATTCAGGTATCTAGAAACGCCATCATCAGACGGGGTCTGGAAGCTCAAGCGGCAAAAAGGAGTAACAAAAAATGATTCATAAGTTTTATGAGGCAATTAACCAAGCTGCGTCCCGGAATATTATTTTCGCGCTGCTTGTCCTGGCGACGGGCCACCCCATGGCCTGGGATGCAGCCGCAACAGAAGGGAATCTTGTCGGCAATCGGCCGTATTTCGAAGCGATATCCGGAAGCCTGCACCCCGTGAAAGTTATCACCCTACGGGACATTGAACTCTCAGGCGTAAAAAGGATAACTGACCTGTTGGGTCGGCGGGCTTTTAACAATTTCGGTCTTCAAAGGCCGTTCGTTCTTGGAGGAAGCCGTACTCTGATCCTGATTAACGGGCGACGGGTCTCAGACTCCGGAGTTGACCTAGACGCCATCCCGATCGCGGCTGTCCAGCGCATTGAAATCTTCAGTGACAGCACAAGCGCCCTGCATGGCGGGGAAGCGATCGGCGGCACCATAAATATAGTTTTGAAAAAAGACTATAAAGGTCTTGATATCCAGCTAAACGCCGGGCGTCCCCGCGGTGAGGGCGCCGATTCCGAGCACCTAAGCGTTCTCTGGGGCACAAGCGTCGGAGAGGGAAATCTTACTGTCGGGGCGGATATATTCCGGCGGGACGAGGTACGCGACGCCGACCGAGATTACAGCCGCGCCAGATATGAAGCCGGAGGTTCCTTCGCCGACACCGAAGGAGTGTCGTCTCTCGGCAACACGGTTTTCGTGAGAAAAAGTGACGGAGGATCCGTCTCGGGACCGCTGGGCGACTGCGACGAGAGCGTGTATACGGGAGAACTCACGGACCCCCCGGGCGGATTTTTCGGCACCGTCTGCGGGTTTGCCTATGCGGATATCGCGTGGCACTTGTGGCGCAGGCAAAATGACAGCGCGTTTGTGAATTTCAGTTATCCGCTCGCCGACGCGGCCGAAATATACGTTGAAGGACGCGTGACCAAGGAAGAACGAAGGCTGCTGTATGCGCCAGACCCTAACCTTTTTCGCCTCGCGCCGGACGAGACGCTGAGAAACAGCCTGATTGAAAGTGGAAACTTCGAAGGTCTTGACGAAAGCAATTTCCCCGAACGTATCACGGTCGGCCACCGTTTCCTGGGACACGGAAACCGCCAGTGGGACTCGGACCTTGAAGAATATGACGTTGCGCTGGGGCTGCGGGGGAATATTAAAGACAACATAAGATACGACGGCTATGTTCACTACAATCGCTGGGACTATGGCGAAGATGGCCGCACGTTCATTAATGAACCCATAATAAACGCCGCCATCGAAAGCGGAGATTACAACCTCCAGAATCCTCTTTCCGACGACGAAAGGCATAGGGCCGCAATCAGGGAAAGCAGCGTGCGGAGCGAAGAGAAAGGCAAAACCGAGTATGTTGACGCCGGGGTGGAACTTGACGGCCCGCTGTTTGAGCTTATGGGCAACAGGATTCGCTGGAGCGCCGGTCTGCAGGTCGCCAAAGAAGATATAAGCTTTTCCGAGGAAAATTTCAATCTTAGCGGCGAACCGGTTGACGCGGATGATGTCTTGGGGGGAGCTTCGCTGTCGCTGACGGCCGATCGTCGACGCCTGTCGGCTTTCGGCGATATTCTGGTGCCCCTGGGGGACGCGCTGGACGTGTCGTTTGCCCTTCGCCACGACGACTTTGACGACGTCGGGGGAGCGTTTTCGCACAGGATAGCGACGCTTTACCGCGTAATCCCCAATATCGCGCTACGGGCATCATGGAGCGGGGGCGCGCGGGCGCCCGGCCTTGCATTGCTACATGCAGAGGAATTTGTTTATTACCCGTATGTATGCGACGCTGACACGCCGACTTCCGACTGTCCCAGGGAACAGGTACGGGTGGTCACGAGCAGCAACCCGGAACTTAAACCGGACGAGGCTGAAAGCTTCGGCACCGGCGTCTCCGCGGGCTGGGGTCCGCTTTCGGCCGACTTTGACTGGTTCCGCCTCCGTCTTCAGGGAACGCCCACCACGCTGAGCACGCAGTTCGTCGTCAGCCTGGAAAGAAGCGGAAGGCTTAGCGAATATCCGGGACTGAGCGTTACACGTTCCGACGGTCGATTGGCAGAAATCCGCAATCCGCTGACCAACAGCGGAGAGACTGATATGGACGGGTTCACAGCCCGGCTCGGCGGCGACCTGAAAACCGACCTGGCGAATTTCATGCTCAATGCCAACTGGATCAGGATAACGAATTACGAAAGACGCGTAGGAGTAGAGACGCAGCCAGGAGATATTCCGCGCAACCGTATTCACGTTCTGCTCCGCGCAGACCGCAACGACCTGTCCGTGCAGTGGAACACGCACGCGGTTACGTCTTTTTGGAACAGCACCAGAACCAAACGCTTCAGAAAATGGGTGGGACACGATATCGCTCTTAACTGGAGAAACGCTTTCGGCTTTAACTGGTTTGAACTCACGGGAGGCGTTTTGAATGTCGGCAACGAGGGACAGTCCCGCCCTGGTTCTGATGAGGATCACATATTGTATACGGATTCGATTCTGGGGCGCACGCTGTTTCTGACTGCAAAGTTTGGGATCTAGTGCATACGGTCATTCCTGACGAATAGAAAGACCTGACCCTATACAGAAACCTTTTTCTTTCGGAAAAAACCGCGTTCCGGTATCCTTAAGGGGAACGTGAATATCCTCCTCTACTACGACTACATCTGCCCCTTCTGCTTTCTGGCCACCGAAAGGGTGCTCGGCCTGACAGAGGAGTTCGGCCTCGAAGCGAAGTGGCTCGGCGTGGAGATTCACCCCGAATACCCGGCCGAGGGAAAAAGGCGGAGAAAAACGGAGAGAACCGTCCGCGTCTCGAAGACGCTTGAGAACGTAGCCGCCGAGGCCGGGGTGGAAATAAAGCTCCCGGGATTCGTAACCAACTCGAGGCTCTGCCTTGAGGGAGCGGAATTCGCAAAGCAAAAAAACAGGTTCATGGAGTTTCACAAGGCCTGCTACGCAGCCTACTTTCGGGAGGGCAAAAACATAGGCCTTCTGGAAACCGTTCTCGAGGCGGGCGAGAGAGCAGGGCTCTGTTCCGAGGAACTCTCAGAGTCTCTTCGGGAAAGAAGCTTTTCGGAAAAAATAGAGGAGAACATGGAAAGCGCCAGGGAAAACATGGTCTTCGGCGTTCCCACCCTCTACCTCGGCGAATTGAGGATACACGGAATCCAGCCGCTTGAATCATACAGACAACTGATAGCGAAAGAACTCGGCAGGGGAGAGTCGCTGCACTGAGGCCATCTAGTCATTTCCGCTTCGGGGCAAGCTCCCTGGCGCGACGCAGGTGTCTTTCGGCCTCATCGTGGCGACCCATTTTCTCAAGCGCCTTTGCTGTAAGAAAATGAAGTCCTGGGGCTATAGGCAAATCAGGTTTGAGCAAAAGAGCCCTCTTCATGCTGGAGACGACCTCATCGTAGCGCTTGAGCTCGAAAAACACGTAGCCCATTCCGACATAAGGAAGCGGGTAGTCCGGATCTATCCTGACCGCAGCCAGATACGCCTCAAGCGCCTCTTCGTAACGTCCCCGAACCCTGAAACTTTCTCCGAGGTTCAAAAAGGCCGGCGCATAGCGGGAATTCAGTTCAATGGCCCTGCGCAAGTGCTCCTCCGCCTCTTCATACCGCCCCAGTTTCGACAACGCCAGCCCCAGAACATTATGGGAATTGTAATAAAGAGGACGCTTCTTTACGGCAATGCGGGCGGCGGCGAGAGCTTCTTCCGATCCGCCCTTGCTGTGGATCAACGCGTATGCAAGGTTAAGGTGAGCCGTGCGAGCGTCCGGATTAAGAGAAATAATGTGCCTGAACAAGGTGACCTCGTCCTTGTAAACACCCGCCTGATTCCATGTCGCCGCCCCAAGCAGAACGAGCAGCGCCAAGGCGGTTCCCCTTGCGACCTTTCCCGGCAGATCCGGCAGTTTCCCTGTTCCCCGGGCCGCGGCGGCGGCAAAAAACACGATTAGGCCGATGCCCGCAAGATACTGGTAGCGGTCGGCGACAAACGAATAGCGCATGTAGCCGTAGTCAATGAAACCAAGAGTGGGGGACAGCATGGCCGCGAAAAACAGGGCGCAGGAGAGGGGTCCCCGCCCGATCCTGCGGCGAAGAAACCACAACGCCGCGGCTACGGCAACTGTAGCGACGACATATACCCAACCCACGGGATCAGCAATGTTTACATCCCAGTGCGGATAGATAACCGCCAGATCTGTCGGCCAAAGAAGCTTGCCCGCGTAGAACCAGAGAGCCTGCGCCGCTATAAGCACCCTCTCAACCATCGAGTAACCAAAAGAAATATGTTGTACGCCTTGGTAAAACAACAGGTCCCCAGCCGCTATAGCAAGTCCCACGAGGAAAAACGGTGCCGTCCGCAGCAAATCTCCCCGGGTGATGCGACCATCTCCCCACCACTGAAGGATCAGCAGAGCGGCCGGAAAGACGACCACGACCGACTTTGAGAGCATGGCGGCCGCAAACAGCAGAAGTGCTCCCGCGTAGCGTCCCCGGCTTGGTGACTCGGCGAAGCGAAGCCACAGCAAAAGCGAGGAAAGGCAGAACAGGGTTGCGAGCATGTCCTTCCTTGCCATTATCCAAGCGACGGATTCCGCGTGCAATGGATGCACGGCGAACACCGCGGCCGCAAACCAGGCGCCAGGAACCGCAAGGCGCGAAAGCACGCGCCAGAGCAGCACGGTGTTTGCGAAGTGAATCAGAATATTAACTATGTGATAGCCCGCGGGAGAAAAGCCCCAGAGCTTGTGCTCAAGCCAGAAGGTCGTATAGAGAAGAGGCCAGTAGTGTCCTTCCTTCCGCGTGCCCCCCTCAAGATAAGCACCTACGGGATCAAACCAGATCTCCCAGATTCCTCCCCATGTCGAAACGGCCACAAGATTCCTCATTATGACGTCGTCCCAGACAAATCCCGCCTGGGTGGCCGGAAAGTAAATGACGGCTACAAGCACACCGAGGACTAGGGTGGCGAAAGCATCCCGCCGGGAAATCCTCATCCGAGACGACAGTTGCACATGTGAAGTCTCAAGATATTTTGGCCTGCTTCCCGTTGCGTCTGTCGGTGGAGTAGTCCTAGATCTGCTAGAACCTCTTTTTTTCTTTCCGGTCATCATTTCCGTAACTGGACTTAATTGCAAAATACAGCAATCAGGTCGTTCCGAAGGGTACATGATCCCTTGTTCTGAAGCCAAGACATTTTCGCGGTCGATTATTCAGTTCGTCCTTGATGAACCAGCTGGTGACTTACGAACCGGCCTTCGTCGTCCGCTAGTTTCCAAACCTTCCCAAACCACGTATCTTTTCTCGCAAACAAACTGGTAGTGTTTATTGAACAAGTGTTCCTCTGGTTCGACATTCCCCGATATAGCTTTGACAGAAAGTTTTTGTCTAGAACAAGGAAAAATATGCTGTTGTTGTATCCTTTTATAAATATGTGTTGTGCAGCGAGGTCGTCCAGTTGAATCAAGATATGCGTGGCGAAAAAATATGCTTCGTTATCCCCACGTACAACGAGGCGTTGAACGTAAATCCGCTGTTGCGTCAACTCACTGAACTCTATAGAAACCCGGACGTTGCGTTTCTTGTCGTCGACGACGAAAGTCCCGACGGCACGGCTCATTTGGTCAGAGAGTTTATGGAAAAGGTTGACGGTCGCGTACGCCTGCTTCAAGGCAAGCGACGCGGACTGGGAGACGCCTACGTACGGGGAATCACCTATGCCATCAACAACCTCGGTGCTGACATCATAGTACAGATGGATGCCGATTTCTCGCATGATCCCGCCGCCGCGGGCAGACTGCTTGACCGCATTGCAGGCGGGGCGGATGTAGCCATAGGAAGCCGTTATGTCGCGGGCGGGTCGCTTGATGAACGATGGCACGTCAGGAGACGACTGTTGTCCCGCTGGGGAAATCGCCTGGCCAGATGGATCGGCGGTCTGAAAGGGGTTTCGGATTGCACCGCGGGGTTTAAGGCAATAAGAGCGGACAAGTTAAGAGAAGCAAAAATTGAGAGCATCCAGGCCCGGGGTTATGTGTTTCAGGTAGAACTCCTGCACCGACTGATCCGCTGCGGGGCACGGGTCGTTGAAGAACCAATTCATTTCCGCGACCGCGAGCGCGGAGAAACCAAGCTCGGTATGTTTAACATGCTTGAATTTTTCTTCAACGTACTGCTGCTGCGCCTGAGAAGCCACCTTACCTTCATCAAGTTTTCCCTGACGGGAATTTGCGGGGTCTTTGTCAACCTCGGCTCCTTCTTCATTCTCACTGAGTTGGGGCTTCACAAATTCCTTGCGTCGCCGATAGCCATATTGGCTTCTATCATTTCAAACTTCCTGATGAATAACCACTGGACTTTCGGTGACCGCGTTATGACCAGCCGCAAGTCCGTAAGGGGCTTTAAATTCATAGTCGTTTCTCTAACGACGCTGTTGCTCAGCTACACGGTCTTTGTTGTCCTATCAATGCTTTTTCCGAAAGTTTTACCCTTACTGCTTCAGGCAGCGGGCATCGTCCCGGGTGCTTTGCTTAACTATTACCTGAACTCCCGCTGGACCTTTCGCGAGGCATCCCGCGAGGGGTGACGGCTTTCAAACCAGAGTTTTCCGTAAAAACGCCGAGCTTTCTTGGGGAGTCGGTGTCTTTGGTTAATGATGACGGGTCATTGATCGGCGGTTCCTTCGAGTTTCTTGAGCATCTTTTTGGACCTGTTCTCCGGGTTATTGTAGACGGCTACCGATTCTCTGAACACCGAGACGGCGGCTTCTTTTTCACCGCTTTGAAAAAGCACAAATCCTTTAAGATAAAGAAACTTGGCCTCGTCATCCCTTTTCAATAAAGTGTGGGGGCGCAGGTATTCTGCCTGCTTCACCCAGCCTTTAGCCTGCTCAAGGTATCTCGCGTTCCACCGACGGAATACCGTTTCCATCATGCTCGTGAGGCTATAGAAATCCTGCTCCGCAAGCTGTATCAGGTGTTCTGCCCGCCCCCGCAACTTCGGGTTGTTGGAAATGATGAATTTGCCAAGGTAGTCTCCGTAAAGTCTGAACAGATTGTTTCTCGTGTAACGCTCCCAGGCATCGGCAGGCTCGCGCGACAATAACTCCTTGAAGTATCGTTCTCCTTCAGAACTATACAGCAGACGCTCTGTGCGCGGAGTTCCGTCCCTTATGACTTTCTTTATGAATCCGTAATTCCTCACTTCGCAACCTGGGCAGAAATCCCGACGGGTCCCGGAGGAAAAAAAGACCGGGCCGTCAGTTTTGCTGATAAACTCCCGCAGGATTCCTCGTTTTTCTTTCTGGGGCATGCGAGGTCGGTTGGACTTGCTATTGTAAACTAACCCTGACCGATGCAGAAGAGTGATGTCGGGACGGCGGTTCTCGACAAAGCGGTAATAGCCGAGCACCCCGGTTTCCACATCGTTGGATACCAGCATTATCGCACCCGGCTCCATATGACCGAACATCATATCCGCATACTCTTTTGCGAAACCACTTGAGGACCGACCGCTTTTCTGCCAGTTCCCCTGTACGGAAAAAACCACCATCGCCAGACTTAAAACGGCGGCCAAGGCGATATGAAGAACCGGTTTGCGTCCCTGATCCGTGTGTAACCGCAGACGCAAATAATCCATAAGCAACTGAAACCCCACCGCTGACCATATCGCCAGCAGTCCGTAGCAGACAAGCGAGTAGGGACGGAAAATTCCAATCTGTATATAGTTGAAACTGAAGTTCGTCAGGATGATTAGAACGATGCTTTGCCCGAAAAACACTAATAGCCCCGAACCGGCTTCCGCCAACTGCCGCCTGCGTAGCAGAACTACAAGCCCCAGCACGGCCAGCAGGAAAGCCGGAAGGGTCAACTGCCACGTGATTTCCCCGGCGAACCACCGCAGAAACTCAAAATTGTCACCCCATTTAGGAGCAGAACCGTAGAAATGGGAGTAGCCCTTGCGACTGATGTGATACCAGAGGTCGCCCCAGCCGTTCATGGAACCGTAGAAGCTGATCTTGGGGTTCTGCTGGGCCCGCAGAAACATCCAAGCGTAGGGAACAGCCGCCCCCAGAGCAGCAACGCCGGAAAGCATCGGCAGCCTGCAAAACATTGCCTTTCTGGCAGGAAGAATCAGAAGAAACAAACCAGGTGCCGCCAGTACCATAAGCGGCCAGTGATTCGCAAGGCTCATGCCGTAACACGCCGCCGCCAGAATCCAGACCCAAAGACGCTGCTGACCTCTTAAGCCATAGAGAAGAAGCGCATAGACTGCAAAGAAAAACAACGAGTTAAAGGCATAAACCTCGGCTATTGTGGACTGGGACCACACGTGTTCCGAGGCGCCGAAAAGCCACGCGGCGGCAAGAGCGGGAAGCGCGGCTGCGCCAAGCAGTCTCGCACAGAGGTAAACCCCTCCGCAGGCGAGCGCTCCCAGAACAGCGCTTGAAAGGTGTCCCAGAAAGGCCGGAGTCCCAAAGGGCAGTTGCATGAACAGGTGAAGAATAAGAGTATAGATCGGGTAACCCGGAGGGTGAGCTATGCCTAGGTGGGCACCCGCCATGAGAAATAACCCGTCGTCTTCAAGGGCCACGGTGTGGGATAAAGTGAGTATGTAGACCGCAAGCGGTCCCAGCACCGCTGCGGCAAGCGCCAGCGAATCGGTTACGCAGAACCCTGTCCGGGGCAGAACCAATGCATTTATGCGCGATTTATTCCCCATCCGCTTTTGTTATTCTCCACATCGGCTTTCGGAAGCGAAAAACCCGGAAAAGGATGTTATTTTTCCACCCGCAGATGAACTTCGTTTATCATCCTAACGGTCGAAGAAACCACTGTAAACGTTTTTTTCCCGAAAACTATCACGGTTCCGGGAGCGGGAATCGACCCGTACCTGTAAAGAAGAAACCCTCCGAGCGTCTCGTAATCTTCTCCCTCGGGAATAGCCAGCCCGAGGCCATCGTTAAGCCGCTCTATCTCGACTGTGGGGTCTATAAGGTACTGCCCGGCGCCCAGATTTCTCCACGGGGTCTGCCCCGTATCATACTCGTCCTCTATTTCCCCCACCACCTCTTCAATTATGTCCTCGAGGGTTATGATCCCGACTGACCCTCCGTACTCGTCGACCACGACAGCCATTCCTGCGCGTCCCCCTTTCATCTCGTCCATAAGCTCGTTCACGAGCTTTGACTCCGGAACGTAGAAGGGGGGTCGGGCGTACTGCTCCACGCTTTTGTCAAGATCCTGTTCCCCGAGAACATAAAACGAGTTGAGTATGCCGGTTATGTTGTCGACCCGGTCGCTGAAAATCGGGATCCTCGAGTGGCTTTTCTCCGCTATGAGCCTCTTTACGTCCCGAAGCGTGGATTTTCTCTCAAGCGCGTCCACCTTCACGAGGGGAATCATTATCTCTCCCACGGTGGTCTCCGAGTACCCGAAGATCCTGCGGAGAACCCTTCTTTTGTAGTCCGCGCTCGGCTTGTTCTTGTCCTCCTCCACCACGCCCTCGAGCTCCTCGCGGGTTATGGAACTCATCTTCATTCCCCGGGTGAAGAGACCGACGAAGAAAAGCACCGGATAGAAAAGCTTGGAGAAAACCCAGAGGGGATAGATCACCCAGAGCACTATTGAATTCCTCTTGCTCTCGAAAACCGCCTTGGGGACCACCTGGCCGAAAACTACTATGAGCGGAGAGAGCAAGGCCACAGTGTAGATGCCGCTTCGCTGCCCGAACGTCTCCTCGAAATAAAAGGTGAGCACGAGGGTGTTTATTATGAGCGAGAGGTTAACCCCTATGAGCGTGGTGCCGATGAAGCTTTCGATCTTCGAGTAGGCGTCGAGAACGAGCCCAGCGGCGGCCGAGCCATCCTCGGCAAGGGATCTCATCTTTATCTTGTCGCAGGAGATAAGCGCTATCTCGGAACCGGCGAAAAAGGCCTGGAGAACCAGAAACAGCAAAACCAGCAGAACCACAATCTCAATGGACATCGCCCCGGACCTCCTTGCTGACGCCAACCCGTATCTCTGAAATTCTTTTCCCTTCCTTGCCCTCAACCGTGAAAACCAGCCCGCCGAAACCTATTTTCTCCCCTTCCGCGGGCAGCCTCCCGAAAAGATCAAACACGAAGCCGCCCATCGTCTCGTTCTCCATCCGAAGCGGGATCACGCTCTCCTCCAGTATCTCTCCCAGGTTCTCGAGTCCAGCCGAGCGGGCGACCGAGAAAAGATAGTCGTCGTTAAATTCCTCTATTCTCATCCCCCCGGGAATCGTAATGGCGCCCCCGCGGACCGCGGGAGCGGCCTTCTTGAGTACCGAGCGCTCATCCTCTATTTCTCCGAAAAGCTCCTCCAGTATGTCCTCCATGGTCACGAGCCCGTCAAATCTTCCGTACTCGTCAACCACTATCGCTATGTGGATCCTGTGCATCTGGAATTCGCGCAAAAGCGCCCCCGCGGGCTTGGAGCGGGGGATGAAATAAGGGCTCCTGAGACACTCGCTCACTGCGGCGGCCGAGTTCTGCTCGGTGAAGTCCCACTTGAGAAGATCCTTGCTGTAGAGAACGCCGGCTATGTTGTCCCGTCCCTCCTCGTAAACCGGGATGCGGGAGTGACCCATCTGGCGGACCCGCCCCACAGCCGCCTCCACGCTTATGTCGTGGGGAAGAGTGAAACAGTCTATGGCGGGGGTCATTATCCTGTGGGCGGGCAGGTCCTCGAGATTGAAAAAGCCGTCGGCGAGATACTTCTCGACCTCGTTCAGCACCCCTTCGTCCCTTCCCATGCCCACGAGAATCTCAAGCTCATCGGAGGAGATGTCATTCCCCTGGGCACGGTGGCCGAGATCCGCACCAAAGGCCCTTATGAAAAAACCCGAGACAAACATGATCGCCCACCTAAGCGGGGTGACCGCAACGTGGAAAAAGTAAAGGGGAAGCGCAACGGCCTTGGATATGGTTCTCGGGGACTTTACCCCGGCGGTCTTGGGAATAATCTCCCCGAAAACAAGGAGCGTGGGGGACGCTATGGCCAGGGAGATAAGGGCAACTGTCTGCTCCGGGGTGTCCTGGAGGTATTTTCTCGCCGTGAGACCTATGACGCTTGAGTAAGCTATGTTGAAGACTTCGTCGGCCAGCAGGACCGTGGTTATCAGCTTGTGGGAATTTGAGAGAAGTTTCTCTATAGCCGCCGAAACCCTGCCCCCCTGCTTCGATATGCTCTCCCTCTGGGGACGGCTCAGGGAAAAAAGAGCCCCCTCGCTGAAGCAGAAAAACGCCGAGCAGCAAAGCAGAAAGAGAATCAGAATAAAATTTTCGCCCAAAAGAATCTATCTCCCGCGGAGGAGTCAGCAGAAATGCTCAAACCCCCCGGTATCGTAAAAAACCTCCTCCCCACCTTCGTCAAAAAACCTTACTCCCCGCCCTCCGGTAACGGATCCGATCTTCGAGATCGCGACCCCGCAGAGGCGGGAAACCTCATCCACCGCAATGCGCTTGTCCTCAGGCGAGGTGAAAAGAAGCTCGTAGTCCTCCCCGCCCGAAACCGCGAGGAGGTAGACATCCTCGCAAAACCTTGCGGAGAGGGAGAGAAAACACCGAGAGAGCGGAAGGCTCCCGAGGTTCACTTCGGCACCCAGCCCGCGCTCGGAGGTAAGTTTCTCAAGATCGCAGAAAAGCCCGTCGCTTATGTCTATCATAGATGTGGCTATCCCGCGCTCCGCCACCATCCGGCCCACGGCAAGGCGCGGCGTGGGTTCAATATGTCTCGAGACGGCAATCTCGCCCCCGTCAATCCCAGGATCGCTTGAAAGAATCCTGAGGCCCAAGGCGGAATCCCCGAGGGTCCCGGTCACGTATATGCCGTCTCCCTCCGCCGCTCCGGAGCGGAGAACCATGTCGTCCCCCACCACCTCTCCAAGCGCCGTCATGTTTACGAAAATGGTCTGCGATTCGGAGAGGTTCCCCCCGACTAAAGAGACATCGAACTCCCGGCAGCCATCCTCGACCCCCCGCGAGAACTCCTCAATGAACTCCCCCGCGCCCGCGCCCCGACAGCCCAAGGAGCAGAGCAGGTACCTCGGCACGGCTCCCATCGCCCCTATGTCGCTTACGGCCACGCAGACCGCCTTTTTGCCCAGCTGCCTCGGGGTCTGGGTTTCAGCACGGAAGTGAACGCCTTCAACCAGAGTGTCAGTCGAGGCGACAAGACAGGTTTTGTCTCTGAGTTTTAAAACAGCGGAATCGTCCCCTATCCCCATCAAAACTTCTTTCTGAGTAGCCTTGAACCTATCAGCTAAAAATCTCAAGGCGTCTTCTTCACCCATTTGTGCTTGAAAAGTGTATTGTAAACGCGGTTGGGTGTCAATTTGGCCGTAGCGGGCGAAAAAATTTTTTCTCCCCTTCCCACAAGCACAAAAACCGGGTTTCGCCCCGGGAAAAACCGTTTTTTCTTGACACGAAAAACCGATGTAATTAGAATTAAATTCCACTTTCCGAAGGGTGGGCTGGACTTTTTTCTGAAGTACCTGTTTTTGGGTGGTTTTTTGCTTTTCTGGAGAAGCACTGTTGAAAAAGGCAGAGGATGTTGCGCACGGCAACCTGGCTACTGAAACCGACCAACTGAATCAAGAAATAGAGTTTGACTGGGACGCAGTTCTCGACTGCGTCAAAAAGGATCTTTACTTTCCCCCCTCATGGCTGTTTTCCATAAAAGTCGCGAAGATCGAAGGCAGGCTGGTAACGCTTGAGGCTAAGAGTCACTTCCAGGCCCTGTGGGTGAAAAACCACTATCTTCAGTTGATAAACGAAACCGCCCAGAGCCTCTACGGAGTGGGCCGCTTCCAAGTAACGATAGATGAGCGCGAGAGGAATTCCGTGGCGGACGGAGCGAAAAAAAACAACGCCGCGGAATTCAAGGCGGGGGACCGGTCGCACGATCCCCAGTCCGTAAGCTTTTTCAGTTCAACCAACACGTTTGAGAACTTCGTCGTCGGACCGAGCAACCAGTTCGCCCACGCGGCATCCTACGCAATCGCCGAGAACCCCGGCATGGCGTACAACCCGCTTTTCATACACAGCGGCGTGGGGCTCGGGAAAACCCACCTCCTCCACTCAATAGGGAATCACATACTCCAAAAATACGGAAACCGCCTGAACACCCTCTGCATCTCGGCCGAGCACTTCACAAACGGAGTGGTGCAGAGCATAAAAACGGGTTCCATGGACAAGTTCAGAAACCTCTACAGGTTTAACTGCGACGTTCTGCTCATAGACGACATCCAGTTTATCGCCGGAAAGGACAGCACCCAAGAGGAGTTCTTCCACACCTTTAACTCCCTCTACACCGCAAAAAAGCAGATAGTAATAACCAGCGACAAGCCTCCGAGCGTGATGAAGAACTTCGAGGAGCGCCTCAAGTCAAGATTCGAGTGGGGGCTCACGGCGGACATACAGCCGCCAGAAGTGGAAACCAAGATAGCCATCATAGAGAAAAAGGCCGAGGAGGAACAGATAGAGATCCCCGGCGACGTGGCCTCATTCATAGCGCAGAACGTCCTCTCCAATATAAGGGAGCTCGAAGGCTCGGTGAACAAGCTGTTCGCCTACTCGAGAATGTTCAGAGAGAGAATAACTCTCGAGCTGGCAAAGCAACTCCTCAAGCATCTGGTGAGAAAAGAGACCCCGAAGATTATAACCATAGAGTTCATTCAGAAAGAGGTGGGATCGTTTTTCGATCTTTCGGTAAAGGACCTGAAATCCAATCAGAAGCAGAAAAAAGTCTCTGAACCCAGGCAGATAGCGATGTTCCTCTCAAGAAAGTACACCTCGTCCTCGTTCCCCGAGATCGGGAGCAAGTTCGGCGGAAAGAACCATTCCACCGTGGTTCATGCGGTAAAGAACATCGAAAAGAAAACCGACAAGGATCCGAACGTATCAAACGCCGTCGCGGCGATCTCCGCAACCCTAGAGAAGTTCATCACATCCTGAGGCCAGACCGAGGCACAGCCTGTTAGAAAAGAACCGAAAAAGCTGTGCAGTGATTTTTGTTTCCCGCCAGCACGGCCACACCAAGAAAAAATGTGTGACTTTCTGTTAGTAAAAAGAAAAGCTGTGAACACGCCGTCGCCGGAAAAAGAAAAGGGTTTTAGGCAATTTCACACATTTCACCCTTTTCACAGCAACTACTATTACTGCTACTGAGAAAAGTTTTTAAATACAGATAGAAGTAACAGTAGAAAGAACAGCAATGTTTGCGGATTATGGTTTTGTAGCCAAAAAATGGTTATTATCCCTATGATAGACATGTTTTCACACGACAGGAGGTTTTTCCTCAGATGATGTTTAAAATCAAGGTCGGGGATTTTTCAAGGAAGCTCGGAATGATTCAGGGAGTTGTTGAGAAAAGAACGACCATGCCTATTCTCTCCCATGTCCTTATGAGTTCTACGGACAAAGGCCTTCTGTTGGAAGCCACCGATCTTGAAAACACCGCTACCGTTTTTTGCGACGCTCAGACGGAGGGAGAATTCAAAATAGCGGTTCCCGCCGGAATACTTTCCGACCTCGTAAGGGAAATGCGCGAAGAAGAGGAAATTTCGGTTACCGCCGCCGAGAACAACTGGATCGAGGTGGTAACAAGCTCCGGTTCCTTTAAGATAGCCGGGCTTGCGGCCGATGATTTCCCGAGAATCCCTGAGATTTCCTCCGAGGATCTCTTCCAGGTTTCTTCTGAGGCGCTTGAGGAAATGATATCCAAGACGGTTTTCTCCGTATCGGACGATGAGATGAGAAGGAGTCTCTCCGGGGTGTTTTTTGAAAAAAGGGGAGAGCAAACCCTGAGGCTGGTCGCTACCGACGGCCACAGGCTAAGCTTCGTCGACCGAAAAATAGAGGGTCTTAATCTCTCAAAAGACATACTGGTTCCCAAAAAGGCGGTCATGGAGATAAGAAGGCTTCTTCGTCTCTCAAAAGAGGTCAGAATCGGTAGCAGCGGCAATTTCTTCGTTTTTGAACTCGGGGACGAAAACTTGGTTTTCATCTCAAGGGTGATCGATGCCGAATTTCCAGACTACATGCAGGTAGTTCCGGTCTCGACGAAAAACACGGTCAAGGTTGACGCTGCCAGCCTACTGCTTGCGCTTCGGAGGGTTTCCCTCTTTTCCGCCGACAACGTAAGGGGCGGAGGCAGGTTTGTCGAGATGGCTTTTGGGGAAGGAAGCATGCTCCTTGGCGCCTATCTTAACACCGGCGAGGGAAGGGAGAGTATCCCGATCGAGTATTCTGGGGAAGAGGTCAGGCTGGGTTTTAACTTCACCTACTTTCAGGATGTTCTCGACGCGGTCGGGTCGCCCGAGGTCATAATCGGTTTTTCCGGCCACAAAAACCCGGTGTACGTGGTTCCCTGCGAGGAGGGAGAGAAGCAGGACGGCTACGTGAACGTCATAATGCCAATGGAGCTTGACGCCAGAGCGGCGGAAGGGCAGGCAAGGGGATAATTCTCGTACCTTAAGATGCTAGGTGGATTCATCGGAGTCGATTTTTCCGGCGGAGGCGTCAGGACCGTAACCGTAAGAAGGGGGCTCAAGGGAACTGAAGTTCGCAAGGCCTCTTTTGACGGGAAATCTGGGAGCGACGATACGGTTGCCTTTCTCCAAGGAGAAATTTCTCTTGGAACGCGGGCGGTCACGGGGATAAGCTTTTCGCCACTTCTCCTCAGGGTGCTCAAATTTCCGTTTTCAGACTCAAAAAAACTCCAGAGGGTCTACCGCTTCGAGCTTGAGAACTCCACCGGGTTTTCCCTAGGGGACGATGTTCTGTCCGACTACCACGAAGTAAGGAGGCCAGAAGGGGCAGAACTTATAGTCCCGGCCTTTGAGAGGGAAGCGTTTGAAACCTATCTTGGTTCCATGCGGGAATCCGGCGTGGATCCCGACCAAGTGACTTTTTCCCCCGTTGCGTTTTCTTCTTTGGGGGATTTCCTCGGGGAGCAGAGACCTCTTCTTCTGGTGGACATGGACCAGGGCCACCTCAACTTCTCGTTTTTTGATGAGGGAGGGTTAAGCAGGGTCAGAAACTGCGACGACGCCGTGGAGAGAGTTAAAAAGGCCCTCTCCGTGGACGCCCTTGACTTTCGGGAGATAAACGCGAGCGAGGAAAGAAGAAAAGCCTTTTTCGAAAGCTCTCGCTTCATCGCCGAGGAGATAAGAAACACCTCCCGCTACTTTGAGGGCGAGACCGGTGAGGGGATAGAAGCCGTTGTTCTTACGGGCGGGATCTGCGAGGTTGAGGGGATCGCGGAAAAACTGGGAGAGCAGCTCGGCCGGGAAGTAGAAACGATTTTCATACCGCAGCTCGGCCGGGAAGATTCCCCCTTGTTCGCCAAGGCGTACGCACTGGCTCTCTATGGGGGTTCTTCGGGCAGGGGCGCGAGACTTAACCTTAGAAGGGACGGGTACAGGCCGCGCGGAATCGTGAAGGATCTTCTGAAGGAATTTAGGGTTCCGGTAGCTCTGTGCGCAGCCCTTCTGCTGATAGTGGTTCTCGGGCGCGTAACAGAAACTGTCTCCGCCAAGAGCAAGATGAGTTCCCTGCGCTCCGAGATGGAAAGAGATCTCAGGGAGGAGTTTCCCGAGGCCGCCGGAACCCAAGACCCGGTTGCTTTTTACAGTGGGAAGCTTGAGATCATCAATCGCAAACTGGACATACTGAAGCAGGTAAGGGGCGCCCACAGCCCGCTTGAGGTGCTGACGGCGGTTTCGGAAGCCGTTCCCAAGGACGTAAGCTTCTCGATTGACGAGATAAGGATCGAGGACGGGGGCAAGGCCAAGATATGGGGCAGGGGCGATTCCTACGAGGAGATAGCGTCCATAGAGAAGGCCTTCTCCGAGTCGGGGAGTTTCACCCAGGTAAAGATGGGACAGGTAAGAAAAGGGGTTAACAACAGCTTGAAATTCGAGATTTCAATGGTCGTCAGGTGAAAATGCGGGGACTGATACAAAGACTTTTGCAGGGACTTAAATCGCTTCTCGGGGTCGTTCGGGAAAAAACCGAACCTTTGGCGCAGAGGGCAAGAGACCTTGTGGGAAGACGGGATTTTTCCCCGAGAGACATCCGCGCCCTCAAGATAGGCGCCGCGGTCGTCGCGATCCTTATCGTCTTTTCGGTCTACAGGGCGGTCTTTCCCGGGGGCTCCGCCGCAAGAACCGAGGTAAGCCAGATGAAGCTTCAGCTAAACGAGATAAGGGCCATTAAGGAAGAGTACCGCTACTCAAGGGATCTTCTCGCCAAGGTAAGCGGCTCCATGAAGGAGGAAAAGGAAGCCCTGATTTCGGTGGCGGAGAAGGTTCTTATCAGAAACGGCATAGACCGCCGCTCCTTTTCAATAAGAGGAATCAACCCGTCGGTGAGGGGGAAGGGGATAAAGAGGGAAAGGGCCGTTTTGGTCAAAGTAAACAAGGTAGCGGTTCCCAGGGTGCTGAACATCCTCTATTCCTTTCAGAGGAGCAAGACCATACTCAGGGTGTCGGACCTCAGGATAAAAACCAGATTCGACAACCCGAACCTGACGGATGTTTCCTTCCGCCTGTCGACTTTTTCTTTCAGCGAATCATAAGCGGGAAAAATGAATATAAGAAACAGGATAAAAATACCGGGAAAAATATCTGTCCCCGCATACGTCGGGATATTCCTCGTGTCCCTTCTGGCTTTTTTGCTCCTTGGATTTCCCTGGGACTCGGTTGAGAGAAGAGTCGCCTTCGAGATACAGAGCAACTCCCCGGTTCCGGTTCTCATAGGCAGCACGGACCTCAAGGGCATTTCCTCGGTCGAGCTTAATGATGTCCGGATTCTGCTTGGGGACAGGGGGATGCTTGTGATTGACAGGGCAAGGGTGAGCGCTGGTCTTTTCTCCGTCATTTTTTCGGACGACACGCGGGTTTCCTTTTCGGTTGATGCCTACGGGGGGAAAATAGACGGCAAGGTTTCGCAGAACAAGAAGAAAAACAAGGTCACAAGCGCCGAGGTGGACGTGAATTCCGTCGAGTCCTCGACCGTTTCCCGCCTGTTTCTCGAGGGCGGGGGGATTTCGTTGAGCGGCAAGGTTGACGGAAGCGTGAAGTTCCTTGGAGAAGGGGAAAGCGGGGGAATTTCCAAGATGGAGTATCTTGTATCTTCACCTTCTCTTTCGGTCGGGGTTGAGGAGGTGCAGGGTTTTAAGGTGAAGGAGGAGTACAAAAACTTAAGCGTGGTGCTCCGCGGCACCGCTAACCGCTTCGAGTCGCGAGTCGAGAGGTTTTCCCTCACTAACCCCAGGCTGTCACTTGAGGCGGAGGGAAAGGCTCCGTCTCCGCTCAGGTTCAGAAAGGGAGCCGCCCTCGATCTCTCCGTTACGTTCAGGCCTTCTCCGGACGATAAGAAGCTTGCTCTTGTCGGCGGTTTTCTAAGCCCCCGCGGGGACGGCAGCTTCTCCGGGAGGATTCAGGGTACGCTCTCAAAACCCAAGATCGTGAGCCCGGACGGGGGCGGTTGAGAGGCCCGTTTTTGGCGACTCGGACTATTTGACTTTGCCCTACCCCCTCGCTATTCTTCTCGCAATATTCTCCTTAAGACTGGATAATGGCTCCCAACAAAGAACTCGCCGCTGTAAGAAAGGAAATAGACGCGCTTGACTCCGAGCTGCTTGAACTTATAAACAAGCGGGCCGAACTCGCGACAGAGGTAAGCAGGCTCAAGAAAAAAGCTTCCCTGAGAGTTTACGACCTGGACAGAGAGAGGGAGATTGAAGCCAAGATAACGGAGAGCAACTCCGGCCCCCTCTCGGACGAGGACATCCTTTTAGTTTTCAGGGATATAATATCGCGTTGCAGGTCTCTTCAGCACGATGAGAAAGTCGCCTACCTGGGACCCGAAGGCAGTTTCTCAAACCAGGCCGCGTTTCGAAGATTCGGCGCTTCCTCCGAGCTTTTGCCCGTGTCGAGCGTCGTGGACGTGTTCGAGGAGGTGCACGGCAAAAGGGCCGATTTCGGCATAGTGCCCGTCGAGAACTCGGTAGAAGGCTCGGTGGGAGACGTGCTGGACATGTTCCTTGAGTGGGACCTCAGCATTTCCGCAGAGTGTTTTGAGCGCGTCGAGCACTTTCTGCTTTCCGCAAGCGGCGACATGAAGGATGTAAAGACCGTCGCCTCGCATCCCCAAGCGCTGGGGCAGTGCAAGAGGTGGATCGCCGCGAACCTCTACGGAGTCAAGCTTCTTGAGACCTCAAGCACCGCGGCGGCGGCGAAGCTTGCCGCGAGGGAAAACGATGTGGCTGCGATCGCAAGCGAGTTCTCGGGAACCATATACAACCTGAAGACGATCCAGAGCTACATAGAGGACAGCCCGCGCAACATGACCCGGTTCGTGATCGTGGGCAGGGAGAAGCCTCCCCCGTGCGGAGAGGACAAGACTTCGATTGCCTTTTCCGTCAAGGATGAGCCGGGAGTGCTTTACAGGGCGTTTTTTCTTCCTTTTTCGAAATCCAACATAAACCTCACCAAGATCGAGTCCAGACCCCTGCGGGACGGGCAGTGGGAGTATGTGTTCTTCGTTGACTTCTCGGGACATCGCGAGGAAGATGCCGTAAGGGACGCCCTCGAGAAAGTGGAAGCCAACTGCGTTTTTCTAAAGGTGCTCGGATCCTACCCAGTCGGATCGCTGGGCTGACGCCGCCTGCCGGGCAGAACCCCGATGGAACCAAGAGCAAGCGTAAAAAGCCTTATCCCCTACATTCCGGGAAAACCTATCGAGGAACTTGAGCGGGAACTCGGGATCCAAGGCGCGGCGAAGATGGCTTCGAACGAAAACCCCCTGGGCCCCTCCCCGCTCGCGCAAAAGGCGCTTGCGGAACACGTCTCGAAGGTAAACCTCTACCCGGACGGGGGCTGTTTCGAACTCAGGCGGAAACTTTCTGAGAAGCTCGGGGTGGCGGAGGACACCATAGTGATCGGCAACGGTTCGAACGAGGTGATAGAAATAGTTGCCAGGACGTTTCTCGAGCCGGGGGATGAAGCCATATACGGCCGTCACGCGTTTATCGTCTACCCGATCGTTACCCAGTCCCTCGGATGCTCTCACGTCATCTCCGAAATGCCGGATCTTACGCATGATCTCGAGGACATGCTTTCTCTGGTGACTCCGAAAACGAAAATCATCTATATCGCGAACCCGAACAACCCCACGGGGACTATAGTGAGGAGGGACGAGTTCGAGCGGTTCCTCAAGCGGGTGCCCGAGGACGTGATAGTGCTTGTGGACGAAGCCTATTTCGAGTACGTTGACGACCCCGAGTATCCGGACACGCTACGCTACCACCACGCTCGCGAATCGCTCGTGACGGTGAGAACCTTCTCCAAGATTTACGGGCTCGCGGGCCTCAGGGTCGGCTACGGGGTGGCGTCCGCCGAGGCGGTTTCCTACATGGACAGGGTGCGGGAACCGTTTAACGTGAACTCGGCCGCCCAGGCGGCGGCCTGCGCCGCGCTTGACGACGAGGGCCACGTCGCGCGCTCAAGGGGGCTTAACCGCGAGGGGAAGGAATTTTTCCGCGAGAAACTCGGCGAGCTCGGGGTCGGGTACACTGAGTCCCATACGAATTTCTTTCTCGTGGACCTTGAGAGGGACCCGATGCCGGTTTACGAGGCGCTTCTTCGCGACGGAGTGATAACGAGGCCCGTGGGCGGCTACGGACTTAAAACTCATCTCAGGGTAAGCTTCGGTCTCGCGCAGGAAAACGAAAGATTCATCGAATCGCTAAGGAGAATTCTCGGAAGATGACTTTTAAAAAGGTGGCGGTGATCGGTTTGGGGCTCATAGGAGGTTCCCTCGCGGCGGCTCTCCGCAACTCAGGAGAGGTGGGGGAGGTCTTCGGGGTCGAAAGGGATGCGGAGTCGCTCCGCTTCGCCCTCGAGGGCGGAATCGCGGACGCGGGCTCTTCCGAGATAGGCCCTGGGATATCCGGATCCGAAATAGTCGTCGTCGCAACCTATGTAGACGTCATAGCCGGGGTCGCGAAGGAAGCCTCCCGGTTCGTTTCCCCGGACGCGGTCGTTTGCGACACGGGGAGCGTTAAGGCTCCGATAGTGAGGGAGATGGAAAAGGGTCCCCGGAAGATCCGCTTCGTGGGAGCCCATCCCATCGCGGGAAGGGAAGTGTCCGGGGTAAGGGAGTCTGATCCCGCTCTTTTCTCCGGAAAAAGATGCGTGGTCACGCCCGTGGAGAGCACGTGTCCCGAGGCTCTCTCCGTGGTCAAGATGCTTTTTTCGCTTGTTGGAAGCGAGGTTGTGGAGATGGATCCCGAGTCCCACGACGAGGTCTTCTCGCTCGTAAGCCACCTCCCCCACGCGGTCGCCTATTCGCTTGTCGGTGCCGTGGCTTCTTCGGGAGGCGAGAGAAACCTTTTTGATTTTTCGGGAGGGGGCCTTGCCGACTTCACCAGGGTCGCGGGAAGTTCCCCCGAGATGTGGGCCGGGATTTTCATCGAGAACCGCGACGCGCTGCTCCGCGCCATCTGTGGTTTCTCGGGGAAGCTCGAGGAAATTGAAAAAGCCCTGGTCTCCGGTAATGTAGAAGAACTGGCGACACTTTTGAGGGAAGCCCGGGATTCCAAAAGGGATCTCGGGAAGTGAGCGGAGAATGTCCGATAAGGTAAAGAAAACGGACGAGCAGTGGCAGCAGCAGCTCTCCAGCGAGCAGTTTCTGGTCACGAGAAAAGCGGGCACCGAGAGGGCCTTTACCGGAAAGTACCACGACCATCACGAAAAAGGCATGTACAGATGCGTGTGCTGCGGGCAGAAGCTTTTCCGTTTTTCGGAAAAATTCGATTCCGGAACGGGATGGCCAAGCTTCTGGGAACCCGTCTCGCAGGAGAACGTGACGGAGAAGGCCGACCACTCCCACGGGATGACGAGAACCGAGGTTCTCTGCTCAAAGTGCGACGCCCATCTGGGCCACGTTTTCCCTGACGGCCCCCAGCCCACCGGGATGAGGTACTGCATAAATTCCGCCTCTTTGGATTTTGAGGAAGAAAAAGAGGAGTAGGAAAAGTGGCGACGGGTGGGATCGAACCACCGACACAGGCCTTATGAGAGCCCCGCTCTACCCCTGAGCTACGCCGCCCCAGGAAAAAACAAGGTAGACAGAAAGGCAGCAAATTATACCGGAACTCCGCCAGGATTCAACGCGCAGATCCACTATCCGGGCTTTTAGCAATCAGCCGGCGGCCGCGCCGTTTTTCTTGGTTTCTTCCCTGATGAGTCCGAGTTCCAGGAGTTTTCTGTAGGTTCTGGTGTGGGAACCGTAGAGGGAGAAGGTCTCTATGTCGCCGGGTTCGTCAATATCGATGCTGATGTTCAGATTCTTGTAGATGTCGCAGGGCACGTATCTCCGTTCGGCTTCCTCCCTGTGTTTCCTGAAGCTGTCGTTGCCGAACATGGATGGTATGGTGTCGGGGGGCTTTCTCAGTATGGCGTTTGTGCCGAGCTCGTCATCTGAGGGCACCAGGATAACGGACTTTCCCTTTTTTTCCTTCTCAAGGATGAAATCGAGATCCTCGCCGGTTACAAGCGGGGTGTCGCCCGGAATCACGAGCACCGATTTGGCGCCCATTTTCCTGCAGACCTGAAGCGCCAGGTCGACCGACCCGCTTTCTCCGAGCGGCTCTTCCTCCCTTATGACGTCAAACCCTTCCTCAAGCGCCATTTTCTCCGCCTTCCTGTCAACCGTCACGATAACCTTGTTGTCGGCAAGCTTGGAGCTTCCGACCGCGGAGAACACATCCTCAAGCATCACGTAGGCAAGCTCGGTCCTCTGTTTTTTGCTGAGCACGGAGGCGAGCCTCTCGTTCGCTCTGGAAAGATCTTTTACCGGAATCAATATGAACTTCAAAATAGCTACCTCACAGTGGTGGGCTTCCGCCCCCGCACTATTCTATCAATAAAACCATCGCTTGAAAAACAAAAAGAAGAGGCGGCTCTTGCCGCATCCCGTTTATTGACAATGAAAGATGCCTCTATATAGAATGATTAGCAGAAATTCGCCGGTAGGCCGCGAAAAAAGGAGCCCAGTTTAAATGACCCGCAAAGCGGTTTTAAAAAGAAAGACATCCGAAGTGAGCGCCAGCGTAGAACTTGATCTTGACGGAACCGGGAAATTCGACATCTCGACCGGGGTGCCGTTTTTCGATCACATGTTGAGCCAGTTCGCAAAGCACGGCTACTTTGACCTGACGGTGAAGGCCGAGGGAGACATTGACGTTGATTTCCACCACACCGTTGAGGACGTCGGGATAGCGCTCGGCGAAGCTTTCTCTGAAGCCCTCGGAGACAAGAGGGGAATCACGAGGTACGGACACGCCGTAATTCCCTTTGACGACGTGCTTGTCGTGGTGGCGGTCGATCTAAGCGACAGGCCCTGCTTCGTTTTCAAGGGGGATATCCCGGGGGGCAAGGTCGGGGACTTTGACGCGGAGCTTGCCGAGGAGTTTTTCAAGTCTCTTACGAACTCGCTTCGCTGCAATCTGCACATCGAGTTTCGCCACGGAACGAACCTGCACCACATAATAGAGGCCATGTTCAAAGCCTTGGGAAGATCCATGGATGCTGCCTCAGCGCTTGACGGGCGCCGCGACGATATTCCCTCGACCAAGGGGACTCTCTAGTGATTTCCATAGTGGATTACGGAATGGGGAACCTGAGAAGCGTCGAGAAGGGCTTTACCTCCCAGGGCATTGACGTGCGCGTTACCTCGGATCCGGGCGACATAGAGAGCTCAAGCGGCATCGTGCTTCCCGGAGTCGGGGCTTTCGGCGACTGCGTAAAGAACCTTCGGGACCGCTCCATGATCGGACCCATAAAGGATTTTGTCGAGAGCGGGCGGCCTTTTTTGGGAATATGCCTCGGATTTCAGGTGCTGTTTGAGTCAAGCGAAGAGGCGCCGGGGGAGCAGGGGCTCGGGATCTTCAGGGGGAAGGTCGTTCGGTTCCGCCCCGAGGATAAGAGCATGAAAGTGCCCCACATGGGCTGGAACAGGGTGAGTGCGCCCGAGCGGAATCCCATACTCGAGGGGATACCGCAGCGAAGCTGGTTTTATTTCGTTCACTCCTACCACGTGGTCTCGGAGCAGGCCGGGGTTGAGGTTCTTGTCTCTGATTACGGAGGCTCCTTTGAGGCGGGGGTCATATCGGGCAACCTCTCGGCTTTCCAGTTTCACCCTGAAAAAAGCTCTGACTACGGGCTCACGATCTTGAGGAACTTCTCGAAGCTCTGTCTTGAGAACTGATCCTTCTCCCGTCCGTAAACCGCTTCGTACGCGGCGTAGCTCCTGAGGATTTTCTTCACATAGTTCCTTGACTGCTCAAACGGGATTTCCTCTACGAATTCGTCGATGTCGAGAGAGCCGTTTTTCTCGTACCATGTCTTGGCGCTCGTGGGACCGCCGTTATACCCGGCGAGGCTTACGGCGAAATTCCCCTCGAAGATGCTGAGCAGCCAGCTCAGGTAGTAGCATCCGAGATCAAGGTTTATGTCGGGAGAGAAAAGCTGGGAGGCCTGAAAATTGCTGAGGCCCGCCTTGGGCGCCGCCTCAAGCGCCGTCGAGGGCAGAAGCTGCATGAGTCCCCTCGCGTCGGAAACGGAAACCGCCTCCTTGTCGAAATGGCTCTCCTCCCTTATGACGGAATAGACAAGGAACTCATCAAGGGCGTATTTGTGCGAAAAAAGCCTTACCCGCTTCTCAAACCCCTTCGGAAAGGAGAGGCGGAGCGCCTCGGGGGATCCGAGACCGTCTGCCAGGCTTATGGAGCTTTTGTAGTCGTGCGCCTGCAGGTAAAGCGAGGCGAGATAGATCCGCTGCACTACCGTTTTCGCCCGGGGGCGCAGAAGTTCCGCCTCCCGTAGCGCGAGATCGTATATCCCGGCCTTTATGAAGAAAAGGAATTTCTCGATCGCGGGATTTTTCCCGAAGGGGTTCCCCGAGTAGGCGGCGGCCGTGCTCCGAAGCGGGGGCAGGGCCTGCTTGAGCCTGAGTTTGGCGAGGAACGAATAGTAGGTGATTTTCCGCGAGTCGGCTAGCTTTCCAAGCGCGAAAAGAGCCCCGGGCTTGTCCCCCGCCCGCTCGGCCGCTCTCGCGTACCAGTAAAGAAAGCGCTCCCGCTCGGCGCCGTACGCCCAGGCGCGGTCAGAGAAAATCTCGACCGCCTTTTCGTACTCCTTTTTCCTGTAGTGGATCCATCCGAGATTCCAGGCGCTTTTCTCGGCCTCCTCCCTCCTGGGATATTTCTCGATGATGAGGCGGTAGAGGCGCTCGGCCTCTTCGAATTCTTCGCGCAGGTGGCGGAGCCTCGCGGCCTTAAAAAGCGATTTCACGGCCCAGGGACTTTTCGGGTTAAGCTTATGGAGAAGCTCGAAAACTCCTATGGCTTCTTTTTCTTTTTCCATGCTCATCAGGGTCACGCCCTTCCAGTAAAAAGCCTTCGGGGAGTCTATGGCCGAGAAGACTTCCAAGGCTTCGGGAAACCTCGAGAGCCTGTAGAGGCAGATGCCGGTTTTTATTCTGACCGCTTTTGTCTGGGGAGCCCCGGAGAAGGCCGAAAGCGCACTCTCCCAGTTTCCGGCTGCGAACATGACTTTCCCTCTTTTTACGAATTGCTGCGGAGAGGGAGTGAAGACCTTTTCGTTTTTTTCGTGAAGTTCAAACACGTAGTCGGAGAAGCTCACTTCGGGGTGCTCGACCCAAATTCTCTCAAACACCCCCGAGGCCGCGTGAAACAGCCCCTGTCTTTCCTTTATTTCGCCCAGGTTTTTAAGATGGACGGCTTTTTTCCACCTGCTGTCCGTTTTTCGGGCGAGCTGGGAGTATATTTTCTCCGCCTCCGCGTGGCGATCGCTTTCAAGGTGGATTTTGGCGAGCTGCTCGTGCGCGTCATGGCCGACCGCCGAATTCGGGTGATGTTTCAGGATTTTAAGGAAAAGCGCTTCCGCTTTTTCTTTCTGCCCGAGGCCGAGCGCCGCCTCCGCCTCGTAATAGAGCAGGTAATCCTCCATGAAGATGAGCTTGTCCCTTATCTCGGCCAGGATCCCGCGCACCTCCGCGTGCTGATCGTTTCGGGCGTGGCAGTGAAGCTTGAGAAACCGCGCCTCGAGGGTTTGCTCGGCGGAGAGCAGGGCTTTTTTGCAGTCGGCGTTGCTGGCGCGCGCCGCATCCGCGGAGACGGCGACAAGAAGGAAAACAAAAAGAAAAACCCGCAGCGCGGTCTTTTTCGGCCCCATTACCTTGAGTTCTCCGAAGCGAGGAGGTCCCTTATGCCTTCTCCGAAAAGATTGAAAGAAAGCGCCGTTACGAAAATCGCGAGGCTTGGGAACACTATCAGGTGAGGAAATGTCCTTATCCCCTGCCATCCGGTGCTCGCAAGCGTTCCCCAGCTTGCCTCGGGAGGGGATATGCCGAGGCCTAGAAAGCTAAGCGTGGATTCCGTTAGGATGGCGTAGGGAACCGAAAACGTGACGGTGACTATCAGGGGACTGAGCGTGTTGGGAAGAATGTGCCTTATCAGAATGGTCCGGGGGGGTGCCCCGAGCGCCCTTGCCGACTCAACGTACTCAAACGACTTTATCTGCAAAACGCTTCCCCTAACTATCCTCGCGACCCTCATCCACGACATAACCCCCAGGGATATGACGATGCCCGTTACCCCGGTTCCGATAACCAGCGTCAGCAGGACGATCAGCAAAAGATCGGGAACGGCGTAGAACACGTCCACCGTGCGCATTATGAGTTCGTCGATTTTTCCCCCCGCGTATCCCGAGACCGCTCCGAGCACCGTTCCTATGACGAGGGCCATGGCCGCGGTTCCAACGGCGACTGCGATCGATATCCTCGAGCCGTGGATGACCCTGCTCAGCAGGTCGCGCCCCTCCTGGTCCGTTCCCATGAGGTGCACCGAGTCGGGAGCGCGAAGGGCGTTCGAGAAATTCGTCTGGTCGTACTCGTAGGGGGAGAGAGCGGGCGCGAAAATAGCTACCAGAATTATGAGGAGTATTATCGTTCCCGTGATCGCTATCTGGGTTTTTACGTACATGCTGCCTGGGACCCCGGAAGTTCAGGTGTCCTTTCTGTGTGTGGCCCGGACGACCGTCTTTATTCCGCCGCGGACATTGAAGTCGCCCGTGACCTCGACCGACCTGGGATCGCACACGGAAACAAAGTCATTTAGAATCCTGTTTGTCACGTGCTCGTGGAACTCGCCCGTGTTTCTGTAGGAGAACATGTAAAGCTTAAGGGACTTCAGCTCCACGCAGAGACGGTCGGGGACGTATTTTATGGTGATGGTCGCAAAGTCCGGCTGCCCCGTTTTCGGGCAAACGCAGGTGAACTCGGGACAGGATATCTCGATTTCGTAATCCCTCTCCGGGTTTTTGTTCTCGAAAGTCTCGAGGATTTCCGGGTTCGGTTCGTCCATGGGGCAAAAACGCCGCGCGGCCTTCGCGCACGCCACCTCCGTCTCCGCATAATTTATCAGATGTAAGTCGGTAATCAACCCCGGGGGCGGGAGTTTTCCCCGGTTTGACACCTCGGGGTTTAGAGTAAATAATCTTTTCTCCAATGCTCTGGGGCATCGTATAACGGCAGTACAGCGGACTCTGGATCCGCTAGTCTAGGTTCGAATCCTAGTGCCCCAGCCAACTGTTTTTGATGATTTCCCCCTATCAAGCTTTACTTACAGCTTTTGTTCTGTTATTATTTTCTTGTTTACAGAATATAGGCTGTGATATGACCGATAAATTCAAGTATATCCAATTACGGACACTGGATGATCACCTCTCCAGAGTAAATGTTTGCGACCGTCCCTCTAGCGGTTGGATTCGTGCTGTCCGCACCTCGCTTGGCATGAGTGTCCGCCAGATGGCGGAACGTATGGGCATCGCGCAGCAGTCCGCCGCTCGTCTGGAAAAAAACGAGGCGGACGATGCCATTAAGTTAAAATCACTCCGCAGAGCTGCCGAGGCACTAGGTTGCAGGCTCGTTTATGCTCTTGTTCCCAATGAAGGCAGCTTGGGGGGTATCGTACACAAGCAGGCGCTTAAAAAGGCCAGAGATATTGTCGCTCCTGTGGACCACAGCATGATGCTGGAAGGGCAGAATGTGGGCGATAGGCAGGAGAAAATCCTGCAGATTGCCGATGAACTGGCGCGGAATCCGGGCCCCAGGCTTTGGGATTAAATGGCCAGCGGATAAAATATTGTCCCAGGCGAAGTCACTCCATTATCTCAAACCGGAATATGTCCGGCCTTGAGAAGTGCCCCACGGAGTCTATGACGGTCTTGGCCCTTATTATCTGGTCAAGCTCGATTTCGGCGTAGAGAATCTCCTCCTTTCCGTACACGGGACCGGCTATGTACTGTCCCCTCGGGTTTATTATGCCGCTTCCCCCGGGGTAATCCCAGATCGTATGCTCTTTGAGGGGAAAGGAGTCGGGGATCATGTCCTCTTCAATGAAGCCCGCTGAGATTATGACGAACACCTGCCCCTCAAACGCGTACTGGCGGCTCGCGAAATCCATCGTGTCCTTAACGAACGAGTGTCCTCCCCAGAGCCCCACGTGCACCTGCTCTCCCTTGGTGAACATCGCATACTTCTCAAGGGTCATGTGATGCTCGTAGCAGAAAAGCCCCCCTATTTTTCCGACTTCGGTGTCAAATACTCTCACGTCCTCGGCGGTTCCGTTGGCCCAGACGCATTTTTCGCTGTCAATCGACATGAGCTTTCTGTGCCTTCCGAGAAGGGAGCCGTCCTTGCCGAAGTAAAGTATGGTGTTGTAGAGGGTTCCCCCCTCCTTTTCGTTAACCCCTATTACGACGCACATCTTGGCCTTTCTTGCGGCATCGCCGATTCTTTTCGTATCTTCCCCCGGAACCTCGACCGAGTTTCTGTGAAGCTCGACGTGGGCGTCCATGGTGAGCTTTTTCTCGGCGCCGAACCCGAGATCCTTGGGCCAGTAGGGATAGGTGGGTATGAAAGCCTCGGGGAAAACCACCAGTTCCGCCCCGTTTCCCGCGGCCTCCTTTATTAGCCTGAGGACTTTATTGACCGTGCCCTTTTTGTCGAGAAAAACGGGAGCGGCCTGCACCGCGGCCGCCGTAAAGGATTTTCCGTTGCTCATAATGAGTTATTATATAATGAAAGTTAAAAAAAAGCAGGGTTTTAACCCGAAGCAAGGGGGATAAAAATGGGAAGACTTACCGGAAAAACCGCGCTCATAACGGGCGGGGGAGAAGGAATAGGAAAAGCGACGGCGCTTCTGTTCTCAGAAGAGGGCGCCAACGTGGGCATAATGTCCAGAACGGCGGAGAGGCTGGATGAAGTGGTAGCCGAGAACCCGGGTCCCGGGGAGATAAGGGCATATCCGGGGGATGTTTCAAAGGAAGAAGACGTAAAGAGAGTGGTCGAGGCCTTCTACGAAGATTTCGGAAAGGTCGACATACTGTTTAACAACGCCGGAATTCTGGAGGGCGGCACGGTGGTAACTACCTCTAACGAGGTTTGGGACCGGACGATCGACATAAACGTGAAGGGGGTCTTTCTCGTAAGCAAGTATGTCGTTCCGCTGATGGCTGAGCACGGCGGGGGCTCAATAATCAACAATTCAAGCGTGCTCGGCATCGTGGGCATGGAGGGCTGCGTGGCGTACAATGCCTCCAAGGGTGCCGTGAGGCAGATAACGAGGAGCATGGCCCTTGATCACGCAAAGGACAACATAAGGACAAACTCCGTCTGCCCCGGCTACATAAAGACCAAGATGGACCCCGAGTTCATGGGGAACCCCCCGGACGCCGAGGAGCAGCTTGACGCGATAGCGGCCGACATGATTCCCCTTGTGAGAAGGGCCGAGGCCGAGGAGGTGGCCCACTCGGTGCTCTACCTGGCTTCTGACGAGGCGCGGTACGTAACGGGTTCCGATCTGGTGATAGACGGGGGCTGGACCACGCTTTAGGCGCGGTCCTGCCGGCAGAAAAACTTGAGAAAACAAGCTAGAGATAGAGGAGGAATTTCACATGGAAGTTTTTGAAGCAATGGGCACGAGGAGAAGCTTTCGGTTCTACAAGCCCTGGAAAGAGGTCGAGGACTGGAAAATACAGAAGATGCTCCAGGCGGCGCGGTACTGCTCCTGCCAGGGCAACTGCAACTCGACCGAGGCGATAGTTATAGACAAGAGGACCTATCCCCCGGAGAAATTCGAGAAGATAGTGGAGTGCGGATCCGCGTTTAACGAGATTCATTTGCGCCAGGCCCCGATTATCGTGGCGTGGCTCATAAACCTGGACGCCTGGTACAAGGAGCTCATACAGACCTTCCAGGTGCTGTTTCCCGCAAGGGCCATAACCGCGGCTCACGGCTGGACCTACAAGATACTGACCGAGAGCACCTATCCGAGGCTTATGAGTTTTCCAAAGGACAGGGCGGAGGATCTCCTGAGGGTCGAGGCGGGCCAGGCGATAGCAAACGCCATGCTCGCGGCCACCGACATGGGCCTTGGGTGCTGCCTTATCGCCACGGGAAGAAAGCCGGCCGAGTTCCCGAAAGTTCTCGGGACTCCCGAGAATATAGTTCCGATCTGGCTCATGACGGTGGGATACGCGGCCGAGGACCCCGGGCAGAGGCCGAGAAAGAGGTTCGACAGGCTTTATCACTCAAATGAGTACGGAACTCCGCTTGCCGAGGATCAGAGCGTGCGCAAGGAGCTTGAGAAGGAGAAACTGATACAGCCCATGGATCCGCTTCCTGGAAGGGAGGAGGAGTTGAGGCACATATGCAGGATGTTCGGTTTCACAGAAGACATGTGCGACATGCCGAAGGAGAGGGTTCTCGAGATGTACGAGGAGGACTCTCCCTATTACGGAGAGCTTCCCCCTGGCCTTGAAGAAAGGGGAGTCTGAAAAAACGTATATATAATAAGGAAAAGGGGCGCGGCCGTCTGTGGGATGTCTCCGCGGAAGCCGCACCTTTTTTCCCGGCCCTACTTCTTATACTCGCACTTGCAGAGATTCTGCCTTATGTATGCCACCACGTTTTCTATGTCTTCGGGACTCACCACCCCGCCCCAGGGAGGCATGGCCGGGGACTTGCCTACAGCCATCCCGCCGTTTGTTATCACGTTAACCAGATACTCGTCCGTGTAGGTTTCAAGCAGCGTCGCGCTCGAGAGGTCTCTCGGTTTGGGATCAAGCGCCGCCGCGCCGACTCCGTCGCCGAGCCCCGTGGGGCCGTGGCAGAGAGCGCAGTAGGTGTCGTAGACTTCCTGACCTTTCGCGCTGTCAGCCGCTTGTGAGGGCCCTGCAGCGAGAAAAAGCGCGCACGAAAAAACAAGGGTTGCCAGTAGAATTCCGTTTTTCATTTTCTTTGGTCTCTCTCCGGGAAAAAGTCTGATTCGGGGAAAAGCTTCCCCGGCCTTTGAATATATCCTCTTTGCCTTTTATAATCAAACTGTGGAGGCGGCTTTGCGTGAGCGCCTCGGGACAGGAGATAAAGGCGAAATGGTGGAGATAAAGTACTGCGTGCGCTGCGGCTGGCTTCCGCGTTCCGCGTGGATGGCGCAGGAGCTTCTGGGCACCTTCGGGGAAGCCCTGGGAGGGGTGTCGCTCGTTCCCTCAAGCGGCGGGATCTTCGAGGTGCGCGCGGGCGGGGAGCTTGTGTGGTCGCGAAAGGAGACGGGAAGATTCCCGGAGATAAAGGAGCTTAAGCGCGCGGTGCGCGACGCGGTGTGTCCCGGCATGGACTTGGGGCACACGGATTCGGTCTGAGGACCGGGCTCGCGCCCCGCGAAATTGTTTTTGACAAGAGCGTGCGGCGCGTGTAAATACCTGCCTTTACGGCTAGAGCAGAGAGAAGGTTTGGGAATGTCAAACAACAACTACATACATATATTCGACACCACGCTTCGCGACGGGGAGCAGGCCCCGGGCTGCAGCATGACCTCAGGGGAGAAACTGCGGGTCGCATATCAGCTCGAGCGCCTGGGCGTCGACATAATAGAGGCGGGGTTTCCCATATCCTCTGAAGAGGACTTCCAGTCAGTCAAGAAAATAGCGCAGAGGATAAAGGGCTGCCAGATAGCCGGGCTCTGCAGGGCCAACCTGAAGGACATAGACCGCGGCTGGGAAGCCGTGCAGCATTCAGAGAGCCCGAGGATACACACCTTCATCGCCACATCCGAAATACATCTTAAGTACAAATTGAGAAAAACGAGGGATCAGGTCCTTGAGATGATAAGCGGTGCCGTAAAGCACGCGCGAAACTACACGGACAACGTCGAGTTCTCCTGCGAGGACGCGACGCGCACCGATATCGACTATCTCTGCACCGCGGTCGACGTCGCCGTCCGCTCGGGAGCCACGACGATTAACATTCCCGACACGGTCGGGTACACGATCCCCGAGGAGTTCGCTTACATAATCCACACGCTCGTTAAAAACGTCCCGAACCTCGACGACGTGATCCTCAGCGTCCACTGCCACAACGACCTCGGACTCGCCGTCGCGAATTCCCACGCGGCCATAAGCGAGGGGGCAAGGCAGGTGGAATGCACGATTAACGGCCTCGGTGAGAGGGCCGGCAACGCATCGCTTGAGGAAATAGTGATGGGCCTGAGCGTAAGAAGCGACAAGAAACCCTACACTTTCGGGATAAACACCACGCAGATATATCCCACCAGCAGACTCGTTTCCCAGGTTACCGGGGTCAACGTTCAGCCCAACAAGGCGATTGTGGGAGCGAACGCGTTTGCCCACGAGGCGGGAATTCACCAGGACGGGGTGCTTAAGGAGAGCATAACCTACGAGATAATGACCCCGCAGGAGGTAGGGATTCCCTCTAACCAGATAGTGCTCGGCAAGCACTCGGGACGCCACGCGTTTCGGGATCGCCTCGAGGAGTACGGCTACGTTTTGGAGCAGGAAGCCTTTGAGAACGCGTTTACGAAGTTCAAGGCCCTTGCCGACAAGAAGAAATACGTTTTCGACGAGGACATAGAGGCCCTTATAAACCAGGAGTTCCTGCGATCCTCTGATTATTACGAGTTCACGGCCGCGAGCTACTCGGGCGGAACGGACACGTCGCCCGAGGCGAGCGTCACGATCATGGCGGGCGGGGAGGAGATCTCGGTTTCCGAGACGGGCTCGGGGCCCGTCGACGCTATTTTCAAGGCGGTTAAGAAGGCGACGGGGCTTGACCCGAGGCTTGAGAGTTTTTCGGTTTCCTCGATAACCGGCGGAACCGACGCGCAGGGAGAGGTCACGGTCAGGATATGGGATGAGGGAGTGATATCCCAGGGGCAGGGGGTCGATACGGATATTTCAGTTGCGAGCGCGAAGGCTTTTGTTAGCGCGCTTAACAGGCTTCGCTGGAGAAAGGAGCATCCGCGCAGGGGCTCCGAGCTTAAGGGAATTTAACGTGGTTCTGACCGTTCGGTTTTCCGGGGAACGGCTGACCGGATGTTCCTGAAATGCGGCTTGCGGACCGAAGTTCCGGTTCGGCTTTTGGGATGTGCTGGGGCGGGGGCAAAACGGAGGTACGGCGGCACTTGATTTGCCGGTGAATATCGGTTTTTATTGAATTAAGTTGAATTTCGATTTTATTAGTGTTATTGTTTGAGTTAGACGGAAGGTAGCTTGAAGTGAAAGAAATCAAGAATGGATTCAAGAAAGCGGTGGGTCTGGGATTCTTTATCTCTAAAAACCGCTTGACATTCTGTCCGGTGTCAGAGTAAGATAATGATTGAAAAAAAGCGGGCGGTTGTATCGGTTTGCGTTCAACAAACCATTGTTTAGAGGCTGATGCCTCTTCTCGGTATTGTCGCCTTAGAATTATGGAAACAAAATTATTTTCAAGGAGGAGGTTTTAAATGAGGTTATTTAACTTCTTTGCAATAATGTTCTTGCTGGTGGGGGCGTTGGCTTTTTCCGCCTGCACGGGCACGGACACGGAAACCGTAACCGAAACCGTAACGGAAACCACAACGGAAACCGTAACGGAAACTGAGTACGTGTGCGCTGACGGAACTACAGCGGCAAGCGCCGACATGTGCCCGGATCCGGAACCTGTTTATGACGAGATAGGGCCGGGTCATGAGGTAGGAAAAATGAACTGCTATGAGGATGGTGATCGCGACGGCATGATAGCCGGTACCGACATGGGCGATTGTATCCATGGCGAGGAGGGCAACGACTCCATTAAGGGCATGGGTGGTAACGACGTTCTTGACGGCGGTCCTGGAAACGACACGCTCTACGGGGGGCCCGGCAATGATGACCTTATCGGCGGCAGCGGCGACAACACGCTCTACGGGGGTGAAGGCGCCGACATTGCGGTCTACAAGGATGCTATGAGAGTAGTGGCCAACCTGGGCAACAATACAGCTAGGATTCGACACGCCGATCCTGAAATGGTGGACGAGCTCGTAGAGACGGGAGATAGCGGAATAGGTACAGATACCTTGATGGAAATCGAGAACGTCAAGGGCTCTCTCCTAGGAGCAGACATACTAACCGGCGATGACGGTCCGAACGTGCTTAAAGGTCTTGACCAGGCCGACACGCTTAACGGTGGAGACGGTGACGACATGATTCTTCCCAACCGTCCTGTGGATATGGATTCTAACGGTATGGCTATAGCAAACGTGGCCAGCGGCACCGAACCAGAAATTGACGGCGTTGATGTGGTCGACGGGGGAGAGGGGAGCGACACCATAAACTACGAGGGTGAAAGCGGATCGCTGGTCGTTGCCCTTGGCACTGTTGTTGCAGCGGTGCCAGACGATCCTGCCACGACGGATACCAACGAAGCGGTCATTGCTCACGTGGCGGCCACGGTTGGTGCCGTTACCGACATGGTCGTGGTTGTGAATCGAGGCACGGAAGATGAGCCGAAACTAGAGAGCACCATTGAGAACGTTATGGGAGGCTTCGGTGGCGACACGCTTACTGGTGACGCTCGGAGCAACACGCTTACAGGCGGAGCCGGTGTCGACACGCTTAACGGAGAAGCAGCCCCCGACGGCGCGGACACGATGGGCGCTGACGACACGCTTAACGGCGGTCCCGGTGGTGACACGCTTAACGGCGGTCCCGGTGGTGACACGCTTAACGGCGGCGCGGACGACGACACGCTTAACGGCAATGCAGGCGATGATACGCTTGACGGCGGAGGCGGTGACGACACGCTTGCAGGCGGCGACGGCGATGACGTATATATTATCACCAAAGGCGATGCCGGTGATACGATCAGCGCGTTTGTGGCTGGCGACATGATACATCTGAAGGGCTTCACGTCCGCCGATAGGACTGAGAACAACCTAAATATGACAGCAGCAGGCGTGCTTCAGCATGTGGACAAAGATGACTCAACTGATACTACTGATCTTGTCACCCTTAGTGCCGGTGGGGGTCTTGTCCGGCTGACCCAGGACGTACGGTACGTGGACTGAGGCAACGGAGCTAAACTTGTTTGTTTTAAGCGCGGTTTCCGGTAATCCCGGTTGCCGCGCTTTTTTTTTATGGGGCCGGTTTGCTAGCGCTTCGTGTCAGGTGAGTTCCCGCTCTCGTTTGCAAATGGCCCGCCCCCTTTTTAATCTCCTCCTGTTGTTATGAGAGGGTCGGTGCCGGTTTTCCGCAAGTCCCGGCTGAAGATGTCCCGACATGCCGACCCTTCCATTGAATCAGCTCTTTGTACTTGAGTCTTTTCCCGTTCACTGCCTCGATAACGGCATCTATCTGCTCGATAGTCACAAGCGGGCGGATGTTGCGTCTTCCCGCATGCTCATCTGTGTGGCGTTGAAGGTGCTGCTTGCTCATCTTGCGATAAACTCCAGCGTGCCCTCTTTTGAGCATGAACCAAAAAGGCTCTATGCCTTGCCTGTGAGCTTGTCCTTCTTTTATGGATTCTCCGGCTGAGTGGCTTACCGCCTCGTGCCTGTAGCTCTTCTTCGCGAGCCATTTGTACCCGCAGTTCTGACCCGTGTAAACTGCGGTGCCTTCGGGTACGGTTTCTTGCATCATGCTCTGAAGCGTGATACTTGAAACGGGTTCGGCAATCTTCGCCTTAACCTTCTTGCCTGCTCTTTCCTTAATTGCCACGACAGGGATCTTGTCCTGCGCTCCGGCTCCTGACACGCGAGGCTTCTTTTAAGTGTGCGTGTTGTGGTATTTCCCCCTGACGCAGGTTTTATCCATCTCTACATCTACCGCGTGTCACCGTGACGATGTCGTGCGGATGAGGACGATGGACGTATTGGCTGGCGGTATTTGAAATAAACTTTTATAATAAGCCCTCCCCCCACGCGTGTTCTTAAACTGTATCGATCTTCAAAAGCTTTGGACAATGGTGTCGCCTCGCACCGTTGTGCCCCCTTTTGCCGTTTCTGCCGCCCCGTTAAAATTCTGTATAATAGTACTCCCATGAGTTCGCAGACTCCCCTTATGAACCAGTACCTCCGCGTAAAAAGGGAATGCCCGGACGCGATACTTCTTTTCAGGCTCGGGGATTTCTACGAGATGTTCTACGATGACGCGAAAACCGCGTCGGAAATACTCGGCATAGCCCTCACCTCGAGGGACCGCTCAAAGAAAAACCCCGTGCCGCTTTGCGGCGTTCCCTTCCACAGCGCCGAACCCCACATATCTAAGCTTCTCGCAAGCGGAAAGAAGGTGGCGGTCTGCGAGCAGATAGGGGATCCGAAGCAGGCAAAGGGAATCGTTGAGAGAAAGGTAGTGAGGGTTCTCACTCCCGGGGTGGTCCTAGATTCAGAGAACCTCGAAGGAAAAAGCAACAATTTTCTCGCGTGCGTCGCGGAGGAAGAGGACGGCTTCGGGCTTTCTTTCTCCGACATCTCGACCGGGGAGTTTCGCGCCTCCTTTTTTCACTCGCGGGAAGACCTTCTCTCAGAGCTTGTGCACATCGATCCTAAGGAAATCCTCGTTCCGGATCAAGACACCGATTCTCCTTGGCTTAAATCCCTGCTAGGCTCAACCCCCTGCGCTCTTGTGACCAAGGTCGATTCCTGGAAGTGGGAGGTTGGGAGATGCGCGGAGATCCTGCGGGACGGCTTCTCCGTGCTTACCTTGGAGGCCACGGAGATCGAGAAAAGACCGGGATGTGTTGTGGCCTGCGGGGTGCTTTTCGATTACCTGCGGGAAACGCAGAGGGACTTCCTGCCGCGGATAGAGTTCCCGAGGTACTACGATACCGTCGACTACATGAAAATAGACGAGTGGACCGCGAGGAACCTCGAGCTCAGAAGCTCTGCCGACGGGTCCGTGAAACACTCGCTGCTCGGCGTAATGGACGAGACCCGCTCTCCAATGGGCGCGAGGCTCCTTCGCCGCTTTATGAGCTATCCTCTGCTCGATGTCGAGGAGATAAAGAAAAGACAGGAGGCCGCGGCCGAGCTGCTTGAGAACCTCTCCGCGAGGGAAGACCTGGCGGAGGCGCTTCGCCATATCGGGGATCTTGAGAGGCTCATTCACAGGATCGAAACCCCGTCCGCGAGGCCCAGGGACCTTGCCTCGCTTCGGGATTCCTCGTTTTACATAGAGAAGCTTCGCGACGCCATGTGGGATCTTAGCTCGGAGGCCCTTGCGTCACTTCGAGAGAGGATGGATGATTTCCGGGATCTTCGGGATTATCTCGAGGGAGCGCTTGTGGAGGCCCCGCCCGTTTTCGCGCGGGAGGGAGGGATAATAAGGGAAGGGTTTTCCCCCGAGCTTGACCGCCTCCGCAAGATCCAGAGCGACGGGCGCAGGTGGATATCCGAGCTTGAGGGGCGGGAGAGGGAGCGGACCGGGATAACCAACCTAAAGATCGGCTACAACAGGGTGTTCGGCTACTACATAGAAGTTACCAACTCAAAGCTCTCGCTCGTTCCCGAGGACTACTCGAGAAGACAAACTCTTGCGGGAAGCGAGCGCTTCATTTCCCCCGAGCTGAAGGAGTACGAAGAGCAGATACTGACGGCAGCGGAGCGCATAGCCGAGCTTGAGACCTCTCTTTTCGAGCGGGTGCGCGTGCGTGCGGCCGCCGAGGCGAAGCGGATAAAGGCCACGGCGGCAGTGGCAGCCGAGACAGACGTTTTTTGCTCCATGGGAGAGATAGCCTCGCGCTACGGCTACTGCCGCCCGGAATTTGTCTCTAATCCCACAGTCGAACTCCGCGACTCCCGCCACCCCGTGGTAGAGAGGATAAGCCTTGAGAAGGGATTCGTTCCGAACGACGTCACGCTTGATTCTGAAGCTGACCGCTTCATGATAATCACGGGGCCCAACATGTCGGGCAAGTCGACCCTCATAAGGCAGGTGGCCCTCATATCTCTCATGGCCCAGATGGGAAGCTTCGTTCCGGCGCGCGCGGCGCGCCTCGGGGTGGTCGACCGGATATTCTCAAGAGTCGGGGCGTCGGACAATCTCACGGCGGGGCGGTCAACATTCATGGTTGAGATGGTCGAGACGGCGCACATCCTGCAGAACGCCACCCCGAGGAGCCTCGTCATACTGGATGAGATCGGGCGGGGCACCAGCACCTTTGACGGGATGAGCATAGCGTGGGCGGTTTCCGAGTATCTGTATGACTTGGGGCCCCTCACCCTTTTCGCCACACACTACCACGAGCTCTCAAACCTCGTGGACGTAAAGCCCGGGATCACGAACTCCAACGTGTCGGTAAAGGAGGAGGGGGGAGAGATACTGTTTCTCCGCAAGCTTCTCCCGGGAGCCACGAGCCACAGCTACGGCATACAGGTGGCCCGTCTTGCCGGTGTCCCTCCGAAGGTTCTTGCCTCGGCCAGGAAGGTCCTTTTTTCCCTCGAGAAGCTGAAGGCCTCTTTGTCCCAGTCGATGCTCGGCGGACAGCTTCTTCTTTTCGACGAGGAAGCGGACAGGGAATCGGAAGCCGCCTATCGCAAGGAAGAGCTTTTGGCTGAGGATCTTGCGACGCTTGATCCCATGAATATGACCCCTATGGAGGCGTTGGAAAAACTCGTGGAACTCTCCGAGAAGGCCAAACAGAGCCGCTCCTAGCCCCGGGGGATGCCCTCTTTTTTCCCTCCATCCCTTGACACTCGCAAAAACGTGCTTACTTTATAGTTGGCACTTGGCAGGCAGGAGTGCCAGACAAGCTTTAAAAAGTTAAAAAGGAGGTATTTGAGATGAAGATAAGACCGCTATATGACAAGGTCTTGATAAAGTGTCTTGATATGTCTGAGACGACGGAAGGGGGAATCATAATCCCCGACACCGCCGCTGAGAAACCCCAGCAGGCGGAGGTTGTTGCCGTGGGAAAGGGAAGGCCTATTGAAAACGGAGAAATTTTTCCGCTTGACGTCAAGGAAGGCGACAGGGTTCTTTTCGGGAAATACAGCGGAAACGAGGTTTCCCTCGGCGGCGAGGATTACCTGATTATCGCCGAACACGAAATACTCGCGGTAATAGAAGACTAACTAAAGGAGGAAGCAAAAAAATGGCAAAGGATCTGTTATTTGACACTGAGGCCAGAGAGAAGGTTCTCGAGGGCGTTAACAAGCTCGCGGCCGCTGTAAGGGCGACGCTGGGTCCCAGGGGACGCAACGTGCTCATAGAGAAAACGTTCGGAGCTCCGGTAGTAACCAAGGACGGGGTTTCCGTGGCTAAGGAAGTGGAACTTGAGGACAAGTTCGAGAACATGGGAGCCCAGATGGTGAAGGAAGTCGCCTCGAAAACAAGCGACGTCGCGGGAGACGGCACCACCACAGCCACCATACTGGCCCAGGCCATATACCGCGAAGGAATAAAGCTGGTGGCCGCGGGACACGACCCCATGAAGCTTAAAAGGGGAATAGACCAGTCGGTCGAGGTTGTGACCGACAGCATAAGGAAATCAAGCAAGCAGGTAAAGGGCCGCACGGAGATAGCCCAGGTTGCCACGGTTTCCGCAAACGGTGACGGCAATGTCGGAAGCATCATAGCCGACGCCATGGAGAAGGTAGGAAAGGACGGCGTTATAACCGTGGAAGAGGGAAGAAGTCTCGACACGGAGCTTGACGTTGTGGAGGGAATGCAGTTTGACAGAGGATACCTGAGCCCCTACTTCGTAACCGAGCCCGAGAAGATGACGGTTGAGCTTGAGGATCCGCTCATCCTGCTTTTCGACAAGAAGATAGCTAACATGAAGGATCTTCTCCCGCTTCTTGAGGAAGCGGCGAGAAGCACCAAGCCCCTTCTGATAATCGCCGAGGACGTCGAGGGAGAGGCCCTCGCGACTCTCGTCGTTAACAAGATCAGGGGAACGATAAAGGTCGCGGCCATAAAGGCTCCCGGGTTCGGGGACCGCAGGAAGGACATGCTCGAGGACATAGCCGTTCTCACCGGAGGACAGGTTATATCCGAAGAGGCCGGCATGAAGCTTGAAAACGCGAAGATAACCGATCTCGGAAAGGCGAAAAGGGTCGTCATAGACCGCGACGACACCACGCTGGTCGGAGGCTCGGGCACCAGAAGCGCCATAGAGGGCCGCATAGGCCAGATCAAGAACCAGATAGGGATAGCAAGCGGCGAGTACGACCGCGAGAAGCTCCAGGAGCGCCTCGCCAAGCTCGCCGGAGGCGTGGCCGTGATTAGGGTAGGGGCCGCCACCGAGACCGAGATGAAAGAGAAAAAGGACAGGGTTGAGGACGCCTTAAACGCCACCCGGGCAGCGGTCGAGGAAGGAATAGTTCCGGGCGGAGGCGTTGCCTTCATAAGGGCCATAGGCGCGGTCAGCAAGTACGGCGGCGCGGACTCGGAGGAGCAGGCGGGAGTCAACATCGTAAAGAAAGCGCTTGAGGAGCCCCTTAGGGGAATAGCTTCCAACGCTGGATGGGACGGTTCCATAGTGGTCGAGAAGGTAATCAACCAGAAGGGCTCAAACGGCTTTGACGCCGCGAAGCTCGAGTACACGGACCTCATAAAGGCCGGTATCCTCGATCCCGCGAAAGTGACCAGGACCGCCATGCAGAACGCGGCAAGCGTCGCGGGCCTTCTGCTTACCACAGAGGCGCTCGTGGTCGACATTGAGAAAGATGATTCGGGCGCGGGAGTGCCTCCGGGCGGACCGATGGGCATGGGCGGCATGATGTAAGAGCCTCCCGGCACTGGGGAAAACAAACCGAAGCGGGCACGGCGCTCTGGCGCCCTGCCCGCTTTTTTTTTGCCGTTTTGAATTTTTTTTAATTTTCCCTTGACAGTTTAAGTAAATTACTTATATTTTATAGTGTTGATTAGAAACAATGATCAATACTCATCCTTCATCCTCCTTTTTGTAATAGAGAGCGTCTCGGCCCCCCTGAGGCGCTCTTTTTTTGTCTAATCGAAAAGGTGGTGTATATTTTCTGCCCAGACGCGTTTTCGGGAGTCTATTGAAATGAAACGATACTACCTGCCCTTGGCTGCCCTGGTTCTGATCGCCCTTGTGTGGTTTGCGGTCCTGGGGTTTCTTCGCACGGACAAGACAAAGTTCTACGGGGACGAGTACCGCCGCCCCGCCTTTGATTTTTCGCTCACCGACCAGCGGAACCAGAAATTCATTCTCTCTGAGCACGCGGACAAGGTCATACTGCTTAACTTCGGCTTCACCAACTGCCCCGACGTGTGCCCCACGACTCTCGGGATACTGGGCGAGGTGCTTGATATCGTGGGAGACGATAGGGCGATGGCGCTTTTCGTAACCGTCGACCCCGAGCGCGACACCGCCGAGCGCCTCGGCGCCTACATACCGTTTTTCCACGACCGCATAGTGGGGCTTACGGGTTCCGAGGAGAAAATAAAACAGGTAAACGACGCCTGCGGGACCTTTTATTCAAAGGAGCAGGAGATCTCGGAAGAGGATTACATGGTGGTTCACTCTCCCGCCGTTTACCTGATAGGCCCGGGCGGTGCGATGTTGCTGCGCTACCCCAAGGAAAAGCTTCTTCCGGAGAAAATGGCCGATGACGTAAAACGCCTTCTCCTTTAATGGACCGAACCCATGAGAAAACGCCTTCTTTTCCTTCTTCTTTTCCTTCTTCCGGCTCCCTTGGCGCACGGCGAAGGAATATCGGTAACGGATCCGTGGGTAAGGCAAAACCCGCCGGGCACTTCCGTGACCGCGGCCTACATGGTTATCGAGAATCCCGGTGCGGATGACGAGCTGCTCGGGATTCGCTGCGCCTGCGCCCGCGAGGCCTCGATTCACGTTATCGAGATGAAGAAGGGTTCAGATTCCATGGTGATGCGGGAGGTCCCGTCGATAGCTATTCCCTCGGGCGCTTCGCTCGCCCTTTCCCCGGGAGGCACCCACGTGATGCTGATGGGACTCTCGGGCGATATGGATAAAAGCGTGGTTTTGGAGCTGGAATTCCGCTCGGGCGCGCGGATATCGGTTACCGCGCCCGTTCTCTCCCCCAAGGCCGCGCAGAAGCACAGCCACCACTAGGGCTTACTGCTTGGAGTAGGAGACGGTCAGCACCTGGTCGTCCGAGCCCGTCTGCTGCGCGGGGCCTTTCATTTCGCACTTGGCCCTCATGACGCCCCCCGCCTCGGTTATCAGGGTTTCGATCAGTATTTCTCCGGTTATCCTGCCGGTGCTTTTGATCTCAAGCGACCCGGCGTCTATCTTTCCGTTCACTTCCCCGAATATGATGACCCCTCCGGCGTTTATGTCCCCGGTGACCGAGCCGTTCGGACCAACCACGAACGTGTGGTCCGCCTTCACGTTCCCCTTGAGAGTCCCCTCGACTTTCATCGACCCCTCGCACGAAATGTTCCCCTCGAACACCGCGCCCTTGCCGAGAATCGTTTCAACCGTCTCCGGGTTCTTTTTGCCGTTTTTCTGTTTCTTGCCGTACATGTCGTTTCCCCCCTATCTTATGTATTTTTTGGGGTTTAATCTCATTCCGTGCCTTATTATCTCGTAGTGAAGATGCGGCCCGCTTGAGCGTCCGGTCGACCCGATCTCCCCTATCTTCTCCCCCGCGACGACCTTCTGGCCCTTTTTTACCTCTATCTTCGAGAGGTGCGCGTAGAGAGTCTTGTAGCCTTTTTTATGCTTGATGACTACATACTTGCCGTAGCCCTTGACCCGTTTCGCCTTGTCGACCACGCCGTCTGCCGTGGCGACTACCTCGGTCCCCGTTTTCCCCCTGAAGTCGATTCCGCCGTGAAACTCCCTCGCACCGGAGAAAGGAGATTTCCTGTAGCCGTATCCCGAGGAGATGCTCCCCGAGACGGGTTTTCCGAATGGAAGGACCGCCAGGGAGTCGGCGATGCGGTCTATGTCCTTTTCCACCGCGTCAAAGTAGTCATGGCCTATGTCGTCCACCCTGAACCCGCGCCCGCCTATGGCCGGAGTCCGCCTCTGCTTCTTGGTCGAGAGCTTCTTCTCCATGGAGGCAAGCTTTTTCTCAAGCCTTAAAACTCTTTTTATGAACTTGTCCTCAAGCCGCTTGTCTACGATTATGTCCTGCGACATGTTCGCGACGGCGTCGAGCAGCTCGTTTATCTCCGCTTCCTTCTGCGCCCGTATATCTTCTGCTTCCCCGTAGAGACTGTATGAGAAGAAAAAGGATAAAAACGCGCCCGCAAGGAAAGTTCCAAGCACTCCAAGCGCCATGTGAAACCGCGCCCTGCTGATACCCCAGGAGCGGGTCCAGCCGAACTTGTTGCAGGATACGGTAAGCGACAGTCCGTCGTTTCTTTTCTCCACCCTTAACCTCGCTGCCGCCCGGGAGGCGGCACGTAAATCATGATACGAATCTCCCGTTAAGGATAATCTATAAAAGCCCCTTGTCAAAAAGCCCCAGGCCGCCGCGGCGCCCTGCCGTGGGGCCGGAGAGTCCCCGCTAGTCCGAGTAGCCGGAGATGCGCCCCAGCTGCTCAAGCGTCCTCACTCCCTCGTAGAACTCTCCCCCGATTTCCCAGGTGGGATAGCTCTTTATGTTCTTGGCCGCGCAGAGCGCGGGGTCGGGGTCGGGACCTCTTCGACTGCACTCAACGTAGGTTATGTAGCCGAACGCCCCTCCGAAAAGCTGCTTCTGCCTCTCGCAGTGAGAGCATTTGTAGGAGCCGTACATGGTGGCTCCCCGCTCGGAGAGGTATTTCGCGAGGCTCGCCTGGTAAAAGGTGGCGCTTGAGGGCGATGAGGCCTCTTCTGGCGCCGGAGAGTGAACGGAGTAGGAAATGGCGAACACAAGGACGATCACCGCCCCCGCCCCGCCAAGCGACACGAGAGCACGCCCGGTCGTCCCCTCCCTCCGGGATGCCGCGAGCAAAAACACCGCCGCCGCCACTGCTGCAGACACAACGCACCAGGAGCAGATCGCGTCTATTATAAAAAGCTCGAGGTAGGTTAGGTAGGCGGAAAAACCGACCGCCGCGGCCGAGAGCCAGAAAACAAGGCTCCACTTGGTCCTCCGCCCGAGCGGCAGGAGCACGGCGCCGGCCATGGTGGCGTATCCCAGCACTCCCAGAAGCGAAACCGGGATGCCGCCGATGCTCGAGTAGCGGCTCTCCCTCACCACGTCACAGCCATGCCCCGTGAGGCAGAGCTCGGCTCCCCCGAGCACAAAGTCCGCCACGAGCAGATACACGGAGACCGCCGTTCCCAGCACGCAGAGGGCAAACGCCGCAAGCCCCGTCCCCTCGCCCAGAAAGCTGTTTTTCCATTTGGCCATGGCTGAAACCACCCGTGGGGATATTATACAGCCTATCCGCGGGGTTTAGAAACCGCGGCGGCACAGAAGTTTAAGGACGCGTTAACGGTTTTTTAAGAGGTGATTAAAAAACGCAAAACCTTCGATTTTCCCCTTGTTTTTTCCGCTCCCTGCGGTTTAATAGGTCTTAGGGAAGATGATTAACAACGACAACGTAGCTCACAAGGTCACATTTCCCCGTCCGGCGGAAGGCGGCAGGGCGGCGGCGACGGCGAACCTCGTCTCGACGGTGTTCTCTCCCGCGCTCGTGGTCTTCTACGCCGTCCTTCTCTGCTCCTACTCGATCGAGCACTCCTCGAAGTTTCTCTGGGCCTCCTTTTTCGTGCTGCTTTTCGTGCTCGCCCCCACGGCCTACATTTTCTATCTCATGGGCCAGGGCAAGGTGACGGATTTTCACATAAGCGTCAGGGAGGAGCGGATAAGGCCGCTGAGCGTCATCTTCATCTACTCGGTCTTTCTGCTTATGTTTTACAGTTTCGTCGGCGGACCCGCCGCGCTCGTGACGCTCGGCTATTCGTGCCTGGCGCTGACGGGCCTCTGGATACTGGTATCGTTTTACTGGAAGATAAGCGGCCACTGCGCCGCCATGGGCGCTTTGGGGGCTATGGTGTTCGCCCACCCGCACGAGAGCCTGATTTTCGTTCTTCCGCCCCTGGCCCTGCTGGTTATGTGGTCGAGAGTGAGGCTCGGGTGCCACAGCCTAGCCCAGACTGTCGCGGGACTGGCCATGGGCACAGCGGTTTTCTGGTTTTTCCTTTCCTGATTCCCGGGGTCGGGCGGTCCTTGTTCAGATAAAAAGGTCCATGAGCCCCTTTTTCTCCGCGTCCTCTATGGGGGAACCGCTTGGGTGGCGGAACTCCTCCTCGCCTCCGTAACGCTCGGCCAGGGCCAGTATGGTTTCGGATATGTCGGGAACGACGTCCCGGTAGGGCTCGGACTTTGCCCGGGGAAGCCTGACCCACTTCTCGAGGGTCCCGTCGAATTCTTCGTCCACCCTGTGGAGCACCTCGAATCCCATCTGATCAAGCGCCACGGCGTTGCATTCCTGCTCGTACTGCCCCTTCATCGGCACCGCCAGCAGCTTCTTCCCGAGGAAAAGGGCCTCAGACGGCGTCTCGAACCCCGCGTTTGTGAGTATGCCCTCGCAGCCGGTGAAACTCTCTATGAACCTCTCGTAGCTCACCGGGTACACGGCGACGTTGCCCTCCGTGTAGGGCTCTCCCTTGTAGTGCTTCGAGAAAAGCTCCCAGGGCACGTCGATTTTGCTCAGGTGCCTGATCAGGGTGCGCTCGTCAAAACTCGGGAGGTAAACCGTGTAGTGGCCGTTTTGGCGGACGTCGAAGCGGCGGAGCTCCCCTCTTATTATGGGAGTCTTTATGAAATTGTCGTATTCGCGGAAGTGGAGCCCCAGCGGTATGCACACCGGGGCGTACCACTTTATTATGAACTCCATCACCTTGTTCGGCTTCTCGGGCCTCGGGGTCTTAGGGGAGACGAACGAGGTCTGGTGGGAGAGCGAAACGCAGGGGCGTTTCTTAAGGCGGCACGCCCACGAGGATATGGGCTCGAAGTCGCTTACCACCATGTCGTAATCCGCGACGGGGAGGTCGTTGACGTCCCCTAGCAGCTTGTCGAAGCGGGCCTTCTTTATCGAGGCGTAGTAGTCGATCCCGCCGTTTTTCCCGAAAACGAACCCGAGCCCCCGCAGGTTGTACTTGACCTCGAAGCCGAGATCTATCTCGTGCTGGCGCTCGCTTACCATTATGTCGACCTCGACCGACTTTCTGAGCTCGGCTATCACGTCTCTTGAGCGGCTTATGTGACCGTTTCCGGTTCCCTGTATGGCGTAGAGTATCTTCATCTGCTCTTTTCCCGCGCGAAAATATATTGTAATCCCTTTTGCGCGCGTTGTTAAACGGAACCCGCGGATACAGTTATCCGCGGCATTGTCAAAGCGGGGTAAACGTCCCGTTAAGGGGTGGTTAAAGGCTCGTTCCGGGCGCTTTGGGGCCACTTGCCCATTCGCCGGGGTTTGGTTAACCTAAATGCTCCGTCAAGGCGCATCCGTCATCGGGAGGACTTCATATGGAAATCAAATGGGCGAAGAGAATCGAGGAGCTTCCTCCGTACCTTTTCGCGGAGATCGACAGGAAAAAGGACGAGCTCGTCCAGAAGGGGGTCGACGTGATCGACCTGGGGGTGGGCGATCCGGACATACCGACGCCCGATCACATAATCGAGTCGCTTCGCGAGGCCGCGGGGAATCCCGAGCACCACCGTTACCCCTCCTACGTGGGGATGCTGTCTTTTCGGGAGGCGGCGGCCGACTGGTATGCGGAGCGCTTCGGGGTGACCCTCGATCCCGCAAAAGAAGTAGTGACGCTGATAGGCTCGAAGGAAGGGATAGCCCATGCGCCCCTCGCGTTCGTTGACCCGGGGGACGTGGCGCTCGTGCCGGACCCGGGATACCCGGTGTACCCGGTTTCGACCACGTTTGCGGGAGGAGTTCCCTATCCCATGCCGCTTCTCAAGGAAAACGGCTTTTTCCCTGACCTCGACGCCATTCCCTCCGCGGTGGCGGAGAAAGCGGTCATGATGTTTCTTAACTATCCCAACAACCCGACCACGGTTCTCGCAAACGAGGGATTTTTCAAAGAGGTGGTCGATTTCGCGCGGGAAAACAGCATACTGGTGTGTCACGACGCGGCCTACACCGAGATAGCGTTTTACGGCCAGAATCCCATCAGCTTCCTTGAGATACCGGGGGCGATGGATGTCGGAATCGAGTTCCACTCGCTGTCGAAGACCTTCAGCATGACCGGGTGGCGCCTAGCGTTCGCCGCGGGCAACGAGAAGGCCATAGCGGGCCTGGGGAAGATAAAGACGAACATAGACTCGGGGGCTTTCCAGGCGGTCCAGGAGGCGGGCATAACGGCTCTTCAGAACAGCTCCTTGGGGCTTGAGGAAAGAAAGGAGGTCTACAGGGAGCGCCTTGAGATATTCTGCCGGGGGCTTGAGGAGGCGGGCATAGAGTACACCCGGCCCGAGGCCACCTTCTACGTGTGGTTCGAGGTTCCCGAGGGGATAAGCTCTTCGGAGTTCTGCGCGAGGATGCTTTCTGAGGCGGGAGTGGTGGTCACTCCCGGAAACGGGTTCGGGGACTGCGGGGAGGGCTACGCCAGGGTTTCCGTCACGTTCGATACCGAGAGGATAAGGCAGGCGGCCGAGAGGATAGCCAGTTTCAGGCCGTAGGCGCTCGGGGCCCTAGCCACAGCGAAAAAGAGGTTTACCATAGTGTTTGATTTTCTTAAGTACTTTTGCACCCTGCTTTACATTATTTCTTCCGTTTTTCTCTGCGTATTCGGTCTTCACCGCTACTACCTGGTGCATCTTTACTCGAGGGCCAAGGCGCGCCGGGGAGAAGCCCCGGGGGGCGGGGGTCCGCTTCCGCGCGTCACGGTGCAGCTGCCCGTCTATAACGAGATGTACGTAACCGAGAGGCTTATGCGGGCGGTCTGCGGCATCGACTACCCGAGAGAGCTTCTCGAAGTGCAGGTCCTTGACGACTCAACCGACGACACAAGCCGCATAGCCGCGGGCTGCGCGGAGGAGCTTCGGGCCGCGGGGTTTGACATAAAGCATATCCGAAGGGGATCCCGGGAAGGGTACAAGGCCGGGGCGCTTGCAGCGGGCTGCGCCGAGGCAAGCGGGGAGCTTTTGGCGGTTTTCGACGCGGATTTCGTTCCCCCGAGGGATTTTCTCAGAAAAACCGTGCCATGCTTTGAGGATCCGGAGGTCGGGATAGTGCAGACGAGATGGGGGCATCTGAACCGCGACTACTCCCTTCTCACAAAGGCCCAGTCCGTGCTTCTTGACGGCCATTTCGTAATCGAGCAGGCGGCGCGCCACGGAAACGGCCTTTTTCTTAACTTTAACGGCACTGCCGGCGTGATCCGCAAGAAATGCATAGAGCTCTCCGGCGGGTGGCAGCACGACACCCTCACCGAGGATCTTGACCTGAGCTACAGGGCGCAAATAAATGGGTGGCGTGCGGTCTACCTGCCCGACGTGGTGTCTGACGCCGAACTTCCCGTTGACATGAACGCCTTTAAAATACAGCAGCACAGGTGGGTTAAGGGAGGAATCCAGACTGCCCTCAAGCTTCTGCCCACGGTACTCGGCGCCCCCGGGATTCCGTTTAAGGTAAAGGCCGAGAGCGTATTCCATCTTCTCGGCAACTTCAGCTACCTTTTCCTGCTCGCCACGATAATCCTCATAATACCCATGAACTTCCTCTGGGAGCGCATCTGGCTTAACGACCTTTTCATCGCGAGCGTCACAGGGGTGGCGGTCGGCACTTTCGCCATAATAAGGTTCTACATACTTGCCGTGGGGGAGGCCCACGGTTCCCGGGCTCGGGGATTTTACAAGTACATACCCGTTGCGCTAAGCGTTGGGGCGGGCATCGCCGTTAACAACGCCAAGGCCGTTTTGGAAGCGGTTGCGGGCAGGACGTCGGGCTTTGCGAGGACGCCCAAGTACGCCGTCGTCAGCAGGAAGGACGGGTGGAGAACCTCGGCGTATGTTTCCTCAAAAGGGGTTACGACTTTTTTCGAGGTCGTTCTCTCGCTTTTCTTCACGGTTCAGGTGGCCTACGTCCTGTACATGGGATTTTTCATCTGGATTCCCTTTTTACTGCTCATGCAGTTCGGTTTCACCTATACAGCTTTTCTCTCCATATATCACAGTTCGTGAATCAGGCACTCACCCGGATTGTTCGGATCCTCCTGGCTCGAAAAAATCACGAGTTTCGCGCCTATTCTGATCGAACTCAAGTTAGCCAACGTGCTCTCGAGGAGAAGTAGCGTATTCGAAAGCTTTTGTTCTTACTTCCTCGAGAATTTCTGCGTCGTTCCCACTCGGAGAGATCAGATCTTTTTCGGCCTGGGTAAGATCGGTTCCGTCCTTGAATCCCTCTCCCGTGTCGTCATCGTATATTTCTTCGACCGTGACCGCGATGCAAGGGGGGAGCGGGGCCATGACGACTAGCAGAAGAAAAAGTGCCCCGGGGAGAAGCTTTTTCACCACACTTAGTGATTGCATCTGATATGGGCCTTCCCCTTCTCGTCGAACCATGCCTTGGTTTCAACCATCTCGGATTCGGGAACATCGACCACTATGACGTAGTCTCCGTTTCCAAGATCGATCTGCCTGCCTTGGAATACCGTCTGGGTATTCTCAGGTTCGGGGGTGTTGGAGGAGGAGCGCGGAATCGCCTCGGCTTCGTCGTTTTCGAGGCCGAGAGCATGCCATCTCTCATGGGTCAGGATTTCTCCCGTGTCCGGGTGTATGAAGGCTTTTGATTTGGCGCTGGGTGCGTCGGCAGGTCGCGAAACCGCCGCTTTTTGCCTTGAACGCTCTCCAAGAACTTCAGAAGTCTGGCTGTCGGCAAAAGACCCTGTCGGCCAAACGCAGATCAAAAGCGCGGTGATGAGCAGAAGTGCTTTCATATCAATGACAATTATAAGCGGATTTCGCTTCGAAGCGCAACCGGATTGAGTGCTAGGGGACCGTTGCAAGCCGGATTCGGTACGCTCCGCTCGCCTTGTTAAAAAGGTCATCTATTCCGAAGTAAAGGACGTTTGACGCCTCGTCCTGTTTTCCTTTATCCTCCTGAACGTGAACACGGGCCGCTCGCCTATGGACCTCGATATGAGCATTAGGCTCTGCACCACGACAAGCGTTACCTCGTAGGCTATGTTGAAGTAGGACTCTTCCCGCACCCGCACTCCGGAGACGACGTGGTTAACTATCTCCTCCGGCATGAAGTAGTGAGATAATGGGTCTATTTTCACTGAGTAGCGGGGAAAAACGGGAGAGAAGAAAAGAAGGTCATCCTCTCTTCCCGTTTCCCTGGCCACAGTCACTATGTTTGAGAAAATGGCGTTATCCCCCTTGGGATCTATCCAGAGGATGCTACGCCCGGCTCTTATGTCGTGCTCTATCATGGTTTCTGCGAGGCGGGTCTTTCCGCTTCGCGTGGCGCCCATGGTGAATATGTGCCCCTCCCTGTCCGCATCGGGAACTGTTATGGGAGCAGATCTTGCCTCGGGATCGCGGTCAAGTGCTGCGCCTTCGCCTATAGCGGTTCCCGCAGGCGGGGCCGGTTCCCTAAGTTTCTTTGTGCCGAGAGAGATCAAGAGATTTTTCTCCTGGGTTTTTTCTTGATTTTCTTCATCGCTGCCCTTTTGTTTTTTGTCCATTTTTCGACATTTGAAATACAATGTATTACAATTAGGAGCAAATGTCCATATCTTTTTTTGAAAACTTTTCCGGGACGGCGGATCCGCGGGAGCCTAGGGACGGAAAAACCGTCGGTTTTCCTCGCTTTACATATATGAGGAACAAAACTGTGAGCGGTGGACGCGGAGGATTCGTTCCCATATCGTCCTCTCCGCATGCGTCTCCCAGAAACATGATAGACGCGATATCGGAGATACAGCAGTACCATATATATAGAGCGCACGGGATTCTTGTATTTTTTGTGTTTAACCTGCTCGTGTTTCTGTTGAGTCCGAAAAACGTTTTTTATCTCACAGAAGCAGTCGGGAGTTTTATCGGGGACTCGGCTTCGCTTTATTGGGGAATAATGGAGATGAAGGAGCCTTTGCGCAAAAGCGCCGCTACGCAGCTTGTCCTCTCGCCCGCGCTCAGCCTGATTCCGTTTGTCACGCTTCGGCTTTTCGGGCGGGGGTGATGCTCAGATTGGTTTCTGGCGGGGATTCGCACGGATTGCATACCAGATAGTCCAATACGGGTGTTTTCGCCCCGGTTTCTGTCCTTGCCAAAGACAGCCCTATGATGCTTCAAAAGCTCCCTGTGGTTGTTGATTCTTGGTTTTCCCAGTCAAAAAACTCCTTGACATAATTGCCATTGTGCTTTATTGTTAAGGACGTATTAAGGAAGTGGAAGGTTTTCCGTTAAGGAAAAAAACGCTTGAATTAGGCTTGCTTTTATAGTAAGCTTGTAAAGAAATTGGTCATGTTCTGTGTCCATTTTAGGGGGATCAGTAATGATCGTTTACTTTGGAAATATAAATTTTACAGGAGGTAAGGAGAGATGATTCAAGCCAGATGGCTTATTATATTTTTCGCCGTTCTCGGTATGTCGATTCCGTCATTCGCCATAGACTGGTCGCTTGGCGGATTTCCGAGTTACCTGAGAACGAGGGCTCGTGTCATTGATAATGCCGTTGCCGGTGGTGATGGCATGATTAGTGTTGTTGATACGACGCTCAGGCTCACTCCGCAGTTGGGCTTAAGCGATGCAGTCACCGTGAGAGCTCAGGTTGATGTTGCTAGCAACATGATATGGGGTGGGCAGACTGCCCACTTTTTCGGTGGCACCATTTATGAGGATGACAGTGTGGTGCTTTCCGATCTCAGACCAAGCGACCGTTTCAACGGTGCGATTCTGACAGGCAATAAGGCGGTAGACGATGATTACGGGTTTTTCACCGTACGCATGCTTCACGCCGACATAGTTCTTCCGAACAACCTTGGTTTTGTAAGGATAGGACGCCAGCCCTTTGACTGGGGTCTCGGCATCCTTGCAAACGGCGGACACGATCCGCATTCGGATCTTGGTTTCGTGGTTGACAGGGCTCTTTGGTTAAAGTCCTTCCCGGCCGGAGCTGGAACCTTCACCTTGGTTCTCGTATCTGACGTGTTCAGCAACGGTAGTTCGTTGTTTGCCGGAGAAAACGGTGTAGGTTACGACATACTTGCCGCGGCGGGTATCTATAACCAGCAGATGGGAGACGTTAACGTGACTGTTGGGGCATACGGATTCCCCTACTTGCATCAGAACGACGTATTCAACGATGCGGGTTTCGGCTACGATTTTGATGTTGACCGTACTTCCCTATACTCCGGTCTTCTCGTTCTTAAGGCCGCTAGCTGGAGCCTCACCTACGAAGTCCAGATGTTCGGAGGGGGAGAAATAACCAATCCTGCGTTAGGTCCTCTTCCCGCTGGAGAATTTGAATTTGACTACGCTTTTGACATGGCTGGCCGCTTAGAGGTTTATCCTTCGATGATGGCTCAGGTAAGCACGGTAGGTGTTGAAGCTGGTTGGGCTCAGGGTGACGATGGTTCTACTCCTTTGACGATTGAGGGGAACGCTCTTCCTTTCAGCCCGGCTTATAACGTTGACAACCTCCTCTTCAAGCACGTCATTCCGACTATATATCAGATAGAGGGAAGCGTTATAAACGCTATTTACGTCAGGGCATACGCAAATATGCAGCTTGCTGACAATATAGGGTTTACTCCTCAGGTTCTGTTTGCCTGGAATGATGAGACGAATGCAGTTTCGGCCTTTGACTCGAATTATCCTGGTATTGCGGATTTCGGTGGTGGTGCAGGTAATCGGGGTATTTCTAGCACTGAAGTTGAAAAATATCTCGCTACCGAGATCGAGGGGACGCTTACTTGGACGCTTCATCCGGGTGTAAACCTTGACTTCATCGGAAGCTTGGTGCTTGCCGGCGACGGTCTTACAGACCTTATGGAGTCTCATGCAGCTGCTAATGAAGTGACTGATGCCGATGTTGAGGATACGATCTGGGGATTCCAGACAAGGTTGATGGTTTACATCGATCAGTTCGCGAAATAAAAACAAAATCAAAGCTCACAAAGCTTGAATGAAGCGGGCTTCCTAACAAAGGTCGCCCGCTTTTTTTTGCCCTTTTGAAACCGGGAGGAATTTTCTCTTGGCCCCAAATTAGTCTTTTTCCGGTTTTTTCAGTAAATTCTTAGCGCAGATTCGGGGAGGATGACGAAGAATCCGGACCTATGCATAGAGCACAAGGGTTCGGTTTCAGGTAACAGAGCTATCTCGATGTCGAAACGCTTAAAGATATTTCTGGTTTTTGCCGCGTGCTTTCTTTTCGCCACAGGTGGGGTTTCAGCCCTTACGCTCACGCAGGCAAAGATAATGGCCCTTGAGAAAAACCACGACATAAGGGTCTGGATGCTCGGCGTCGACGCCGCCCGCGGGGAGCACAAGAGCAGGAAGGGCGCATACGATCCCGAGATAAGCTTTATGGCCTCGTACGCTGATACCAAGATTCCCACCTCGAGTTCTCTCATAGAGGACGGAATAATAAATGCCGAAGTTTTCTCTTTTGGAAGCGAACTCTCGGGCAGGCTTCCCACCGGGACCTTCTATAAGCTCTACGACCTCGAGGTGTCGAGAACCGAGACCGATTCCCCGATTGAAAGCCTTAGCCCGTCATGGGCTGCGAGCCTCGGTTTCAGCGTGGGGCAGGAGCTTCTCCGCGGCTTCGATATTGCTTCTGACAGGGTATCGGTTGTGCTCTCGAGAAAAGACAAGAACATATCCGTGTACGAGTTCGAGCGCGTGGTGGCAAAGACGCTTTTTGATCTTGAGAAAAGCTACTGGGGAGTAGTGGCCGCCGCCCGCGACCGCGACCTTGAGAAAAAAGCCTATGATTTGGCACTTGATCTTGAGAGGAGAACCGGAATACAGGTGGAGGTCGGGGTTCTGCCGAGAGTGACCCTTACACAGGCGCGCTCTGAGAGCGCCGCTAGGAAGGTGAGGATGATAAACGCGGAGAACGCCTACGAGGCCTCTATGGACGCGCTTAAGAACCTGCTTGTCATCCCCTTGGAGGAGAGCGTCGAACTGCTTGAGATAACCGATTCCATGCCGACTGCGTATGACCCGGTGTCAGAGCTTGAGGCGGTGCTTCAGGCCTTTGAGAAACGTCCCGAGATGCGCCGGGCAGAGCAGGAGATGGAAAAGGCCCAGGCGCTTAAGACCTTTTACTCCCGCCAGAGGCTTCCCCGTCTCACGGTCGAGGGCCGTCTCGAGTATCTGGGTCTCGGAGGCTCCGAGAACCCCGACAGGATAATTTTCGGGGGGCTTGCCGACGTGTCCCCGCGCTTTGCCGATTCCTCGCACGCCTATGACAGCATCGTCGACCGTGATTTTCCGAGCTGGAGCGTCACGGGGAAGCTCAGCTTTCCCGTTTTTGGGAGAAAGGCCGGGGGAGACTACGCAAAGGCCCGTGCCGACTATGACCGAAGCGTTATAAGCTACCAGAAGCAGAAAGATGCTGTGCGCCTTGACGTGAGAAACGCCATAAGGGAGATTGCAAGCAGCCGGAAAAAAATGGAGGCCGCCCTGCTTTCGACCAACTTGGCCAAAGAGGTTCTGGGAAACGAGGAGGAAAAGTTCAAGGCGGGACTTTCCACAACGAGGGAGATACTCGAGGCGCAGAGGGACCTCATAAGCGCAGAGGCCAACTACATAAGCGCCTTCGCAAGCTACCGGATCGCCTTGGCCGACCTTGAACGCGCAAGGGGGACGATGATTGAAAGCAATTCCTTTCTCATAGAGAACCACTCGGACATCGCGCCTTATCTTGAAGTTAACTGATTTTCCGGAGGCCTATTGCAAGATCTTTTTAGCTGGCGGCCAGCACATCAGTGCTTGAAGTGCCTTTTCCCGGTGAGGACCATCGCCATCGAGTGTTCGTCCGCGGCAGCTATAACCTCTTTGTCCCTTATCGATCCCCCGGGCTGCGCTATTGCGGTTATTCCCACACGCGCCGCTTCGTCAACACCATCTCTGAAAGGAAAAAATGCGTCGGAAGCTAATACCGAGCCGTCGGTCGGCGTACGGGCTTTCATCCCCGCGATCCTGACGGAATCAACCCTGCTCATCTGGCCCGCTCCTATGCCCACCGTCCTGCGATCCCTCGCGTACACAATAGCGTTTGACTTGGTGTGCCGACAGACCTTCCAGGCAAACCGGAGGTCGGCCATCTCCTCCTCGGTGGGTTTTCTTTTGGTCGGGATCTTTATGTCTGAGAAATCATCCCCCCAGTCCCTGTCGCTTTGCTGTATAAGCGCCCCGCCCGTCACTTTCTTTATGTCCCAGCTCCCCGCCCCGCCGATCCCCATACCGCCTGTGAGAAGCACTCGCAGGTTCTTCCTGGCCGAAAGCAGCATAAGGGCTTTTTCCGAGAAACCGGGCGCTATAATGACTTCCGCGAACATGCTGGCTACCTCTTCTGCCGCCGTCTCGTCAACCTCCCTGTTGAAGGCTATTATCCCGCCGAAAGCGCTTTCCGGATCACACTCCCTCGCCCTTGAGAAAGCCTCCGCGGGAGTAGCCCCAAGCGCCGCCCCGCAGGGGTTGTTATGCTTTACTATCACGCAGGCGGTGTCCGAAAACTCTCTCACCAGCTCGAAGGCCGAGTCGGTGTCGTATATGTTGTTAAGTGAAAGCTCTTTTCCCTGAAGCTGTCTTGCGTTTGCGACGCAGCAAGCGTCGCCGATTCCGCTCTCTGTGTAGAAGGCTCCACGCTGATGGGGGTTTTCCCCGTAGCGAAGGTCGAACTTCTTTTCAAGGTAGAGAGTGTAAGTCCCGGGAAGGGTGTTTCTCGCGCCACCGGGCTCCACAGACGAGAGGTAGTTCGATATAGCCGCGTCGTATCTTGAGACATAGGAGAAAGCCTTAGCCGAGAGGCGGAAATTGGTCTCGGGAGAGATTGTGCCCTTGTTTTTCCGAAGCTCACGGAGCACCGTCCCGTAGTCGGCCGGATCCGTGAGCACAGTCACCGACGCGTGGTTTTTCGCGGCGGCTCGAAGCATTGCGGGCCCCCCTATATCTATGTTCTCCATAGCTTCAGAAAACGAGGTTCCCTCTTTTGCCGCAACTTCCTCAAACGGGTAGAAGTTCACCACCAGCATGTCTATGGGCTCGATGGAATTCTCGGCCATCTCCTCTGAGTGGCGCTCATCGTCCCTTATCCCCAGAAGCCCTCCGTGTATTTTCGGGTGAAGGGTCTTTACCCTTCCTCCGAGGATTTCCGGAAAGCCGGTGTAATCGGAAATCTCAGTCACCTTCGCTCCGCCGTCGCGAAGCCTCTTGGCGGTGCCGCCCGTTGAGAGTATCTCCACTCCCAGTTCCCCAAGACCCTTTGCGAGCTTGGTTACTCCCTTTTTATCATAAACGCTTATTACCGCTTTTTTTATCGTTGTCATGAATGAAAGCGCCTTTTGGAGATCGGGTCGTGCCTAGGGCGGAATCAGAGTACTAAAGCTATCACAGCCGCCCGCATTTTCAATTCTCCGCTTACAAACAATCAGGTTTTTCGGTACAATATCAAAGATAAAGCACGGCACTCGTGCCGGAGAAGCGCAGATGAAAAAAGAAAGGTCAGCTCAGCTCAAGGTAGGGATTTTCGTTCTGGTGTCGATCGCTATTTTCGTTTACGGAGTTTTCACGATAAGCGGCCAGGAGGAACTCTTTGAGAAGGAGTACACGGTAAAGACCTACTTTGACAACACGGCCGGGCTCCTCGAGGGTGCCTACGTGCGCCTCTCGGGCGTCGGGGTCGGGTCGGTTTCCTCAATCAGCTTCTCCGACGATTCCTCCCTGGGGAAGGTTCAGGTGGTGATGGAGATCAACAAGCGGGCGCTTGCCAGGGTCTCAGTGGACTCTCACGCCACGATCAAGACTGAAGGGCTTTTGGGGGCGAAATTCGTCGAGATCGTTCCCGGCCAAGGGGAGAGCATAGGAAAGGCGCGCGACGGGATCGTGATCAGGGGCTACACATCGCCCGAGATGCAGGAGATAATAAGCCAGTCAGAGGAGTTCGTCACGAACCTCACGTCCATCTCCAGGAACCTGGACAAGATGGTGTCGGCATTTGCGGAACAAACCACCCCTGAACAGGAGGGCTTTCTGCACACTCTCATCTACGACGAGGAGTTCGCAGCGGACATGCGGAGCTTCTCCTCCAACTTGGCCGAGGTTTCCCGGATGATCAGGGAAGGGGAGGGTTCCATTGGAGCGCTCGTAGTCGATCCGTCGGTTCACGACGCGCTTAAAGGAGTGCTCGGGGAGGCGGAGAGAAACAGGTTCATCCGCTCCGCCGTGAGATATATGATAGAAGAAAAGGAGAAAAAGGCGTCAGAGGAGCATTAGAACTTTCGTGGGGAGTGGTTTCCGCTTTCTGGTGGCGCCTGAAGATTAAGACACAGTTTCAAGGAGGTAATAGAGATGTCAGCGAGAAGATTTATGGTTTTTTTAATTGCTCTTGTTTTCTGCGCTGTTCCGCTCACGGCGACGCATGCGGATCAGTGCTCGACCAAGGCGGCGAGCAGCTCCACTTCGCTTCCGGGCCCCCAGCTCGTGACGGGCGCGTGGATGTTCATAGCGGCCTACAAGGCCGACCCGGAGGTTTTGAAATCGATGCTTCCGGCGGGCCTAAAGCCGCATCCCAACAATCACATAGTCATCAACATGTATACGGTTCCCGACAAGAACCAGACCTCGGGATTCGGGGCGTACACGCTCACCTATCTTACGGTGGAGGTTGACGGAAACGACTCGTACGTTATGGATTCGGACATAACCTACCCCGGTAGGTATTTCGTCCAGTACTACAACAGCTCCCCCAGGATGAGGGAGTTCACGAAGGCAGTCGGCATTCCCGCCCAGGAGGGAATGACCACCACCGTGGTAAAGGATGGAGTGCTTACGACAAGGCTTGAAGTTGACGGCAAGACGATGATTGAGGCCACGGCCGAGGTCGGAAGCGAACTCGGAGGCTTCGGCGGAGGGCACCTTAACTACTTCGGCTATCTGAAGGAGAAGGGGAAGGTGGTCAAGTACCCGATTCCGTGGAATGGGGGAACGGTGTCCATGGCTAACCCGAAAATAAAGTTCAAGGCTCCAAAGGGCCATACGCTTAGCAAGCTGAAGCCGCTTGGGGATCCCACCTGGGCCATCTGGACCAAGGGAAGCTTCGTCTATCCCCAGTTCCAGATAATGAACTGAACGTATAAATAAATGTAGTTCTCAGGGGTTGCGCTCCGAAGCCTCCCGCTTCGGGGGGCACCCCTTTTTTTCTGAAGCCGACATGACCAGATCGGATTACCCCGTCTTATTCGTAATAAGCGAGATAAGCGCGTTTTTCGTACTGCTTCTTTTCTTCACGCTCCGCGCGGAGATGCCCGGCGTGCACTCCACGCTTGTCGGGGTGCAGTGGGGGCTTTTCATCCTGAGTCCCGTGATCCACTTTCTTTTTCTCCGGTTTTTCTCCCAGTGGTCCTCGCTTGTCCAGTTCGCGAAGTTCTGCATGATAAGCTTTTCGAACCTAGTGATCGACTTTGGGATACTCAACCTGCTCATTTATTATTCCGGGGTGGCCGAGGGGGTTTTGTACTCGGTTTTCAAGGCGGTTTCCTTTATCCTGGCGAACGTTAACGGGTATGCGTGGAACAAGTTCTGGACGTTTCAAAGCAACGGAGCCGAGGGGTGGATGAACCAGCTCGTAAGATTCTTCGTAGTAGTGGGCGTGGGGCTTGTGATAAACGTTGCGGTCGCCACGTACGTGGTCACCGAGTTCGGAGGTTCGGGGGGGTCCATCTCCTCCACCGTCTGGGCGAACATAGGAGCCGCAGTGTCTCTCCTGATAACGCTTTTCTGGAACTTTTTCGGCCTTAAGTATCTGGTTTTCGAGAAAAAGTCTTGAACGACCGGTTCGGAGCACTGCTTACACACGGCTTGGGGAAAGTGAGAGCGGGCGACGGGATTCGAACCCGCGACCCTTGGCTTGGGAAGCCAATGCTCTGGCCAGCTGAGCTACACCCGCAATACCCAGAGGACTCTATACGGATATTGTCTACAAATCAAACCTGCCGCTGCGGACAGTTGCCCGGATAACCGCGGCGGGTTTCAGATATAATGTTGTCTGTGAAGAAGACTCGCCGTACAGCCCATTTGCTTACAGAAAAGGTAAACCCGAGAACGATCAATATTGATGAACTTTCGTGCTCAGAAATTATCGATCTTATAAGCGGGGAAGATCGGGAGGCGTTTGAGGCTGTCTCAAGGGAGAGGGATGCCGTTTCCCGGGCGGCGGAAATGGTTTTCCGTTCGCTTGAGAGCGGCGGCAGGGTTTTTCTCGTCGGGGCGGGAACGAGCGGACGGCTCGGGGTTATGGAAGCCGCTGAATGTCCTCCGACTTTCGGGACGGACCCCCAGACAGTGCAGGCGGTTATGGCGGGAGGACGCGACGCGGTGTGGGAATCGGTTGAAGGCGCTGAGGATTCCCCTACGGCTTCTGTGAAAGCCCTTCGCGGCAAAAAGCTCTCCGGCGACGACGTGGTCCTTGGAATCGCGGCCAGTTCCGGGACGCCGTTTGTGGTATCTGCCCTGGAATACGCCCGGGCGGTCGGTTGTGCCACCGTCCTTATATGCTGCAGCGAGCCCGAGGATGTCTCCGCCGACTTGGTCATTCCTCTTCTTGTCGGTCCGGAAGTGATAGTGGGTTCGACGAGACTTAAGGCCGCGACCGCGACCAAGATGGTCCTTAACATGATTACGACGGCCGCAATGGTGCTTCTCGGGAAAACTTACGGAAACCTGATGGTGGATCTTAAGCCGGCATCCTCGAAACTTATTGACAGGGCAGGGAGAATCATAATGGACATATGCGGCGTGGGGGAAGAAGAAGCCGCTTCGCTTTTCCGGGAAGCTGGAGGGAACCTCAAGGTTGCAGTGGTAATGAAACTCGGGGATCTCTCTCGCGAAGAGTCGGTAAAGCTGCTGAAAGAAAACGGTGGATTGCTGAAAAAGACCCTTGCGAACGTATCCGGCGGCACGGAAAGTCCTTAATTGTTCCCGGCCGCCTGTCTGCTAAATCCCCTTTTCATCAGGTAGCTTTTTCCGTGTGAACTGGCTTCATCCGATAATTTCGAAAAAGGAAAAACTCATCATCGGTCTCATTTCCGGGACTTCAATGGACGGCATTGACGCGGCGCTGGTAAGAATTCGCGGCTCGGGGGAGGATACCGAAGTGCGGATCGAGGACTTTATCTGTAGGGAATACTCGGATGCTGCCAGAAAGTTTCTTCTCTCGATCGGTTCCTTAAACGCCGGTTCGGTCTCCGACCTGAATTTCCTCCTCGGCCAGGAGTTTGCCGCCGCAGTGTCTGATCTTCTCCGCAAAGCCTCCCTGAAAACGACCGATGTGGATCTTGTGGGCACCCACGGTCAGACGGTTTTTCACAACCCGCCCTCTCTCGGGGGAGTTGTTTCCTCGACCTTCCAGCTCGGCGAAGCCGATGTTATCTGCGAGGAAACGGGAATCACCACTGTGGGAGATTTCAGGACGAGGGACGTGGCGGCTGGTGGAGAAGGTGCTCCCCTTATGCCCTACGTGGACTACCTGCTGTTCTCTAGGACCGGGAAAAACATAATCGCCCAGAACATAGGGGGCATTTCCAACTGCACTCTGGTTACGGGAAAACCCGGGGAACTCCTGGCGTTCGATACGGGCCCCGGCAATTCCCTGATTGATTCGGTGGCGCGGCTTGCCTCGGGAGGGGAGAAAAATTTTGACGAGGACGGAGCGATGGCGAAGAGGGGTTCGGTCAGGGAGGATCTTCTTCGCAGTCTTATGAAAAACCCTTACTTCGACATAGAACCCCCTAAATCGACCGGCAGGGAGCTTTTCGGGGAAGAGATGGTCGCGAGGCTTTTCTCGCTTACGGAAAAAAAGAACATCTCCCTGCCTGATCTTCTGCTCACGCTTGTCGAATTTACCGTCTGCTCCATAGTTTCCGCCTATGAAAGATTCGTCTACCCGCGCGCGGACGTGGAGGAAGTCGTGCTGAGCGGAGGAGGGGCCTACAATCCGGTGATGGTCTCAAGGCTTTGTGAAAAGCTCGCCCCGACGAAGCTCTGCCTCTCGGATGAGTACGGCATTCCCCCGGATGCCAAGGAAGCCGTGGGATTCGCGGTACTCGCAAATGAAACCGTGTGCGCAAACCGGGCGAACGTGCCAGAAGTCACGGGAGCCCGAGAGACTACGGTTCTCGGGAAAATCTCAATCGGGAAGAATGTATTGTAAAAATGTATGAAAATCCAGCCGTGTTTTCATCAGAAGATCTCCCGCCGCCCCGTCTGGCGGCGCAGTTCCTAATGCCGAGGATCGATTTTTCAGATTCCGGCTCCGTCAGGCGTGCGGAGCGCCTCGTGCGGGATTTCTGCGTCTGCGGTTTCATAGTATTCAACGGGGACGTCGAGCAGGTAAGGGAGACCACCAGGAAACTTGCGTCCTTGTCCGAACTTCCGCTTCTTTTCGGCTGCGATGTTGAAAGGGGCCTCGGTCAGCGGGTCTCGGGAGCGACCCTTTTCCCCTTTGCTATGGCCCAGGGGGCGATAGATGACGAGGAGGTTTTAAGACGCCAGGCCGTTATAACCGCCCAGGAGATGAAGTACTGCGGGCTTAATTTGGCCTTCGCCCCGGTTCTTGACGTAAATACCGAACCGCAAAACCCGATAATAAACGTAAGAGCATTCTCTGATGACCCTGCGGTCGTTTCAAAACTGGGAAGTGCCTTTGCGGAAACCCTGCAGAAAGAAGGGGTGCTTGCCTGCGCGAAACATTTTCCCGGTCACGGCGCAACTCTCGAGGATTCCCACGCGCGCCTCCCAAGCGTCAAGAGACCCCTCGAGCGACTTATGGAAACTGATCTTGCTCCTTTTAGAGAAGCGATCGCGGAAAGGCTTCATTCCGTGATGCCGGCGCATGTCCGTTTTCCGGCCCTTGACCCGCTCGGGCTCCCTGCCACGCTCTCCGAACCGATTCTGTGCGGCCTTCTGCGGGAAAAATTCGGATTCAACGGCCTGATCGTCTCGGATTCCTTCAGGATGGATGCCTTGGGTGGAGAAGAGCGAGAGGAGGAAAATATACTCGCAGCGCTTGGAAGCGGGGTGGATATAGTCCTCGATCCCAGAGATCCAGAAGGGTTTCTCGAGAGGCGCGCGGAGGATAGCTTTTTCCGGGATCCGGCGCGCGGGGAATCTCTTAGCAGGATATTCTACGTGAAAAGGCTTTTCGCCACGGGCATGGAGAAAGCGCCTTCGCCCGATTTTGAGAAAAACGCAGAAGACGCAAGGGAAATCTCCCGCTGCTCTGCCTGCGTTCTGAGAGGAGGAGTTCTTTCCGGCGGGGAGGTCTCGGTTTTCCACTTCGGCACGGATGAGACAGAGGAGCTTCTGGGCGGGCTTCGCGAAGGGTTCTCCGGGGGAGGAGTAAGGATAGAGAAGCTTTCCTGCTGGCCCGAGACTCCGCAGTTGCATGGAGATTCTTCGCTTGTGTGCGTTTTGTCGGTCGCGCCCGCGGGCTGGACTGAGAACTGCGTTATTCCCCCGGAGATAATCGATTGCGTAAACAGTTTCTGTTCTTTTTCGGGCGAGAAGATTCTGCTTACCTTCGGGTCTCCTTATCCCGCGGCCGAGTTTACCTTTTTCGATACCGTTATCTCGCTTTTCGACTCCTCGCGCGCGGCGGGCCGGGCGGCCGCGGAGGTTCTCACGGGAGATAGGTTTTCCACGGCAGGGCTTCCGGTGAAAATAACGCTATGAAACTCTATGCAATAGACTGGGCGCTCGTGGGCATCTATCTGGTTTTTTCCTTGGGGGTCGGCTTTTATTTTTCAAGGAGAGCGTCCGGAAGTCTTTCGGACTATTTCGTCTCGGGACGCGGGCTTCCCTGGTGGCTTCTCGGAACCTCGATGGTCGCCACCACTTTTGCCGCCGACACCCCCCTTGCCATAACGGGGTGGATAAGAACCGAGGGGATATGGAAGAACTGGTTCTGGTGGAACTACATCTTCAGCCACGCGCTTGTGATAGTGGTTTTCTCAAGGCTCTGGAGAAGGGCGGAGGTGATAACCGACAACGAGCTCATAGAGCTTCGCTACGGGGGCCGCCCCGCGGCGTTTCTCCGCGGCTTCAAGGCGTTTTATTTTTCGACGATTTTCAATTTCATAGTCATGGGCTGGGTGATTACCGCGATGACCAAGGTATTTGAGGTATTTTTCGGAGTCGGCCAGATATATGCCGTTTCGCTGTGCGTTGGAATCGTGCTTGTCTACACGGTTTTCTCCGGGCTCTGGGGGGTGGTGATAACGGATTTGGTGCAGTACGCAATAGCGCTCGGCGCCACGGTCATACTCGCCGTCGTGGTCATAAATTCTGACGCGGTCGGAGGCTACAACCAGTTCGTAAGCAAAATAGCGGAACTTCCCCCCGAGCAGGTCTCTATGTTCATCACGCAACCCACGGGCGGCGAAGATTTTTTCTCTTCCGATTTTTTCACCTTCCTCATTTTCATGACCGTCGTCTGGTGGTCTTCCCATAACGCCGACGGGGGAGGCTATTTTATACAGCGGCTCTGTTCGGCGAAAAACGAGAGGCATGCCTTGGCGGGCACCGCGTGGTTCGCGCTTAACCATTACGTGCTTCGCCTCTGGCCGTGGGTCCTTGTCGCCTTGGCGTCGGTCGTAATCTTTCCCGAAGCGGCTGGGGTGGCGGGCGGAGACGATGAATCTATGTACCTGGTTATGATAAGGGATTTTCTCCCGCCGGGTCTTCGAGGTCTTCTGCTGGTTTCTTTTCTCGCGGCGTTTATGTCCACGGTCTCTACGCATCTTAACTGGGGCGCCTCGTATCTTGTGAATGATCTTTACAGGAGGTTCATGCGGCCAAGCGCCCCGCAGCGCCATTACGTGCGGGTCTCGAGGATAGCGACCGTGGCGCTTGCCGTGATCGCGGGCGTGGTGGCGCTTCAGATAAAGAACATAGGGGATGCTTGGATATTTCTCTGGGCGATGAGTTCGGGTATTGGCCTTGTGCTGATACTCAGGTGGTTCTGGTGGAGGATAAACGCCTGGAGCGAGATAGTGGCGCTTGCCTCATCGCTTGCGACCATACTGGTTCTGATTCTCTACACCGAGGCGAAGGGAATTCCGCTTGAGCTTCGCCACCAGATACTCGTTGTTCCAGTCTCGATAACCTGCTGGGTTGTGGCCACTTTCGCCACCGCTCCCGAGCCGTGGGAGAAACTCTCGGCATTCTACTCGAGGGTAAGGCCTCCGGGTTTCTGGTCGCCTGTCCGTAAGAGGGCGGGGGTTGAGCGGGAGCGGGGAGCCTTTTCCTCGGTTCTTCTTAACTGGTCGCTTGTCGTGTCTTTCCTGCTCTGTTTAATGATAGGGGCGGGAAAGCTCGTCTTGGGAGACGGCAGAAGCGCTCTCTGGCTTCTTTCTGCCTCGGCGATTGCGTTCGCCTTCATCCTGCATCGTCGCGGCAGTTTTTTCCGCTAGCGGTTTCAGTATTTTTCTTTTCTGTGGTATATAGATGGTTGCTATGGCGATTAACGTGAAAGTGCTCAAGCGGCCGCGGCTTTCCTTCTGGGAAAAACTCTACATTCCCCAGGTGCTGAGGGGTCTTATGATCACCATAAGGCATATTACGCATTTTCAGCCTATAACAGTGAAATACCCCGAAGAGGTAAAAGCCCTTCCCGAGAATTACAGAGGACTTCACGTGATGCCTGCCGATGACGAAGGGGAGATAAGGTGCGTCGCGTGCAAGCTCTGCGAGATTGCCTGTCCCACCCAGGCTATTTCCATAGTTTCCGAACCCGCCGACGATTACGGCATCGAAAGAAGGCCCAAGGTTTACAACATAGATTTCATGCGCTGCGTTTTCTGCGGCTTCTGCGTTGAGGCCTGCCCGTGCGACGCGCTTCGGATGGGGATGAAGTACGAACTTGCCTCCTACAACCGCGCGGGACTCGTTCACACAAAAGAGGTCTTCTTCGACCCAAACGTGAAAAGCGACGCCCCCAGGGACAACGCGAATTTTCTTTACAAGATGCAAAAGGGAGAGATACTCGATTCCCCTGAAGAAATTTCAAGAATAACGGGGATGGACGGCACCTACTCCAAAAAGGCCGACCCGCATTCTTCTTAGGACTAACCGTTCGTATAGTCCTGAAATCACTTTATAAATTCCTTGACATAACTCAAAATCCCCTGTTAAATATAAACCGTGGATTTAGTGCTTGTAACCACACTCACAACTATGGGTTGTGTAGAAACAGGCGATTCAGCGGGAGTTTCGCCTTACTTAACAGATTAAATCGAAAGGATTTTTAGTCTCGGGAGCGTGCACATACGCACTCCCAAGACCTGAGAAAAAGAGAAGTCGGGTTGTTTTTTCCTGATTTCTTCACGCAAGACCGGCCGAGATGGTGGAACATAAACGGCTTGTCTGTCGGGCAGAGCGCCAGCGGGAATCCCTCTCGTCCTTGCATCGCAATGAGAGAGCGGCTGAGCCAATCCCGAAACGGGCGAGTTTCCAGATCAAGGTTCTTGGAACCTTATTTTTCCTCTTCTGTCTGAGGGGACTGCGTGCTGTATGTCCCTTATCCCTTTTCACCGTCAGGAAAAGAGTAACCCTGAGAAGCGGGGTCTGTCTCCTGCTGTTTGTGTACATGCTGTCGATGTTTTTCTCCGTAGCCGCGCATGCCCAAACTCTTGGATTCGCCACAGATAGCTATAAGGTGACGGATACCACGGAGAAAATTATCCGGGGAAGGCTTGAATACAGTAATGGTCAAGGAGTATGCGACGATTACTTCACGGATGAAGACGCAATGGTTGCGTGCGCGGAGTTGGGGCATATACGTAGTGAGGGGAGAGCGCTGACAAGATTGCGTAGCGCTGGCAATGACGACTTCCGGTTGGATGACTTGTTGTGTGACGGCAGTGAAGCAAGTCTTGGTGATTGTAGTAGAAGCGATGATGGAAATCCCGGTGACCACAATTGCCGGGACACCGAGCATACGGGTGTTGTCTGTCATACAGAAGTCGTCAAACCAAAAGCACCGGAGCTAAGTGCGGCCCCCGACCCGGAAGATGAAGACACGGCAATACTGTCCTGGACTGCTCCAAGGATCGAATTCACGGGCCACGGCATTAATTACATAGAATCCATAGTTGACAGATATCAACTCCAGATATCGGAGGATGGCAATACGGGCTGGACGGATGTTTCCACCGGTATTAGATCCACAAGAAGAGAGTTTCTTCATAGAGGTCTTTCCTCCGGAACGTGGTATTACAGGATCAGGGCTGTCAACACCGCGGGTAACGGCCCGTATTCGAACGTGGCCGAAGTTACTCTTGGAGGGAATGGGAGCCCCGTATTTTCCGAAGGAACTTCTGCCACCCGTTCTGTAGCGGAAAACACCGTGGCGGGAGAAAACATCGGTGGTCCGGTCGAGGCTGCGGGTTCAGAAAGCTACTTGCTTGGCGGCACGGATGCGAACTCGTTCGATATTGATGGAACTACCGGGCAGCTGAAGACAAAGGCGGCGCTTGACTATGAGGACAAGAATTCTTATTCAGTTACGGTTACCGCCCAGCATAACGGGAGTGCGACCTCAATAGATGTGGCAATTTCGGTTACCAACGTGGATGAACCGGGAGTGGTAATTTTTTCTTATCCGTCACCGTTTCAGGTGAATGAGATCGTGACTGCGACTTTGAGCGATCCTGACGGTTCCGCTTCAGGCGTCACGTGGGAGTGGGAGAGGTCATTGAGCCAGAACAGCGGTTGGACTTCAATCACCGAGACCACGGACGCGAGCCACGATCTGGTTGTAGCCGACGAAGACCATTATCTGAGAGCAACGGCGACCTATACGGACGCTGTTTTTGGTTCCGGCAAGACTGCGCGGGCGATCTCCAACAAGGTGCCGAATCTTAACTGGCCGCCCATGTTTGATGAAAGTGATCCCGCCACGCGTTCCGTTGCTGAGAATACCACCGCCGGAGAAAACATCGGTGCCCGAGTTACGGCTATGGATCCGGAAAGCGACACGCTTATCTATTCGCTCGGAGGTACGGACGCGAATTCATTTGATATTGACAGTTCGACAGGGCAGATAAAAACCAAGAATCCGCTTGATTTCGAGACCAAAAACTCTTACTCGGTTACTGTCATTGCCAGGGACCGGCCCGTGGGCGCCGCAGACCTCCAGAGTGATACGATCACAGTGACCATCGGCGTAACCGACGAAGAGGAGGAAGGGACAATAACCCTCTCTTCTGTGCAGCCGCAGGTAGACGCGCTGTTGACTGCGGCTTTAAGAGACCCGGACGGTGACGTATTGGCCGTCACGTGGACTTGGGAGAAATCAACAAGCCGGAATAATGGCTGGACTGTCATAAGCGGTGCCACGGGATCAGGCTACACGCCTGTTGACGACGACGTGGATAATTACCTGCGTGTGAAGGCAGACTATACGGACCGGCGCGGTTCCGGGAAAATGGCGCACGTAATTTCCGACCTTGTGGTGCGTGTCGAGCCGCCGTCAAACAACGCGCCTACGTTCTCCGCTCCCACGGCCACGCGTTCCGTTCCTGAGAACACCCCGCCCGGAAGGAACGTCGGCGCGCCGGTAACCGCGATGGATCAGGATAACGATCCGCTTACCTATTCGCTTGGAGGTGCTGACGCAGCTTCGTTTGCCCTGGCCGATCCAACTTCAGGACAGATAAAAACCAAGGCACCTCTTGACTACGAGACCAAGAGATCTTACTCGGTCGAGATTACTGTGAATGACCCTTCCCTGGAGAGCGCTACCATCGCGGTAACCATCAACGTGACCAATGTGACCGAATCGCCTTCAAGCACGAAAACGCCTGACCCCGGGGTAACGCCGAACACACCGAACACACCGAACAAGCCGAACAAGCCAAACACACCGAAAGCGACGGTTCCAAGCGCTCCCGGAAATCTCATGGCGGCTGGGGGCGACGGAGAGGTGACGCTTAGCTGGAGGACCCCGAATGACGGCGGAAGCGTCATCAAGTACTACGAATACATGATTGATGACATCCAGTGGATCTCGACCAAAAGAAAATCCACTACCCACACCATAACCGGGCTTATCAACGGTGAGACCTATAAATTCAAGGTGCGTGCGGTGAACAGCATCGGTCCCGGCCCTGAGTCTAGGCCGGTAAGAGCCACGCCTGCCACCGCGCCTGGCGCCCCGCAGAATCTGACGGCGGTTCCGGGCGATGAGCGCGTGACGCTCATGTGGGAGCGACCCGTAGATAACGGCGGTCTTCCGATCACCAGTTACGAGTACAGCCAGAAGGAAGAGGGTGGCTCGTTTGGCAACTGGATATCCATAGATAACAGCGGTCCCATGGAGACAAATGAAACCAGCTACGTGGTCACGGGTCTTAAAAACGGCACTGTCTACTCCTTCAGGGTGCGCGCGGTGAACGTAGTAGGTCCGGGAGATGCTTCAGCCGAGGCCACGGCCGAGACGAGCGCTTCTGCCTTTCGGCGGCTAAGACGTGTCAGCATCAGTATTCTTCCCGAGTTCGGGAGGACTATGACGAGGAATTCGCTTGATGCGCTTACGTGGCGTCTTGACAGCGTGCTTTCGGGGTCTTTTGAGCGCACAGGGATGTTCAGGCTCATGGATCAGCGCGCGGGGCTCCACGATGTCATTGGAATTGATATGTGGGATGATCCGGAACTGTTGGAAGAGCTCAGCCTCGAGGAACTGCTCTACGGGTCTTCATTCATAATCAAGGCCGGAGGGATGCCTAGGAAACCGAAGCAATATCCAAAAGAACGGCCCAAAGAAGCTCCCGGAAAGCATACTCGGGAACATTCAAAAGAATTACCGAAAGAATTACGGAGGGAATATCCCGGGGATGAAAATATGTGGATTGAAGAGGATGGGAAACCGGAGCTCATAGAGAGGCAGGGGGATATAGCGTTCTGGGGCAAGGCGGACTACAGTGCCCTTTCGGTCGGGAGAAGCGGCGAAAGTCTGAACTGGGACGGTAGCGTAGCAAGCGGCTATCTCGGGGTCGACAGGCGGTTAACCGAGAGCGTGCTGATGGGACTTTCCGTCGCTTTGACGAAGGGAGATTTCGATTACACGGACTCCACCCCGGGAGAGGGAGGAAGTGGAGATTACTATGTAAGGATGCTTAGCGTGGCTCCGTACGTTGCGTGGCTTATATCCGAAGACGCTTACCTCTGGGGTGCGATTGGCTACGGTCGCGGGGAAATAGAGATAGACGACGAAGAAGTTCAGAGCGTCGCTTCAAGCGACCTCAGCTACAAGTCGGCGGCCGCGGGAGGAAGCGGCAGGGTGTTTGACGTGGGAGACACCACCTTCTCGCTTAAGGGCGAAGCGTTTAAGGTATGGATGGATGTTGAGGGCGACGACTACCTGATCGATGACTCCTCCGTGGGAGTACACCAGCTGCGGTTGAGCATGGAGGGAAGCTATGAGTACAGGTTTGCGTCCGGAACTTGGCTCAATCCCCTTGTGGAAGTTGCGCTTCGCCATGACGGGGGAGACGGAGAGACGGGCACCGGGGTTGAAATCGGAGGCGGGTTCCTTTTCGAGGATCCGAATATGGGCCTGAGTATTTCCGGAAGGGGGCGCTGGCTGGCGACCCACAGCTCAGATAAGTTCAGCCAGTGGGGCGTGGGGGGAGCGATAATCCTTGATACGGGAGCGGACAAGCGGGGAGCGCTGTTCAGCGTGGCTCCGGGGTGGGGAGAGACTTCAAGCGGGATTGAGAATCTCTGGGAGCGCGGAGTTAAAGGACTCTCGTCAGAAGACGGCAGGAACAGCGATATGCACCTTGACGCGGAGTTCGGATACGGACTCTCGGCTCTCGGCGGAGACGGGCTCCTTACTCCTTACAGCGGCCTCAGGGTTAGAGGAGACGGGTGGCGACAGTACCGCCTCGGCAGTCGTCTGGACCTCGGGCATTCTGCAAGCCTGAGCCTTGAAACCGAGCGCAGGCAGAGCGACGCGAAGAAACCCGAGCACGGAGTCATGCTGAGAGGAAAGCTTAATTTCTGATCGGTTCCAAAGGCGGCGTCCGGACTGCTGACTGCTCCCTTTATCGCAAGAAGAGTCCTCAGGTAAGAATCGGCTTTTTAGACAACTACAGCCAGTCGTCTTCAAACGTATCGGCCGGGCGCTGGTGGAAAGCTCCCGTGTCCAGACTGTTTTTAAAACCCCGGAACTTAAGCAGTCCCGAGATCGCGGGTTTTATCTGGCTTCTTTCGACCACCAGGTGAACCCCTCCGTGTTCTTCGTAGAATTCAGAGGACATTATTTTCGGGTCGACCCCGCGGCCGCCGCTTGTGAGCTTCACAACGCGGTCCCCGGCAAAAGCTATGGTCGCTTTCTTCTCCGATATCAGGAAGTCTCCCTGCACAGCGTAGCTCGCAAGCGCTCCTCCCGTTGTCGGGTGGCCGAGTATGGAGATGTTCGGAAGCCCGTGCTCCTTGAGCCTCATTATCGCGGATATGGTCTTCGCCATCTGGTAGAGCGCCACGGTCCCTTCCTGCATCCGGGCGCCTCCGCTTACTGTTATCGTTACCAGGGGGAGCTTGTGTTCTATGGCGTAGCTCACCACTATGTTCATCTTCTCACCGAAAACGGAGCTCATTGACCCGCCCATGAACCTGAAATCGCAGACCGCCACCGCGACGGGTATGCCGAACATGGTCCCGTAGCCCGTTACCAGGGAATCTTTCGAGTCGGTCTTTCCGGCGAGCTTCTGTCTCGAGGACGAATAGTTAAAGAACTTGTAGACGGAATCCACGTCTTCAAGAGAGAGGCCGGGTTCTATTTCGTGAAAAGACGCCTCGTCGAGGAGAAAGTCAAGGTAGTCGTCCGAGCTCAGCGCTTCAGGGCGGTTGCAGTAAGGACACGAGGAATTGTTCGCATGAAGCTCTTTTTTCGTGAGCTGCTTTTTGCAACCGGGGCGTATGATTTTTCCCTGCCCGTCCTTTTCGTCGTTGCAGAAATGGGGTTCCGATCCGTAGATGGCTATCTGCATCTCTTCGATGTCGGGATTTTCCTTTCTTCCGCTGAAATAGTTGGGAAGCCAGGCCTTTATTTTCTTTGAGATTCCTTCGTAGATTCTTTGCTGTTTTTTCACGCGCCCGCAGCGCTCGATTTTCCTTCGAAGCTCCTCGCGCAGGTGCCTTACGTCGTAGCGGTCAAGCTCCTTTGAAGCGGCTGAGAGAGACGCCTGCAGGTTTTTCAGGGTCGCGGGGATGTAATTGCTTTTTCCAAGAGGGGCCTCTTTCACCACTTCGTCTATTATTCCGTATTTCTTCATGTGAGTCGCGGTGGGCTGAAGCACCTCGAGGGCTTCTGCGACCTTGTCCGCGCTTCTGAAGAGAATGGCGGAGCAGCCCTCGGCGGTTATCACGGAGTATTCGGCTCGCGAGAGCATAAGTCTTTTGTGTCCGAGCTGTATGGCGATTGCGCCCCCGCTTCCCCCGAGTCCGAGCACGGTGGTTATCGTTTTCGTTCTTATGGAGATCATTTTCGACTGGCAGTAGGAAATCAGCCAGGACTGAAGTTTTTCGGCCGAGTACTCGTAGGGATCTCCTCCTATGGTATCAATGAACGTGAAGAGCTTGAGGCGGTTCTGTTCCGCATACTCCATCATGCATAAAGACAGTCCGTAACCGTCTGCCTTTACCATTCCGAAGTTAAGTGTTGTTCTTTCCTTTTCGCTGGAAGGGGTCTGCTGGGCTATTACGGCCACTTCCTCTCCCGTGCCCTTGAACACTGCGGTGCCTACTATGACGGCGGGATCGTTAACGAATTCGATCTTCTTGCCCGAGGGGGCGTGGATGAAGTTTCTGAACCCGTGGAGCTTGTTCCAGGGAGTAAAGTCGGTGAAGAGAGTTCCGATCAGGTGCTTTGACTTGATCCTGTCGTAGCTCTTTGCCTCCTCGTGGGCCCGAAGTATTTTTGCCGTTGATGCCATGGTGTATTTTGCGGCGACCGCTCCACGGACCCGCCATATATAAGTATATAATTAAATCTGTTTGTGGGAAAAGGAATCTGTTCTCCAGAAAACCGCGAACTGCCTCCCACTATACCAACCCGCCTGTGCCCAACGAATCCTCCGCGCGAAGAATCGTCGCAAGATTCGTCCAGGGTTTTGTTATGGGGAAAATCTAGATATACGGGTTTCTGCTTTTTTATGCGTTGAAAGACTGTCCGCAGCCGCAGGAACCGGTCGCGTTCGGATTTTCGATCGCAAAGCCCTTTCCCTCAAGACCGTCCTTGAAATCAAGGACTGCCCCGTCAAGATAGGTATAGCTGAGCTCGTCGATGGCGACCTTTATGCCGTCGGATTCAATCAAGTTATCTCCTTCTTCGGTCTCGTCGTCAAATCCCATCTCGTAGGAGAATCCGGAACAGCCGCCGGGTACTATCCTCACCCGGAGAAACGCTTCCTCGATATCATCTTCGGCAAGCAGCCTTTTTATTTCATCTACGGCTTTGGGAGTTACGGAAAACATATTTCCTCTGCCTCCTCGCAGTGTGAATTCTTTTACCACTCCGTCTAACAAAATACATCTGCCGGGCGCGGTTGTCAAAGCGAAGCCAGCAACGAACCGTTCGGGCATCCCCCGCGGTTTGCCCGTACGCCCTGGTTTGCTGTATAGTTTTCGGCGTGAGCAGAACCGCCTACCTTATAATCGATTCAAGCGAGCGCAATTCCGACCTTTACCACAGAACCGGTTTTTTCGTTCCGGATCCCGTTATTTTTTTCGAGCACGACGGCGAAGGAACACTGGTTCTCAGCGATCTTGAGCTTGAGCGGGGAAGAAGAGAGGCTAGGGTAGAACGGGTCGTCTCGCTCGGGGAGTGGGTTGCCGCAGTTCGCGGAAGGAGGAGGAAAAGGCCCGGCATTGCCGAGGTGGCTGCGGCAATCCTAAGGCAGAGAGGAATAAGGAGCCTGATTGTCCAGAGATACTTTCCGGTTTCCTATGCCGACGCGCTTCGGGAGGCCGGTTTTTTCGTCAAGATTGCAAAGACAGATTTTCTTTTCCCCGAGCGTCTCAGGAAATCCCCGGCGGAAGTCTCACTCATAAAGAAGGCCCTTTCCGCTACGGCATGGGCCATGAGGATTGCTATTTCAATTATATCGGACTCAGTGGTGAAGGGCTCCGTGCTTTACCGTGACGGCAAGCCCCTTACCTCGGAGATAGTGCGCTCCGCCGTAAGTTCCTATCTTGCCGCACATGGGTATGTGGCTTCGAACACTATAGTGGCCGGAGGGGTCCAGGGCTCCATGCCCCATGAGAAGGGTTCGGGTCCTCTTAAGGCTGGATGGCCGGTGGTGATCGACATTTTCCCGAGATCTCAGGAGAACGCCTACTTCGGCGACATGACGAGGACAGTTGTTAAGGGCGAGCCTTCGGCGGAACTTTCAAGGATGTACAATACCGTTTTGCGCGGCCAGAAAATCGCGTTTTCCATGATAAAAGACGGCGTGAGATCAAAGGACGTGCACGGCGCGGTAATGGATTTTTTCACGGAACGGGGGTTTCCGACCACGGCTTCGGGTTCCGCAAGCCCCCAGGGCTTCATACATTCCACGGGGCACGGTCTGGGGCTTGACATCCACGAGCCGCCGAGAATCGGTCCCGGCAACGAGATTCTGAGGGAGGGAAACGTCGTTACTGTAGAGCCCGGTCTTTACTACGAGCGTCTCGGGGGAGTCAGGATAGAGGACGTGGTTGTGGTGACGCGGGATGGAAACGAGAATCTGACCCGGTGTTCGAAGAGGTTTCGGGTCTAAGGTTGCCCTAGGAGCCATGGAAGAGAAAAAGACTTTTGAGGATATAGTTTCGCTTGCGAGGCGTCTTCGCGCTCCGGGAGGCTGTCCGTGGGACAGGGAGCAGACCCTCGAGTCCCTTCGTGCTTATGTTCTCGAAGAGGCCTACGAAGTGATACAGGCAATAGAGCTTGAGGACACGGACGGACTCGTAGAGGAGCTTGGAGATTTCCTTTTCCAGGCCGTCTTCATCTCCCAGATAGCGAGCGAAGAGGGGAAGTTCGACATAGGCGACGTCACGCAGAGACTCCACGACAAGCTCATAAGAAGGCACCCTCATGTGTTCGGGGAAAAAAAGGCCAAGGATGCGGCCGACGCATTGAGGACTTGGAATGCCGAGAAGCTCAAGGAGAAGAAAGGGAAGCCCGATCTGGAGGAAATACCCAGAGCCATGCCCTCTTTGATGAGGGCGCAGAGGGTTGGCGAGAAAGCGGCCCGCTCCGGGTTTGACTGGAGGGATACTTCTTCAGTTCTTGCTAAGGTAAAGGAGGAACTGCTTGAGCTTGAGCGGGAAATGGAGGCCGGAGAGGGAAACAGATCCCGGGAGGAATGGGGAGATTTAATCTTTTCCGTCGTGAATCTGGCAAGACATCTAGACATCGACGCCGAGACTGCGTCTCATGGGGCCATCGAGAAGTTCATAAAGAGATTCTCCCGGTTCGAGGAGAAAGCGCGGACCAGTGAAAAAGAGATAACCGCTCTTTCCATGGAGCAGATGGACGAGATCTGGGAAGAGGTAAAAAAGACGTAGCTTTTTCCGCTTCAGGGGTATTCTTTGGCCGTGAACGGTTCTTAAATTGAGAAATACAAGGAGAAAACATATGAGGCATTTTACGGGGAACGGGTGTTTTTGGCTTGTGGCGGTTCTTGTGGCGTCCGTCTTGTCGGTGACGGATTCCGCGGCGGAAGGTTTTTATGTAGGGCTTGAGGCAGGTTTTTCAAAGTCGGGAGACATGGACGTTTCCCAGTCCTTAATTGATCACCCGACCCAATGCGATTCGTTTCTTTACCCTTCCGGTGCGACTCCGCCGATGGACGCGGAGTGTACCACCGAAAAAATAACTACCATTGCAAACGTGTTTGCCCCCGGCGCTGGCTTCGCGGGAGGCGCGACCCTGGGTTATGCCTTCGGCAACGGGCTTCGTTTTGAGGCGGAGTATCTGAACCGCCGTCAGGGCTCGCAGAGAAGGCTCGCGCGCCTCGGTCCCGGCGGCGGCGAAACGCTTGAGCAAAAGGAGAGCGAATGGGACGAGAACGATCCTCCTTCAGAACGCGTGTACGACCTCAGCGCTCATCATTTCTTCCTGAACGCCTACTACGACCTGCGCAACGGCTCGCCTTTTACGCCCTATATCGGGGGCGGTATAGGTGTGGGTTCGACGGAGATGCGTTACTCGGCCAGATTTCTGCGCAGAAGCGATCTGGGTCCGGAACCGTGGCAGATGGCCGCGTCGGGAACGGTCAGCGACATAGACACGAAGCTGGGAAAAACCAGGTTCGGCTTTCAGGTTGTGGGCGGAGTCGACTATGCGCTTGGCGACGATCTTTCAGTCGGCGCCAAGGTCCGCTGGACGCGCCTCAGCGGTTTTGACCGAAACGACATGTCTTGGACGCGGGTCAGAGGCCACAAACCCATACGCGCAGACGGCGTTACGCCGCTTACGACCGATTTCGAAGTGAGTGACGCAGACATCTGGACCTTCACGGTCGGGCTCAAGTATTATCTCTGAGGTGCCTCGCGCCTATCTGGCGACGAGCGTTCCCATGAGCTTCCAGCCTTGCTCAACGAAGATTCCGCTTGAGGCGGCGCTGTCCTCGGTATAGACAAGCGAGCCGTTTTTTACCGAGCGGTTCCCGGAATCGAGTATGGCGAAGGGAACGGGTTCGTTTGTGTGGGTCCTGAGGTCTATGGGGGTGGGATGGTCCGAAAGTACAAGCACCCTGTATTCGCCGAACTGCTCCATCCCGGCAAGCGCGGGCCCCACTACCTTCTGGTCGAAATCCTCGACCGCCCGTATCTTGAGGCGGGCGTCCCCCACATGCCCCGTTTCGTCAGTCGCCTCTATGTGGATCATTGCGAGGTCCACGCGTCGCAGCGACTCAATAGCGCCGCTTACCTTTCCCGCGTAGTTGGTGTCAAGGTACCCGGTCGCTCCTGGAACCTCGATTACTTCCATCGAGGCGAAAATTCCTATTCCCTTTACGAGGTCGACCGCCGATACGACGGATCCGGTGATTCCGTAGAGTTCTTGAAGGGGCGGCATGTCGGGTCTTGTCCCTTCGCCCCAGAGCCATACGGAGTCGGCGGTGTTTTTGCCCTCAGCCCTTCTTTTTGCGTTCACGGGGTGATCTTTCAGTATCCTGCGGGATTTCTCCATCAGACTCAGAAGTTTTTCCGCTCCGTCTCCCGAAGGAAGCCAGGGAGCGATTTCTTTTCCCGAAATGTCGTGAGGCGGGGTTGTTCGGATACCGCTGTTTCCTCCGCGCCAGAGCAGAAGATGCCTGTAGCTTACCCCCTGGCTCAGGGAGAACTCTTCCCCGTCGAACTCTTTTTTTAGATCCTCGATTATCCCGGCTGCGTCATCATCCGTTATGTGCCCGGCGCTGTAGTCCTCCATGACCGTCCGGCCGTCTCTCTCCGCAAGGGTTACAAGGTTGCACCGGACTGCGACGTCCGTTTCCCCGAGCGAAATCCCTATGCTCGCGGCTTCGAGGGGGGATCTTCCCGTGTAGTATTTCGTGGGGTCGTAGCCCAGCACCGCGAGGTTTCCCACGTCGCTTCCCGGAGGAAGCGGGTCGGGAATGGTTTTCGCGATCCCGAAAATCTCTGCCCGCTTCGCGATCTCGTCAAGATTGGGAGTGTCGGCTGCTTCAAGCGGAGTCCTGCCGTCAAGCTCGGGGAGCTTGTGGTCGGGCATGCCGTCGCCTTGGAGGATAAGGTATTTCACGGTGAGAAGAGGGTATATGTAAATTTGGGGGAATCAAGCTTCAGGACACGTCGACCGCGTGTTTTTTAAGATCGGAGAGATCGATGACCCTGAGCACCGATTCATGAGTCGACTGAAGAAATACCGGGGGAGCCACGCCGCCGTCAAGGGCCTCTTTCCACCGAAGCGCGCAAAGACACCACCTATCTCCGGGTTTTAGGCCCTCGAAACCGAACTCGGGGCGGGGGGTTGTAAGATCATTCCCCTTGGATTTTGAAAACGCGAGGAACTCCTCGGTCATCTCCGCGCAGACCAGATGAAGCCCCACGTCCTCAACCGCCGCCCTGCAACAGCCGTCGCGGAAAAATCCGGTCATGGGATCCGTTCCGCACTCTTTTAGCTCTTCGCCGAATATGTTTTTCTCTTCAGTTTTCATTGCGCGCGCCCGGCAAAAACACCCCGGCGGGGTGTTCCCGCCTGATTATTATATATTGTTTTGCCGAGTATAAGTATATAATTCTCAATCATAAAGATGGCCGATTTCATACTGAAGGAAAAACCCCGCGCATTCAGCGGGGATATAGCACTTCCGGGAGACAAGTCCATTTCCCACAGGGCGGTTATTCTGGGTTCTCTGGCGCATGGAAAAACCCGGGCGAAAGGGTTCCTCGCCTCCCGGGACACTCTCGCCACCGCGAACGCTTTCAGGAGCATGGGGGTCGAGGTGGCCGTGGGCGCGGGGGAAGTGGAGATCTCGGGAAAGGGACTTTTCGGCCTTGAGGCGCCCCGGGAAACCATAGACGCCGAGAATTCGGGGACGACGGCCAGACTGCTCTCAGGAGTGCTAAGCGCCCAGAGCTTCCCCTCGACCATTACCGGGGATTCCTCGCTTCGCCGCCGTCCCATGTCGAGGGTGACCGTTCCCCTTCGCAGGATGGGGGCAAGGATTTCGGGAGAAGGGAAAACCCTTCCGCTTCGCATAACGGGCTCGGAACTTCGGGGAATAGACTACGAATCTCCCGTGGCTAGCGCGCAGGTGAAGTCGGCGATTCTGCTCGCGGGACTCTACGCGGCGGGGCGGACCAGCGTTACGGAACCCGAGAGAACCCGGGACCATACCGAGAGAATGCTTCGCCATTTCGGGGTTCCCGTGGAGACGGAAGGAACCTGCGTTTCGGTAAGCCCTGGTGCGGAGTTCTCGGGAACCGAGATTGAAATTCCCTCCGACATCTCCTCGGCGGCTTTTTTCATCGTCGCCGCGCTTATAAACCCGGGATCGGAAATCATGGTAAAAAACGTGGGCCTTAACCCCCTTAGAACGGGGGCGCTGGATATCCTGCGGGAGATGGGGGCCGACATTTCGGTTGAGAACCTCCGCGAGCGCTGCGGAGAGCCTGTGGGGGACATAATAGCCCGCCACTGCGCACTGAGCGGCGTGCGGATAGGGGGAGAGTCGGTGTCCCGGGCAATAGACGAGCTTCCGGTTGTTTCGGTAGCCGCGTGTTTTGCGGAGGGCGAAACGGTTATAAGCGATGCGGGGGAACTTCGGGTAAAGGAAACCGACAGGATAAGCGCCATGGCGGGGGAACTTTCGAAGCTGGGAGCTGACATCAGGGAAACGCAGGATGGCATGGTTATAAACGGCGTGGAGGAGCTTTGCGGCGCCCGGTGCGGAAGCCGCGGCGACCACCGCGTGGCCATGTCTCTTTCCGTCGCGGCCACGCGGGCCCGGGGAGAGACGGTGATTGAAGACGCCGGGTGTGTTTCCATCTCGTTTCCCGAGTTTTTGTCGCTTTTCGAGGCGCTTGGAGACCGGAAGTGAAGCGAAGCGGCGACAATATAGTTACCATAGACGGACCCTCGGGAGTCGGGAAAAGCACGGTCGCAAGACGGGTCGCCGAGCAGCTGGGTTTTTCGTGCCTTGAGACAGGCGCCATGTACAGGGCCGTCGCGCTTAAAGTTAGCAAAGCGGGAGTGGACCTAAGCGACACAGTATCGCTTTCTGGGCTGCTTTCCGGGACAGCGGTGGGATTCTCCCCGGCGGGCGGCATTCTCCTTGACGGATGTGATGTCTCTGAGCTTATAAGGACGGAGGAGATATCTTCCCTTTCATCCCGGCTCGCGGAACTCGGCGAAGTAAGGGAATTTCTGATCGGAATCCAGAGAGAAATCGGGGAGAGCGGGAACATAGTCGCCGAGGGAAGGGACATGGGAACGTATGTTTTCCCCCGGGCGAAGCACAAGTTCTATCTTGACGCCACCGTGGCCGAGAGGGCGAAAAGAAGGTTTCTTCAGGGGGAAAGCGGTTCCCTTCCGGATGTCGAAAGCGAGCTTCGCAGAAGGGACAGCCGCGACACGCAGCGCTCAGAAAATCCTCTTCATCCCGCCTCCGACGCCGTGATTATAGATACGACCGACATGGAGGCCGAGCAGGTGGTTTCCGAGATAGTTCTTCGCGCGAAGGACATTTCCCTTCGGGACGGCTGAAAATAATTTCCCTTCTCGAGTATCCTTTCCCTTTTAGGCAGTTTTCATGTAATCTTGGCATTATTATTAAAAGACTGACGGCAAAGGCGGCTAAACCAAATGACCCAGGATAATGGTATTACGGATTCGAACGAAAAAAGCTTTGAGGAGTTGCTTGATGAAAGCATGGAATCGCGCTTGAGCGAGCCCGAGAACGGGGAAATAGCGAAAGGAAGAGTCATAAGAGTTGACTCTGACGCTGTTTTCATAGACCTTGGGTTTAAGTTTGAGTGCATAGTTCCAATAAACCAGTTTTTAAACAAAGACGGCGAATATGAAGTCTCGGTGGGCTCGGAAATAGAGGTTTTGGTCGAAAGACCGAATCCCAACACCGTCAGGGCCTCGAAACAGAAGGCGGACCAGATCAGGGAAAGAAGGGCGATCGAGGAGAAGTTCAAAAACAAAGAACCGGTCGCGACGAGGATTCTAAACAGGGTTAAGGGCGGTTTTAACTGCGATATAGGGCAGAGCAGCCCCTTCAAGGTTTTTCTTCCAGGCTCCCAGGTCGCCCTGCGCCCGGTTGCGGATTTTGACGAGATGGTAGGCCAGACGATCGAAACCCGCATTATACAGAACAACGATAACGGCATAGTAGTGTCGAGAAGGGCGATTCTCGAGGAGGAAAGGGAGGAAAAGAAAAAACAGACTCTCGCCACCATCTCCGAAGGCCAGATGATTTCGGGGAACGTCGTGAAGATAATCGATGCGGGGGCGTTCGTAGACATAGGGGGTATAGAGGGCTTCGTTCCTATAGGGGAGATTTCCTGGGGCAGGGTGAGGCACCCGGGAGACGTTCTGAAAGAGGGTGTAGATACGCAGGTCAAGATTCTTAAGCTCGATATCGAAAACGGAAAAATAACCCTCGGGGTGAAGCAGACCACGGAAGACCCGTGGGAGACCATACAGGAAAGATACGAGGTCGGCGGCAGGGTGCAGGGGAAAGTGGTTTTCGCCGCGGAGTTCGGCGTGTTCGTCGAACTTGAGCCGGGAATAGAGGGACTCGTGCACGTAAGCGAACTCTCGTGGGTTAAGAATTTCCGCCACCCGAACGAAGTGGTCTCCGTCGGAAGCGAGATCGAGGTCGCGGTCCTCGGAGTAAAGCCCAAGGAAAGGAGAATTTCGCTCAGTCTCAAGCAGGTACAGGAAAACCCCTGGGATGAGTTCAAGAGGAACAACCCTCCGAACACCAGAGTGACGGGAACCATAAGAAACGTCACGGAACTCGGGGTCTTTGTAGAGGTTGCTCCTGACATGGTCGGTCTTGTGCGCCCTGAGAATCTGAGGTGGGAGGGGGAGGCGAGCCCCCTTGAGGTCTTCTCAAGCGAGGATGTCGGAAAGGAAATAGAGCTTGTGGTGCTTAATGTCATCCCGAGGCAGAGAAAGATCGGGCTTGGAGTAAAGCAGCTTACCCCGGATCCGTGGAATAAGGTGCTTCGGGACTACAAGGTTAACGAGACGGTGGTCACTTCCAAGATAGAGGAAATTGATGATCATGGAGTTACCGTGGCGCTTGCGGACAACGTGAGGGGTTTTTACGCCATACGCGAATTCCAGGACGATGAGTTAAGCCGTGAATCAATCAAGGTCGGAGACGAAATAAGCGGTCTCGTCACGGGGTTTAACAAGCCAAAGCACCAGGTGAACCTAAGCCGAAGACGGCTTGAGAAAAAGCAGGAGAAGGACACGATGAGAGACTTCGTGTCATCCCAGCAGGAAAGTTCCTCAAAACTCGGGGACATCCTCAATGAGAAACTCAAGGCCCTTGACTGACGAGCGGTGAAGTGAAAGTCCTCGATCTTAATTTCTTTCTTAAAACTTTTCTTTCCCTTCTGGTCATCTTCATTATCGGTTTCGCCGGAATCCTGATAGGAATGCTGATTTCGGGCGAGAGCCATCGTCCGGGCGGGGACGGCGTGGCGGTAATAAACGTCGACGGCATAATAATCGACTCCGACCCCTACATTAAGAGCATAAGGAAGATACGCGAGACCGGTTCCGTAAAGGCCGTTGTGGTGAGGATAAATTCCCCGGGAGGATCTGTTGCCACTTCCCAGGAAGTATACGAGGAACTGAAAAATCTCGGGAAAGAGATGCCGGTTGTAGCCAGCATGGGAACGGTCGCCGCTTCGGGTGGCTACTATATCGCCTGCGCGGCTTCAACGATTTACGCAAATCCCGGCACCGTAACGGGGAGCATAGGCGTGATAGCGCAGTTCGCTAGCTACGAGCAGCTGCTTGAGTGGGCGAAAGTTGAAGTAGAAGTGATAAAAAGCGGGGAATTCAAGGATCTCGGCTCACCGCTTAGAAAGATGCCCGAGGCTGAGAAAGCCTACCTGCAGACGCTGATAGACAGCGTTCACTCCCAGTTCAAAGACACGGTTTCCAAGAGAAGGAACCTGTCCCCCGAGGAAGTTGTTTCGCTTTCGGACGGAAAGATATTCACCGGGAGCCGCGCCAGGGAACTTGGCTTGATTGACCGCATCGGAACCCTTGAGGCGGCAATCGCAGAGGCAAGAAAACTGGGTGGCTTGGATGAGGATTCGTGGATCAGAGAATATCCCGTGAGGAAAAAGACATTGCTTGATTTCGTCTTTCCTGAGACTCTGGCCGAGCGTGCGATTTTTGCCTCTCCAGTGAAAACCGGGTTTGGTCTCTACTACATAGCCGACGTGATTTACTAGTACAGCGCAACTGGTATTTTCTCGAAAAACCGATATTCTAAGCATTGTTGTCGCTAGATGGGTTGCACTGGCGTAGCGAAACCGTTTTTCAAACAACCGATGAAACACGTAAAAAGATTTCTTTTCTTAGTCATATGCTGTTTCGTAGCCGTTTTCTTCATCCAGAACCTGGAAATAGCCACGCATGTATTCGGAATCGAGCTTGGTTTTTTCTCCTATAAATACACCTGGGCGGTTTACAACGCCGGGGTGCTGGGGGTTTCGTTTCTTCTGGGTGCGTTTGTCTTTTTCCTGCTGAGCTTTTCCAGAGGCCATTCCAGAAAATCTGAATTGAAACGGAGCAGGGAAACCGTAAAGAATCTAGAGGAAAAAGTCGGGAAGCTTGAGGTGGAGCTTCTCCAGAACAAGTCTGCCGGTTACCAGCAGCAGGCTTCTTCCCATGAGATGTTCAGGCCGCCGAAATGAGATCTTCCATCACCGAAACCCAGATGCCTGGCCGGACGGGCATTCGCAAGAAACCCGAGTGGATAAAGGCAAAAATTCCCAGCGGTCCGAATTACACGAGGCTCAGGGGCCTTGTGCGCGAACTCGGTCTTCACACGGTGTGCGAGGAGGCGAAGTGTCCAAACATAGGGGAGTGCTGGGGAGCCGGAACGCTTACTTTCATGATTCTGGGGGACGTATGCACGAGAAGCTGTGGTTTCTGCCACGTCAAGACCGGAAAAGGCGGCGAGCTTGACTGGGAGGAGCCTGCCAGGGTGGCAAAGGCGGTTGAGGAACTTCAGAAAAACAATGCACAGGTGACTCACGTAGTCATAACTTCTGTGAACAGGGATGACAGGAATTATGAAAGTGCATGTATATTCGCCCAGACTGTTAACGAAGTGAGAAACAAGGTTCCGGACATAAAGATCGAGGTCCTTATCCCGGATTTTAAGGGGGAGACCGAGGCGATTGAAAAAGTGATAGAATCGTCTCCCGATGTTCTGAATCACAACATTGAAACCGTCCCAAGACTTTACTCCCTGCCGCAGAAAACCCAGTCGGGAAGAACAAGATCCGTAAGGCCTCAGGCGGTTTACCGAAGGTCTCTCGAACTTCTTTCGATGTCCTCGAGCGGGGGAAATCCCGCAGTGCTTACCAAGTCGGGCATCATGGTCGGTCTTGGGGAGAGCTACGAGGAGATCGTCGAAACGCTCGCCGACCTCAAGCGGGCGGGATGCGATATAGTCACCATAGGCCAGTATCTTCAGCCCACGGTTGACCATATACCCGTATCAAGGTTCTATCATCCTGTCGAGTTCGAGTCTCTTAAAAGCTACGGGGAAAAGATAGTCGGCATCCCGCATGTCGAAGCCGGACCCCTTGTGAGAAGTTCCTATCACGCGGAAAAGCAGGTTTTCGAACTTTCCCGCGACATTATGACTGGAACGTGAAAATATATTTCCACTTCTTCTCGTAATGCCCGAGTTTGCGCTTTTTTCTTGAGAATTTGCCGTTTAGTCAACAAGCTTTCTGAGCTCTTCGGCGATCGCTTCCAGCTTTTCCTCGGAAACCCCGTAGTCCTCGGAAATTCTCTTTATTTCCTTGGAGGATATCTGCGGTTTTGTGGTTTTTTCCGTTACGGGTTCCTGTTTTTCCCTGTCAATGAGAAGCTTCGCGACGTCCCATCTTGAATAGTGGCCCAGAGAATCGAAAACCGCCTTTACCGCCTTTATCTGATTAGCGTAACAGTCGGCGTAGAGTATCGCGTCTTTTTCGAAATGGGGAGGGAACAGGTACCTGCCGGCAGGATTGACGATAGAACTCCCCCCTCGCGCCCAGTCGTAGTTCATGTGGTTCCCGTCCCGCACGTAGTGCCATCTTTCGGGAAAATCATCATCGTCAAGGTAACCGCAGGCACTGAGCACAAAGGCCCCCGATTCAAACGCGTGAACCCTTATAAGCGGCTGCACGGTGCATCCCGCTCCAGGGTCCTCAGTTTCGGCGGCTAGCAGTTTTTCGTCTCCCCTTCTCCAGTTCCCCGGCCACACTGCCACGTGGAAGTCCTGACCGCTGTGGACCATCGCGGCTCTCACGAGAATCATGTGGTTCTCCCAGCAGACAAGTCCTCCTATCCTTCCTATGTCCGTATCATAGGTGGCTATGTCACTCCCGTCTCCCTGGCCCCAGTAGGTCCTCTCAGTGTAGGTGGGCATGAGTTTTCTGTGTTTGCCGAGCACATTACCTTCGCGGGATATGAAAAGAAGGGAATTGTAAACGGTGCGGCTTCCCTTGCGGTCGTCAAGCTCGTTGCAGCCTATTACCACGTGGGTATCTGCCGCGCGTGCAGCTTCCGCGAGCATCTCGGTATCGTCTCCAGGAATAACGATGGAATTATCCTGAAGGGCGATCATGAAGTCAGTCCAGTCGTGTGGCGGGGTTTCATAACCGACTGTGTAGTAGGCTGGGTAGCCCGGTATGAAGGCCTCGGGAAAAGCGACCAGTTCCGCCCCGTTACCCCCCGCTTCCTTTATCACGCGGCAGGCCTTCTCAAGGGTACGCTCCTTGTCCATGAACACGGGAGCTGTCTGGGCAACCGCGACTTTTACTTTTTCCCTACCGCCTAGAACTTTTCTCATGAGCCTTGGGCCGCGAATGGGTTCAGGTTATTATCCTGCTTCCGCCCGGGGGCTCCCCTTCGGCTTGCTTTTGCTGGTTTTGCCTTGCCCTCGCGTAGACGAGGTCGAAAAGTCTCTGCTTAAAGTCATTGTCAAAAGCGCACACCCCGGGAATTATGTATCCCATAAGGGCTATCTGGAGAAAGTATTCGGTGTTTGCCTTGAGAAAGGACTCGTTTATCTCGCCGCCGTATGCCTGTGCGAAATTCTGGTATATCTGGTTTCCGAGCTCGGTCGCTATTTCTACGACGTTTTTTGACTGACCTGACGACTGATGGGCCGCTACTCCTAGGTTAAAAGCCATGTTTATGGAGTTCATGAACTGGTCCGCAACCATCTCTTCCGGGTTTGTTTCCTCTTCCGGCTTTGTATCTTCTTCTGACATTTTATCTCTCCCGTTGTTTTATATGGTTAAATCATCCTGCGGTATTATACTATATTGCTGCTTTGATTTTAACAATTTTGCTGGAGGAAAATCATGAAAGCTGATCACCTTATACAGAGACTCGGGCTGAAAAGGCTTCCGGGCGAGGGAGGATACTACAAGGAGACTTACAGAAGCGACCAGACAGCAGGGAACGACCGCGATCTTTCAACCGCTATCTACTATCTTATAACCCCGGAGGCCAGTTCAAAGATGCACAGGGTGAGTTCGGACGAGATTTTTCATTTTTACTTCGGCGACCCGGTCCAGATGCTGCTTCTCTATCCTACGGGAGAGTCAAGGGTAGTGGTTCTGGGTGATAATCTTCCTTCGGGGCAAAAACCCCAGCTTGTCGTTCCGAAGGGAACCTGGCAGGGCGCCATGGTTGTTGAGGGAGATTGCGGATACGCTTTTATGGGAACTACAATGGCTCCAGGTTTCGAGCTTGACGACTTCGAGCTCGGCGCTCTGGAGAGTCTGCTGCTGCGATTTCCCCAGCATGAAATGCTGATACGGGAACTTACGTAAACGGGGGAGAGAGATTCCAGGATCAGAAAAACCGGTGATTTTCTTTGACGGCGTGTGCGGATTCTGCAACAGGTTTGTCGATTTCGTAATGTGGGCGGATGTCCGCCGGGAAATACTCTTTTCCCCTGTGCAGGGAGAGACATCCGTTAAGTTTTCCCTATATCAAAACCAGCCGCCGCGCGAGTGGAAAATTGCTTATGCTGACGAAAAGGGGGTTTACGAGGGAGCCGACGCCATTTTGCTGGTTCTGAGGAGGCTTGGAGGGCTGTGGATGCTTCCCGCGCTCCTCATATATGTTCCCCGCCCGGTGAAGGATTATTTTTACGGGATGATATCAAGGAACCGCTATAGTATTTTCGGTAAAAGAGAAACCTGCCGCGTGCCGTCTCCTGAAGAAAGGGAAAGGTTTTTGCCCTAGTGTGCTTTTTTGATAAATTTGCCCGTATATGTATATTGAACCGGAGGAGAATTTTCATTTCAGATGCCTTCACTTGAAGAGCTTGTTTCGGCCGACGAAATTGCGGATGAGATAGCCCGCGCAAGCGAGATAGCCCGGGAAGAGTGGGAGAAAATAAGGGTTTCCCTGGCTCTCTGTGGGGATATCGGGGAGTTTTGCGGGGATGATTTCATGCTGGGAACCATTTCGGGGGAAACCATAACGCGCGAGCCGCTTGGGAGCCCGACGAAATCCGTTTCGCTTTACTCTCCGACTTATTATCCGATGTATCTTCTGGAAAACCTGCGCGAGTTTCGGGAGAAGTTCCCGGAGAAAAACTACCGCACGACAGAGGCTCTCTATGTCTATGTTGAGCTGGTGAACGCCGCTGCGCTAAGGCTCGGACTCGAGGGGACGCTGGCGATGGGTTTTGCAAGCGGCTACGCGAACGTCAGAACGGGGTGGATTGTGGAGAAGGGACTTGCGGAGGAGAGCGCCGTATTCTCCGAGATGTTTTTTTCTGACAGGCCGAAGAAATACGACTGGGATTTTCACTGGACCTCGGTAAGGCAAAGGTTCGGGGAAATCTACGAAAAATTCATCGCCTGGCAGCGCTCCCCAGCACTTTACCTCGAGGAGTCGAAATCCAGGGCGACCGTAAAGCCCTTCATAGTCTAGACGAACCCTTCCTCGAATTCGTCTGAAGGGTTCTCGAAACTCGGAACCCCGTTTTGCTCCAAGAACACGAGCTTCACCGTGCCCGTGGGTCCGTTTCTTTGTTTTCCGATTATAAGTTCCGCCATGCCATCTTTCTCCTCGGGGTTTTTCCTGTATATGTCCTGGCGGTGAATGAAAAGCACGACGTCGGCGTCCTGCTCTATGGCGCCGCTCTCTCTTAGGTCCGAGAGCTGGGGGCGGCGGTCGGTTCTGGTTTCGGTCTGGCGGCTAAGCTGCGAGATCCCTATTACAGGCACGTCGAGTTCCTTGGCGAGAGCCTTGAGTGCGCCCGAGATCTCGGCTATCTCCCTTTCCCTGGTTTCGTTTCTCGAACTGCCCCTCATGAGCTGCAGGTAGTCGACCACTATCAGGTCAAGCCGGTTGTCCTTTTTAAGTCGCCTTGCCTTGGCCCTTATCTCGAGAACCGTGAGAGCGGGGGTGTCGTCTATGAATATGTTCGCGTTTGCGTACCTCTCGGCGGAATCAAACAGTCTCTGGAGGTCGTCATCCCTTATGTACCCGCTTCTCATCGCCGAGAAGCTGACTTTCGAGCTTATGGAGAGAAGCCTCAGCATTAGCTGCTCCTTGGTCATCTCGAGGGAGAACATCGCGACCGAGAGATCCTCGTTCACCGCGGCGTTGCTTATTATGTTGAGAGAAAGCGATGTTTTCCCGGCACCCGGACGCGCGGCGATTATAACCAGATCGGATTTCTGAAGACCCGAGGTCAGGTGGTCAAGCCTCTCGAAGCCGGTTCTTAAGCCGGTTATAAGCTCCTTTTTCTCGTGGAGCCGCTCGATGTTCTCTATAGCCACCGGAGCAAGGTCTCTTGAGTGCCAGAAGCTTGGCTTTATCTTGTTCTGCGCGATATCGAGGATCGACTGCTCCGCCCTGTCGATGAACTCGTCGACGTCGATATCGGGTCCGTACCCCCGGTGCGCTATGTCGGTTGCGGTGAGCACCAGTTTTCTCAGGACGGACTTGTCTTTTACTATTCTTGCGTAATGGGCGACGTTTTCCGCCGTGGGAACGGTCGAGACGAGATAGGTGAGGTAGGCGGCTCCCCCGATTTCCTCTATGATTCCCTTCGAGCTCATCCACTCGTACAGGGTGAGGACATCTATGGCCTGGCCTTCCTTGTCAAGATCTATCATGCAGCTCATTATCTTGGAGTGGCTCTCGCTGTAGAAATCTTCGGCTATCAGGATTTCAAGAACCTGGTTTATCGAGCTTTGTTCGATGAGTATGGAACCCAGTACCGCGCGTTCCGCTTCCTCGTTGCTCGGAAGGGGGGCTTTCGTTAAATTTTCCATCGTTCGAGGTTACCTTCTTGTTCCGCCTTCACGATGGCTTCTCATTCCGCTATCAGAACCACTCCCACGTCCATGACGTTTGTTCCGGTGCTTCCGGTTTTTATAAGATCTCCCAGATTTTCAAAGAAAGAGTATGAGTCATTGTCGGCGAGATGGTCTCTCGCGCTTATGCCCATCGATCTTGCTATAAGGCGCGACTGCCCGTCGCATATGGCTCCGGCGGCGTCCGTGGGACCGTCTATTCCGTCGGTTCCGGCGAAAAGCCCCACGATTCCCTCGCTTCCTATTATCTCAAAGCAGAAAGAAAGCGCGGTCTCGGTGTTACGTCCGCCCCGCCCCCTTCCCATCACGTTCACTGTCGTCTCTCCCCCGAAAAGTATGCAGGCGGGTTTCTTCACGGGCCTTCCGAACCTCTTTATGTCAAACGAAATTCCCGCGATCACCTTGGCCACTTCCCTTGCCTCTCCCGATATCTGGGAGGAGAGAAAAAGCGTGTTGTACCCCATCTCCTTCGCCTTCTTCTCCATCGAGGCTATGGCCTTGTGATTGTTTCCGACAACGACCGTGGTGGCTCCGCTTCGTTCGTACTGTTCGTGGTCCATCGCGGGAGAAGCGTTCTTGTTTCTTCCCTTTTCAAGATGCACTACCACCCTCGGGGGAATCCTGTGCTCAAGCCCGAGCGCCTCTATGACGCGCCACGCGTCTTCATAGGTGGTGGTGTCGGGAACCGTGGGCCCCGAGGCTATGAATTCGAGCTGGTCGCCCACGACGTCTGAGAGGATAAGCGTGATGACTTGGGAGGGAAGGGCCTTTTTAAGGAGCCCGCCTCCCTTTATCTGCGACATCTTTTTTCTCACCGTGTTAAGGCCGTAGGTGTCGACTCCGCTGAGCATCAGTCTCTGGGTTGCCGCTCTTTTATCTTCTATGGTGAGACCTTCGCTCGGCATCGCGAGTATGGAACTTCCGCCTCCCGATATGAGGAAGATCACAAGATCCTTCTCTCCCGATCTTTCGAGAAGCGAGAGCACTTTTTCCGCCGCCTCGACGCTTTTTTCATCCGGCACCGGGTGGGAGGACAGATGAAAGTCCATTTTCTCAAAAGCCCGCTTGGAGCGGACGTTCGATACCACGATTCCCTCGGTTATTCGATCGCCGAGAAGTTCCTCAAGCGCCGTGGCCATAGAGGATGCGGCCTTTCCGAAGGCCACGACGTAGAGAGACTCGAAATCGGGGAGATTGAAGCTTCCTCCCCCGACCCTGAGCCGGTTGCCCCTGAGTTTAATGTGCTCCAGGACGCATTTTCCCGGGTCGGCTTCGGTGAGCGCCTGATCAAAAAGCTCCCTGGCGTCTTTTCTGAGTTTTTCGTTCATCCGCTTTTCTTGATCTCATCCACTATTCTGTCAACTTTCGATTCGGTAAGGTTCTCGTAAAGGGTGTCGTCCACAAGCATGGCGGGGGCCGTCCCGCAGGAGGCGAGGCACTCCGCCTCAAGAAAGGTTATTTTTCCGTCGGCGGTCGTTTCCCCGGTTTTTACCCCGAGACGCTCGCAGAGATGATGCTCCAGACCCTCGGCTCCGCGAAGCGCGCAGGAAAGGGTTCTGCAGAGCCACATGACGTGGGTTCCGACCGGTTCCGTGAAGAACATGGTGTAAAACGACGCTACGTTCTGAACCGAAGAGGCGGGAATATCAAGCGCCTCGGCCACTTCCTCCATGGATTCTGTGGAAAGCCAGCCGAATTCGTTCTGCACTTCCCGCAGGACGGGTATAAGCGCCGAAAGCCTGGTTTCGTGGTCATCCGCTATCTCTTGTATCTTGTCCCTGAGTTTAGGGGGAAAGGGCACTCCGAACCTCCTTGCGACTTAAAGCCGGGAATTAAAAATTAACATGATTTACCATGCCGGGCAAGGCAGGAGCCGGCGGGCTAGGTTTTAAATCGCAATTGAAGCTCGCAGGGAGGCGGTTAAAATTTTTTACGTGCCGAAAAAAAGAATAACTTCTGTTTACACGGGTCTTGGAGATGACGGGAAAACTTCGCTTCTCGGCGGAAAGAGGGTGAGAAAATCGTCCCTGAGGGTCGAGGCGTACGGAGATGTGGACGAGCTTAACTCGGTTCTTGGGGTCGCCTGCACGAAGGCGGTCGATCCAAGAGTCGGGGATCTTCTGCGGGGAATACAGAACGCCCTTTTCACCGTGGGGAGTGATCTGGCGACCCCGCAGGATTCGACCTTTTCCGCCCCCAGAGTAACCGCTCAGATGGCACAGGAGCTTGAGAAGCACATAGACGCATTTTTGCCCGAGGTAGGGGAGCTTCGGGAATTTGTTCTGCCCGGAGGGTCAGAAGGCGCATCCTATCTTCATCTCGCCCGCGCGGTGTGCAGGAGAGCCGAGAGAGGAGTCGAGGCGCTTTTGGGGGATTCAAAAGAGGGGAGGGATGTTCTGGTTTATCTTAACCGTCTCTCTGATCTTCTTTTCGTTCTTGCCAGAGTCGAGAACAAGACCTCGGGAACGGGGGAGATATTCGTCGATTTCGGGCGGAGCGAGGACGGGTGATGGACGAAACCTTAACCATAACGAACCCCGAGATTGAAGAATACATCCGTTCTCTTTATCCCCGAGTCCACGAGGTTTTCTACGAAATGGAGAAGCGGGCGGAAGAAAGCGACGTGAAAATAGTGGGGCCCCTCGTGGGAAGGTTCCTCTCCCAGATATGTCTTCTGCGGAGGCCGCGGAGCATTTTCGAGATGGGTTCGGGGTTCGGGTATTCGGCTCTCTGGCTCTCTCTTTTTACTGAAGGCGAAGAGGCGATAACCTGCACGGACTGGCTTGAGGAAAACGGGGAGGCGGCGCGCGAGTACTTTGCGCGGGCCGGGCAGATTCGCAAACTTCGTTTTGTCTGCGGGGACGCCCTCGATATACTGGCGAATTCGAACCGTAAATTTGATATGATATTCAATGACGTTGACAAAGAGGACTACCCGCGGGTAATCGAGCTTGTGCGGGAGAAGCTTAACCCCGGGGGCATGCTCATTACCGATAACGTGCTTTGGGGAGGGAGAGTTCTCAAGGGCGAGGGTTCTGAGAGCACCGAGGGGATCTTGGAGTTTAACCGGCTTTTGTTTTCAGACCCGGAATTTTTCTCAACGGTGGTTCCCCTTCGCGACGGGGTGGCGATCAGCGTCAGGATTTAGTGGATATTTTATTTTCTTGGGATTCCGCAGTGAGAAAACCTGAAATCACAGAAAAGGATCTAGTGGCTTTTTTCACGGACTCCTACGAGCACATACGCAGGCGCCATTACGCGAGGAGAAGAAGAAACAGGGCCCTGATAGGCTACGAGCTTGCACGCGAGAGGACTGCAGTTGTGGACAGCTTCATCAAGCAGGCCCTTTCGCAGTACGGTTATCCGGAACTTAAAGGCGTCTCCATAGTTGCTCTGGGTGGTTACGGCAGGGAAGAGCTCTCCCCGTACTCCGACATAGACCTTCTTTTTCTCCACGAAAAAGGTTCAAAGGGTCTCGCGGAAGAGATAATAGAGCGCCTTCTTTACCTCCTCTGGGACACCAAGATGGATATAGGAAACTGCACGAGAAGCGTCGATGAATGCAGGGAACTCTCCATGGACAAAAACGATGTCACTATCCTGAGTTCGCTCCTTGACTCGAGGTTCATCTGCGGGGACAGGGGTCTTTACGACGAGCTTGAGAACGAAATTTATGGCGAGGTGCTCCCCAAGATCTCGCATGATTTCATAAAGAGGAAGATCGAAGAGAGGGACAGCAGGGGAGAGAGGTACGGAAAGACCCTCTACATACTTGAACCGAACGTCAAGGAAGGAAGGGGAGGGCTGAGGGAGTTCCAGACGGCGATGTGGATCGCCCAGGCAAGCTACAAGGCCAAAAACTTTGAGGAAGTGCTTCAAAGAGGCTTTATCTCGGAAAAGGAATACATGGTAATGCGCAAATGCCTTAATTTCCTTCTGCTCGTGCGCGCGCAGCTGCATTACCAGGCGAAAAGACGGGAGGACAACCTGAGTTTCGAATTCCAGTCCCAGGCGGCTAAATCTTTCGGCTACAGGGACGGGAACCTCCGCGCGGTTGAAAAGTTCATGAGAATTTACTACCTGCGCGCCGCGGTGGTGGTGCAGCAGTCCCGCAGGCTGACGGAAAAATGCACCAGGGTCTATGCGCGGGGAAGGCTCACCAGAAAGGCCGTTCATCTTGACCATGGGTTTACTATACGGGGCAAATATCTCTCCGTGACGAGCAGGAACGTTTTCAGCGAGGACTTCTGCAATTTCCTGCGCGCGTTTGAGTACGCTGATCGCTACTCGGTCGAATTCACCGAATACCTTGAGCTTCTCATGGGAGAACAGGTCTTCCGTGTAGACGAAAAAGTCAGAAACGACCCGGAGTTCAACAGGATATTCACAAGGCTTCTGCGTTTCGGAAAGGATGTCTCGAAAATGCTGCTCAAGATGAACGAGATACGCCTTCTGGGACGCTTGATACCGGAATTCGGAAAGATAGTCTGCATGGTGCAGTTCGATTCCTACCATGTCTATACGGTCGATATACATTCCATATTCATGGTGAGGGAAATCGAAAGGCTTATAAATTACGAATACGAGGAAAAGTTCCCTTTTCTTACCAAAATCTCCGAGGCTCTGGTGAAAAGACATGTTCTTTTCCTCGCGTGCCTTTTCCACGACATGGGAAAAGGCCAAGGGGGAAGCCACGCGCAGAAAGGGGCCGCCATGATTCCTAAGATAGCCGAGAGGATGGGGCTTGGCGCCTCGGATGCGGAGCAGCTTGAATTCCTTGTGAGACATCATCTGGCCATGGTTCATTTCTCCCAGAGAAGGGATCTTGAGGACCCGGTAGTGCTGAAACGGCTGGCCAAATCCATTCCGGACCAGGAGACCCTCTCCCTTCTATACCTGCTGACCTTTGCGGACATAAGATCGGTCGGTCCCGACGTGTGGAGGGACTGGACGGGAATGCTGCTTCAGGAACTCTACATAAAGACTCTTCGGCAGATGTCTGCGGGCACGTACCGGCGCAAAACCGAAGAGGAATGGGTGCACAAGATGACCTCGGACATAGTGGCGGACGCCGAAGGGGAGATTCCCGAGCGGAAAGTGAGAAAAATACTGAAAAAGATGCCGATTTCCTATTTCAGCCAGTTCTCAAGACAGAACATTTTACGCCACGTGAAATTGATTGGCTCCATGGAGGGAAAGTTTGCGACGGAGGTTGTCCGCTACGGGGAATACGACGAGTTCACTGTTTGCGCCCCCGACAAGAAGGGAATATTTTCGGTGTTCTGCGGGATTCTCAGCGCAAACGGACTTAATATTCTGGGTGCGAGAATCGTAACCACACTTGACAAAAAGGCGCTTGACGTTTTCTACGTGGACAGGGCCGATCACCTGACCGAAGAGGAGTACGACGAGGTGTGGAAAAAAGTGGAGAAGAACCTGAGGAAGGCGCTTGACGGAGATGTTGATGTGGACGAACTCGTTGAGAGAAGGAAGAGAAATTATTCCTCCTACGGAAGGAAGGTTCCCGAATATCCTCCGGAAATCGTGTTTGACAACGAATCTTCCGACAAGGCGACCGTTATGGAGGTCTATGCCCATGACAGAGAAGGGCTTCTCTACGGCATCACAAAAGCGATTGCGGAACTGGGTCTTTCGATTGACTACGCCAAGATCTCGACCAAGGCCGATCAGGTTGTAGATACGTTTTACGTTCGCGATTCGAGGGGGCGTAAGATAGGCGGTCCCAAGAAACTGAAAAAGATAGAGGATTCCCTTATATCCGCGGTGAGCTAGAGAGATAAGGCGGCGGTTTTAATGAGTGTGGAAATTATTGACGTTGAGTGCGATTTTCTTGTTGTGGGCGGTGGACTCGCAGGCCTTTACGCCGCCGTGTGCGCGTCGTCTCTCGGCCGGTGCGTTGTGGTGACCAAACAAACCCTTGTGCAGAGCAATTCTTACTGGGCTCAGGGGGGAATCGCGGCAGCCGTCGATCCTGAGGATTCTCCGGTCTTTCACAAAGAGGACACAGTTGCCGCGGGGAGAGGGCTTTGCGACGCCCGCGCCGTGGAGATTCTGGTTGAAGAGGGAAGGGAGAGGGTTGCGGATCTTATAAATCTCGGCATGAAATTCGATTCAGACGACAGCGGTCTCCTGCTCGGCCTCGAGGGGGGTCATTCGAAAAGAAGAGTTCTTCACGCGGGAGGCGACTCCACGGGAAAGGAGATGATCGATTTTCTGATCTCTTACGTGAGTTCAAGCGAATCGGTAACCATTCTTGAGCTTGTCACGGTTACAGACATAATCTCGGATGGGGAAAGATGCTACGGTGTCTGGGGTTACGACGAGGGGAAGAAAAGCTACGTGAGAATAGCCTCTCCTTCGACCATCCTGGCCACCGGCGGCGCAAGCGCTCTATACAGGAGGACCACCAATCCGGAAGGAGCCTCGGGGGAAGGCATATCGCTTGCTTGGAGGGCTGGGGCCGAGATCTCCGACATGGAATTCGTGCAGTTCCACCCCACGGTGTTCAGCGGTCCGAAAGGCGAGGCCTTTCTTTTGACCGAGGCGATAAGGGGAGAAGGCGCATATCTTCTGAACGCCCGGGGAGAAAGATTCATGGAACGCTACAGCTCCCTTCTAGAGCTTGCCCCTAGAGACGTGGTTTCAAAGGCGATTCACGGCGAGATGAGATCCTGCGAGGAAGACTACGTGTGCCTTGATCTCTCTCACATGGATCCAGAGTTCGTCAGAAAAAGGTTCTCAAACATAGAAAAACTCTGCAGAAACTCGGGTTTTGACCTTGCCAGGGACCGCATCCCCGTGGCTCCCGCCGCCCATTACACCATAGGGGGAGTGAGAACCGGTCTCATGGGGGAAACCAGCATAGAAGGGCTTTACGCCTGCGGCGAGGTTTCAAACACCGGTGTGCACGGGGCTAACCGTCTTGCGAGCAATTCTCTTCTCGAGTGCATGGTGTTTGCCAAAAGATGCATTGACGGCGCGGCGCGCGCGGGCCGCCCGGGCGGCGTTGGAGGAGATTTCGAGGGTTTTATGCTTGCCGACACCAGGGGAGCTGACACCGAGTTTTTCAACGAAGCCAGAGATGCGATAATCGGGGGGATGAGCACGCATCTCGGGATAGTGAGGGAGCGGGAGGGAATAGAGCGATTCATCGCGCGGCTCGAGGAGATTTCCTCGGCAAGCGAGGACGTTACGGGGTGGTTCGGGTTCAAGCTCGGGACGATGCTCGATGTTTGTCTGCTCGTCGCACGGGGAGCTCTTTTGAGGAAGGAATCTCGGGGAGCCCACCTGAGGTCTGATTATCCGGAAGAGGACACGGATTATGAAAAGCACCTGATTTTCAGGAAGGATTTAGAAGTCTACGGAGCCGATTGATGAAAATCCGCGAAAGTTACCCCCAGGAAGTGGAAGCCGTCTTGGATCTTGCCCTTCGGGAAGATATAGGGAACGGGGACGTTACTACGGAGAGCATCGTTCCCGAAGATGCAGTTTTGACAGGAGAACTGCGTGCGAAGGGGAGCGGTGTTATCTCGGGGGTCGGGCTCTCCGGTGCGGTTTTCCGGAAACTTGACCCTGACTGCGAGTGGGAGGAGATGGTTTGCGACGGGGACGGGGTCTCGCCCGGAGACGTTATCGCTCGCGTTACGGGCAGGAGCAGGGCGATTCTTTCGGCTGAGCGGACAGCCCTTAACATTCTTCAGAAAATGAGCGGGATCTCGACTCTCACCTCTTCTTTCGTCAAGGCCGCGGACGGGTCCGGAGTTAAGATAAAAGATACGAGAAAGACGCTTCCGGGACTCAGGTGGATCAGCAAGTATGCCGTGGCCGCGGGCGGGGGACATAATCACCGCGGCGGGCTTTACGATGGAGTGCTCATAAAGGACAATCACATAAAGGCCGCAGGAGGCATAGCGGCAGCCGTCGGGAGGGCAAGGGAAAACGTTGGAGATACTTTCCCCATAGAGGTTGAGACTAAAACCTTGGAGCAGGTGAAGGAGGCGGTTTCCTGCGGCGCCGACGTCATAATGCTTGACAACATGGACATTGCGCAAACAAGAGAAGCCGTGAGTTTCATAGACCGCCGCGCGCTTGTCGAGGCATCCGGCGGAGTCACCCTTGAGAACGTAGGGGAGATAGCCCGAAGCGGAGTCGATTTCATATCCGTCGGCGCCCTTACGCACTCGGCTCCGTGTTTAGATATTTCTTTTGATGTGTTAGAATCTTGACTGCAGGCCGTATAATAGGGGTTCGGCTGTTGAGATGGACAGCGTGCGTGACATTTCAGAAGAAATAGACAGGCTCAGAAGGGAAAAAAACGCGGTAATTCTGGCCCACAACTACCAGATACCCGAAATCCAAGACCTTGCCGATTATACCGGGGACTCACTGGGTCTCTCGCAGAAGGCTTCTGAAACCGAAGCGGAAATCATTATCTTCTGCGGGGTTCACTTCATGGCCGAAACCGCGTCCATCATCTCTCCCGACAAAAAAGTGCTTATTCCGGATCCCGAGGCGGGCTGCTCCCTCGCCGAGACCATAAACCTCGAACAGCTTAAAAAGTGGAAATCGGAGCATCCCGACGCCCTCGTGGTCTCCTACGTTAATACCTCGGCCGCAGTTAAGTCGGAGACCGACTACTGCGTCACTTCCTCAAACGCCGTCAAGATAGTGGAATCCATTCCCAAGGACAAGGAGATACTTTTTCTGCCGGACATGTTCCTGGGCGCTTTCGTTTCCAAGGCTACGGGCAGAAAGATTCACATCTGGCCCGGGGAGTGCCATGTCCACGCGGGAATACGGCCGAAGGACATAAGGAGGATAAAGGAATCCTATCCTAACGCGGAGATGATAGTTCACCCCGAATGCGGCTGCACCACCTCTTTTCTTCACTCCGCGGCCGGGGATGATGAGCTTGCGAAGGAGATAAAGTTTTTCTCTACCGGAAAGATGATTGACTACACGCGCAATTCCGATACTCCGGAGTTCGTGGTAGCGACTGAAACCGGCATTCTTCATACGCTAAGGAAGCAGAGTCCCGAAAAAGAGTTCTACCCCGCCAAAGCCGACGCGATCTGCGAATATATGAAGATGATAACGGTTGAGAAGGTGCTGAACTCGTTAAGAGAAGAGGTGTACGAGGTCAGGGTTCCGGAAGACATCGCTCGCAAGGCTAAAAAATCGATAGACAGGATGCTCTACATCTCGGCTCAATAACCGCCGCTTTATTACATAAAGGTCAAATCATCATGACTAGAATGTAATGCGCGCTCCGAGACTGAACTCGTGGTTGAGTTTAGAGTCGTTGCCGAATCGCCCCGAGTAGCCGATGAAAGTTTTCGTCCGGCTGCCGATGTCGGCGATAAGGCCGCCGCCGGCGTTCACCCATTCCTTCGGCGGCTCGAAACCCGAGAAAGTAAAGCGGCCGGACATGGTGTTTGATCCTGCGGTGACCGAAACTGGATCGTCGTTAAGTTCTCTCTCGTAAGAAACGCGGAGATACGGGAGCAGCCTTTCGCTTAAACCCGGATTTCCTTTGATCTGATAACCCGCTCTCGCAACTAGGGAGTCGCGTTCAAAGTCCGAGAAATTCATCGAGGTGGAGCTAGTGCCGTTTTCACTGTAGCCGTCGATTTTCTGATTGAGCCATCCGAGCCCCAAAAACAGGTTGTGTATATATCCCTCGGATCTGCCTAGAACCCAGCCCGCCTCAACATCGGTTCCGAACTGATAAGAGCTTGTGGAGCCGTGCTCCGTGCGCAGTGCCGATCCGAGCCGGATCGAACGGTTGATGTCAATGGATGCTCCGCCCGCGTTAAAGGCACTGCTTAGGTAAAAAATGTCGTAAATGAGCGTGCCGTGCAGCGAGCCGGTCACAACGAAGCTGTCAATGCTTGCGCCCGGGATGTCGCTGTCGTGGTTCCCGAAGCTCAATGCCGCGCCCAGATGGAGTACATTCCCGACGCGGTAGTCGGTACCCAAGGTAAGCGCCCGCGTTTCGGCCTTCGTTTCACCCAGATGGGGCAGGGATTCGAGTTCGTATTTGCCTATGTGGCCCCTCGCGTAGCTGTGCCATTTCCCGGTCGAACGGCTAGGCCCGAGATCAAGCATCCGCTCCGTAAATACGGCGTCGCGGTGCACTCTGGCAATCTCTACTCCTCCCTCCCCCCCAAGTGATACCTGAACCGGGGCCGCGAGGGTGGAAGTTACCGTGTTTGCGATCGCAGCGTGAACCGCTCCGCTGGGATGGGAACCGTCCGCAAAAAGATAGTTCTCACTGGCGTCGGGAGGCGATAGATAGCCCGAGTCGGTCGGACCGCACACGATTGACTCCAGTCCTCCATCGGGGCGCAGGGGATTGGAACCTGGAGTGCAAGCTATATCATCAATGTTGGTAAAACCGTAGTTAGCGGGGGCTTCAATTATCTCGTCCATCAGTGCGGAGACATTTATGGGGATGATTCCGCGTTCCAGAGAAGCAAGACCCGTGTCTAGCGCTTCATTGTAAGAGCCGGATAGGGTGGAGAGTCCCGCTGCAGCTTCGGCTCCGGCACGCTGAGAGTTTAAGGTTTTGCCGATGTCGGGCAAGTTAAGAACAACGATGTAGCGCGCGCCGGCGTCCTGAAGACCTCGGATCTGATCTACGTACGCTTCCGCCGCTTCCAAGGCGCCGTCGAGTGCGCCTTGTGGATCAGACTGATTTTCCCCGGCTACGGCGCTTATATCGTTTGCGCCGCCCCAGATCATGTAAAACGTGTTCGGATCGGCGCTTGCCCCTGAGAGATGCTGGTTAATCTGCTGGTGTGTTGTAGGCACAGGATTCTCACATGGGCCGGTCGGATTTACGCAGGCGCCTCCCCAGGAATAGTTTGTTCCGCCGGCGAGCGAATTGGTTATCGATGCTCCGAAGGTTTCGGCCACTATCTCGGCCCAGACAGGGTCGGGATTTGTGGTGAAGCTTGTGCCGGCCGGGAGGCCGCTGGTCTGGGCGATATTTCCGGAGTCGGTCAAGCTGTCGCCGAACACGACGACGGAATGAAAAGTTTGGGCCTGAACGCTGTAGACAACCCCGAACAGTATTGCAATCAAAAGTGCAAAATTCAGACGCCGAAACATTTGGGGTACTCCTTGGGATTTTATTTCAATATTAATTTTACCATCTGTATACGGCATCTTCCACATGGCACCGGTTTTTGAGATGAGTTTGCGGCGACTTGTTTTTCCGGTGAATCAGTACCCCCGCGCCAGTCCCCCCGGATGCCTGGGGTCGGCCGCCCCGTGAAAAACTCCGTTGACTCTGGATACGCTCTGCGTCCTTCCTATCGGGCCGGTTCTTTTTGCTTCGTACCCTTTTTTCCGGAGCTCGGCCGCCAGATTTTCTCCCGCTTCCTTTTCCACGTACAAGATGTCGGGGAACCACTGGTGATGTACCCTCGGTGCCGATGTGGCCTCCCGTATGTTCATCTTGTGGTCGATCATGTTCAGGATTACCTGGAGCACGGACGTTATTATCCTGCTTCCCCCGGGGCTTCCCGTTGCGAGAAAAAGCTCCCCATCCTTCAGCACTATGGTCGGGGTCATAGAGCTCAGCATTCTTTTGCCGGGGGCTATGGAGTTTTTTTCGCCGCCTGTAAGGCCGTAGGCGTTGGGCGCCCCGGGCTTTGCCGAGAAATCGTCCATTTCATTGTTCAGCAGTATTCCGGTTTCCGGCACGGCGAGCCCAGAGCCGTAGGAGAAGTTAAGCGTGTACGTGTTTGAAACCACGTTTCCGAACCTGTCGGCTACCGTGAAATGCGTTGTGTTGGCGTCTTGGACAGAGACGGGAGAGCCGGGCTTTACGTATCTGCTTGGAGTCGCTTTTTCCGGATTAATCCGGTTTGCGAGGCGTTTTGCGTACTGTTTTGAGATTAATTGTTCTGTGGGAACGGGGGAGAAGTCCGGGTCGCCCAGATATTCTGACCTGTCCGCGTACGCAAGCTTCATGGTTTCCGAGAGAACGTGAACGTACCGGGCGGAGTTATGTCCGTACTGCTGGAGAGGATAGTGCTCGAGAATGTTGAGCATCCCGATTAGAAGAACCCCGCCCGAGCTTGGAGGCGGCATCGAGTAAATTTTGTAGCCTCTGTAGTTCCCGGTCACGGGTTCTCTTGCCACGGCTTCATACGACGCCAGGTCCATTTTGGTTATAAGCCCGCCTTTGTTTTTCATGTAAGCCGTGATTTTCTTCGCTATGGCCCCCCTGTAAAACGCTTGCGGCCCGTTTCTGCTTATCTGCTTCAGGCTCCACGCAAGATTCTTCTGCCTCAGGATTTCCCCTTCCCGGGGAGGCTCTCCGTCCTTTCTGAAAAAAACATCCATGCTCTCGGCTGATTTTTTCATCCGTTCTTTTGCCCCGAGAAGCGATTCTCTGAGTTCCGCCGAAACCGCAAAACCCTCTTCCGCAAGCCTTATCGCGGGCGCAATGACTTTTTCAAGAGGCATGGTCCCGTATTTCTCGAGTGCGAGGGAGAGGCCCGCAACCGTTCCCGGAACTCCAGAGGAATAAACGCTGTGGCGTGCCCGCTCGATGTTCACTTCTCTTTTTTCATCTAGAAACATGTTGCGCGTGGCTTTAAGCGGGGCCTTTTCCCTGTAGTCTATGGCGACGGTCCGCCCGGTTTTGCCCAGATGAACCAGCATGAATCCGCCGCCCCCGAGATTCCCGGCCCTCGGGTAAGTGACCGCAAGCGCGAATCCCATGGCAACCGCGGCATCAACCGCGTTTCCACCCTCCTTGAGCACCGAGAGGCCGACAAGAGTTGCTACCCTTTCCTCGGATACGATCATGCCGTTTCGAAGGGACGCGGGTTCCGCCGTATCTCTGCTTGAGGAACCGGGTTCCGCGCGGGCGGAGGTGACCAAGATAGATAAGACTAGTAGGAGTGCGACGGTGTGTTTAAGGATTGAGTCCGCGGGCATCTTAAGTGGCCGGGGAGCGTTTAAAAGGAAATTCCGTGTCTGTAGCGCTTCGACATGTTTATCCTGTCTTCGCAGATCTTTATTTTTTTGGAATAGAACGCTCTCTCGAAAGTTCCTTCGGCAAGGCCGATTGCGCGATTGAAGTTCGATATAGCGTCTTCGTACTTGTGAAGCTGGAAATGAAGATTGCCCAGAGTCGAGTACAGAAGATCGTTCGATGACAGTTCCTCGACCTTGCGTATGTCCCTTATCGCCTCAAGACCTTCTTCGGGTCCCCGGGTTTTCGAGATGGCGATTGCTTTTTGGAGCTCGACGAGCGGACAGTAGTTGCATGCCAGGTATTTATCGTAGAGAGAGATTATTCTGTCCCAGTTCGTGTCCCCGTATTTTTCCGCCAGGGAGTGCACAGCGTCAACGCCGGCCTTTAAGTGAATCTCCGTGACCTCTCCACCTTCCTCGGCTGACAGGGCCAGGTGCTCGAATCCCCTTTTGATCATGTTCCTGTCCCAAAGTTCCCTGTTCTGCTCCTTTATCCCGAGAGGTTTTCCGGTACCGTCGTTCATGGTGTGAAGCCTTGAGGCGTTTAGCAGCATGAATGATAAAAGGGCATGAACCCCGGGTTTTTTAGTAGCTGGGAAGTCAAGCAGCGCCTCGCCCAGTCTTATCGCGGAAAAACACAGGGAAGGGGTTGAAGGTGTTCCTTTTCGCAGACCGCTTTGGCCGAGAGAGAAAATCTCGTAAATGTTCTTTGTCACTGCCCCGAGATTTCTCTCCGCTTCGGCCCGGGTCAGGCGAACGGCTCCTTCGGTTATTTTTTTTCTTTCCGAGGCGAGTTGTTCCTCGAGCGCCTTTTCGTTTCTCTCAAGTATTCTGGCTAGAGAGGAACTCGAAAATCCGCAGAGTACGTTCAGTATCAGGTACTTCTGAAAGGATCTCTCTATCCGGGCGGAGGACAGCGCAAAGAGAAGTTCAACCAGGTTTTTCGTCACTTCCTCTTTTGGGGGGAAGGGGAGCCGGAACCCCGACACGTCGATTCTTTCCTCTCCCTCGTTTAGCCTGGAGAGGTAGTTTATCTTTCTGCAGAAAAGCTTGCTTGAGTTCTCCGTTATGTCAGTCCACACCGCGCCTTGGGGATCATCGGGGATGCCTTCTTTCCCCCACTTGGCCCTCATTTTCTCAAAGGAGTTGGCGCACGATCTCTGCACGTGCTCAAGGCTTTCGCAGCCGAAGACCTTGATCAGAGTGGAAACAATCGCTCCGTAGTCGTTTATGAGCTGTTTTGTAATCTGCCTGTTTACTTCAGGCCGGTTGTACTTTATTCCCAACTGTCCGCTTCCTTTCTCCCGACTGTGGAGAACAGTTTTAATCCAAAACCTGACTAAAATACATACCGGAGACTGAAAGTAAAGACTGGTGGAATTTTTGCCTGAAGAAACCGGAGAGGGGAGGTAGAGACGGTTCTTCCCCGACAAAAATTACTTGCAAGGAAAAAACGCTCCGCTTTTGCTTATTCTCCCTCTCTTGCGGCGAGTTCCCTGTCCAGGATCAGAAGCGCCGCCGGGCTGTCTTCGGCGAGTTTCAGCTGCTCAACGACTTCTTCGGCGCTTTTTTCCTCTTCAACCTGCTCTTCTATGAACCAGTGAAGCATTACCAAAGTCGCCTGGTCGTTTTTCGAGGTGGCCAGATCGTAGAGATTGTTTATCATCCCGGTCACCTCCCTCTCATGCTCGAGCACCTCCTCGAACATCTCGACAAAAGCTCCGAACTCGGAAGCGGGCTGCTCTATCGATTCCAGGACTACTCTTCCTCCCCTGTCAAGCAGGTAGTCGAAGAACTTCATCGCGTGGACAAGCTCCTCTTCGCTCTGTTTGCGTAGCCAGCTTGCGAAACCCGGAAAGTTCCTGGATTCGCAGTAGGCGGCCATTGAAAGGTAGAGATAGGATGAATAGTATTCGTTTCTTATCTGCGTGTTTATCGCGTCCTGTATGTCGCTGTCAATCATTTTAACTCCTCCTTGGTTTCTTGCTTTGCAGTGTTAATGATAACCTGTTTATTAAAAATTACTACTAAATGGTAATAATTCCCAATAAGGATTTCCCCTCTTGATTATGCCTGATCCCCCGCATGCTGTATAATACTAGACCTTGTAAAGATCCGAATCGTTATTATATAATCTAAACAGGCCTTTTTTTTACGAGGAGGAGAAAATGTCAGATTCCGTAAATGTTAACGAGAAAGTTCTTCCGCTCCTTCCGCTTCGCGACGTAGTTATTTACCCCTACATGCTGGCTCCGCTTTTCGTGGGCAGGGAAAAGTCTATCAAGGCCCTTGAAGAGGCGGCGAAGGGCAGCAAGGAAATATTCCTTTCGGCGCAGAAAGACGCGAAGGTGAACGAACCCGGAAACGAGGACATGTACAAAATCGGGACCATCGGAACGATAGTTCAGATGCTCCGGCTTCCCGACGGCACGGTGAAGGTGCTCGTCGAGGGCAAGAAAAGAGCCTCCATAGCGGGCTTTGTCACCCACAAGGACATGTTCGTCGTGAAGGTGAATGAGATAGAGGAGCCGCCGGGGGAGAGCGTCGAGGTTGAGGCGCTTATGCGTTCGGCGACCAAGCTTTTCGAGGATTACGTGAAGCTGAACACCAAGATTCCCTCCGAGACTCTCGTCACTTTCATGTCGATTGACGAGCCGGGCAAGCTCGGCGACACGGTCGCTTCGCATCTTAACATGAAGCTTTCGGACAAGCAGGAGATCCTCGAGGTGATCCATCCGCTCGAGAGGCTTGAGAAGCTCTGCGAGAAGATGCAGTCCGAGCTTGAGATACTCCAGATGGAAAAGCGGATAGGGAAAAGGGTCAAAAAGCAGATGGAAAAGGCCCAGAGGGAGTACTACCTCAACGAGCAGATGAAGGCCATACAGAAAGAGCTCGGCACAGGCGACGACCTTAAAAGCGAAATAGACGAATTTGAGGAAAAACTGAAGGAGAAGACCCTTCCGGAGGACGTGGAGCAGAGGGTTAAGAGAGAGATAGGCAAGCTTCGCATGATGTCCTCCATGTCGGCCGAGGCCACAGTGGTCAGAAACTATATCGACTGGCTTCTTGATCTGCCGTGGATAGAGGAGAAAACCGAGGACAGCCTTGATCTCAAGGGAGCCGCGACGATCCTTGATGAGGATCACTACGGCCTTGAAAAACCCAAGGAGAGGATACTTGAATATCTGGCGGTGCGCGTTCTCACAGAGAAGCTCAAGGGGCCGATACTGTGCTTTGTCGGACCTCCGGGGGTCGGAAAGACCTCCCTGGCCAAATCCATAGCGCGCGCCATGGGCCGCAAGTTCGTAAGGACCTCTCTTGGCGGTGTGCGCGACGAGGCCGAGATAAGGGGACACAGAAGAACCTACATAGGGGCCCTTCCCGGCAAGATCATACAGGGAATGAAAAAGGCCGGAACCGTGAACCCGGTTTTTCTCCTTGACGAGATCGACAAGCTTGGGATGGACTTCAGGGGAGACCCGGCTTCAGCGCTTCTCGAAGCCCTCGACCCCGAGCAGAACTCAAGTTTCAACGATCATTACATCGAGGCCGACTACGACCTCTCGAAGGTGATGTTCATAATGACGGCCAACGTGCTGCACACTATTCCCTGGGCGCTTCAGGACCGCATGGAGATAATCCGCCTTCCGGGCTACACCGAGGGGGAAAAGCTCCAGATAGCCAGGAAATTCCTTATAGGAAAGCAGAAGGAGAACCACGGTCTAAACGACCACAAGGTGTCCATAAAGAACGAGGCGCTTCTGCAGATTATAAGGAGGTACACGAAGGAAAGCGGCGTCAGGAACCTCGAGAGGGAGATAGCGGCGCTATGCAGGAAAGTGGCGAGGGAGATAGTCGAGAAGAAAAAGACCAAGGGGGTCAACATTACGGCCAAGAGCGTTAACAAGTATCTTGGTACTCCCAAGTACGAGTACGGGGAGATCGAGCAGACCGACCAGGTGGGAGCCGCGACGGGTCTTGCTTGGACGGAACTTGGAGGGGAGCTTCTCACTATAGAGGTCTCGATCGTTCCCGGCAAGGGGAATTTTACCGTGACCGGCAAGCTCGGGGAGGTAATGCAGGAGTCCGCGCGCGCGGCTATGAGCTACGTGAGGAGCAGGGCGCAGCGCTTGGGGCTTGAAAGGCTGTTCTATCAGAACGTGGATATACACATTCACGTTCCCGAGGGAGCTACTCCCAAGGATGGACCGAGTGCCGGCATAGCGATAGCGAGCGCCATAGTGAGCGCCATCACCAGAAAGCCCATAAACAGGGAAGTTGCCATGACGGGAGAGATAACGCTTCGCGGAAGGGTGCTTACCATTGGAGGGCTCAAGGAAAAAATCCTCGCGGCCCACAGGGGCAGGGTGAAGGAAGTGCTGATTCCCGTGGAGAACAAGAAGGATATCGAGGACATACCGGAGAACGTGAGAAAAGAGGTTAAGATAACCACCGTGGAGCATATGGACGAGGTTGTTGAAAAGGTAATCCTCTCCGATGAGCCGGTGCTTAAGAACTTCGTCGTTCCCAAGGCCGGCTACGCTATTGAGACCGACCCGGTGCCGAAGAACATAAACTGAAGGGAAAAAGTCGTTTAGTGTTTTAAAAGCCCCGAGGCGGTTGATGCCGCTTTGGGGCTTTTTAGTTTCAGGGAGACTCTGAAAGTGAAGCCCGCGATAAAAGGAAGGGGATCGCCGGAGAACCCGGCGGGAAGGTTCGAGCGGATCGACTTCGTTGCGGACGGGGAAGCGCCTGCAGCTGAGGGTGTCCCCGAGACCGTTTACTACAGGGACCGGACGAAAACCATAATCTCCTACAACCAGAGTCCCGACGTTTCCTTTGACGCGAGCGTCAATCCCTACAGGGGGTGCGAGCACGGATGCGTTTACTGCTACGCTAGGCCCACGCACGAGTATCTGGGGCTTTCCGCGGGGCTTGATTTCGAAACGAAAATTTTCGTCAAGCAGAACGCCCCGGAGCTTTTAAGGAAAGAGCTTAGTTCGGCGAAATGGGTTCCTAAGCCTATAGCGATGAGCGGGGTCACGGACTGCTATCAGCCTGCGGAAAAACATTTTCGGATAACGAGAAAATGCCTCGAGGTCCTGCGCGAATTCCAAAACCCGGTCGGCATAGTGACTAAAAACTATCTGGTGACCCGTGATCTCGATATCCTCTCCGACATGGCCGAAATTGGCTGCGCCAGCGTGATCATCTCCGTCACGACCCTTGACGGCGAACTCTCAAGAAAAATGGAACCGCGGGCCTCGCACCCCGAATACAGGCTAAGAGCAATAGCTAGGCTCGCGGATGCGGGCATTCCCGTTACGGTGCTTATAGCCCCGGTGATTCCCGGACTCACGGATCACGAGATTCCGGCCATAATGAAAGAGGCTTCGGCCCGCGGGGCTCAGGACGCAGGTTATGTGATGCTCAGGCTGCCCTATGGCGTGGGCGATATATTCTCTTCGTGGCTCGAGCGTCACTACCCCGGCAGGAAGAAAAAGGTTCTCGGGCGGATCGAGTCGATGAGGGACGGGGAGCTTAATTCTTCTGAGTACAGTGTCCGGATGAGAGGGAAGGGGATTTTCGCCGAGCAGACGGAGAGGATTTTTCGCGTCGCTTACGGAAAATTCGGCTTTTCGGGGAGAAAGGCGCCTCTTGACGTTTCCCGCTTCAGAAGGGGCGGAGCCGGTCAGCTTTCGCTTTTCTGATGCGCCGCCGTGAAATAAGGAGCCTACGGCCTACCTTGCCTTTTCAAGCTTGGCCAGCAGCAGCTTGATCTCCTTTGACTTTATTTTCATGCTCACCTTGTTAACGACGAACTTTGCGCTTATCTCCGTAACCACTTCGACTATCTCAAGTTCGTTTTTCTTAAGCGTTTCCCCCGAGGCCGTAAGATCCACTATTACGTCGCAGAGGCCTATTATGGGCGCCAGCTCAACCGAGCCGTAGAGTTTTATGACTTCCGCGGTTACGCCTTTTTTGTTGTAGAAGTCGCTTGCGATTTTCGGATACTTACTGGCGATCCGCAAGGAGGTCTTGCCCGATTTATCGAAGCCCCTCGGAGCGGCGACCACCATCTTGCATTTCCCTATTTTGAGGTCGAGGGGTTCGTAAAGATTGCAATCCTGCTCCATGAGGGTGTCCTTGCCGACTATTCCGCAGTCCGCGGCGCCGTACTCGACATAGGAGGCGACATCCGTGGGTCTCACTATAAGCAGCTTGATTCCCTCCTCTTCGAACTCGAATATGAGCTTTCTCGAATCCCCGATTATTTCCGTTATGTCTATCGAGGCTCTTTTGAAAAGCTCAACGGTCTCCTCAAGCAGTCTTCCTCTGGGCGTCGCTATCGTTATCACTCTTTTTCCCTCCAGATGCTGGCTCCTACGGAGCGAAGCTTTTCATCAAGTTTCTCATATCCGCGGTCAAGATGATAGATTCTCGACACTTCGGTTTTGCCGGCGCCGCAGAGCCCGGCCAACACTAGCGAGGCGCTTGCCCGAAGATCGCTCGCCATTATGGGGGCGCCCCTAATTTCCCGTACCCCCCTTACCACGGCGCTGTTTCCCACGAGCTTGATGTCCGCGCCCATCCTCCGCAGTTCAGCGGTGTGCATGAATCTCTGCGGAAATATGTTTTCCGTTATCACGCTCATTCCGTCGGCAACGCACATGAGTATCATCATCTGGGCCTGCATATCGGTCGGAAATCCTGGGTAGGGAAGGGTGGAGAAATCTATGCTTCTTATCTCTCCCGTGCCCCGGACTCTGATAGAATCCCCGTTTTTCTCTATTTCCGTCCCGGTCTGGAGCAGTTTTCCCGTAAGCGCCCCCAGATGCTCGAATCTGCAGTTCCTTATCGTGAGGTCGCTTTCGTTAAGGGCGCCCGCTATCATCAGGGTTCCCGCCTCTATCCTGTCGGGCATAACCCTGTAGTCTTTAAGCGGACCGAGAGAGCTTGCCCCCGTTATCGTTATTATATCCGTCCCCGCCCCTTCTATTTTCGCTCCCATCAAGTTGAGCGCGTTTGCGAGATCCACCACTTCAGGCTCGCAGGCGGCGTTTAGGATGACGGTTTCTCCTTCGCAGAGGCTTGCGAGCAGCATTATATTTTCGGTTCCCGTAACGGTCGAGAGATCGAAGGGGACGGTGGTTCCCTCAAGTTTTTCCGCCGCGGCGCTCACGTAACCGTCTTCGAGGCGCACGGAAGTCCCCAGAATGCGAAGTCCCTTTATATGCTGGTCTATGGGTCTCTCCCCTATCGCGCATCCTCCGGGAAGAGATACCTCGGCTTTTTTAAAGCGGGCCACAAGCGGTCCCAGAACCAGAACGGAAGCCCTCATCGTCTTTACCAGATCGTAGGGAGCCTTGTAGTGGTCAATGGTGCTCGAGTCGACGAGCAGTTCTCCGTCTGTGTACTCGCATCTCGCGCCCAGGGTTTCGAGGAGCTTCATCATCGTCCGCACGTCCGCCAGGTCCGGAACATTCGAGATGGTATTCTCCCCGTCGTTGAGTATGCAGGCCGCCATTATGGGGAGCACGGCGTTTTTCGCTCCGCCGACCGTTATCTCTCCCGAAAGCCTCTTTTTCCCCTCTATTATTATTTTTTCCAAGTCGCTTTCACTACCCTTCTTATATCGCCGATATCGGTTTCGAAACGTATGTCGGAAAAACCGTTTTCACGAACTATACCTTCTACGCTTTGCGCCTGCCCGGCTCCGATCTCGAGAAGCAGAAAGCCTCCTTCGCGAAGCGCTTTTGTGGCTGCGGCAGTTATTTTCCTTATATACGCAAGCCCGTCCTTTCCGCCGACAAGCGCGGAGCGGGGCTCATAGCACCTTATTTCCTTGGAAAGGCTCTCGTACTGCGCTTGGGAGACGTAAGGCGGATTGGAAATTATGATGTCAAACGAGGATTTTGCAAAGCAGCCAAGAAGATCGGAGTTTACAAACTGTATGCGTGCGCCGTGCGTGCGTGCGTTTTTTCTCGCTACCGAAAGTGCGGCGGCGGATACGTCCGAGGCGAAGACCCTGCAGCCTCGCGTCTCAAGAAAGACGGTTACGGCAATACAGCCGCTTCCCGTGCCGAGGTCAAGAACCCGGGGATTTTTCATCTGCCCCGCGGTTTCTATGGCGAGTTCCGCGAGCGTTTCGGTCTCCGGTCTCGGTATCAGGACGTCCGGCGTCACGGCAAAGGGCCTTGAATAGAATTCCCGCTCGCCGGTTACATACGCCAGCGGTTCTCCCGCGAGGCGCCTGTGAAGGAGTTTTTCGAACGCTTCTGCGCGCTTGGAACCCACGCGTCTTTCCGGATGGGCGTAGAGTTCCAGCGGGTCTGCGTCTAGGCTTCTTGCGAGTATCGCTCTTGTTTCTATGCCGGGGCACTCGAAACCGTTTCTCTCGAAGCTTTTTCTACCTTTCAGGTAAAGTTTTTTCAGTTCCATTTGAGCTTGGATGAGTGTATACGCGAAAGACGCGTTTTCAAGTTTCAGGCTCCGGCCCGGAGGGGTTTTCCCTAAATGCTTAAAAGCAGAAGCTTTATACTGGCGTCCTCTTCCCCGAGAAGGCGGGAGCTGCTCGCGAGAGTGGGTCTTGATTTCGAAGTGATTGAGCCCCGGGTGCGCGAGAGGGCCCGGGAGGGAGAGGGACCGCTTGATTTTGCAAAGCGCATGGCCAGGGAAAAAGCGCTCAGCGTTTCCGGGAGTGTGCAGCGGGGGCGAATCGTCGTAGGCAGCGACACGGTCGTTTCTGTTTCGGGAGAGATTCTCGGCAAGCCCAAAAGCGAAGAGGACGCGTTTTCGATGCTGCAAAAACTTTCCGGAAAGACCCATGAGGTCATAACGGGCTTCTGCGTGGCGAAATCCCCCTCAGAGGTCATTTACCTGGGTGCCACCCGTACCGAAGTGCGGATGAAGTCCCTTGATAGCAAGGGGATGCGTCGGTACATTAAAACCGGGGAGCCCATGGACAAAGCGGGTGCCTACGCCATCCAGGGTGCCGGGTCCTGTCTTGTCGAGTGGATAAGAGGTTCCTACACGGGGGTCGTCGGACTCCCGCTTTTTGAACTGGTTTCCGTACTCTCGGGTATAGGTGTCGTGGAAGGTTTCAGTCCGGATGGGTTTGAAGAATAGAATAGACTGGGTGGAAGAGAGAATCGGGGAAGCGTGCCGAAGATCCGGAAGGAACCGGGGGGAGGTGAAGCTGGTTGCGGTCTCCAAGAAGTTTTCCATCGACGTGATTCTGGAGGCCAACCGGCTTGGGCTTTGTGATTTCGGGGAGAATTACGCCCAGGAACTTCGCGACAAGCAGAAGGAGGCCGGGAACCAAGCGGACGGAATGCTTCGCTGGCACTTTGTCGGGGCTCTGCAGAGAAACAAGGTTAAGTACGTTTTGGGCAAGGCGGATCTTATACACGCGGTTGACAACATGGCCCTTGTGGCGGAACTTGATAAAAGGGCCGCGGCTGCCGGAATCTGTGTCCGGGCGCTTGTGGAGATAAACGGCGGCGAGGAGAGCAAAAACGGGATTTGCGGGGATGACCTTCGGGAGTTTCTCGAGAGCGCTTCCCGGTTCCGAAACGTTTCGCTTGAGGGACTCATGATAATGCCTCCTTACTTTGAGGATCCCGAGATGGGGAGGCCATGGTTTTCGGGACTTAGGGAGATGAGAGACGAGGTAGCGGGGGAATTTCCGGCCGTACAGGAGCTTTCAATGGGCATGAGCAACGATTTCGAGGTGGCGATTGAAGAGGGAGCCACGATTCTAAGGGTCGGTTCGGCGCTCTTCGGTCCGAGGCCCGGGTGAATTTGAGAATGAAAAAGGCAGCGTTCATAGGAGCGGGGAACATGGCCGAGGCGATGATAAGGGGACTTCTTGCCTCGGGGAGCTTTAAGAAAAAGGACATAACGCTCTCAGACATAGACCCCGAGAGGCTCTCCTGCCTGTCGTCGCAATACGGAGTTGCGACTACCCCTGATAACAGGGAAGCGGTGAAAAAGTCCGACATAGTGATTTTCTCCGTGAAACCCCAGGTAATTCCTGCGGTCTGCACGGAAGTGAGAAACGTTGCCACTAAAGACAAGCTCTACATTTCAATCGCGGCCGGAGTGAAGCACTCTTCCATAAAAAAGCTTGTAGGCAGGGATATAAAACTTGCCCGGGTTATGCCAAATGCTCCGAGTCTGGTGCTTGAGGGGGCCTCCTGCGTTTATTTCGGGGAGGGGTTCTCCGTTGAGGAGGAAGATCTGGTTCTCACCGTCCTTGGGTCTTTGGGAAAAGCCTTTAGGGTTGATAGCGAAGGCGTTATGGATGCCGTTACCGCTCTTTCCGGAAGCGGCCCGGCGTTTGTGTCGATTTTCATCGAGGCGCTTTGCGACGGAGCGGTTAAAATGGGGCTTTCAAGAAAACTTGCCACGGATCTTGCCGTGCAGACGGTTCTGGGCACCTCGAAAATGGTTCAGGAGAGCGCCAAACATCCGGCCGAGATAAAGGACATGGTCACATCGCCCGGGGGAACCACGGCAAGCGGGATTCATTCGCTTGAGCAGGGTGGTTTTCGGGCCGCTGTAATATCTGCTGTCGAATCGGCAGCAAGACGTTCCGCGGAACTTTCAGGAGAGGAGGACTGACATGGAAATATTAGGAGGCAATTTTTTAAGGGCCGTAGCGGAAGTGGTGGACATACTTCTTAGTGTCTACATATGGCTCATAGTGGGACGGGCGATACTCTCCTGGGTGAATCCCGACCCGTACAATCCCATAGTGAGGTTTCTTTACTCGGCCACGGAGCCGGTTCTGGGTTTTGTCAGAAGATACATGCCTCCCCTCGGGGGCTCAATAGACCTGAGTCCGATAGTGGTGCTGCTTCTGATAGTTTTTATAAAGCGTGCCGTCGTAAACTCTCTTTTCCAGATTGCGGCCGGTTTGTAGTGGTTTACGAGCTGAATTCTGCTATTCCCGACATAGCGGTTTTTGCCTCGCTTGAAAAACGCTCTGCGGGCATATAGGATAGATGTTCTGGAAAATTTTTATGCAAGGAGACGTTGAAAAATGAAAATTTCACTTCTGGGTGGAACGGGAGACATAGCGGAAGGTCTGGTTTTGCGGTGGTCGAGAGCTGGGCATGAAATCTACATAGGTTCTAGAAGCGAGGAAAAAGCGCTCGGCATAGCCGCGGGTCACGCGGAAACGCTTGATGGACTCGGCATAGAATCGAACATACACGGTATGGCCAACGCGGACGCCGCGGCGGCTTCCGAGATAATAATAATAAGCATTCCGCCCGAGTATGCGGCGGCCACTGTAGCGGGATGCGGAGACAGCATCACGGATCAGATAGTCGTAACCCCGGTAGTCTCGATGAAAAGGGAAGGCAAGACTTTTCTGTTCGATCCTCCCGCCCAGGGTTCTTCGGCTCTTGAGATAAAGGATGCGCTTCCCGAAACGGCGAGACTTGTGTCCGCTTATCACAATCTTCCCGCAAATGAGCTTGCCAAAATAGACGAGGATCTTGATTATGACGTGGTCATATGCGGGGATGACGAGGGGGCAAAAGAAGTGGTCAAGAATCTTACCGAGGAAATGAAGAATCTCAGGGTGCTTGATGCGGGTCCGCTAGAGATCTCCTCGATGATAGAGTCGCTTACTCCTCTTATCGTTAACCTTAACGTAAGGTACAAGCCCTCGCATTTTTCGGTCAAGTTCGTCTAAGGCGCGGTCATTCTCCGATAATCTGGATGATTACCCTTCTAGTTCTGGGGCGGTTATCGAAGTCAACGAGCACTATCTGCTGCCAAGTGCCGAGCAGGGGGTTGCCCTCTGAAAACGGAACTGTAAGCGAGGGTCCAAGCACCGAGGCCCTTACGTGCGAGTGTCCGTTTCCGTCGCCCCATCTGGCGTTGTGCGCGTAGGGCATGCCCTCTGGCGCCATTCTTTCAAATGCGTCTTTAAGATCGGAGAGTACACCGCTTTCGTACTCTATGGTTGTTACGGCACAGGTCGAGCCGGCGACAAAGACCGTGGCCGTGCCCGAAGATAGTTCAGCCTTGGAAAGCTCACGGCTCACGTGAGGAGTTATGTCCAGTATGTCGCAGTCGCCTTGGGTGCTTATCGTGAATGATTTCGTTTCTACCGGCATCTTGTCCTCAGAAAAGCGCCAGCTGGCGCGGTTTTTTAAACGCAGTTATGTTCCACCCGTCCTTCTTGAGTCCCTCCGTGAAGCTGTCGCCGAAGTTTCCCCTTATGATCACGTTCTCGGGCCTCGAAACGCCGAGATACTCTGAGATCTCATCGTATCCGAAGTGGTTGCTTAAGGGAAACGCCACCTCGGCCCGCAGAGCCGATCTAATAAACGTTCCGTTTTCCATTGAGCGGCCGCTTATCACCGCAACCTTCTTTCTTTGAAGGTTCTCGATGACCGCTGAGCCCCTGTAGGAAAGAGGGGCTATCATGACATTGTTTTTAAAATGCTTTCTTTTTATGCCCCCATAGGGCGGAATCTTCACCCCGAGTTCTTCATAGAGCCTGAGCGTCTTGGCCATCGCGGGGTGGAGGCTCAATTCAATGTCCCTTTCCCCGAGAAAAATTATCAGGTCCTGTGCTTTTCCCATCGGGTTTAACAGGATTACCGGTATCTTGTCCTCAAACAGCGTCCTGTTTACAAATTCGAATATGGATTCCATTACTACTTCGGGCGGAGGGAAAATGAACTTCGGCGCTCCGTAAGCGCAGTCGACAACCAACGTGTCGCATCTTCTGAGTTCCGCGTAACCCGCAGTGGCGGTATTTTTAAGCTTGAAACCGCCCGCGTAAACGATTCTCTTCCCGTCTTTTTCGACGACTACCTGCGCCGCCCCGAGCATCTGTCCCGATGGGATAAGCTCAATCGAGTAGCTGCCCAGAGTGAAAGGTTTTCCGTAAGGGGAAGAAAGAGCCGCGGAGTCTTTAATTTTTTTCCCCAGAAGCTTTATCGTTTCGGGCGTAGCTATGATTTTTTCGCTTCGGGGAAGTTTGTTGAAGTTTGCGCTTGAAACAAAAGAAAGCGGCACGGCCCGTTTTGAGTCAAAGTATATATCGGTGCCGGAAAGCTTTATTTCAGAGCTAGAATTGATCTCCAGCATACGGAAGAAAATTTACTTTAGTTTCTTCTTCATAACAAGCGATCCGTCCCGGCCTCGCAGACTTCATGGATCAATTGCTTGGCGGCGGCCGATAACGTGCTCGGCCTGAAATCAGATTGCCTGAAGACAAATATCTCGGGACAAAAAACGGCCGAGGTCACCGGTTTTCCCGGTCGTTATTTGAAAGCGGAAAGGTCTTTTCGCCACGGAAGACTTACGGGTCAAATTATCATGGCCGCAACCCAGAGGGGTTTACACGCAGTTTTGTTTTGTTTAGTACTTGACAGTCCTTTTGTTTTTTTGTTTTAATTGGAAAATAAATTCTATAGGTGACCCGGCGAGAGCATGGGTTCCTAGAGTTTAACCTGACTGAATCAATAAGGAGGATATAATGAAAATCTTAATGAGAAACACAGCTTTTAAGACCGCGATGCTTGCGGGCCTTTTTTCATGTTTGCTGGCACTTGCTGTTGTCTTTTTCGGTACTGCGGATTTTGTGCATGCCACCCATGACGAAGAACCTAGTATAACGGCGGATCAAGTAGAAACCGAAGCGCAGCTTGAACAGTTTGTAAAAGAGGCGGTCGATGCCTATTACATAGACTTTATCATGAAGCATCACTGTGACTTTACCGGTCATACAATTACTGTTCCGGGATTTGGCACGTTTGATGGGCAAACGATTAATGCCCTTCTTCCAGGCCTTCCTACGTCCCAGATAAAGGGTTTCATACCTCAATTTTCTAGTATAGCCTTAGAGGATGTTTGCGACCTTGAACAACCTTTCCATGAGGTGTTTGGTAGAGCAGACGGATATTGGAAGTCGGGCTCCATATACCTTTTTATTATGAATGATCAAGGAGAGATGCTTTATCATGGAACAGAGCCAAGTGTTGAGGGCACTACTCTGGATGCCAGGGACGCGGACGGAAGAGATGTCCTTGAGGAAATTACTGACGAGATAGAGACTCCCAGTAACGCCGGCATTGTTCGGTATTGCTGGGATGATCCGACCGTAATGAATGACGACAACCGCGATGAGAATGGAAACCGCATTGCAGGAGAGGCCCCTGGTGACTCCTGGAAAACTAGCTACGTTGTGGATCCCTTTGAGTACTTGGGAATAAACCCACCCATGGGTTCTCCGGGTGTTATTTTCGGTTCCGGTATTTATCCGAAAACAGGTGCCCCGCCTTCGGGATGCCGAATAGTTACGGATGACGAGCCTGAGCCAATGGAGCCTGAACCCATGGAACCCGAGCCAATGGAGCCTGAACCCATGGAACCCGAGCCAATGGAGCCTGAACCCATGGAGCCTGAGCCAATGGAGCCTGAGGAGGTCACTTCTGTTAGCGGAGGAGGTTGTGCAATTGCGGCGGGAAGCAGCAGTACTCCTCGGAATAATGCGTTCAACCTGCTGTTGATAGTGTCTGCATTGCTTTTTACCGTATCTTTCGGAGGCCGTGCAGTGAGCAGACGGAACGACATTCGGTCTTAGTTTTTAGAGATGTTTTTTGACTAAGGCACCTCCGCAGAGCGGATTGGTGTTTTAGCTTAGACAATTAAAGGGGGAGCGTCGCTTGACGCCCCCCTTTTTTTGATCAGTTCACCTCTATTTTCTTTGAAGGTTCATCCTGCTTTCTCGGTAGCGTGAGGTGCAGGACGCCGTCTTTGTACTCGGCTTTTATGTTTTCTCTGTCTATGTTGTCGTCAAGAAAAAAACTTCTCTCAAACGCTCCGTAGGATCTCTCGACCCTGAGATATCCTTCCTTTTCGGTCTTGTTCTCAAGCTTTTTTTCTCCCTTTATCATAAGCCGGTTGTCCTTTACGTCTATGTCGAGGTCTTCCCTGCTTACCCCGGGCAATTCCGCCGATAAAACGAAATTGTTTCCGTCGTCAAAGATATCAACTCTCGGACTCCGGCCACTCTCCGCCGCATCGGAATCAAAAACCCTTGGGAAGACGCTTGCGAAATTACGAAAGACGTTAGCCGGCTCCCACAGATTTACCGCATATTTCATTGTTTTTACCTCTGTTTAAATGGATTTTTTATCCCCGTTTTCCCTTCCACAGTTCCATATTAATCATCATCCGGGGCCACTCAAGGAAGAAATTTTTTATTTTCTCCGGGTTGTATTTCCCGCCAAATAATGGTTTGTTTGATTACGGGAGAACCATTCATGGCGAGACTACAGGGCGGATACTTGGTTTCCAAAGCTCTTTACGACCTGGGAGTGAGGGATGTCTTTACCTTGGGAGGGGGACACATAAACCCTGTTTACAGGGCCTGCACGGATCTCGGCATAAGGCTTGTCGACACCCACCATGAGCAGGGAGCCGCAATGGCGGCGGATGCCTACGGAAGACTCAGAAGAGTGCCGGGGATATGCCTTGTGACGGCGGGCCCCGGTCTCACAAACGCCCTTACGGGTGTTTCGGGTTCCTACCTTGCCAATTCTCCAATGATGCTGATTTCGGGACGTTCGGGGATCGAGGAGAACGACAGAATGTCCCTTCAGGAAATAGACCAGGAAGCGATCGTAAGACCCGTTACGAAGTGGGCTAGGACGGTTTACGAAGTCGGAAGACTCGAAGAGTACGTCTCGGCCGCCTACGGAGCCGCAATCTCTGCCAGGCCGGGGCCCGTGTACCTTGGAATGTCCTACGAGGTTCTCTATCCGAGCTGCGACGAGAGGGAAGCTTCCCCTGCGAGGGCTCCCGTTCCCGATACGGACTGCGAACCGCCTGAGCGCAAGATATCGGAGTTTTTCCGGTTGCTTTCCGCCTCGAAAAGGCCCGTTGTGGTTGTCGGAAGCGGCGGGTGGTATTCTGGGGCCGAGCAAAGTATTTTGGAATTCGCAGAAAGACTCGGGGCGCCTTTTTTCACGCTTAACATGGGAAGAGGCATCCTGCCGGACAACCACAAATGTTGCTTCGGGGCCGCTTCCCCGGCAAGTCCCGGGGGATTCAGGGAAATAAGCGCGAATACGGACCTTGTAATCCTCCTCGGCATAAGGCTCAGCATCTATGCCGGGTTCGGAAACACCATAAACCCTAATGCCAAAACGGTACAGGTGGATATTAACCCAGAGGAAATAGGAAGGAACCGCCCGGCCGATCTCGGGGTCGTCTGCGATCTCGATTCTTTTCTCGCAAAGGCTAATCTCTACGCACGGGAAAACAAGGCAAGTCTCAATTTCAGTTCCTGGATGAAGGAGGCCCGCTCCGCAAGGTCCCGCGCCCGCGCGGCGTTTCGCCGGACCGTTTCCAAATCGAAAGGAATCCACCCGGCCGCGGTAGCAAAAACTGTTTCTGACTACCTTGGGGGAGAAGGGGTAATCGCGGTTGATGGCGGGGACTGCCAGTCATGGACCGACCTTTCATCCGAAGTGAGAAAACCTGGACATTACTTAAAGGGAGGCCCGCTCGGGTGCATGGGCGTCGGAGTTCCTTTCGCCCTCGGGGCAAAGGTGGCCTTTCCCGAAAAGCCCGTGGCTCTTGTGACCGGGGACGGAGCCGTGGCCATGAACTTCATGGAGATGGAAACCGCCGTGAGACACTCCATCCCGTTTGTAGCTGTGGTCTGCAACGATTCCGCGTGGGGAATGACCAAGCACCAGATAGAGATAACCTATCCGGATGCGGGAGCGACCCAGGGCGTGGATCTCGGTTTTGTGGATTTTCACGAAATAATAAAAGCGATGGGCGGGTACGGAGAGAAGATAGAAAACATAAAAGACCTGACCCCAGCATTGGAAAGGGCCTTTTCTTCGGGGCTTCCGGCGGTTCTTAACGTGAGAACAGATCCGGACGCTGTGAGCGGCGCCACGCGTGTGATCACGGAGATGATGATGAGGGCGATGGACTGAAGCCGTTTTTACCTTCAGTCGTTTTTTAACACGGCCAGAAAAGCTTCCTGCGGTATCTCCACCCTGCCTACCTGCTTCATCCTCTTTTTTCCCTCTTTCTGTTTTTCAAGAAGCTTCCTTTTCCTGGTGACGTCTCCACCGTAGCACTTGGAGGTAACGTCTTTTCTCATCGCCTTTACCGATTCGCGGGCTATCACCCGGCTTCCGATCGTCGCCTGTATGACCACCTCGTAGAGCTGGCGGGGAATTAGCGAGCGGAGCTTCACTATAAGTTCCCTCCCCCTCTCGTATGCCTTGTCCTTGTGGGAAATTATCGAGAGCGCGTCAACCGGGTTTCCGTTAACGAGGATATCAAGCTTTATGAGGTTCGAGTCCTTGTATCCCGCGGGTTCGTAGTCCATCGAGGCATACCCCTTGGTGACGGATTTTAGAGTGTCGTAGAAATCGTAGACTATTTCCGCAAGCGGGAGTTCGTACTCGATTATGGCCCTGTTTTCGGTCACGTAGCTCAGATTTTTCTGTATTCCCCTTCTTTTTTCACAAAGCTCGAATATCTGTCCAAGATAGTCCGAAGGGGTATGAACGGACACGAACACGTAAGGTTCCTGGAGTCGGGCGGAACGGTCTCCGGTCGGAAGTTCGCTGGGGTTGTCGACATACACTTCCCTTCCTCCCGGATAAATGGCCCTGTAAATGACCGTGGGGGCGGTCGTTATGAGATTTACTTCGAATTCCCTCTCCACTCTCTCCCGCACGATCTCCATATGGAGAAGTCCAAGAAAACCGCAGCGGAATCCGAATCCGAGCGCAAGCGATGTCTCCGGTTCGTAAACGAGAGACGAGTCATTTAGCTTGAGTTTTTCGAGTCCCTCTTTCAGTTTGTCGTAATCTCCCGTGTCGATCGGGTAGAGTCCGCTGAAGACCATGGGCTTTATGACCTTGAATCCTTCAAGGGGCTTTTCAGTGGGGGAATCGGCCGCCGTTATTGTGTCCCCGACCCCCGCTTCGCCGATTTCCTTTATCGAGGCAGTTATGAATCCGACCTGTCCCGCTCCTAGCTGCTCAAGTTCCGTTGCCTGCGGAGCGAACGTGCCTATTTTCCTGACTTCGTATTTCTTGCCGGTTGCCATTAGCTTGATGTTCATGCCGAGTCTTACGGTTCCTTCGTATATCCTTACCAGCATCACGACGCCTTGGTACGAATCGAACCAGCTGTCGAATATGAGCGCCTTGAGCCTTGAGTCCTCGGGGCTTTTCGGGGGTGGTATGAGCGCCACGATCGATTCCAGTATTTCCTTAGTGCCGGTTCCTTCCTTGGCACTTGCCAAAACGGCATCTTCTGTGGAGATTCCGACTATGTCCTCTATCTCTTTTTTCACCCTGTCGGGTTCTGCGGAAGGCAGGTCTATTTTGTTTACGACGGGGACGAGTTCAAGCCCGGAGTCGGCGGCCAGATAGGCGTGGGCAAGCGTCTGGGCCTCAACTCCCTGGGAGGCGTCAACGACCAGTAGAGCTCCCTCGCACGCTATCAGGCTTCGCGACACTTCATAGCTGAAATCGACGTGCCCGGGAGTGTCTATAAGGTTGAATTCGTATGTTCTGCCGTCGTCAGCCTTGTACTTGAGCCTGACCGCCTGAGCTTTTATCGTTATTCCCCTTTCCCTCTCTATCTCCATGTTGTCCAGGAACTGCTCGGTTTTCTCGCGTTCGCTTAGGGTGCCGGTGAACTCAAGGAGCCTGTCGGCGAGAGTTGACTTGCCGTGATCGACGTGGGCTATTATAGAGAAATTTCGAATTAGGTCTGTTTCCATGATCAGGCTGAAAGTATAAAGCAATGTACTTATGTTTCAAACGCCGGAAAAACCCATTGCGCCTGAATGAAATCCGATCGTCCGCACTTGCTCCGCGATGGTCTTTCTTAGGATTTGTAAAGAACGGTAATTACTCCTAGATTTTTTGTTTTCCCGTAGATATTAGGGGTTTAAACTATGCTGTGTTCTGTGTTATAATCGGAAATCTGCATTGTTTGAGTTATGGAGGATCAAGATGAAGAAAGGAATTATTACAGGGCTTACAGCGTTGCTTTTCGCGGCTTTGTTAAGTCCCTTGGCGCAGTCTTACGAACTTGAAAAGCTGGTGGTGCTCGGCAGCCGTTTTCAGGAACGCAGCGTTTCGGATTCACCGGTTCCGGTTGATGTCATAACCGAAGAGGAAATTGTCGCCACCGGACAGACCGAGGTAGGCAGGGTTATTCAGGAACTCATACCGTCTTTTAACTTTTCAAGCTCAACCATAAGCGACGGAACGGACGCTCTCCGTCCCGCTACGCTTCGGGGCTTGGGACCTGATCAGGTCCTGGTGCTGGTTAACGGAAAGCGCCGCCACAAAAGCGCCCTTATACATGTAAACACATCCGTCGGACGTGGTACGGCGGGCGTTGACATGAACACAATTCCGGTAAGTGCGATAAAGAGAATCGAAGTTCTGAGGGACGGTTCTTCAGCCCAGTATGGCTCAGACGCTATCTCCGGCGTTATAAACATAATCCTTAAGGATGGCTACGATGGTAAGGTCGCGGCATCTGTGGGACAACTTTACGAAGGAGACGGAGAAACCGTGGTCGCGAGCATAAACAAGGGTTTTTCACTTGGCGGCGAAAGCGTCGTGAACGCTACGCTTGAAGTAAGGGACAGAAGTTCCTCCAACAGGGCTGGGGTCATGGGAGATATTCAGTATCCGGGCAGCGAATGTCTTGACGAGAACGGAAATACGGCACCGTGCGGAAGCCTGAGCGGTCCGCGGACGCTTTCGGCCAGTAGCGTGAACGACCCCGAGCGCGCTTTTGACAGGGACAGGTTCCGGGTAGGTGATGCTGACTCCACCCACGTAAGCTTCGTGCTCAACATGAGGGGACCGGTGGATTTTATGGACGGGGAGGTATACAGCTTCTTTGACTTGTCCACAAGGGAAAATGAGAGCGGAGGTTTTTACAGAAGGGCAAATCAGCTTGACAGAAACCCCGCCGGATCAGATTACCCGGATGGTTTTCTTCCTCTTATCAACACCCGTATAAATGATATCGCGTTCGGTGCGGGTTTCGAGGGAAACCTTACCGACAGCGTCAAAATGGACGCGAGTTATGTAGTGGGCGGAAACACTTTTTCCTTCGAAATCACTGATTCCCATAACGCCTCATGGGTCAGGTGTCATACCGGTGAAGCGGAGCAATGTCTCTCCGACGTGGATTACACCGGCTCAATTCCATTGTCTGCCGACGCGGGAGAGTTGAAGCTTTTTCAGCACACCGTGAATCTTGATTTTACGACTCCTTTTACGTTTGGAAATCTCGCTTGGGGAGGTGAGTACAGAAGGGAGGAATATGAAATAGAAGCCGGTGAAGCGTATTCATATGAAGACTACGATGGTCCCGGAGGTAGAGGGTCTCCCGGAATACAGGTGTTTCCCGGTTTCAAACCCAGCAATGAGCTTTCAGAAACGAGGGATGCTTTTTCCGCTTACGCCGACGCGGAATTTGACGTAGGGGAGATGCTGCTTTTAAGTCCTGCGGTGCGCTACGAGAACTACAGCGATTTCGGAAACACCTTTAACGGAAAACTCTCTGCCCGAGCTGCGCTTTCCGATTCTTTTGCCTTGCGCGGTTCTGCGAGCACGGGTTTTAGGGCTCCTTCCATGCAGCAGATTTATTTCAATAACGTCTCGACGCAGTTCAATCTCAATCCGGACACGGGAGAGTTTGATGCATTTGAAGTGGGAACTTTCCGTAATGACAGTGATCTGGCAAGAATGATAGGAATTCCGGAACTTAAAGAAGAAACCTCAAGGAATTTCAGTGCCGGCTTTGTGTTCAATCCCCTTCCTGCTTTGACGATTACAACCGATTTTTACTACATACTTATTGACGACCGCATTATCCTAAGCGGCAGGATTAGCGAGGGCAATGAAGCTATTCCTCAATCGGTAAGGGACAGCATTGGGATACAGCAGGGTCAGTTCTTCATGAATGCAGCGGACACTACAACCAAAGGGGTGGACGTGGTTGCGAGCTTCGATCATTCCTTTGCCGACAATTCCACTTTGAAGATCGTTTTGGCCGGAACGGTAAACGAAACCGAGATCACGGACGTGAATCTTCCGCTTGGCCTTCCCGAGGAGCTTTTTACAGCGCAAGACCGTTCGATCGTGGAAGAGTGGCAGCCTAAAGACCGTTTCTCCCTTTCCGGCTCTTATTCGAAAGGATTCGCTTCCCTGCTGGTTGCTGTTCACCGTTACGGAGAGTATACGGTTCTCGACGGTGGAAAAAGCCAGACTTACGGAGCAAAGTACCTGACCGATGCGAATCTTAGCTTGGACTTGGGTAAAGTCGGAATGTTTAAGATCGGAGCGAACAACCTTTTTGACGTAAAACCCGACAAAAACGAGATCGGCCAGTCAAGAGGCGGTATCATATACGATCACGACGGATCCCCTATAGTGAATTCTCCTGGAGTTTTCACTTATTCCCGACGTTCAGCGCCTTTCGGATTTAACGGCGGTTATTACTACTTGGCTTACGAGTACAGCTTCTGAGAACATTTCAGTTAGACGATATTTTCCTGCCGGGACATAACTTATCCCGGCAGGAATTTCTTCCAATTTCCTCATATCGCGGATGATCTTATTACCATAAGCTTTTCATGGGTCATCTCCCGCATCGTATAAGGAATTCCTCCCGTTCCGATTCCCGAGTGTCCAGCTCCCCGAAAAGGCATCCAGTCGACCCGAAACGCGGTGTGGTCGTTTACAAGCACCGACGCCGCTTTTAATTTCCTTACAGCTTCAAGGGCGCTGTCGATGTTCTTAGTGAACACCGACGCCTGAAACGAGTAGGGGAGACTGTTCGCGAGCTCTATGGCCTCTTCCATTTTTTCGTAAGAGTAGACGGCTATAACGGGTCCGAAGATCTCACTACGCGAGAGTCTGCAGTCTTGCGACGGATTAAGGATTACAGTCGGTTCATAGCAGGTCTTTCCGATTTTTCTGCCTCCGCAAAGAAGCTTCCCGTTTTTCCTCAAGGCCTCTTTTACCCAGGTATGGACTCTTGAGACCTCCCTCGGACTTATGAGAGGGCCTATCTGCGTTTCTTCGCTCATCGGGTCTCCGACTTTTGCCTCAAGGGCGAGTTTTTTTAGTCCTTCGGCGACCTTTTTAACTACCGAACTCTGCGCGAAAACCCTCTGCACGGAAACGCAGACCTGTCCTGCGTGATAGAATCCGCCTTTTGCTAGGAGAGGGAGCATGTCGGCCATGTCGGCGTCGCGCTCAACTATCACGGGAGCCGCACCTCCGTGCTCAAGGGCGCATCTTGCTCCAGGCGCGAGTTTTGACCTCAGATGCCATCCCACTTTCGCGGAGCCTATGAACGTAAGGTAGTCGACCCTTTTGTCGGTGGCCAGCGCTTCCGCGAGCGTATCGTCCACTACAACTGCTCGGGCCCATTGTTCCGGGAGGCCGCTTTCGTAAAGGGCTTCAAGAAGGTTAAGGCAGGAGAGGGGAGTGTTGAGCGCGGGCTTTATGATTACTGGGCAGCCGACGGCCACCGCGGGTATTACCTGGTGAACGGCGAGATTGAAGGGATGGTTAAAGGCTGAGATGGCCACCACAACCCCTATCGGTTCCCTGATGGTAAAGGCCATCCTGTTAAGCGAAGCCGCGTTTGAGCCCATAGGTATTTCCTCTCCCCCCAGGGCAGAAAGGGACTCAATCGCCACCTTTATTCCGTTTATGGCTCTTGTGATCTCGGCTCTGGTATCAATGAGGGGTTTTCCGCCCTCCGCGGCGGCATCCGCTACGATGCGGTCGTAGTTTCTCTCGACAAACAACCTCGTTCGCTCGAGGATCTCTATTCTTTTCGGAAGGGGAATTCTCCCTGACGGGTCATCGGCAAGAGCCCTAGCTGTGGAGAGTGCTTTCTGCATCTCCCTTTTTCCGGTCACGGGAATTTTTCTTATGAGTTTTTCGTCGTAGGCTCCGAGGACATCAAGTGTTTTCGGCATGCTTGTTACCTCCATAGCGCTTCGCGCGGGCGTTTTGTTTTTAGATACCTGATTTTAAGACACTTTACATGGACAGCACGGATGTTTATATTGAGAAACAAGAGGTCATCTTCATGATTATGCGCGGAATATTCTTGATTATCCTTGCGGTTGCGGCGCTTGTTTTTTCGCCGTTTTCGCCTGCGGGAGGCGAGCAGGCTGAGAAGAAGCCGCCCGAAGGGATAATGGGGCTCACAACCGAGCAGTGGAAAAAGAAGCTTTCGCCACTTGAGTACAAAGTGCTCTGGAAAAAAGGCACGGAAGCTCCTTTCTCGGGGGACCTGCTTTACAACAAGGAAAAAGGGGTATACGTGACCGCGGGCTGCGGACAGCCCGTTTTTTCCTCCGAACATAAATATGATTCAAGGACCGGATGGCCGAGTTTCTGGAAGCCCATAAGCGAGGATGCTGTGAGGATAGTTCCCGATAATTCCTTCGGACTCAGACGCTTCGAAGTGGTGTCAAGCAAATGCGGGGAGCACTTGGGGCATGTTTTCAGGGACGGCCCCCCTCCGACCGGACTTAGGTATTGCATAAACTCTGTTGCCTTGGACTTTATTCCCTCTCAATGATGCCGTATCCCCCATGGGTAACAATGTATATAGTTCCCATTTTTAAAGATAATCTTGTTTATCAAGGTTATCCCTGGTACAATCACCGTTTTTTTAAGGAGGAGAAATCATGTTTCAAAAAGCATTAAAAACAGTCATGAAGTATACCCTTCCAGTAGTTGTTTTTTCTTACCGAAAAAACGGTAAAACCGAAAGCCTGATTGCAACTTTTGTAGTTTTAAACGATGAGGGATGGGTTCTAACTGCAAGTCATGTTATAGAACACGCAAGGAGGTTAGAAGATTCCAAACTCTTTGACTCGAGAGTTGCTGAAATTAAACAAAACTCCAAACTCAACAAAAAAGAACAAAAAGAAAAAATTCAAGCTTTAGGTACTCGCCCAAAAAACCCAGTTCAAGAATTTTCAATTTGGTGGGGACACAATGAATGGAAAATCGAAAATTTTTCTGGCAATAGTACAGTAGATTTAGCTGTTGGGAAGATACTTGGTTTTCAGAAAAACCAGATATCAGATTACCCTGTTTTTAAAAATCCAACTGTTAATTTCCACCCAGGAGAAGCTCTCTGTAAATTAGGATTCCCTTTTCACAAGTTCGACGCCGAGTACGAAAAAGAAAACAACAGATTTTTTCTTCCACCTAAAGCATTACCCTTTCCACTTTTTCCAATCGAAGGAATATTTACGCGTGTTATAGAGACAGAACAAAAAGAAAAAAATTCATCCCAAATTCGATTTATAGAAACTTCTTCTCCTGGTTTAAGAGGACAAAGTGGAGGTCCTACTTTTGACGTTGAAGGGAGAATTTGGGCAATACAATCAAGAACAGTTCATTATCCTTTAGATTTTTCACCGGTTCCTCCGGGAGGGGGGAATAAGGAACATCAATTTCTTAATGTTGGCGTAGGAACACACTCAGAAACTGTTATCCAGTTTCTAGACAGTTTAAATATCAGGTATAACTTATCTGAGAATTGACGTTGATAAGGAGAACAGAGATGAAAAACATTAAAGAAATCAAAATTACAGAAACAAAACCAACTATATCCTTGGACGAAGAAAAACCAATAACGGCTTTTGAAGGAAACGAATTCTGGGACTCAGAACTTACTTCACAAGCTGAACAACCGGATGATCTTGTTTTCGAGTTTTCCAATCAAGAACTGGCGAAGAAGTAATTAACGGTCGGTTCTTCCTACTCTTAACCCTTCCTTCCCTCGTTTCTAGCACCACGCCCAGGATCGCTCCAAGAGTGTATAACATAGTATATAGTCCCCTAATTTAATGCTTGACATTGAAGACTCATCTATGATAAAAGCATAATTAGCGGCCCCTGTCTTGGGGCTAGGAACGGTTATGATCTCATAAGGAGGTATGGTTGGTATGGTTCCAATAGAAGCTTTGTTAGGTTACGTATTGCTG